>CAIRYQ010000032.1 GCA_903882875.1 uncultured Spartobacteria bacterium | reverse complement strand
GCACTTTTCGGACGCGGAAGATCAGCCCGCGCTTTCACAAGCGCGGCTACGCACCGAACAGCCCGCGAAATGCCTCCACGCACTGCCGAGCCGCATCCTCGATGCGAAATCCATTTCGCACCGCCGCGATGCCCGCCGCACCGAACTGCGCGCGCATTCTCTCATCCGAAAGCACCGACACAAGCGCCTCACACCAGCCGTCCTCCTGCACCACGAGTCCCGCGCCACGCTGCGCGATCCACTCACGGTTCACGCCCACGTCGCTCGCGATCACCGGCACGCCGCAGCGCATGTATTGCAGCGCCTTGTAGGCGCACTTGCCGCGGCTGTGCTCGTTGTCCGCGAGCGGCATGATGCCCGCATCGAAGCGCGAAATCTCCTCGTATTCCGTCCGCTCCGACCATTTCACGAAACGCACCGCGCGGAACTCCGCAAACTTCGGCGGCTCGCTGCAAATCACCACCAGCTCGAACGGCGTACGCGCGTGCGCAGCCGCGAGCTGACGCTCAATCGCAACGAGGTACGGCAGATTGATCGCCGTGCCCACCCAGCCCACGCGCAGCGGGGAATTTTTCCGCGACACCAGCTCCGCATCTGGCGCGGGCACCGCCGACGGCACGATGAGCGTCCTCGCCTCCGCGCACGTCGCACGCACGCGAGCTTCGAGGATCGAGTTCCCGCAGATCGCGAGATCCACGCGCCGCATGAGATGTGCGAAGCGGCGGCGCAGCTTGTTGCTCACCCTCGCGTCGCCCTGCCGGTTGCGCAGCCACACCGAGTCGTCAAAATCGAACACGAGCCGCTTCATCCGCCAGCGGAGAAACTTCGCCTCCAGCAGGCTCGGCAGCCGCTTTTGCACCACGAGGATGTCCGCGCCGCGCACGCGTGGCCACACCGCGAACCAGCCGCGCAGCGAATTCGGATACACCTCGACCGCCGTGGAAAATCCGGCGTCGTGGAAATGCGGCAGCAGGTTCAGAATCCGCACGCGCGTGCTCGGTGCATCATGCCCCTGAATCAGGAATGCAATCTTCGCTGGTTTTTCCGGCACAGATTTCATGCGTCGGAACCGGCGCACATCGCGCTCGGAGACGGAGAATGTTCGGCGATGAATTCTTCGAGTTGAAAAGGCATTGCGTGATCCGCCGTCGCCGCAAACTAGGGAATACGTCCGAGCCGCTCAACCAGGAACTGCCGTCCGGGACGGTGCCGCTTGCAATCGCGACAGCGTCCGCCAATCCTCCGCGCGAAAACATGGAAACCCTCGGCAGCCTGCTGGACAAACTCTCCATCGAAAACATCCGCCTCAGCAAACTCGCCGAGCGCGGCGACGCGGAGTTGCTCGAACCCGTCCGGCGGAAACTGGAGAACCTGAAGACCGAGATCAACGGCCACCTCTCGCTCGCGATCGCAGGCGAAATCCCGCTCGAGGAGCCGAAGCACAAATTTTATAAGGGCGAGCGCCCGGCGGGCGACGTGTTCAACGCCATCTCCGACGCCATCTCGCGGCTCTTCGAGGCAAACATCACGCTCTGGAACCTCGAAGACCGCCGCCGCGACAAGTCGCTGCCCGATGCCGAAAGGCTCGCCGTCTGCGACGACGTCGCGACCTGGAACCGCGTGCGCAACGACGCGATGGACGCGGTGAACCGGATGCTGAAGGACATGATCACGCGCAAACCGCAGGACTGATTTTACCTCTGCGCGGCTTCGCCGTGCGCAGTCGTCGCCGTCTCCAACTCGCTGATCGCGGCGAGCACGGCCTCCGTGGTCACGAGTTCGATCGGCCTTTCCTGCCGCGCGGCTTCGGCTGTGATTTCGCCCCATTCGCCGAGCGCCGTGAGCACGCGGCTCGGTGATTTCCACGGACGCCACTGGCCCGCAGGCACGAGACCGAAGAGCGCGACCGTCGGGCACTGGCACGCCGCGGCGAGGTGCATCGCCGCTGTGTCCACCGTCACGAGCAGCTTTGCGGAATAGAGCAGGTGCGCGAGCTGCGCCCACGTCATCGCTGACTTCGTGCTGATCGCGCTCGTGCCGATCGCATCGGCGATCCGGCTGCCCAAAGCGATCTCATCCGCGGCAGGGCCGGTGTTCACGACGATGCGATTGCCGCGAACCGCAAGTTCGCGTCCGAGCGCAATCCACCGATCTTCGGGCCACAGTTTTTCCGGCAACCGCGAGCCGGGATTGAACACCACGCATTTTTCCCCGGCCTCCGTGCTCACCTGCGACGCCACCGTGCGCGAGCGCTCGAAGCACAGCGGCGGCGGCGTGCCAGCCAGATCGATCTCATGCGCGACGGTCAGGAAATCCTTTTCAACGCGGTGCATCCGCAACCAGCCGAACGTCGAGGTGCTTTTGAACACGCGCCGCCAGAAAAAATTCAGCGGGAGCACGCCCGCATTGGTGCTGCGCACCTTCGCGCGAGCCAGCGCGCAGATCCACCGCCCTCGGTCGCCGTCGCTCAGCTCGAACGCGTAGTCGAACCGTTTTTTCCGCAGTTCGATGATGAGCTTCAAATCGTCGAGCCAGTTCAAGCGCCCCCGTCGTTTTCCCTCGGGTGCGGCAGCGGTGAGCACGCGATCGATCGCCGTGCAGCCTTCAAGAATTCCTTCCGTGCCCTTGCGCACGACCACGACGATCGCGGCATCGGGAAACCGCTCGCGGATCGCGTGGACCGTCGGCGTGATCAGCAGCGCGTCGCCGATGAGCTTGAGCTTCGTGAGGAGGATTCGCATCGGGGAAAATCCGCGTCAGCGCGGAAGCGGGAGCAGCTTCACGCCGTGCGTGTCCACGTCGAGCGTCCACGCGCGGCGGGCCTTGTAGTATTCGAGCAGCCGCGCGTTGTGCTCCGCGTCCATGTCGCGTGCCCATACGATTTCCTGGGCGTCAATGTCCGCATCGTTCCGCGTCCAGTCGCGGTAGCCGAAGGTCGGCGTGTTGGCGATGCCCGGCGCGTAACGGATGATTACGAGATGCTTCCCGCCCTCGCGATGAAGCTGCTCGCTGATCTCCCGCCGCTGAATCCACCAGCCGTCGGGGAACTGAGCCGCGACTTCACGTCCCGTCGCGAATACCGACAGCGCGCACAGCAGCACCGAGCCGCGTGCTAGGAAAAGTCCCACCGGCCTGCCGCGCCAGCGCCATGTGCGCAGATGCCTCATGCACTGCACGGCGGAGAAAAAGAACAGGCCGAACACCGGCGCGGCGTAGTGAAAGAACGTCCAGTTCACGAGCATCAGCGCGGCGAAGAACACGAGCGTGAGCACGAGCGTGAAGCGCATCCAGCCGTCGCGCCGCAGCGCAAACGGCAGCGCGACGAGCGAGATCGAGAGGAACCAAATCCGCATCTCGCCACGAATGAGCCGCCACATGCGCTCGATGATCCCGGTCGCGAGACCCGCGGGCGAGCGCTGCTTCGAGTAGCCGCGGAATTCCCAGCCCGTGTGGAAATCGCGCATGTCGGCATGATGATACACGGGGAGCGGTGGCGCGGTCTGCCAGATGAAAATCGGCGCGGCCATGTACTGCGCCGTGTGAATCTGGTAAGGCATCTTCAACGCGCTGCCGGTGACGCGGGAGTTGTAAAATCCCAACCATGCCGCCGCGACGCACAGCACCGCCGCGCACGGAATCACCACACGCAGCACGAGGTCACGCAGCGCGATCTTTTTCCGGAATGCAGCCACGAGCAGCGCCGTGCCGAGCAGCAGTGTGAGTACGCCGCCTTCGTACGGGCGCGTGTAGATCAGGATCGCGCCACCGAGCGCCATGAGCAATGCGTCTCCGACACGCGGCATTTTCATCACGCGACGAAATCCGCCGATGGCGAGCGCACCGCCCGCGAGCGCGAGGCAGCCGCCCCAATACCTCTGGCTCCACATGAGCACTTCGGGATGCACCGCCGCGAGCAATCCGCCAAGCAGCGCCCAACGCGGACGCATCCACGCCATGAGCATCCACGTCACCGCCGCGCACGCAAACGCCGCACCGAGCCACACGCCGACGATCGGGTGCCCGAGAAGTGTTCCGAGCGCAAGCACGAGGCCCTGGCCGGGCGGATATTTCGACGCATACGTCGGCTGCTGCAGGACGTGAAATGTCTCGAAGTGCTCCCACATCGCATGCGGCGGATTCGCGAGCCGCCCGTGCGTGAACGTGTCCGCCGAGAGCAGATAGCTGAACTCGTCGTCCACCTTTGGCAGCGGCACGCCGACGATCGCGGTCATCGCCGCGACAATGCAAAATGCGGTCACCCCCGCGAGGGTGACCGCAAGCGCGCGGTGGTGTGCGATGCAGGCGAGCACACGCTCGATCGTGCGCAGAAACCGCGCTCCGCGGTGCGGCGCGAAGAACGCGAGCGCAACGAATGCCGCGATGCCGACGCCATAGAAAATAATCTCCGGCGCGGCGCGGCCGAAGCCTGCTGCGATCGGGAGATTTGGAAAGGGCATCATGTTCCTTTGAATGAAACGCCGTGTGCGGTCATGCGGAAAAGTCCGCGCGGCAAAATTCCAGTCCTGCGAAAATCCTGCGAGTTCATCGGCTCCTGACCGCCGAACACTGCGATGGACAAGCCGCGCATCGCATTGTTAAACCGCACCATGATCCTCCGCACCCTCCTCGTTTCCACCATGCTCGCCGCCGCACTCCCCGCCATCGCCGCCGAAAAGGACACGCGCTGCTTTGAGATGCGCACGTACTACGCCGCGCCGGGCAAGCTCGACGACCTGCTCGCGCGCTTCCGCGACCACACGGTGAAGCTTTTTGAAAAGCACGGCATCACGAACGTCGGCTACTGGGTGCCGATCGAAAACACGGACAACAAGCTCGTGTATGTGATCGCATTCCCGAGCCGCGAGGCTTCCGCGCAATCGTGGAAGGAATTCCGCGCGGATCCCGACTGGCAGAGCGCGGCCAAGGCCTCGGAGGCAAATGGGAAGCTGCTCACGAAAGTGGAGTCGGTGTTCCTGAACGCGACGGATTTCTCGCCCGCGATTCAGCCGTCCGCTGCCGCGCCGCGCGTGTTTGAACTGCGCACCTACACGACGACGCCCGGCAATCTCGGCCGGCTGCAGGCGCGCTTCCGCGATCACACCGTCGCGCTTTTTCAAAAGCACGGCATGACGAATCTCTTCTACTGGATCCCGATGGCCGATCAGAAGAACGCGGACAATACGCTCGTGTATTTCCTCGCGCACACGAGTGCCGACGCTGCGAAGGCATCGTTCACGGCGTTCCGCAACGATCCGGTCTGGGTCGCGGCTAGGGACGCGAGCGAGAAGGACGCGGGCGGATCGCTCACCGTGGCCGATGGCGTGAAGTCGGAGTTTTTGAAGGCGACGGATTTCTCGCCGACGAAGTAGGCGCGGATCAGGCAGCGACTCCGGCTTCCCGCAGGCGCGCGAAGATTGCGCCGATGCGCCGGACGGCTTCGGCGATTTCCTCCGCCGTAGTCCCCTTGCCCAGCGAGAAGCGCACGGTCGCCTGCGCGGTCTCGCGCGGCACGCCCATCGCGAGCAGGACGTGCGACGGCTGGATACTGCCGACCATGCACGCCGAGCCGCTCGATGCGCAGATGCCCGCGAGATCGAGATTGATCAGCAGGCTCTCACCGTCGAGGCCGGGGAAACTTACGTTCAGCGTGTTTGCGAGCGAGAGCGCGGGGTCGCTGTTGCGCACGGCCGCTGGAAATGCCGCGCGGATTCCTTCCCACAATTTCTCGCGGAACGGTGCGAGCCGCACGCCCTCGGCCTCTGCGCTCGCCGCCGCGATTTCTGCTGCACGCGTCATGCCGACGATCGCCGCGACATTCTCCGTCCCCGGCCTGCGATCGCTTTCGTGGCTGCCGCCGAATGTGATCCGTTCGACGGAAACCCCGCCGCGCAGGACGAGCACGCCCGCGCCTTTTGGGCCGTAAAATTTGTGCGCCGCGAGCGAGAGTGCATCGGCGTCGGAGGGCAGAGGCTCCTTGCCGAAGGTCTGGATCGCATCCGTGTGAAAAAGCACGCCGTGCGCGCGGCACAGCGCGGCGATCTCCGCGACGGGCTGGCGGATGCCAGTCTCGTTGTTCGCCGTCATCACGGAAACGAGCATCGTCTCGCTCGTGAGCGCGCGGCGCACGTCCGTGGGATCGAGCAGCCCGCGCGAATCCACGCCGAGCACCGTGAGCCGGAAGCCCTCGCGCTTTTGCAAGTGCTCGAGCGGATGCAGCACCGCGTGGTGCTCGGTCGCGCAGGTGATGAGATGCTTCCCGCGCGCCGAGTGCCCGCGTGCGATGCCGAGCAGCGCGAGGTTGTCCGCCTCGGTGCCGCCGCCGGTGAAGATGATCTCGTGCGCCTTGCAGCGCAGCAGCGCCGCGAGCCGGTCGCGCGAATCATCCAGCGCCGCACGCGTCTCGCGGCCCGCGGCGTGGATGGACGACGGGTTACCGTGGAACCTCTCCAAGTACGGACGCATCGCCTCCAGCGCCTCGGGCGCGAGCGGAGTCGTGGCGTTGTGGTCGAGGTAAGTCATCGGTGCGCAGCATCGCGTCTGCGCAGCGCGATGGCCAAACGATTTTCCCCGCATCCATTTCCAAAAACAGACAGGCCGCCCGCCAACGACAACGGACGGCCTGCAGTTCCAGCGAGTTCCGGGGCTGCTAGAACTTGATCACGGACGAGAACGTCATGCGGTTGCCGTAGACGTCCCGGTCGTGAGTGAGCGGGAATTCAAACGCTGCACGCAGCGCGACCTTTTTCAACGGACGCACCTCGAAGCCGACCGCCGCGGAGACCGTAGGGCTGCCGCTGTTGCTGATGTTCGCCACATCCGCCACGCTGAACGGAACTCCCGATCCGCGCGTGGTGTGGTAGCCGTTCACCTCGACGAGTGGGCTGAACCATTTGTTGACCTGGTAGTCGGCGTGGACGTGCCAGCTCAGCCAGTCGGAGTCGCCGAGCAGGCTGCCACCATTGCCCATGGACCACGAGTAGTTCAGCGTCGCGCCGAGGTGAAGCTTGCCGAAGCCCTTGTTCACCGAGAGCCACGCGCGCAGTTCGTCGTCGCGCTGGAGCACGCTGCGGTCGCCGGATGCGAACTCGTAGCCGAGGCCGACGGCGGCATGAAACTGCGCTGCATCGTTGCGATAGAACGCCCACTTGATGCCCGCGGCGATGTCGTTCCAGCCGCGCCCGCCGAAGCCGCGCGTGGACACATCCAGCCAGCCGTCCTTGTAGGCGACGAACTGGAGGCTGTCGGTGAGCTTCAGGCGCACTTGCACCGCGGTCACGCTGGCCTGGCCGCCGCCGAGAAAATTGCCCGGCAGATTGTGATAGACGAACACCGGACGGATGTCGCTCGTGATAAACGAATCCTCCGCGAAATACGGCGACGTGACGGGATGCACAACGGTGTCCTCGTCGGCAACCGGCTTGGTTTCCTTATTCGCAGTGATCGGCGTACCGCCGAATGTGAGCGCGGCGGTCGCGAGCAGCGATGCGGCGCAGAGCAGTGTGGTGGTGTGGTGGTTTTTCATGACAGATACCGGATAACTCCCGTGCGGTGCGTGCGCTCCACACTCCTTGGCCGGTGCCACACCGATCTTGTCGCCCGGAAAAAGCACCGTTGAGAAAAATGCGCGGCGAAAATTTGCGCATGACGCATTTTTGTTTGCTGCCATCTTCGCCCGCGCATGACCCCGAAATCCTTCCGTCCGCTGAACGCCGCGCTCGCATCCCTCGCGCTGGCGCTCACATTTTCGGGATGCGCGTCGAAGGACGAGATCGCCGCGCGCCGCCGCTGGGAAACCTACGACGAGCGTGCGGACCGCGAGGTCTTCCGCTCAAACTGGATCCTCCCGTCCGTCTCCAACGAGGACAAGGAATTCTTCTACCGCCCGTTCTGGTCGCGGCAGCAGTGAAAGGCGAGCGCCACCGCAGTGACGCGGAGGCATCAGTCGAGCAGCACGCCGGGTGACGAGTAGCCGACGGGTTTGCCGTCGCGCGAGATCTCCACGGCTTCGGCGTCGCGCAGCTCGATGAAGTAGCGGCCCTTCGGCAGCCGCATCGGTTTTGCGGCGGGATAAAGGTAATCCTCGAACAGCGTCTGTCCGCCGGGGCCGGCGCGGATGATCACCCAGGTCTTGCGCTTCGGCTCCAGGATGATCGTGTTTGGATCCGCGGCGAGCGCGCCGCCTGCGTCATCGGTGATCGTCGGCGGGACGGGCGGCGCGACTTGTGGCGTTGCGGCGTTGCCCGGCGTGATGATGCGCGGCTTCGCCGGGCCGAGATCTGCGAGCATCTCGGAATCTGACGATGCGATTTTCGCCACGGGCGAAATCGGGCGCGCGCGCGGGATTTCACCCGGCGCCCCCGGTGCGGTCTCAGGCATCGAGATGATCTTCGGACGCGGCGGCACCTCGGGTTCGGGCGGCGGCACAGAAGGCTGCGGAGGCTGCACGGCCGGCGACGGCGCCTCGGATGCGGGCGCGGATACTTTCGTAATCGGCTCGACCGCGGCGGGCACGCTCGGCACCGGCGTGTTTTTTGCGGGCGCGGGCTGCGGCGCGTCGCTCAGGCGGTTCATGTTTTGCCAGACCACAAATGCGATGAGCGCAAGGACCAGCGTCCCGGCGAGCACGAGCAACGGCAGCCACGAGCCGGAGGATTTCGGCTCAGGCGCGGCGCTGAAGGTCAGCTCCGGTTCGGGCTTCGCCTTCGGCTGCGCGGCTGCGCGGTTCGTGAGGTACTGGTAGCCCTCGACCTTCATCTGCGTCGTCGTGTCAATCTGCACGGCGACCGATTTCACATCCACGCCGAGGAAGCGCCCGTACATGAGCAGGAAACTTTTTGCGTAAGCCGCATTCGGAAATTTCGTGAGATCGCCGGCTTCGAGCGAGCGCAGGAAAGTCGAGCGGATGCGGACCGCCGCGGCCGCCTGCTCGATGCTCAGCCCGCGGTCCGTGCGCGCTTTTTGCAGATGCTTTCCAAAATCGTGATCCATTTTTTCAGAGGTCCGGCTGGCGTAAAATCTCGCGCGGCTTCGCCCCGTCGCCAGGGCCGACGTAGCCGCGGTCTTCGAGAATGTCGAGGATGCGTGCAGCGCGCGTGTAGCCGAGGCGCAGGCGGCGCTGGAAGAGCGACGTGCTGGCCTTGCCCTCCTGCTGCATCACTTCGAGGCACTGCATCACGAGTTCCTCGTCCTCGTCGCTCACGTCGTCCTCCTCGTCGCCGATGCCGACGGATTCGAGCTTCTGGTGAATCTCCGCCTCGAAGCACTGCGCGCCCTGCTTGCTCACGAACTCGACGATGCGGTGAACTTCCTCGTCGGTGACAAGCACGCCCTGAGCGCGCACGAGCTTCGACGTGCCAGGCGGGCGGTAAAGAAGATCGCCCATGCCGAGCAGACGCTCCGCGCCGTTCTCGTCGAGGATGACGCGCGAATCGAGCGGGCTCGCGACCTGGAACGCGATGCGGCACGGGACGTTTGCCTTGATGACGCCGGTGATCACGTCCGCACGCGGCGTCTGTGTGGCGATGAGCATGTGGATGCCCGCAGCACGCGCCTTTTGCGTGATGCGCGCGATGAGCCCTTCCACGTCCGCGGGCGCGGTCTGCATGAGGTCGGCCAGCTCGTCCACGATGATGACGATGAACGGCATTTTCTCCGGCACCACGATGCCGTCGTCGCGCGCGACGGTGATGCCGAGTTCCGCCTGCTCCGCGCGGTTGAGTTCCTCGCCGACGGTTTCGCGGTCGCTGTCCGGCGTGCCGTACTGCTCGGAGTCGCCGTTCATCACGGGCTCCTCGCGCGGCAGCTCTTCGCCGAATGTTTTTCCGAGGATGTCCGAGCTGCTGGCGGTCTCCGGCTCGACGTTCGGGTCAATCACCGCGCGGGGCTGAGTGCGCGGGTCGGCGGCGGCCTTCGCCTCGGCTTTCGCGTCCGCGATCTCGTCGAGTTCGCGCTGTGATTTCGGCTTCGGGCGCGTGTTGAAGCTCGCCATGTTGCGCACGCCGCATTTTGCAAAAATGGCGTACCTCTTTTCCATTTCGTTCACGGCCCACTTCAGCGCGAGCAGCACTTTTTTCGGATCGGTGACGACGGGCACGACGAGGTGCGGCAGCGTGTTGTACATCTGCATCTCGACGACCTTCGGGTCGATCATGATGAGCCGCAGATCCTCCGGCGAGAAGCGGTAGAGGATGCTCGCGATGATCGAATTGATACACACGCTCTTGCCCGATCCCGTCGTGCCGGCGACGAGCCCATGCGGCATCGCGGCGAGATCCGCGATGATGGACTTTCCATACACATCCTTGCCAAGCGCGAGCGGGATCTTCGCCTTCGCGTTTTGAAAATCTTCGCCTTCGAGCAGCTCGCGCAGCGTCACCATCTGCTTGCGCGAATTCGCGATCTCGATTCCCACGGTGTCCTTGCCGGGAATCGGCGCGAGGATGTTGATGCGCTCGGCCATCGTCGCCCGCGCGATGTCGCGCTCGTAGGTCGCGATTTTGTCCACACGCACGCCGCGCGCAGGATACACCTCGTAGCGCGTGATGGTCGGCCCCTTCGTGATGTCGCCCGGCGTCACGGTGATTCCGAATTCCGCGAGCGTATCAATGATCTGGTTCTGCACCGCGCGGAGTTCGTCCGGGCTGGTCACCACTCGGGTCGAGTGATCCACCGCGTCGAGCAAATCAAAATCGGGGAGCCGGTAATTCTCGCTGGAGATCGTCTGGAGCAGCTCGATTTTTTCCTTCTTCTTTTCCTTCTTTGCCGCAGGCGGCATCGGTGCGGCGGCGTCGAAAATCTTCGGCGCGGGACGCTCCGGCTCCGGCTCGGCGTCCTTGCCCGCATCAAGCGACAGAAGCTCGGCCTGCTCGAGCTTCGTGGGCGACGGTGCTTCGTCGGTGCGGCGGCCCGCGTCCTTCTCCGCACGGCGCTGCTCGCGCTCCATTTTTTTCTTCTCGAGCGCGATGCGCTGCTCCTCTCCGGCACGTTCGAGATAGCGTTTGCGTCGTGCGTCGAGCCATGTGCGCGGGAGCGTGATAAGCTGGCGCGCGACGGCGACCGGGCGCAGGCCCGTCATGAGGATAATGCAGACGACGTAGATCAGCAGCAGCACGAGGATCGAGGCAGGCCCGAAGACGGTGTGAAAAATTTTCCCGCCGATGAACGAGCCGATGAAACCGCCCTCGCTTGAGAGATTCAATTTTGCCCGGTCAATGAACGTCCAGCCGAGGACGTGGATGAGGCACGCGCCGCTCACGACAAAGCCCGCCGTCCACAGCGGGCGCATGGAGAATCCGATCTGCCGCCCGACGCAAGTGACCACGCCATAGCCGATGAGCGCCGCGGCGAGCAGGTAGCTCGCGGCGCCGAGCGCGGCGTAGCTGAGGAACGCCATGATCGCGCCGAGCGAACCGACGTAGTTGTGCGAATTCGCCGCCGATTTCTCGACGCGCGCGCTGCGCATCCACGACGGCACATCGCCGGGTGAGTATGAGATGAGCGCAAGAAGCAGCAGCACTCCCACGACGAGGAGCGTGAGACCGATGACTTCCTGAAGGGTGTTGTTGGGTGTTTCGCGGCGGGTTTGCGCCATTTTTGTGACGGGCACCCTAAACGGCTCCGCGCTGCGTTTCAATGCGCGACATTTGCGGCCCGGCGCAGGTCGGTCCGCAGAAAGCCTCGCGTCGCACCATCTCCCAAAGTATCGCGGGCCAGGCAGGTTCATCATCGCTGCCCTCGTATTCTGCAATCCACACCCATGACCGCCACTCCCCTTCCGCTCACCGCCGCGCTGCTCTGCATTTTCGCAGGCATCGCATCAGCCGACACGCCGCCGCCGATTTCAAAAAATGCGAAGCCCATTTTCGACGGAAGGTCGCTCGACGGCTGGGAGGCTCCGCCGCCGATGCTCTGGCGCGTGGAGGACGGCTGCCTCACAGGCGGCGACGGCGTGAAGAAAATCCCGTACAATGATTTTCTCTGCACGAAAGCGTCGTATGCGAATTTCATCCTGCGGCTGAAAATCAAGCTCACCGGCGATCCGAAGACAGGCTTCATCAATTCGGGAATCCAGATCCGCACGCGACGGAATTCCTCGGGCCATGAGGTGTGCGGCTACCAGTGCGACTACGGCGAGCCGGAGTGGTACGCGGCGATCTACGACGAGGGCCGGCGCAACCGGCTCGTCGCGAAATCCGACATGAAGGCGCTGCGCCCCGTGATCAATCTGTGGGGCTGGAACGACTACGTGATCAAGGCCGACGGCGCGCGCATCCAGACGTGGATCAATGGCGTGCAGGGCGTGGATTTCACGGAGACGGATGCGGACATCGCGAGCGACGGCATCATCGGCATTCAGGCGCACGGAGGCGGCAATACGTTGGTGCAGGTGAAGGACGTGTCCATCGAGGAGCTGCCGCCGACGCCCGGCGCGGTGACTTGGGAAAAGCTCGGCGGCGTCGAGGGACAGCGCGCGAAATTGAAGCTGCAACCCGCAGCCGCTGCGAAGCCGGCGCGCGAAACGGGCGGGTTGCTGAAGGCGGATGTCGTCTCGATCCGGCCGCTCGGCGCAAACGGCAAGCCACTGAATCTCGGCTTTGAAAATGGCACGCTCGACGACTGGAAAGCCGAGGGCGACGCGTGGGAAGGACAGCCGATCAAGGGCGACACGGCCCACGCGCGCAAGCCGGGCGAGGCGAGTAATCACGCGGGGGATTTTTGGATCGGCGGCTACGAAAAAGTCGGGGACAAGGGCACGGGGCGGCTGACTTCTACGGTGTTTGAGGTCACGCAGCCGTGGGCGAGCTTTCTTGTCGGCGGCGGGCGCTCGCCGCAGACGCGCGTGGAGATCGTCGAAGATGCGACGGGGAAAGTGATCCGGAGCGCGAGCGGTAGCGACATCGAGAACATGCGCCGCGAGGTCGTGGATCTGCGGCCCTTCGCGGGCAAACACATTTTCGTCCGGCTCGTGGACGAGGCAAAGGGCGGCTGGGGGCATTTGAATTTCGACGACTTCGTCTTTCACGACAAGCGGCCCGAACTCACTCCCGCGCCCGCACCCGCCGCCGGTGGATCCGCTGCGCAAGGTGCAGCCGCGAATGCCGACCGCGCGGCGCGGCAGAAGGAAAGCCCGGTGCTGAAACACCTCGTGCCGAATCCCGCGAAGCCCACGGCGGTCGCGTGCGAGGATGCGCAAAAGGTCGTCGCAACGATGATGCTCACGCCCGGATTTCAAGCCGAGCTGATCGCCGCGGAGCCGGAGGTGAAGCAGCCCGTTGCATTCGCGATTGACGAGCGCGGGCGGCTGTGGGTCGCGGAGGCTTACAGCTATCCGAACAAGCAGTCCGACGGCGCGGGCAAGGATCGCATTTTGATCTTCGAAGACGTGGACGGCGACGGCACTTTCAAAAAGCGCACCGTGTTTTTCGAGGGGCTGAATCTCGTGAGCGGGATGGAGGTCGGTTTCGGGGGCGTGTGGGTCGGCGCAGCGCCGGAGCTGCTGTTCATTCCGAAGGACGCCAACGACAAAGCCGGCAAGCCGCAGGTGCTGCTCGACGGCTGGGGCTTCCAGGACACGCACGAGACGCTGAACAGTTTCTGCTGGGGCCCGGACGGCTGGCTGTACGGCAACCAGGGCGTGTTCACGTCGTCCAACATCGGCAAGCCCGGCACGCCCGATGCGGAGCGCATCCCGCTGCATTCCGGCGTGTGGCGCTATCACCCGGTGTGGCACGAGTTCGAGATTTTCGCGCACGGCGGCAGCAACCAGTGGGGCCTCGATTTCAACAGCAGCGGCCATCTTTTCATGACGCACTGCCGCAGCTTCTACGGCGGCGGCGGCACGACGCATGTCATTCGCAACGGGCATTTTTGGAATCAGGCGAACAACGGCTACGCGCCGTTCATCTCAAATTCCGGCCCCGACTTTGCGCCCGATCTGAAAAATTTCCTGCCCGCCGCCGCGCGCTACGACAGCGGCGCGGGTGGAGCGGGCAAGCCGGGCAGCGACGCGATCTACGGCGGCCACTCGCACGTCGGCACGATGATTTACCTCGGCGACAACTGGCCCGACGCGTATCGCGATCATCTTTTTACGAACAACCTTTTCGGGCACCAGATGAACCATCAGGTGCTCGTGCGCGAGGGCTCCGGCTACGAGGCAAAGCACGCGGGCGCAGACCTGCTGCTCGCGCCCGACCCGCGCTACATGGCGGTGGATTTGCAGACAGGCCCGGATGGCGCGGTGTATCTCATTGACTGGTGCGACCTGCAGCACTGCCACAATCCCGCGCCGGAAAAATGGGATCGCACGAACGGCCGCATCTACCGCGTTTCGTGGGCGAAGACTTACCATCCCGTGAAAGTGGATCTCGGCGCGAAGAGCGACATCGAGCTCGCGCGGCTCCAGACGCATCGCAACGACTGGTTCGCACGCAACGCGCGCCAGCTCCTGCAGGAGCGCGCGGTGAAGCGCGCGATCGATCCAAAGGCGCTCGCGCTGCTGAAGGAACAGGCCGCGGGGAGCGACGTGCCGCTCGTGCTGCGCGCGGTGTGGACGCTGCACGTCACGGGCACACTCGACGCAGCGCAGTTCGCGAAACTCGCCAAGCATGAAAGCGACATCGTTCGCGGTTGGGCCGTGCAACTCGCGACCGAGCGCGTGGGCAAGCCGCTGCTCGCTGCCGATGTGCTGCTCGCGCTCGCGAAAGACGATCCGTCGCCAAGCGTGCGCCTCGCAGTCGCATCCGCGCTGCCGATGCTCGAAGCGGCGCAGATTTGGAATGTGTCCGCCGCGCTCGCTGCACACGGCGAGGACAAGGACGACCGCTTCCTGCCGAAAATGATCTGGAGCGGACTCGGCAACGTCGCTGCGCAGGATTTCTCCCGCGCGCTCGCGCTCGCCGACACGACACCGCAGCCGAGCCTCGTGAATTCGATCCGCTGGTTCGCGGCGCGCAGTCCGCAGGGGCGCGACCTGCTCCTCGCGCAGCTTACGAAGCAGGACGATGCGGCGGCCGCGCGCAGCCTGCGCATCCTCGCATTTGCGCTGAAGGACGAGGCCGCGCTGCCGATGCCCGCCGCATGGACGCAGGCGCATGAACGCCTCGCAAAATCCGCCGACGCGTCGCTCGCAAACGTCGCCGATCAGCTCGCCGCGATTTTCGGCGACAAGACGGTACTGGCAAAAATGCGCGGCATCCTCGCGGACGAAAAGGCGCCGCTCCCGCAGCGGCAGTTCGCGTTCGACCTGCTCAAGCGCGGCAACGATGCCGAGGCCGTGCCGATTTTTGCGCGGCTGCTCGATGTGGACGCATTCCGCACGACCGTCATCCCGCTGCTCTCGCGGTCGAATGATCCGGCGACGGCGGACGCGCTGATCGCGCGCTTTGAAAAATTCGACGCTCCCGATCGCAGCGCCGCTCTCGGCGCGCTCACGAGCCGCGCGCCGCTCGCGCTGCCGCTGCTGCGCGCGATGCAGGCGGGAAAATTTGATCGCAAGCATCTCAGCGCGCTTCAAGTCCGCCAGATGCGCAATCTTCACAACGCCGACGTGGACCGCCTGCTCGACGAGGCGTGGGGCCGCGTGAACGAATCCTCCGACGCCGCAAAAGCCACGATCGCGCGGCTGAAGAAAGGCTACACCGCCGCGCCGCTGTGGGCCTACAATGCCTCCGCCGGTCGCGAGACGTTCAACCAAATCTGCGCGGTGTGCCACGCAGTCAATGGCACCGGCGGCAAGCTCGGCCCCGACCTCGCGGGCGCGTGGCGCAACGGCCTCGACTACTTCCTCGAGAACATCGTGGATCCGAATGCGGTCGTCGGCGAAAATTACCAGCTCCATCTCATCACAAAAAAGGACGGCACGGTCGTCTCGGGCCTGCTCGATCAGGAAAGCGCGACGTCCGTCACCCTGCGCACCGTCACGGAAACCGCGGTCGTCGCGAAGGCCGACATCGCGAAACGCGAGAAGCTCGCGCAATCGCTCATGCCGCCCGGCCTGCTCGAGGCGCTGCCGGAGCAGAAGGCATTTGAGCTTTTGAAATTCCTGACGAGCAAGCAGTGATCAGGAGACCGCCACACTTTCCGACAAACCTCTGAAAGTCAAAAAACAAACCTCGAATCCAACCCATGAAACTCCCCGCCGCATTCCTTCTGTCCGCATTCCTCGCCGCCGCATCGCTCCACGGAGGTGATACGGAAATCCTCGTCGCGCTGAAATCGAAAGGCGCAGAGATCACAGAGACGAAGGGCGTGGCGACGGCAGTCTCGTTCAAAGACTGCTCGAAGCTGACGCCGGAAGACTACGCGCAAGCCGGCAAGCTCGCGCATGTGACGCAGCTTGGATTCGGCACCGGCTTCAACGACGCAGGACTGAAAGCGCTCGGCGCACCGGCCGGAGTCGAGACGCTGGGCACCAATGGAATGGACGTCTCCGACGAAGGCGTGCGCGCGCTCGCAGCGTGGAAGGGCCTCAAATCAATCGCGTTTTTTCATCCGGGCAAACGGCTCACCGGCACCGGCCTCGCGGCGCTCGCGGCGCTGCCGCATTTTGAAAAGCTCACGGTCGCGGGCTCGCTCGCATTTGCGGACGACGGCATGGCGGCGGTCGCGACGATCACGCAGTTGAAAGGCTTCCGCACATGGCACAGCGGCGTGACCACCGAGGGCGTGAAGAAGCTCGCGACGTTGAAAAATCTCACGAGCATCTATGTCGGCCAGCGCCTGAGCTACACGCCGCCCGTCACGCTTTCGGACGACGTGCTGCCCGTGCTCGCCGAGCTGCCGATACTGGAAGACATCACGCTGGGCGAGGCACGCCTCACGCTCAGCGCGCTGAGCCAGTTGAAAAATCTCACGCATCTCAAGAGGCTCACGCTCGACAACATTGACCTCTCGGAATCGGACGTCGCCGCGCTGAAACAACAGCTCCCGAAGACCGATGTGCGCTGGACGCCGCCGAGCGAGCAGGGGAAGAAGCGCATCGGGGCGCTGTTCAAATAATCGCCGCAAGCGATCCGAACATGCGGATCACTTTTCGCGCAGCACGGGAGCGATGATGCGCGACGGGTGCGCGGCGTCGTGCCAGATGGTGTTGATCGCAGGCTGCGTGGTTTTCATCCAGTCCACCGTCTGCTTGCCGCCGGTCTGGTTGTTCGGCTCGTAAAAGGGCGCGCCGGTGCTGGCGATGGTGACGCGGATGCGGTGGCCCTTGTTGAAGATGATGCTCGTGAAGCCAATGTGCCAAGCGAGCTTCACCGGTTCGCCGGGCGTGAGCAGGTGTTGGCGCACGAAGCCGTCGCGGTAGCGTGCGCGTTGCGGGTAATCCATGAGCAGGATGCTGCGTCCGTCGGGATACACGTCGGTCACGCGCAGGATGAAGTCGGTGTCCTTCGCGGTGGAACTCACCCAGACTTCGGCGGTGACTTCGCCGGTCCACTCGACGAGATTCTGTAGCACGTCGGTCGTCCATGTGCGCACTTCGCTCTGCTGCTCGAAAGGCCGCGCGTCCTTTGCACCGGGGAAGCCGGTGAAGGGCAGGCTCATCGGCTGGCGCGGGTCGCTTGCGTAGCTGGTGCTCGGTGCGGCCCCCGTTTTATACAGTGCAAACTTCCGCTCGCTGCCCCATCGGCTGATTACATCTGAGCCGCGTAATTCTCCGTCGCTGTGCAAAAAATAGTCCGTCGTTCGCGTTCGTGGCGGCCAGTCCTTCGCTTCGCGCCACACGTTGCCGGGCGCATCCTTTTCGCCGACGGCGCCCATCACGTAGTAACACACAGTGGTGTCTTTCTCCACGCCGTTGTCCTCGCCTTTGAGGAAGTGGTTAAACCACTTCGTCATGTGCGCGTACACGTCGAACTGCGCGTTCTCGGGGAAGACGAGTTCGCCGATCTTGTTCGACTTCGGATAGCCGCCGTGGAGCCACGGGCCGAGGATGAGTTGCTGCGCGCCGCGTGAATTCGGCCCGCCTTCTTGCTGGCGTCCTTGAAAACTCCACACGCTGCCCTGGCACATGAAATCGAACCAGCTCCCGATGGTGAAGCACGGCACGTTCATTTTTCCGAAGTGCAGCGAAGCGTTCTCGTCGCGCCAGTATTCGTCGTAGTTCGGATGCGCGTCCCACTCGGCGAGCAGCGCGTCGTTGTCCTTCGGATCGCGCGCGACGCTGCCGCCCTTGATGAATCGCTGCGGCTTCGTCGCGCCGCCGATGCGGTAGCCTTCGTGGAAAAGGCTGAGGCCGGTGTCCGTCATGTATTGCGCGACGAGATGCGGCGGCTGTGTGACGGCGAGATAGTTCTGCGCGTAGCCGGCCTGCGAACCGCCGTAGGTGCCGATTTTTCCCGAACACCACGGCTGCTCGGCAAGCCACTCGCACACGTCGTAACCGTCGCGCAGCTCTCCCCATTGCAGCCCGCGGTAGCCGCGATAGACGCCCTCGCTCTCGTGCGTGCCGCGGAAATTCACGAGCGCGATGACGAAGCCGCCTTCGGCAAATTTCGCGGCGTTTTTCCGCGAGCCCGGGCCCGTGATGTCCGCATATCGCTGCTCGAAAATCGCGGGCCACTTTTGATCCGCGCGCTCGCTTTTTGGAAAATAGACGTAGGCCGAGAGGCGCTTGCCGTCGCGCATCGGAATCATGATGTGCTCCTCGCGCACCGTGCCGAAATCGAGCTTCGGAAGATTCGCGGCGAAGGCGGACGATGCGAGGGCGACGATGAATGCGAGCGGGGCTGCGGGGAATTTCATGTGGCGGATGCTACGACAACGGTGCCGCGCGGTGCGAGTCCGCGCTTCGGTCGCGATGAATTGCGCGAGTGACAACCGGCGGGCGATTCTGCAAGTCTCTGCGCGTCATTTCACCTCTCACATCCGCCATGTCCCAGACCACCGACGCCGTCAGCATTTATCCGTATTTCCAAGTCCACCCCGGCAAGCTCGATGCCGTGCGCCCGCTGCTCGCGAGGTTCATCGCGAAGACGGAGACGGAGAAAAACTGCCTCTGGTACAACTTCACGCTTGATGGCGATGTGGTGCATTGCCGCGAGGCGTACGTCGGCGCGCAGGGAGTGATCGAGCATCTCGACAATGTCGGCGCGCTCGTGGAGGAGATGCTTACGATGTCCGATCTCGCGCGGCTGGAATTACACGGCCCCGCCACGGAACTCGACAAGCTGCGCGAACGCTGCGCGCCGCTGAACCCGGCGTGGTTTGTCTCGCAGTGCGGGATTTCGCGGTAGCCGCGAAAGGCCGGATCAGAGCCCCTTGTGCGTGCCGTCGCAGAAGGGCGCGTTCGCCGTGTGCTTGCACTGGCAGAGCCACGCGTCGCCGGATTTTTCCGCGGTGAATTTTTTCGGCGCGAAGGCTGATCCCTTGTGCGCGCCGTTGCAGAACGGCTGCGTGGCGGATTTTCCGCAGGTGCAGAACCAGTAGTCCTTGCCTGCTTCGAGGGTGACTTTTGCGGGTGCCTTGGCGGCGATGACGGGTTGTTCGCTCATGCGGTGATGCTGCGGCGTGCGCGCGGCGATGCAAGCGCGGAAGGCGGCGTCATTGCTTCAAGCACGCGGCACGCGAGGACGGGATGCGGTGATGCGCGCGGCCGATGGCGACGATGGGCGTAAGCTCGGGGTGCGCGATGCCGAGCATGCGGGCGAGTTCGCCCTCGAAGTGAAGCAGCGCACGCGGCTCGGCGGGATTCTGATTGAGGAAATTGAACGCGCGTCGGATGAGATCGTGAAGCTCAGGCGCGGGATGCTCGGGCTCGGTCGTGAGCTCGATCAGCTCGACGAAGTACGACGCGAGAGCGACGCGGCGGTGATCGGTGCGGAGCCCGGCACGCGCGTCGCGCAGGTCCGCCTCACGGAGCGTGTGCAGCTCGCTTTTTGCGCTGCGCGCGATGGTGATGTCGCAGTCAAAAAAAAGATCGAGCACGCCGGAGAAGCGGCTCTTCGGTCGCAGCGCGCCCTTCACGACGGTCTTCAGCCGCCCGCAGTCGCGCGTGAACCACGAGACGATGAGGCTCGTCTCGCTGAACCGCGTTTTTCGCAGCAGGATGGCTTCGGTGGTCTGCACGCGATGGTGAATGCCGCAGACTCCGCGCGCCGGAAAGCCGCGAGTGGACTATTTCGCGGAGCCGATTTCCAAAGCCTTCACGTCCGCGAGCGCGACGGATGTGCCGCGCACGACGAAACGGCAGCCGGTCTTGCCCATGTTCAGCGCGAAGTGCGTGCCAGCCTTCGCCTCCCGTTTTCCTTTCGCATCTTCCAGAGCTTGCCGGGCGTTCCGGCGAAAAACGTCCCGTTCACCGTGACAGCGCCGGGTTTGGCTAGGACGCTGGCGAAGAGAATGCGGGCGACGGGGTTCATGGGTTCAGCCGGTTGTTGTTTTGGGAAAACGGGACGTGCTTGCCGAGCGGAATCGGCCCGGCGCACGACTGTGCGCCCGTGATGGGCTGAATAGCAGATGCTGCCACATTTTCACCACTGAAAATAGTCGAAAATTTTCCTCAATTTTTTCCCCGGCTTGGGTTATGTGTGAAGGACTATGTTCCTCTCAAAAGCCAAAAAGAAATCAGCATGGGTTCAGAGCGCTCTCGAGCGTTTTGAACGTCCCCTCCTGCAATACGCCTTGAGCATCCTCCAGGATCTCGACCGCGCCCGTGATACCGTGCAGGAGACGTTCATGCGGCTCCACACGCAGGATCAGGCGGCCATCGAGGGCCATCTCTCGCAGTGGCTCTTCACCGTGTGCAGGAATTGCGCGCTGAAGTCGCTGAAGAAGGAAGACCGCTACATTTACGTCGAGCACGAGGAGTTTGAGCACCGCAAGGTGGAAAACGTGAGCCCGCTGCAGGAGATGTCGCGCCGCGAAACCGTCGAGCGCCTCATGGAGCATGTAAAAGCTTTGCCGAAAAACCAGCAGGAGGTCGTCCGCCTCCGTTTCCATGGGAGCCATTCCTATCAGGAGATCAGCCAGATCACCGGGCTGAGCGTGGGGAACGTCGGTTTCATTCTGAACGCCGCCATGCGCAACCTGCGCGGAAAAATGGAGCGCGACGACAAGGACGAGAAGATCATCTATCTGGCCAAACGGGCCGCATCATAAAAAAACGCAATGAGAGGGAGACTGACAGAACAAGACCTAACCGACTACGCGCTCAACGAACTCCCCCCGGACGAGCGCCTCTACGTTGAAAGCATGCTCGGAGCTTCCGAGGAATGCCGCAACGACATCGTGCAAATGCTGGAACTCGGCGAACTGCTGAAGGAAGGCATGCAACGTGAAGATTCCGACGTGCTGACGCTCAACGCCGAACAGCGCACGAAAGTCCTCGCCGTGCCAGCTTGGCACTGGCGCGGCTTTTTGCAAAAGGCCGCCGCGATCCTCCTGCTCGCCGCAGGCACCGCGTACACCGCGACGCGTCCCGGCTTCTGGCAGAAGAGTGGCGCCGCAGTCGGCCAGCTCGCATCCGCCGGGCAAGCGGTGCAGGGAATCGTCGCCGATGTTCAGGAAAAAGGATTCGCGCGCAGCGTCGAGGAATTCGCCAGCCGACTCCAGCAGCGATCCGGCCAACCCACCGATGCCACCCCCGCCGCTCCTGATTGGCAGTTTGCCGCGCAGCCGGCTGTCTGCACACCGCCCGTGTGGATCGATCCGCTGCCCGAGATCGCAGAGATGTAAGACGTGCGACTGCTCCAGGCGCACTGGATTTGACGCCGTTCGACGTTCCTCGCCGAACGGCGTTTTCTTTGCCAAAAACCATTTTCCAAACCTACATGACCACGACCGACACTCCTCCAAAAACCCAGCCCGACGACAAAGCCGCAGCCGCGCAGCTCGTGGATGCCTACCAGAAAATCACGGGCGAGATGGCGAAGTTCATCGTCGGGCAAAAGGACGTGATCGAGCAGCTCCTCATCGCAGTCCTCGCGGGCGGCCACTGCCTGCTCGAAGGCGTGCCCGGCCTCGCAAAGACCGCGATGATCCGCACGCTTTCACAGGCGCTGAACATGGGTTTCCGCCGCATCCAGTTCACGCCCGATCTCATGCCCTCGGACATCACCGGCACGGATATCATTCAGGAATCCTCCACCGGCCAGCGCCAGTTCGTTTTCCAAAAGGGCCCCATCTTCACGCAGATGCTGCTCGCGGATGAAATCAACCGCACGCCTCCGAAAACGCAGGCCGCGCTGCTTGAGGCGATGCAGGAAAAACATGTGACCATCGGCGGCAAGACCTTCGAGCTGGATCAGCCCTTCTTCGTTCTCGCGACGCAAAATCCCATCGAGCAGGAAGGCACCTATCCGCTGCCCGAGGCGCAGCGCGACCGCTTCCTTTTCCTCGTGAACGTCGGCTACCCGAGCCGCGACGAGGAACGGCAGATCGTCGCGCGCACGACCGGCACGATGAGCACCGACATCCAGCCTGTCCTCAGCGGCGCGCAGATTCTGGAACTCCAGAAAGTCGTCCGCAAAGTCCCCGTGCCCGATCATGTAATGGACTTCGTGCTTGATGTCGTCCGCATCACGCGCCCGAACGAGCCGGACGCTCCGGCATTCGTGAAGGAACTGATCAACTGGGGCGCCGGCCCGCGCGCGTGCCAGAACCTCGTGCTCGCCGGAAAAGTGCGCGCCGTCCTGCAAGGCCGCTTCCACGTCACGATTGACGACATCGAGGCCATCACGCTTCCCGTGCTGCGCCACCGCATCGTTCCGACGTTCAACGCCGAGGCCGAGGGAGTGACCGTGGACGACATCGTGCGCCGCATTTTGAAAAATGCGCCGCGGGGCGAAGCGAAGCGTGCGCTCTGATCGGGAGTCCTGATTTTTCTCCCGCATGGCCCACGTCTCGGACTTTCTCACACCGTCCGACCTCCAGCGCATCTCGAACCTTCAGGTGTTCGCGCGGCAGGTCGTGGAGGGCTTTACGACCGGCCTGCACCGCTCGCCGCACAAGGGCTTCAGCGTTGAGTTCAAGCAGCACCGGCAATACGTGCCCGGCGATGAAATCCGGCACATTGACTGGCGCGTCTTCGCACGCAGCGACCGCTACTACATCCGCGAATACGAGGAGGAGACGAATCTCCGCGCGACCATCATCCTCGACCGGAGCGGCTCGATGGATTACGGCGGCGGCAAGGACGGGCAGGTGAGCAAATTCGAATACGCCACGAAGCTCGCGGCGTGTCTCTCGTACCTCATGCTCCAGCAGTCGGACGGCGTCGGCCTCGTCACGTTCGACACGGAGATCCGCCGCTACATCCCGCCGCGCTCGCGCGTGAGCCACATGCGGATGATCCTGAATGAACTCGAAAAAGGAAAGCCGGGCGGCGAGACCGAACTCGGCAAGGTCTTCCACGATCTCGTGCCGAAGCTCCACCGGCGCGGGCTGCTCATCATCATCAGCGACTGCTTCGGCGAGGTCGCGAATTTTCTCAAGGCCCTCGCGCATTTCCGCCATGCGCGCCACGAGATCCTCGTCTTCCAGATCTGGCATCCGGATGAATTGAACTTCCAGTTCAAGGGCTGGACGCAGTTCGAGTGCATGGAGCGCGACGGCGTGAAGCACCTGCTCGACCCCGCGATCCTGCGGCAGGCATATCTCGCAAACCTCGAAAAATTCCGCGCTGATCTCACGCGCGGCTGCCGCAAGCACAAGGTGGATCTCGTGCCGTTCACGACGGATGAGCCGTATGCGAAGGCGCTCGCGGCATATCTCAGCAGGAGGCTGGCTCGGGGATGAACTTCCTGAATATCGCACTCCTCGGAGGAGCAGCCGCGTTTTCGATCCCGCTCATCATCCACCTCTTTCACAAGAGCCGGTTCAAAATCGTGAAGTGGGGCGCGATGCACCTTCTTGAGGCGGTGCTGAAGACCAACCGCCGCCGCATCCAGATCGAGCAGTGGATCCTGCTCGCGATCCGCTGCCTGATTCCCGCGGTGCTCGCGCTCGCGATGGCGCGGCCGCTCTGGAAAGGCGCGAGTTCGCTGCTCGGCAATGCGAAGACCTCCACCGTCGTCCTGCTCGACAACAGCTACTCGATGGACGCCGCACACGCGGGCACGACGAGCTTCGGCATCGCCAAGGACGAGACGTTGCGGCTGATCAATGAACTCCGTTCGGGTTCCGAGGTGCATGTGATCATGATGGGTGAAGGCGGTCGCGGCCTGCTCGACGCGCCAAGCTACGATCTCTCGCGCGTCACACAGGCGCTCACGAAATCCACCGCCGGATTTGGCAGCGCAAAAATCCCCGCCGCGCTCGATCTCGGCGCCGGCGTGCTTGAGAAAATGCACGAAAGCGCGCGTCAGGTCGTGGTGCTCACGGATTTTCAGCGCGTGAGTTTTCCGGCGACCGAGGATGCGCTCATCGGGCGCGCGCTGGATCGCATCCGCAGCCTGCCGACTTCGCCGGGCGTCACGTTCTGGGATGTCGGTCAGGAGGTGAAAGAAAACATCGCGATCGAGTCGCTCGATTTTTCGAGGCTCATGGTCGGCGTCGGGCAGAAGATCCAGATCCGCGCGAACCTCCGCAATTTCGGCGACGCGAACCACGCCGACCTGCGCGTGACTTTGAAAGTGGACGGCAAGGACAAGACCGCATCGCAGGTCACGCTCGGGCCGCGCGCAAAGGCGCAGGTGCTCTTTACGCACGCGTTCGAGTCTGCGGGCTCGCACGTCGTCGAAGTCTCCACCGAGCCCGACGTCCTCGCCGCGGACAACACCTTCCTCGCGAGCATCCCCGTGCGCGACCGCATCCCAGTGCTGCTCGTGGACGGCGCACCGGGGCCGACGCCCGACGACATCACGTCCGAGACCGCCTACCTGCAAATCGCGCTCTCGCCGTTCGTCGCGGGCAAGGTGCCGCTGAGCGATCTCATCGAGCCACATGTCGTGAGCGCGGATGCGTTCAGCTCGAAGAACCTCGCCGACTCCGCCGCCGTCGTGCTCGCGAACGTGCGCAAGCTCACGCCGGAGCAGTTGCGCGTGCTCGAGGACTTCGTGAAAAATGGCGGCGGCCTGCTCGTCTTCCCCGGCGACCGCACGGATGTCGCGTGGTGGAACGGCCCGTTTGCATCGCTCGCCCCGTTGCCGCTCACGGGCATCTCCGGCGAGCTGAAGGAAGGCGTGCAGGGCACCGGCGTCGCCGCGCAGCGATTTGAAAATCCCGCGCTCGAACTTTTCAACGACCCGCGCAACGGCTTGATGGCCGAGGCTTCGATCAAAGTCTGGTTCAAGATGCGCGCGCCAGCCAGCAGCGGAGACCCGAAGGATCCCGTCGTGCTCGCGCGACTCGACTCCGGCGATCCGTTTCTCGTCGAGCGCGCCGTCGGCCACGGGCGCGTGATCGCGTGCTCGACCGCTGCGGACGCCGACTGGGGCAATCTCCCCGCGCGGCCATTTTACCTCCCGCTCGTGCAGCGCCTGTGCGTGCATCTCGGCTCGACGGTGAACCCGCCGCGCAACCTCGACGTCGGCCGTTCGCTCGTCTCATTCCTCCCCGTCACCGCGGCCGGGAAAAAAGCGCTGCTCACCGGGCCGGACGGCACGTCCGTCGAGATGCCCGTCTTGAAAAAGGACGAGCGCGGAGTCGTCGAGACCGCGCCGCTTTACCAGCCCGGCCTCTACACGCTGCAGCCGCCCGGCGGACAGCCGATCCACTACGTCGTGAATGCCGACCGCCGCGAATCCGATCTCGCGCGGCTCGCCGACACGGAGATCGCGGAATTTGCAAAGGCGCATTCCGTCGCCGTCGTGCATTCGGCCGCGGAGTTCCGCGAAAACGAGCACCGCCAGCGATTCGGCGAGGAGCTGTGGAAATGGGCTCTGATTGCGCTGCTCGTGCTGATTTTCCTTGAGCTGATCCTCCAGCGCATGTTCGCCCGCGCCCGCGGGACGGTCGCGGCGAACTCGATTGCGCAGGATCTCAAACGCGAAATGGAAAACGTGCGATGAAGACCGAGCACATCACCACCACACTGCGATGGACCGGCGACTGGCCGTGGTTTGCCGGCGTCGGCCTTGCGCTGTTCCTCGGCATCATCGCCTGGCTGCTCTACCGCCGCGACGTGCTCGCGCACAACCGCTGGGTCCGCTTTTTCCTCCCGACGCTGCGCTCGCTCGCGGTCGTGATGATCGTGCTCATGCTCAGCGGCCCGGTGCTGCACCATCGCAAGGTCATCGGCCAGCTCGCGCGGCTCTTCCTGTGCATTGACGCCTCCGAGTCCATGCAGCTCACTGATCCCTCGATGGATGCCGGGAGAAAAATCACGCTCTCCCGCAGGCTCGGCCTACTCGACGGCGCGACGGTGCAGCTCGATCTCCCAAACGCCTCCGCTGCGCTCGCGGACGCACGCGGGATCGCCGATCGCCTCCCTCCGGCGGAAAATCTCACCGAGGAAATCTGGAAAAAACTCTCGTCCGAATTCGTGGCGAAATCCGCGGAGGCCGTGACGCTGCTCACGAAGGCCGCGCCCGGCAGCGACGATCTCGCGCGGCTCCGCGCCGAGGTCGCCGAGCCCGCGCGCGAGATCGCCGGGCGGGTGTTCACCGGCACCGAGGATCAGGTCCGCGCATTGAATGATCTCGTGCACCTCGGCGAAACCGCCGGACGTTTCTCGCTGCGGATCTCCGTGCTTTTTGAAAAGCAGATCGAATCCGATCCCGCCGCCGCACCGCTGCGCGCCGCGCTCGCAAAATTCGATTCGCTCCCGCGCTGGCAGCGGCTCCAGACGCTGATGCTCGAAGGTCCGGTGGAGAAGCGCCTGCTCACGCGCCTCGCGGAAAAACACGACGTGCAGCTCGTGCTGCTCGACGGCAACGACGCGAAGCCGCTCTGGCACTCAAGCGCGGGAGATTCCGCGCCGCCCGCGGGACTGCAAAAGCCCGTCGCGCAAATCACGAACCTCACGACCGGACTGAAATTTGCAGCCGAGGCCGCAGGCGGCGCGGAGAAAAGCGCAGTCGTCCTTTTCACCGACGGCCAGCACAATTCCGGCGACTCGCCGCTCGAATCCGCGCGCATTCTCGCGGGACGGAAGACGGGTGTGTTTTCCGTCGGCTTCGGCAGCCAGGTGCCACCACGCGACATCGCGGTGCTGCGCGTCATCGTGCCGGACTCCGTGTTCTTCGAGGATCGCGTGCGCGGCGAGATTCACATCAAGGAGGAGATCCCGCCGGGCGAGCCGTTCACCGTGTCGGTGAAGGACGGCGGCAAAGTCGTGTGGGAAAAGGCGCTCGTGTCCGTCGGCAAGGGCGTGCGCCGCGTGCCGTTTGAATTTCCGATCAAGGACATCGCCGATGCGCGGTTGAAGGATCAGCCGAAGGGCTACGAGGTCGCCGGAGCGCCGATCCAGCTCACGGCCGAGGTGAGCGGAATCGAGGGGGATCGCGAACTTTCCAACAACACCGCGCCGCTGCGTTTTCGCGCCGTCACGCAGAAGCGGAAAATCCTGATCCTCGACGGACGCCAGCGATGGGAGACGCGCTACCTGCGGAACCTTTTCGACCGCGATGAAAAGTGGGAGACGAATGCCGTGATCGCGGGCGCGACTTCGGACGCGGGCTTCGTGCGCGGCGAAAAGGCGGGCACTTTCCCTTCGTCGCACAAGGCGCTCGACGCCTACGATCTCATCCTCTTTGGCGAGGTGCCGCGTGCAGCCCTGAAGGACGAGGAGCTGACTTGGCTCGCGGAATTCGTGAGCAAGCGCGGAGGCGCGATCGTGTTCATTGACGGCCAGCGCGGCACCCTGCGCGGCTATGCGGGCACGCCGCTCGCGCCGCTGTTCCCCGTCGAGTGGACGGGCCCCGGTGTGAGCGCAGGCATCAAGTCGCTCGTGCTTGCTGGCCGCGCACAGAGCATCGGCGCGTTCATGGTCGGCACGGATTCATCGGTGAATGCGGACACGTGGGCGAAGCTGCCCGCGCCGCATTTCATCGCGCAGGTGAAGCCTCTGCCCGGCGCGGAAGTGCTGCTCGAGGCCGACACCGGCGCGCGCATTCCCGCCGCGGTGCTGCGGCCCTTCGGCGCGGGCCGCGTGTACTATCATGCATTCGATGAGTCGTGGCGCTGGCGCTACGAGGTCGCGGACATGCACCACGTCCGATTCTGGAACCAGCTCGGCGACTACATCGGCGAAGCGCCGTTCGCCGCGCGCGACAAATTTGTGCAGCTCGACGCGGGGCAGCTCACGTATCAGCCCGGCGAGCAGGCGGACATCCGCGCGCGTCTGCGCGATGCGGAAGGCCGTCCTGTCTCGGACGCCTCGATCAACGCCGTGCTCTTCCGCGACGGGCAGAAGGTCGCGACGATCACCCTTTCGCCCGACGAAGGCGGCCTCTATCGCGGCCGTACGACCGCGCTCGATCCCGGCACCTACGAACTCGCCGTGGACACCGCGGCAGTCCCCGCCGAGCAGCTCAAGGCGCACACGCAGTTCACCGTCGTGCAGCGCGAAAATGCCGAGCGCACGCTTCTCAGCCTGAACGAAGATCTGCTGCGGCAGGTGAGCCTCGCGGGCGGCGGCGAATACCTGCGCGAGGAGCAGTGCGACACGCTCATCGAGCGGCTCGCGCCGTTGAGCAACGGCCAGGTGATCGAGAGCGACACCGTGCTGTGGCAGAGCTGGTGGTGGTTCATCCCGGTCGTGCTGCTGCTCACGATCGAGTGGATTTTGCGGAAGCGATTCGGGCTGCTGTGAGGCGATGTGGGGCCGACGGCCTTCCGGCCTGATTCGCCGAATGCCGTTGTCTGCAAATGTGCCGACAGATTGTCGGCCCTGCATTCACGACGGCGATGACACCTCGGCCTCGCCTTGCTGGGGAGCGGGTTCCGGCATGGGTGCGCCCGGTGCTGGCGCACCGAGCAGACCGGCTACCTGTATTTGCACCTGCTCGACTTGATCGAGACGGAGCTGCGGGTCGGGGATGACGAACACTTCGCCGGTCCTCGCGCGCTCGTAGATGCGCGTGAGCGATCCGTCGTCGCCGCGCTTCACCTCGACCTCGCGGAGGATGCGCTTGCGCTCGAGCATGAGGGCGAGGATGTAGCGCGCATTCGCATGGTCGGGGCCGGATTCGATCATGTAGGCGCGCAGGAGATCCTCGGCGTTTTGCTTGCTCACGGGCTCCGGCGGCGCGGCCTGCGGCGGCTCGAATTTCGAGCGCCAGAATGAAAATGGCGCGGGGCTTTCCGCACGGCTCTTGAACGCTTCCTCGCACAAATCCTCGCGGCGGAAGCCGTCCTTCTCGTGGAAGAGCAGGGTGTAAAAATTTTCGCCCTCTGTGAATGCTGCGCCCGTGGCGGCGCAGTGGAGGGAGCGGCCTTGGATGGTCCAGTCGGTGGTCATTTTTTGCGGAAGGAAAACTTGAACATCTCGCGGTTCGTCGAGCGCAGCCAGAGCAGGTAGGAGCCGATCACTAGGAGCGTGGCGTTCGGCACCCAGCCGGCGACGAGAGGATGCACATGGTTGCCTTTTCCCATCGCGAGGAAAAAGAACATGAGGAACAGGAAGATGAAAAAGATGAAGATGCTCGCGGCCACCGAGGCAAGCACGGCGCGGCGCGAGAAGACGATGCCGAGCGGCGCGGCGATGAACACGACGGCAAAACAGGTGAACGGCAGCGCCCAGCGGTGCTGCAGGTGCGTGCGAAACGGCGCGAGCTGCGAGTCGGGGAAATCGGAATTTTCCGTGAGGTATTCGCGGAGTTCGGGGACGCCGAGCTGCTCGGCATCCATCCGCGCACTGGTGATGCGGAACGGCGTCTCACTCCATTTGTCTATGACGCGATACGCGTCCGCACCGGTTCCTTTTGTCCAGTCCTCCGTGTCGCCGGTGATGATGTTCCCTTCCGCATCGAAGTGGACCAGCTTGCCCCTCGCGAGAATCCACCGCGCGGTCCGCGCGTCGTAGTCGGCATGCTCCGCGTACCACCGCATCTTGGGTCGGCCGTCCGTGTCGAGCTGCGTGATGTGGACGCCCACGAGCGAATCCACGTTGCGCCGCGTGACGGCCGCGAACCAGAGCCGGTTCGTCTGCCGGTCTTTCGTGAGGTGCCCGGCGATCGTCTTGTGCTTTTCGATCTCCGATTCGCCGAGGCGGATTCTGCCGATGTCCTCCGCGTGCAGCCGGTCGGCGCGCGGGGCGAACTCGTAGTTCAGCCACACGCAGATGCCAGTGAGGCCCGCGCACACGACAAAAAGCGGTGCAAGCAGCCGCGGCACGCTGCGCCCCGTCGCGAGGATTGAGATGATTTCATTCGAGCGCGACATTTTGCTGAGGCTGTAGAGCAGCCCGAGCAGCACGCCCATCGGCATGCCCAGCAGGATGAAGCGCGGGAGCTGGTGAATGTAATACACACCGATGAGCCACGCGCGCGCCGAACCCTCGATGAAGTCATTCCGGTTGTCGTAAAAATCAAAAATGGTGAGGATGCCGATGAAGCCGAGGAAGCAGAGCAGGAAGGGCTCGAGAAAACTGCGCAGAATGTATCGGTCCAAGATTCGCATCGGGGACGTGGATTCAGTCGCATCGGCCCCGCGCGGCAAAGCGAAAACATCGCGCTTTTCACATGGTCGCCGCGGCGGCATCGTGCAGGCGATGTCAGCGATTGTCGGAATTGATCTCGGAACCACGAATTCGCTCGTCGGCGTGATGGAGGCGGGCTTCCCGATCCTGCTCGCCGACGGGGACGGCGAACGGCTCACGCCGTCCGTCGTGCATTTCCCCGCCGAAAGTGCGCCGCTCGTCGGGCGCACGGCAGCGCGGATGCGCGCGATCGATCCGGAGAACACGATCTGCTCGGCGAAGCGTTTCATCGGGCGCCGCGTCGGCGAGGAAGCGGACGATGTGGCGTACCTCCTCGCGGGCGAAAGGGGCGAACCGGTGATGATCCGTGCGCGCGGCGTGAACCGCACACCGGAGGAGATCGCCGCCGAGGTGCTGAAAAAGCTCCGCGCCGACGCGGAACGCGCGCTCGGCGAACCGATCACACGCGCGGTGATCACCGTGCCCGCGTATTTCAACGATGCACAGCGCAACGCGACGAAACTCGCAGGCGAACTCGCAGGGCTCACCGTCGAGCGGATTGTGAACGAGCCGACCGCCGCGGCGCTGGCTTACGGGCTGGATCGCCTGAAGGAACGATCAAAAATCGCCGTGTTCGATCTCGGCGGCGGTACGTTTGACATTTCGATTCTCGAACTCAGCGCGGGCGTCTTCCACGTGCTCTCCACGAACGGCAACACGCGGCTTGGCGGCGATGACATTGATGCGGCGCTCGTCGCGCATCTTGCGGAACGCATCGCCGGCACGCAGGATGCGGCACTGCGCACGCGGCTGCGCGAGGCAGCGGTCGAGGCAAAGCACCGGCTCTCGGAAAGTGAAGCGACGACGGTCGAGTTTCCGTTTGTGTCCGGGCGGGAGAGTGTTTCACTTTCACTCACGCGCCTGGAACTCGAACGCATCGCCGCGCCCATCGTCGAGCGCACGCGCGCCCACTGCCTGCGTGCGCTCGCGGATGCGAAGCTAACACCGGCGGATCTCGACGAGATCATCCTTGTCGGCGGACAGACGCGGATGCCGCTTGTACGCCGGCTCGTCGCGAAAATTTTCGGGAAGGAACCCAACACCTCGCAGAATCCCGACGAGGCCGTGGCCGTCGGCGCGGTCATCCAGGCGGGCATCCTCAGCGGCGCGGTGCAGAATGTCGTACTGCTCGACATCACGCCTCTCTCGCTCGGCATCGAGACTTTCGGCGGACTCATGAGCGTCATCATCCCGCGCAACTCCACCATTCCCATCAAGCGCGGCGAGATGTTCACGAACGCCGTGAGCGGCCAGCGGTCCATGCTCGTGCGCGTGCTCCAGGGCGAGCGCGAGATGGCGCGCGACAACTGGGAGCTGGGAAAATTTGATCTCGAATTCGAGCCTGCACCCAAGAGCCAAGCGCGCGTCGGCGTGCAGTTCGAGATTGATGCGAACGGCATCCTGCGCGTCCTCGCGCGCGACACGAAAACCGGACGTGAGCGCACCGTGGAAATGACCAGCGCCGTGGACGTGAGCGACGAGGCTGTGGAGAAAATGCTGGAGGATTCGCTGGAGCACGCCTTCGAGGACATGAACGACCGCGCGTTCACCGAGGCGAAATTGAAGGCCGATGAAATGCTCCCAGCCGTCCGCATCGCGCTGGAGCAGATCGGCGGTGAACTTTCTGCCGAGGAAAAGCAGACCATCGCCGCGCGCGTGGTCGAAGTGGAATCCACCATCGCCACCGGGGCAGCACAGCCGCTGAAAAAAGCCGTCGCAGCCCTCGACGAAGCCACTCAGGGCCTCGCCGCGTTGCTCGTCGAGCGGGCCGTGAAGGGGCGGTAGTCAGACGCCTTCAACCGCGAATTCCGCGGACGGCGGAAATCAAATCACGCCGGGATCTCGAAGAGATTTAACGGTGAGGTGTTGCCGGGATACTCGCCGTCGGCGGTGAGCCGTCGGCCGTTGCCGTTGCTGCCCGCATTCGTCGAGGTCACTACGAAGCGACGTTTGTCGGGATGCAGCGCGACGGAGTGGCAGTTCGCGAGGCCGGCCGTGCGCGTATAGGACGGCTCCTTTTCCCCGGGCCGCAGAATGATCAGCTTGCCCGAGCCGGGCTGACCGCTCGTGACGGCGATGAGGAAACCTTCCGGGTGCCACGCGACATCGTGGACGAATCCTTCCTTTGTCGTGCCCAGACGCACTTCGCGCACGGGCTTGCCGGTGGCGAAGTCGAAATCCATCAGCACGGGCACGCCCTGGACGAATCCGCCGCCTTCGGGATTGCAGCCGGCGGCGAGCAGCGTGCGGCCATCATCGAGGAACGTGAGCACGCGGAGGCCCGCCACATCCTGCATCCGGGAGAGCGTGTAAAAAGGCGCGGCTTCAAACTGCCGCACGATTTTGTCCGCCTTGAAATCCAGCACGGACAATTTCGCGAACATGTCGCCGAACACGATCTGCGTGCCGTCCGGCGTGAACGTCAGCACGAAGATGTCGCTCGTATGCTCGTGCTTCGCGACGGGCTTGCCGTCTGCGGAATTCCAGACGCGGACGAACTGATCGGCACCGCACGTCGCGATGAGCTTGCCGTCCGCGGAGACTGCGATGCGGCGGATTGCGGCATCGTGCGCCGTGGCGTTTTCCCACTGCGACTTGGGCGCGTCGCCCTCGTAGGGCGTGCAGGCGAGCTTGCCCCAACTGTCGGAGACGAAGAGCAGTTTCTCCGTGGTATGAAACGCGATGCTCTGCACCCAGCCGTTGAATCCCGCGAGCGGCGGAAGCGGGACGAGTTCGACGGGCGACTCGGGCTTGGCGTTCTTCGCATTCTTCGCGTTTTTCGGCGCGGGCTTCTTTGCAGGTTCGCCGAGCAGCGCGATGTCGTCCGAGACTGCCACGTCGTCGGCTTTCTTTTTTTCGACGACGCTCCAGCGCATGACGACGCGATCCATCGCACCCGAGGCGAGCACCGTTCCGCACGGGCTGAACCGTGCGGAGAGAAGCTGCCGGTCGGTCGTGAAGGTCTTCAGATCTTTTGGTTCGGCTTTCATACGAGCGCCTCCTTGATGGCTTTCATTTCCTCGTGCGCGATCGGCAGAGGCTGTCCGTGGTTGTCGTATTCGACGGTCTTCGAATCAATGCCGAGCGCGCTGTACCAGGTGTGAAAGACCGCGCCGATGTCGTAGCCATTGTCTTTCACGAAGGTGCCATTGTCGTTCGTTGCGCCGACGACGGCACCGGGCTTCACACCGCAGCCGGCCATCGCGAGGCTCCATGCCTCGGGCCAATGGTCGCGGCCGACGTGGCCATTGATGCGCGGCGTGCGGCCGAACTCGCTCATCGCGACCACGAGCGTGTTCTCCAGCAGACCGCTCGCCGCGAGATCCTCGATGATGGCGGCAAACGCGCGATCAAATTTCGGCACGAGCGAGGCGTGGCCGTTGAAATTGTCACCGTGCGTGTCCCAGCCGTAGTTGGCGACTTTTACGAAACGCACACCGGCTTCCAGCATGTTGCGCGCGATGAGCATGTGCCGGCCGATTTCCGTGCGTCCGTAGCGATCCTGATCCTTCGGCGGCAGCTTGCTCGTGTCGAAAATTTCCGATCGCCGCATCAGCTCGCGCGCGGTGTCGAAGACGTAGCTGCTGGCCTCGGTGAAATTCGTCCGGCGCTGCGCGGCGTAGCGTTTGTTCAGCATCTCGCGCAGTTCGTTGCGTTCCTCATCCTCGTCCGCGGCGAGCGATGCGTTGCGGAGCAGATTCTCCGGCGGCTTGCCGTCGCCGAATGCGAGCGAGCCGTACTTCGGCCCGAGAAAACCCGCGTCCTCCGTCTTGAAGCCGCCGCTGTCCGGCTTGATCCACACGTACGGCGGGAGTTTGGATGAAGTCGGCCCCATCAGCTTTGCGATCGCGGAGCCGAAGTAGGGATAGGGCACGCCGCGATTTCTCGGATCGCCGCGCTGGATGCGTGCGACGCCGGACGAATGCGAATTGTCCTGCGTGCAGAGGCTGCGCAGGACGCAGAGCCGGTGCGCCTGCTTCGCGGACTTTGCCATGAGTTCGGAAAAATGGGTGCCCGGCACGCTCGTCGGGATCGCGCGGAACGGCCCGCCGAATGGCGTGTTCGGCTTTGGATCCCAGCTCTCGAGCTGGCTGATGCCGCCGTCGAGCCAGACGAAGAGAACCTGCTTCTCGTTCTTGCGCATCGCCTCCGCGGCTTGCGCAGTGGCGAGTCCGCCGAGCGCGCCGAATGCGAACGCGCCCGCCGAAGCGCCGAGGAACCGGCGGCGGGAGACGGCATGCTCCCAAGGTTTGCAAAGTGGATTCATTGGCTGCGGGATAATCAGTGATTCGCAAAAAACTCCATCGAGGACAGCATCGCCCACGCATAGTGGCCGAGCGCCTTTTCGCGGTCAGCCTGATGCTTCGCGAGGTAGGTCGCAACCTCCGTCTTTTCCTCGGCCGTGGGCGGGCGTGTGAGGATGGAAAGGTAAAGTTCATCGGCGATTTTTTCTGCGTCGCTTATCGCGGCGAGGCGATCCATGAGGTTGCCCGTCCGCCGCTGGAGCGACCACAGCACGAGATCGTTGTTCCGCAGGAAGAGCGCGGAGCGCAGCGTGGGGTTCACGGACAGCTCAGGCTCCTTCGCGGCATTCGCGAATGCCGAGGTGAACGCTTTCTGGAAATCCTTCCGCTCCACTTTCTTTCCCTCGATGCCGTCCCAGCCTTTGCCGTCTATCACACGCTCCCGCTCGCCGGTCGCGGCGAGAAATGCGCGGGCAAGCTGCTCGGCTGCGAGCGGGCGCTCCTTGGCGACGGTGAAAAAATTCTCCGGCGCGTCCTTCGCATCGGCGGGCAGGATGCTGGAACGCGCGTAAGTCTGCGTGAGCGCGAGTTCGTGCAGCAGCCACTTGATGTCGAATTTGTGCTCCGTGATTTCCTTCGCGAGCAAGTCGAGAAGCTCCGGGTGCGACGCCGGATTTTCGCTGTGGAGCAAGTCGAGCGGCTCGACGAGCCCGCGGCCCATCGCGAGGAACCAGACGCGGTTTGCGATGTTGCGCGCGAAGAAGGGATTCTCCGCCGATGCGAGCCGCTGGCCGAGTTCCTTGAGCGGGCTGAACTTCGGCACGCCGAGGGTGCGCTTCTTTTTGTCCGGCGGCTCGATCCACTTTTCGGCCTCCGAAAGCGTGGGGATTTCCACCTCCGCACCGAGCGGTACGCGCGGGCCGGTCTCGCCCTTCGTGCGGTTCAGGACGGAGACGAACTCGTATTTCTTGTCGAGCAGCCCCTCGGAGAGCCAGGCCGACTTGTAGTCGCCGCCGGCCGGCTGGAGCTTCACATTTTGGAACGTGACGAACAGGCCGTTGAAATCCACCTGCTTGTAGTCTTTCACCGTGAGATGCTTGTGGCACTGGCAGCACTGGAGATCCACGCCCATGAAAAGCCGTCCGGTGTCCCGGGTGAGGCCGGGGTAATCCGTGTCCTGCTGCCCGACCTTCTCCAGCCTGCGCATGATGAAGTGCCCCGCCCCGCGCAACTTCTCGTTCTTGAAATCAGGGCTCACCATCTCACGCACCATCTGGTCCCACGGCTTGTTCTCGCGGAACGAATCGGCGAGGTAGCGCCGCCACTCCTCGTTGTCGCCGTTACGCTCCATGAGCTGGATGTTGAACACCTCGGCCATCCGCGCGGGGAATTCCGGCGCGGCAAAAAGCTGATCGATCAGTTTCGTCCGTTTGTCCTTTGCGGGCTCGGCGAGAAATTTCCGCGTGTCCTCCGCGCTCGGGATGTTCCCGTTGAAATCCAGCCACGCGCGGCGGAAAAATTCCGCATCGCCCGCGGGTGCGGCGAGCGGCTGCTTGCCATCCTTCGCCTTGGCTTCGATCAAGGCGTCCACGCGCTGCGACAAAGATTCCGCCCGGATAGCGACACCAGCGAACGCCAGCGTGACGGCGAGGAAGACGGCGGTGAACGGAGATTGCAAACGCATCGGTGAGGGATGCCATGAAAGACCCTCCGAAGCGCCCGTTCTTAGCAGCACCGCCTCCGCCAGATCACGGATTGCGAGGACTTCCTCATTGCGAGATTCCGGATCGTCCCGACAGGGAAAGGAGCACCTCGGATCGCACGGATGGTTATCGGACAGCGACGTTTTCATCCGTGCCCATTTGTGTCATCCGTGGTTCATCCTCCGCATGATCTGCGGAATCTTGCAGAGTCCTCAAAACATCATCATGCCCACCTTATCTCCGACCGATTCGATTCATCTCCGCTCGCGTTCATTCCGCAGCGCCCTCGTGTATCTCCTCGTAGTCGTCGCGCTGCTGTCCTCTGCGGCGATCCCGGAATTGCGAGCGCAGGGCACCGCGCAGACGGAGATCAAAGTTGCGGACATTGATGCGGCGACATTTTCCGAGTGGGTGGACGGAAGCGTAAAAAACCTCGAACCCGCGAAGGACGGGCCGACACAGGCGCTGTGGACGAAGACCAGCCATCCGGATTTCCGCGGCGTGACATTTGGCGACTCGGCGAGTCCCGGAGCGCGGCATCTGCGCGTGGGATTGAAAGTGCCCGTGCCGGTCGGTTCGGTGCTCGTGCGCGGCGGCGGGCGGCTCAGCGTGCTGCGGGCGGACGCAGCGTATCCCGGCGATCCCGCGCGCGAGACGGACTGGCTCGCGGCGCAGCGCGTGAAGGGTTCGGAAGTTTCGGGCGAAAAAGTCGGGCGTGATGAAATTGCGATCTGGGTTTTGCCCCCGGGCACGGTCGCTCGTGCGCTCCGATTCACGCACACGGCACAGGCTTCCGATCCGAAATATGCGGGCTGGCTCGCGGGTGCGCTGATTCTTCCCGCACGCGTGGCGAACATCGCGCCGCAGGCGCTCGCGGCGGCGGGATCGCGCGACGAGGCGGCTGCGAAAATCAACAACGGGAACGACGATCAAAGACCGTGGGACAACGGCGCAGGCGGCGCGGCGCAGGCGGTTTCGCCGGAGCATCCCGAGTGGCTCATGCTCGTGTGGCCGCGCGCAGTCTCGCTGGGCGGATTGCAGGCGGTGGGCGCGGGATTCGGCGCGGCGGACGTGCAGATTTTCACAGGCCGCGCGGACGTGCATCCGCGTGAAGCGGGCGACGCGGATTGGAAGACGATCCAATCTTTCAACAAACTCGAAAACGGCTACCCAGTACAGCTCTGGCCGAATGCGATGACATTCGGCGACACAGTCACGACGCGCGCGCTGCGGCTGCGCATCACGGCCGTGACGAAGGAATCACATCCGCATCTGAAAGGCCGCACAGCAGACGGCAAACGCGTGTGGCTCGGCGAGCTGATGGCGCTGCTTCCGCTCGGCGATTCGGACTTGAAAACGGCGCTGCCGCCGGCGGTGAAAACCGAGGAACCGCATCCGCCGATCGCTGTGCGTTTCACGCTGCCGGAGCCGGGCTTCGTGACGCTCGTGATCGACGATGCCGAGGGAAAACGCGTGCGCAATCTCGTTTCGGAGACGCATTTTCCCGCCGGCGAAAATGTCGCGTGGTGGGACGGTACCGATGATCTCGGCCGCGATCGCGACGCAGCGAAGCACGGGCTCTATCACATCCCCGAACAGCCTGTCGTGCCGGGCGCTTACCGCGTGCGCGGGCTTTTTCACAAGGGCATGGAGCTGCGCTACGAGTTCTCGATTTATAACTCGGGCAACCCCGCGTGGGAGACCGCCGACAAGTCCGGCGGATGGCTCACGAACCACACGCCGCCGCAGGCCGTCGCCTTCGTACCCGCGGACAAGACGCCGGAAGGAAAACCGATGGTGTACATCGGCAGCGCAGTGAGCGAAGGAGGCGCAGGTCTCGCGTGGGTGGATCTCGATGGAAAAAAGATCGGCGGTCGCGGGTGGATTGGCGGCAACTGGACCGCCGCGCCAAATCTCGCATACGACGCTGGGAAAAATGCGCTTCCCGATGTCTTCGCCTACGTCGGCTCGACATGGACGAGCGGCACGACGAACAACGACAAGGAGCACGGCGAACTGCGCATCACCGCGCTCACCGCGAAGGGCGACAGGCCGGTGATCAAACATCCCTTCACGCCGCCCGCGGGTGACGACGGCGACCACCACTGGATCGGACAGCTCGGCGGAATCGCAGTGCATGACGGCCTGCTCGTCGCGAGCTTCAACAAGCTCGGCACGCTGCTCTTCGTGGACGCTCGTACCGGCAAATCACTCGGCGAGGCTCCGGTGAAAAGCCCGCGCGGACTCGTATTCGACGCACAGGGACGGCTGCTCGTGCTCTCGGAAAATGCGCTGCTGCGATTTGCAATCGGCGCGTCGCCGCTTCCGCTGAAGGCACCGGAAATCGTCGTCGGAAAAAATCCGCAATCCGCAATCCACAATCCGCATTTGGAAGATCCGCAGGGTATCACGCTCGATGCGGCAGGCCGCATCTACGTCAGCGACCGCGGCGGATCGCATCAGGTCAAAGTCTTCTCGCCGGATGGAAAATTTCTCCACGCGATCGGCCACGCGGGTGCGCCGAAGGCCGGGCCTTACGACCCGCTGCACATGAATAATCCGCACGGTCTCGCGATTGACGAAAGGCAGCAGCTATGGGCCGCCGAAAATGATTTCCAGCCGAAGCGCGTGAGCGTGTGGGCACCCGATGGAAAATTCGTGCGCGCCTTCTACGGTCCCGGCCGGTACGGCGGCGGCGGCACGCTCGATCCGCACGACAAGACACGGTTTTACTACGACGGCATCGAGTTCAAACTCGACTGGAAAACCGGCGCGAACGAGCCCGCGGCCGTCTTCAGCCGCGAGGGGCACGATGATGTAGGCTCGCTTTTCCGCGCGGGGCCGCCGCAGACGCCGATTTACGCCGCGGGCCGACAATACATGACGAATTGCTACAACAGCAATCCGACCGGCGGACACGCGAACGCCACGATCTGGCTGATGAAAAATGGCGTCGCCTTGCCGGTCGCCGCGCTCGGTCGCGCGAACGACTGGCCCGTGCTGAAAGGCGCCGCATTCAAGTCGCGCTGGCCGCAGGGTGTGGATCCGAACGGCGATCCGCAGAAAAATTCCACGCTCTTCGTGTGGAGCGATCTGAATGGCGATGCGCGCGTGCAGCCGGACGAAGTGACGATGGTGAAAGCGAAGACCGGCGGCGTGACCGGCGCGCAGGATCTGTCGTTCCTCGCTGCGCGTGTGGACGACAAGGCGGTGCGCTTTTCGTCGCGGCGATTCACCGCGCAGGGCGTGCCCGTGTATGATCTGGGCGCGGGCGAGACGCTCGCGAGCGGCGCGCAGACGCCCGTATCCTCGGGCGGCGATCAGGTTTTGATCGGCCCCGATGGATGGACAGTGCTCACCGTCGCGCCCGAGCCTTTTGCGCGCGAGGGATTCGGCGGTTTGAAAAATGGAAAACCACTGTGGGCTTATCCGAGCCTGTGGCCGGGGCTGCACGCCTCGCACGAAGCGCCGGTGCCGGACCGTCCCGGCGAAGTGCTCGGCAGCACGCGGCTGCTCGGCGATTTCATCACGCCGCAGAAGGGCGATGCGGGGCCGCTGTGGTGCATCAATGGCAACATGGGCGACATGTATCTGCTCACGGCGGACGGCCTCTTCGTCGCGCAGCTATTCCAGGATTCGCGCACGGGTCACCATTGGACGATGCCGAAGGCCGAGCGCGGTGCGCTGCTGAACGAGATCACGCTGCACGATGAAAATTTCTTCCCGACGATCACGCAGACCGCCGACGGCGCGGTGTATCTCGTGGATGGCGGACGCACGAGTCTCGTGCGCGTGGACGGTCTCGAAAGCATCCGCCGTCTGCCAGCCACCGAGCTGCGCGTGACCGCCGATGATCTGAAAGCGGCCGCCGCGTGGCGCGTGCAGGCCGAGGCGCAGCGGCAGCTCGCGCGCGGCAGCGGCACGCTGAACGTCGCGCTGCGAACGGACGCGCCGGTCGTGGACGGCAAGCTCGACGACTGGGTCAGCGCGGACTGGGCCGTGATCGATCGCCGCGGGACGGCGGCGAATTTCAACAGCGACAGCAAGCCATACGACATCACGGGCGCAGTCGCCATTTCCGGCGACCGGCTCTACGCGGCGTTCCGCACGCAGGACGCCGAGCTGCTGAAGAACTCCGGCGACACGCCGAACGCGCCTTTCAAAACCGGCGGCTGTCTCGACCTCATGATCGGCACGAATCCCGCCGCCGATCCGAAGCGCCCGCACCCGGTCGCTGGCGACGTGCGGCTGCTCGTCACGCAGGTCAAAGGCAAAACGCTCGCGCTGATCTACCGCGCCGTCGTGCCGGGGACGAAAGAGCCGGTGCCGTTTTCCTCGCCGTCGCGCACGATCCCGATCGATCGCGTGGACGACATCAGCGCCGAGGTGCAGCTCGCGATGAGCGTGGAGAAAAATGACAAGGGGAAAGTCGCGGGCGCATTCTACGAGGTGTCCGTACCGCTCGCGGCGCTCGGGCTGAAGCCCGCGGACGGCCAGTCCATCAGGGGCGACATCGGCATCCTGCGCGGCAATGGATTTCAGACGCTGCAGCGCGTGTACTGGAACAATAAGGCGACGGCGATCACCGCCGATGTGCCGAGCGAGGCGGAACTCACGCCGGCGCTGTGGGGCCGGTGGCAGTTCACACGGAGGCCGTGAACGTCGTATGCTGCATTGGAGAATGGGCGTTTCATTTCCGCAAATTCGCATAAGATCCACCCTCGCAGGCGATGAATCTTCCAGCCGAATCGTCCCTCCAACCCGATGAGAACAGCCACGCACCAATTCATCCTGCGCGCCGCATTTCCGCTCCTGCTGCTTGCACCGGCAGGCGGGCTTTTCGGCGCAGCCCCGGATGATGCGAAAACCGCACCCATGCCGATGCAGCATCGCGGGCCGGCAGACGCTTTTTTTCTCGACGAGCTGTGGCCGAAGGTCGCGGCTCAGGACTGCCTGAAGTGCCACAAGCCGGGCGGTGAGGCGGAGGACAGCGAGTTCATTTTGCGCGATCCGAAACGCGAGAAGGACGACACGCGCGACGCGGCGCTCGCGGAAAACCGCGCGGCGTTTGTGCGGATGGCGGCGATCAAAAAGGACGGCGAATCCCGGCTGCTGCTGAAGGCGAGCGGAAAGATCAAGCACGGCGGGAAAGTCGCGCTGGAGCCAGCGTCGGCGGGGTATCGCGTGCTTGCGGAATTTGTGCGCCGCGTGAATGCGCCGGCGGATCCGAAGCTCGCGCCGGCTGTCGTGGAAAAAAATGCGCCGCCATTTTTCGACGGCATCTTGATGCTCGACGACCGGCGGTTGCTGCGTCGCGCGACGCTCTCGCTCGCCGCGCGGTTGCCTACTGATGCGGAACTTTCCGCAGTCGCGGCCAAGGGGCTGAAGGCCATGCCTGCGATCCTCGAGGCGGTGATGAAGGAGGATGCGTTTTACAACCGGCTGCGCGAGGGGTTCAACGACATCTTCCTCACGCTCGGCGCGGACGGGAATGCGGATCAGACGTTCCTTTCCTACGATCATTTTCCGCAGCGGCACTGGTATCAGAAGTGGGAGTTCAAGGAGATCCCCGACGAGGGCTCGCGCAAGAAGGCGGGCTACAAGATGGCGGACGAATACCGCAAGGCGCTGCACCTCGAGCCGCTGAAGCTCATCGAGCACATCGTCCGCGAGGGGAAGCCGTTCACGGAGATCATCACCGCGGACTACATGATGGTCTCGCCGTACGGTGCGCGCGGCTACGGGATCTTCGACGAGGTGAAGGCGAAGTTCAAAAACCCGGATGACCCATTTGAATACATCCCGGTGAGGCTCCCGGCGCTGAAGGGCCGTGCGAAGCAGCAGGATCAGGAATCGAAGACGGGCTTCTATCCGCACGCGGGAATCCTGAGCACATTCCAATGGCTGTGCCGCTACCCGACGACGGAGACGAACCGGAACCGGCTCCGTGCGCGGATGTATTACCAGCATTTCCTCGGCGTGGACGTGCTCGAACTCGCGGCGCGAGTGAGCGACGCGGCGGCGGTGACGGCGAAATACAAGGTGCCGACGATGGAGGCGAGCGAGTGTGTGGTGTGCCACAAGACGCTCGATCCGATCGCAGGCATGTTTCAGGACTACTGGAAATTTGCGGACGCGGGCGTGTATGGGAAACGCAAGGACGGCTGGTTCACGGACATGTTCGGCGCAGGCTTCGAGGGCGAGGACATGCCCGCGGAGGAACGCTGGCGCGCGCTGCAATGGCTCGGCGAACGCACCGCGAAAGATCCGCGCTTCGCCGTCGCGATGGTGGAACACGGCTACTACATTTTGACGGGACGCAAGGTGCTGCTGCCGCCGAAGGATCTCGACGATCCGCTCTACTCGGCGAAGCGCCGCGCTTATCATGAGCAGCGCACGCGCACCGAGGCGATCGCAAAGCGGTTTGCGGAGACGGGTTTCAATTTCAAGAATGTGATTCAGGATTGGGTAATGTCCGATTTTTACCGCGCCGACGGGCTCGCGAGCGCCGAGGCAAATCCCGCGCGCAAGGCGGAACTCGACGACATCGGCGTGGTGCGGATGCTTGCACCGGAGCAGGTCGAGCGGAAAGTCACGGCAATCTTCGGCACGGGCTGGGGCCGCCTGAAGCACGGCGACGGCGGGCTCGACATGCTTTACGGCGGCATTGATTCGAAGGAGGTCACGGAGCGCGCCACGGATCCGAGCGGCGCGATGGGCGCGATCCAGCGCATCCTCGCAAACGACATCGCGTGCAGGAACACCGCGCTCGATTTCAGCCGCGCGCCTGGTGAGCGGAAGCTGTTTCCAAAAATCGAGCCGGACGTGCTGCCCGGCGCTTCCGCCGAAGCGGACGCGAACATCCGCGAGACGATCGCGCATCTCCACCAGCAGGTGCTCGGGCGCAACGACTCGCCCGCGTCGCCGGAAGTGGATCGCACGTTCCGGCTCTTCGCAGGCATCGTCAGCGACGCCGCAGAGCGCGGAAAATTTTCGCCGGACGAAAATTATTCCTGCCGACAGGGCCTCGAACATCCCGTGCCCGATCCGAAATACACCGTGCGCGCCTGGCGTGCCGTGCTCACCTATCTCCTCCGCAACCACGAGTTCCTCTATGAATAAATCACGCCGCGATTTTCTGAAATATTGCAGCCTCGCCGGCCTCGGCTTCGCGTGCCCCGGCGGCATGACCTCCGTGCTGCACGCCGACGTGAAGGAAACGCCGCCGTACGACGGGCCGTTTTACCTCGTGTTCAATGCGTCCGGCGGCTGGGACACGACCTACCTGATGGACCCGAAAGGCATCAACGAAATGAACCGCCTCTACAAGGAAGGCGACATTCTCACGAAAGGCGCGCACAAGTTTGCGCCGACGGAAAAGACGAAGAGCGGCGGCATGAGCAACGAGGAATTTTACAACGAATTCGGCGACGAGCTGCTCACGTTCAACGGCCTCGACTACTCGGTGAACAACCATTCGCCCGGCGCGCGCTACATGGCCACGGGCAAGCTCGACAGCCTCGCGTATCCGACCTTCGCCGCGCTCGTCGCCGCGTGCAACGGGCCGACGTGTCCTCTCTCGTTTCTCACGTTCGGAAATTATTCCGCGACAGGAAATGTCGTCGCGATGTCGCGCGTGCCGTACCTTCCGTCGCTTCAAAAAATCGCGAATGCCGACTCCATCGAGGGGAATCTCCGCTCGCCGTACCATGATGATTTTGCACTGAGCCGCATCGAGCAGGCGCTCGGCGAACAGCACGCAGCGCGGGCCGTGCAGCCGCACCTGCCGCGCGAGGAACGCGCGATGAGCATGCTCTACGCAGCACAGGTGAACTCGAAGGCGCTCCAGCGCGTGACGCCGTTCATCCCGTCCACCAATCCGAAGGGACGCCTCGCGCAGCAGGCGGAGATCGCGCTCGCGTCGTTCAAGGCGGGAGTGTGCGTGTCGGCGAATCTTTCCATCGGACAGTTCGACAGCCACGCAAACAACGACACCGATCAGATGAAGCTCATCCCCGAGTTTCTCGAGGGTATCGCCTACGTGCTGCGCCGCGCCGAGGCGCAGAAGATCCGCGAGAAGCTCGTCGTCATCGTGCAGAGCGAGATGGGCCGCACGCCGACTTACAACAAGGGCAACGGCAAGGACCACTGGTCCATCGGTTCGGCGATGTTCCTCGGTCCGCGCATCAAGGGCAATCGCGTGATCGGCGCGACGGATGACAAGCAGTTCGGCGTGCCGCTCGATCCGAAGTCGCTCGCCTGTTGCAAGGATTCGGACAAGGAAAAGGGGATCAAGATCCGCCCCGAGCACATCCACACCGCGCTGCGCGAACATGCCGGAATCGCGGAGCATCCGCTGAGCAAGAAATTCCCGCTGGTGATTCCGGAGAAAGAACGACTCAAGGGCTTCTGGGGCTGAAATTGCCCCCAACAAATTGCCCTCTGGAATGACGAAATAGCTGCGCGCGACTGGAGATGCGCTTTCGCCGCTGCGGGACTTTTCCATTAGTCTGCCTTACCCGCGGATTCTGCTGCGCTAGGTCGCCGGCTTGTTTCTGCGCATTCAAATCGCGTGACTTGTCTGGCGTATGAGATTGGTTTTCCTTTCCGCATCCGATGAACCGCCCCCTCACCGCCATCACCCTGCTCGCCACCGCGGCCAGCGCGCCCGCCGCAGTGGACTATCTGCGCGACATAAAGCCGCTTTTTGCGACCGCGTGTTTGCAATGCCACGAGGCGAAAAAGCCGAAAGGCGGCCTGCGTCTCGACACCGCTGCCGCGCTGATGAAAGGCGGCGACAGCGGCACGAGCATCACTGCTGGCAAGGCGGACGAGAGCCTGCTTTTCCAAGTCCTCAACGGGCCGCACGGCGACATCCCGCAGATGCCTTACAAGCGCAATCCGCTCACCGTGGAGCAGGTGAGCCTCGTAAAACAATGGATCAACGACGGCGCAAAGGTGCCCGCTGTGGAGGAGCCGAGCAAATGGACGCACTGGGCTTTCATCGCGCCGCAGCGACCGGCGGTACCGGAAAATGCGGAACACAAGCCTCAGAATCCGATTGATGCGTTCATCGCCGCGCAGCTCGCGCAGGAGGGCATCGCGCCTTCGCCGATCGCGCAGCGCGAGACGCTCATCCGCCGCGTGTCGCTCGATCTCACCGGACTGCCGCCCTCGGTGCAGGACGTGGACGCCTTTTTGAACGACCGTGATCCGCGTGCGTACGAAAACCTCGTCGAGCGCCTGCTGAAATCGCCTCACTACGGCGAACGATGGGGACGCTGGTGGCTCGATCAGGCGCGCTATGCGGACAGCAATGGATACAGCATTGATGCGCCGCGCAGCATCTGGCCGTACCGCGACTGGGTCGTGAACGCGCTGAATGCGGACATGCCCTTCGACCGTTTCACGATCGAGCAGCTCGCCGGCGACCTCCTCGAAAATGCCGCACCGCCGCAGCTCATCGCGACCGGTTTCCACCGCAACACACAGGTGAACGGCGAGGGCGGCATTGACCCCGAGCAGTTCCGCATTGATGCCGTGTTCGACCGCGTCGCCACGACCGGCTCGGTGTGGCTCGGTCTCACGGTCGGCTGCTGCCAGTGCCACGATCACAAATTTGATCCGATTTCGCAGAAGGAATACTACCAGTTCTTCGCTTTCTTCAACAACCAGGAGCAGGATGGACACGGCGGCACGAAGACCTCGACTGTGGAAGTGCCCGACGCAAAGAAGGACTACGAAAAGCTCAACGCGGAGAAGAAGGATCTCGAGGAAAAGCTCGCGAAACTCATGCCGTCGCGCCTCGCGGAACTCGATCAGTGGGAGAAATCCCTCACGCCCGAGACGAAAAAAAAAGTGCGTGCGGAGGTGGTGAAGATCGTCGGCATTCCCGCGAAAAAGCGGAAGCCCGCGCAAGTGCGCGAACTCTACAGCTACCAGTTCGGCTTCAACGATCCGGAGTTCAAGGGCGTGAACGACCGCCTCACCGAAATCGAGGGCGATCTCTCGAACAAGGTGACCTCGCTCTCGATGCGCGACCTGCCGCAGAAGCGCGAGACGCACCTTTTCATCAAGGGCGACTTCACGCGCCCCGCGGATGTCGTCACCGAGGGCACGCCGGCCGTGCTGCACGCGTTCAAGAACGAATCCGGCAAGTCCACGCGCCTCGATCTTGCGCGCTGGATCGTGGATCGGGGAAACCCGCTCACCACGCGTGTGATCATGAACCGCGTGTGGCTCCAGTATTTCGGCAAGGGGATCGTCGAGACGGAGAATGATTTCGGCACCCAGGGCCAGCCACCGATGAACCCCGCGCTGCTCGACTGGCTCGCCGTCGAATTTATGGAACGCGGCTGGAGCATGAAGGCCATGCATCGCGCCATCGTCACCAGCGACACCTACCAGCGCAGCTCGAATGCGCGTCCGGATCTCGCATTGAAAGACCCGAACAACCGCCTGCTCTCGCACCAGAACCGACTGCGGCTCGATGCCGAGATGGTGCGCGATGCGTGCCTCTCGGCGACCGGATTGCTGAACCCGAAGCTCGGCGGTCCGCCCGTCTATCCGCCGCAGCCCGACGGCGCGATGAGCGTCGGTCAGGTCAAGCGCCCGTGGCCCGTGAGCAAGGGCGGTGACCGGTATCGGCGCGGACTTTACACATTTTTCTTCCGCGCGAGCCCGCATCCCGCGCTCACCGTTTTCGATTCGCCCGACTCGTTCACGACCTGCACGCGGCGGCTGCGCAGCAACACGCCGCTGCAGGCGCTCACGCTTCTGAATGACACTGCGTTCTTCGAGTTTGCGCAGGCGATGGAGAAGCTGATCACAAAGGACGGAATCGAAACCGCCTTCCGCCGGTGCGTCGCTCGCAAACCGGCAGCGAAGGAAACCGAACGCCTGCGCAAACTCGATCCACTCACCGCAGCGCGCGTCCTTTTGAACCTCGACGAAACGATCACCCGTGAATGATTCCCCGACGATGAATACTTTGCAGTCACTCACACGCCGCCATTTTTTCAGTCAGTGTTCGATGGGCCTCGGCTCGCTCGCGCTGGCATCATTGCTGAACGACGGCACGCTGCATGCCGCGCCGTCGCCCGCCGATCCGCTCGCACCGCAGAAGCCGCATTTTCCGCCGCGTGCGAAAAATGTGATCTACCTTTTCATGGCGGGCGGGCCGTCGCAACTCGATCTGTTCGACTACAAGCCGAAGCTCGTGGAGCTGAACGGCCAGGAAATTCCGAAGAGCTACCTCGAAGGAAAACGCTTCGCCTTCATGAACTCGAGCCACGGCGTGAAGCTCCTCGGAACGCGGCGCAAGTTCACGCAACACGGCAAGGCTGGCGCGTGGGTGAGCGATCTGCTGCCGCATACCGCGGGCATCGCGGATGACATCAGCATCGTGACCTCGTGCTCGACGGAACTTTTCAATCACGCACCGGCGAAACTTTTCATGAACACGGGCAGCGGGCAGTTTGGCCGTCCGAGCATGGGTGCGTGGGTGACGTACGGGCTCGGCAGCGAGTCGCGCGACCTGCCGGGTTTCGTCGTGCTGCAGAGCGGCCCGCGCGGTCCGCGTGGCGGTGCGGTGAACTGGGCCAGCGGGTTTTTGCCCACGACGTATCAGGGCGTATCGCTGCGCGGCCAGGGCGAGGCGATTCTCGATCTTTCATCGCCCAGCGGCATCACGGCGGAGAAGCAGCGCTCGACGATTGATGCCGTGCGCGACCTGAACCTCGCGCACCTCGTGGAGACCGGCGACCCGGAAATCCAGACGCGCATCAACGCCTACGAGATGGCCTATCGCATGCAGTCGAGCGCGCCGGAGCTGATTGACATCAGCGGCGAGAGCAAGGCGACGCTCGATCTGTACGGCGTGGATCCGAAGCAGGCGTCCTTCGCGCGCAACTGCCTCCTCGCGCGCCGGCTCGTCGAGCGCGGCACACGATTCGTGCAGCTCTACCATACAAATTGGGACAGCCACGGCGGCAGCGGCGAGACGCTCGAAAAGGATTTCCCGCAGCGTTGTGCGGAAATTGATCAGGCATGCGCGGGACTGATCCGCGATCTCAAATCACGCGGCCTGCTCAAGGACACGCTCGTGATCTGGGGCGGCGAATTCGGACGCACGCCGATGGGCGAGAACCGCGAGTTCACCGGGCGCAACCATCACATTGACGCGTTCACGATGTGGTTCGCCGGCGGCGGCGTGAAAGGCGGGCAGAGCATCGGCACGACGGATGAACTCGGCTTCAACGCCGTCGAGGATCGCGCGCACGTTCACGACCTGCACGCGACGGTCCTGCACCTGCTCGGCCTCGATCACACAAAGCTCACATTCCGTTTCCAAGGCCGAGACTTCCGTCTCACCGACGTGCATGGAAATGTGATCCGCAAGATGCTCGCGTGAGCAAGCAGCATCACGGATCGCGCGTGATCCGTCCGCGCACGTAGCCGCTGTCCGCCGGAGCCTGGTATCGCACGTCGAGAAATTCGCTCACCTGCGGAGCGCCCTTCGCCTTCCGCGAATGGACTGCGAAGTCGAGCATCGTGCTCGTCAGCAACGTGCGCTCGACCGGGTACGGCGGCTGTCCCGATGCGAGAAATTTTTCGAGATTCCACACGAGCGTGTCGAAGAAGCGCCCGATGCCCGGCAGCTCGAAGAGCGTGCTCACCGGCGCATCGCGCCCCTCGATTCGTCCGGCGAATGTGAAGTCCACCACTTGCTCCACGAGATTCAGCGCCGCGCCGCGCGTGCCATCCGCGTATTCGACGAGGATCGCTTCCGGCGCGGTCACGTTCTCGCGCGCCGTGCCGGTGTTCGTGCTCGGATTCCGCCCGAGCGCGGCATCGAGCAATGCCCATGACCAGCGGCCCTCGTCGCCCGCCTTCCACACATCATCGCCCGTCAGCATCGTCACGCGGCGCACGCCCGTCTCGCCGCCGGTGCGCCGCTCCATCATGCACTGGAGCGTTTCGAGCGCGTGGAAAAAATACACCTCCGACAACGAGCGATCGTAACCGAACGCGACGAGCCCTTCCTTGATCGATGTGCCGAGCGGCAGCTCGAGTTCCGGCCTGCGCCATGTCACCGGCAGCGACGAACCCGCCATGAGGCCGAATTTCATCCGGCGGGCGGTCTCCACCATCTCCTTCGCCTTGCGATGATCATACGACAGCGCCTTGTCCACAAACACCGGCACCGCGCGGCCCGCAGCCTCGAACACCGCGACGATCTCCATGAACTTCTCGTGCCGCGGATACAGGATCTGTCCGAACTCGTTTGCCGGATAGTCGCCGTGCTCGATCACGAGCAGCACCGCATCCACGTCCACCTTGCCCTTTCCGCCGAGCGCATCGGCGACCGAGCCGCATTGTTCAAAGTGAAACCGCTTCGCGTCGGCCGCACTCAGATCGCTCGCAGGATGCTTGTCGTTGAACATCCGCACGACCGACTGCGAAGGCTGATGGTGAAATCCCTCGCGCTCGTATCCCTCCATGAAACGCCGCCCGAAGTGGTAGGCGTGCGACTTGAAACGGTACTCGGAATTGATCATCGCGATCCGCCCGCCCTTGCGCGGCGCATCCGGCGCGCCGTGCGCAAACTGGCCCAGCGGGAGCGCGGCACCGGCGAGAGCCGCGGACTTGATCAGGAAATCTCGCCGCGTGTGGGTCGTGATGGATTGCGGAGGAACGGCGGATTTCATGCCTGTGGATCCTAGAGCAAAACCGCACGCCCTCGACAATCTTCGCCCGCCAGCGCACGGAAAATTTCCCGCGGGATTTCTCCGTCGCCCCCTGATGTGGCGAAACACCATCCCGGCTTGCCGGAATGGCGGGTCACTCCATCCCCAGCTTCTCTTTCCCGGCGGCCGAGATCATCGTCGGTGCCCACGGCGGATCCCACACGACCATCACGTCGGCCTCCGCAACGCCGGGAAGGGTGATGATGCGCTGGCGCGCGTCCGCTGCGATTGTCGGGCCCATGCCGCAGCCGGGCGCGGTGAGCGTCATCTTCACGGCGATGCGCTTGCCTTTGCCGGATTCGTCGTCGGCGACATCCACGTCGTAGATCAGCCCGAGGTCCACGATGTTCACGGGGATTTCCGGGTCGTAGCACTGGCGGAGCTGCGCCCACACCTGTTCGATTTCAAACACGCCATCCGTCACCCCATGCTCGACGATTTCGCGTCCGATCGCATCCGCATCACGGCCTTGGATTCGGAAAAGTCCGCCGAAGTCCGGCGCCATGACGGTGAAAGTGCCGCCGAGTTCCTGCGTGATGACGACATTCGTCCCGGCGGGCAGCACACGCTCCGTGCCCTCGGGGATTTTGACCGCGGTGATTTCGCGCGAGAGCGCGGTGTAGCCGTCGCCGCTCATGCCTGGGCTTCGGACATCTGGGGTTCGGCGAAGAGCACTTCCACGTCGCGTGATTTTTTCTCGATCAGTTCGGCGAGCCTCTCGCGTGCGATGGCGTAGTCGCTGCAGATGCCGTGGAGCATTTCCTGCGCTTCGTCGAAACGGCCGAGCTGCCGCAGCGCCTCGGCGCGGAAGAGCACGAACTCGTGCTCGCCGTCCTTCAGCAGTTCCACGAGGCGCTCGAGATTTTCCACCGACTCGGGCGCTTGCGGATAGCGGCCCGGCCCCTCGTTGCGGCGGTGCCTGTCGTTCGCGCGCCACCACGCGAAGACGCGCAGTTCGGTTTCGCGTTCGGGTTCCACGGCCATGCCTTCCTTCAGTGCTTCGAGGTAGTCCTTCTCCTCGACGGGCTCGACGTAGGGCAGCTTCTTCCACTCCTCGTGCTCGGGCGACGGCTGGTTGTCATCAATCATCCCCACCGGCGCGCACTCGGCGACCCACATGAGCTTCCCGCAATTCCGACAGCGCGAAATGTTCGGCTGCGCGGGAGTCAGCGGCATTTCCTGGTAGCCGTCCGACCACGAGACCGCGCCCGAGGGATCGGGATTCGCGACGGTGAAAAGGCGCGCAAGCGACTGGCAATGCGGGCAGGCGAGGACGATATCGGGACCTTGGAGCATTGCGCACGGTGCGCGGATTGAAGCCGCCGTGCAAGCAGCACTTGGGCGTGTCAGGGATTGTAACCGCCGCGCCGCCGCACATTCTCCGCGCGCATGTTCCCAAAACTGATTTCCCTTCTCGGGCTGGCCGCGTTCATCGCGCTCGGATGGCTGCTCTCGAACAACCGGCGCCGCTTCCCGTGGCGCACGGTGCTGTGGGGGCTCGGGCTGCAGTTCGCGTTTGCGCTGTTCATCCTGCACACGCGGATGGGCGCGGGCATTTTTGAAAAGGCGCAGGGCGCGGTGGACCAGCTCAATGTCCACGCCCTCGAAGGCGCGAAGATGGTCTTCGGCCCGCTCGCCGACAGCGCCAAGCTGGGCGCTACTTTCGGCAAAGGCGCGGGCGTCTTCGCCATCCTCATCGCCGCGACGATCATCCTCATCTCCGCGCTCTCCGCACTGCTCTACCACTGGGGCGTGCTGCAGAAAATCGTCGCCGGCATGGCGTGGGTGATGATGCGCACGATGCGCACCAGCGGCAGCGAAAGCCTCGCCGGTGCGAGCAATATTTTCCTCGGCCAGACGGAGGCAGCGCTGCTCATCAAGCCCTACCTCCCGAAGATGACGCAGAGCGAGATCATGGCGCTCATGGTCACCGGCTTCTCGACGATCGCGACCGGCGTGATGGTCGTGTACGCGGGGCTGCCCGCGTTGAGCGCGGGCCACATCGTCACCGCATCCGTGCTCGGCGCGCCCGCGGGGTTGCTCATGGCGAAGGTCATGTTTCCCGAGACGGAAAAGAGCGAGACCGGCGAGCGCCATCACTTCGCGGTGAAGCGCACGGCGGTGAATTCGATTGACGCGCTCTGCACCGGCGCGAGCGAGGGTGTGATGCTCGCCATCAACGTCATCGGGATGCTGCTTGCATTCGTCGCGGTCGTGGCGCTGCTGAATGCGCTCGTCTCGTGGCCGCAGCACGCGCTCGGAATGCACGAGCCGGTGACGCTCCAGCAATTCTTCGGCTGGCTGAACGCGCCCTTCGCGTGGCTGCTCGGCGTGCCCGCGAAGGACTGCGGCTTCATCGGCCAGATCCTCGGCGAGCGCGTCGTGCTGAATGAATTTGTGGCCTACATTGATCTCTCAAACCACATCCAGGCGCATCCCGGCGCGCTGCACCCGCGCTCGATCATCCTTGCGAGCTACGCGCTGTGCGGCTTCGCGAATTTCGCGAGCATCGCGATCCAGATCGGCGGCATCGGCGCGCTTTGCCCGGAGCGCCGCGGCGACCTCGCGAAGCTCGGCCTGCGCGCGATGTTCAGCGGCCTGCTCGCGTGCTATGTGATGACGACGATCGTGGGGATCTTGATCTGAAGACAAACCCATCCTCTTGCGCGACACGACACGGCCCACGACGAAAATGTTCCGCTGCAAACGGCCATTCGCGGCCGTGCTTCTCGAGACGAAAAACGTGCGAAGATGACTTTGGAAAATATGCTCATCTGACGACCCGGCAAACACTCGAGCCCCGCGCAGGTCGCGAAGACAGCGGCGATCACCGCGACGCGACTCACCATCGAGAACCTGCCCTACGATCCGCGGGGCGAGGTATTTTCCGATGCGCGAGTTTGTCCGTGACGGCCCTTTCAACCTTGCAAAAAATGCACGGCGGGCTAATCAGGGTGTCTCTCCTATGAATTCCAAACGCATCTTCCTCACGTCCCTCGTCCTGACCCCGGTTCTCGCGCTGACTTCCTGCCAATCCCCCGCTGGCACGGGCGCGCTCGTGGGCGCTGGCGCGGGTGCCGCACTCGGCGCTGCGCTCGGTGGCGGCAGAGGCCGGAACATCGCCGCAGGTGCGATCTTGGGTGCGGCAAACGGGGCGATCATCGGGCATATCATCGGCCATGCGGACGATCGCGGATATTACGAGGGCCGGCAGCTTCCCTACGGGCGACGGGTGGACCACGGGGTCGTGGAGAGCCCGTATCCTCCGCACACTCTGATCAATGTCGCGGGCATCCCGCACGGTGCCGTGGTCGAGGATCCGACGACTGGGCGGTACTTCATCCGCCCGTAGTCGGCCCCGGTACTCATTGAGGGTTTGATGTGAGACGTTCGGTTCCGCGCAGCGGCGCGGTGGTGGCGCAGCGCTTTTCGTGATCTGAAACGCGCGTGCAACGGCGCTTCAACTCCCGGCGCTCAATGCAAAAGTTTCACGACAGGACACTGCCCATCCGGGCGTGCGGTTGACGCGCACGGGCATGTGACTTAGCGTGCGCGCCCTTTTTATGAAAACCAAAGGCTTCACGCTCTACGACACGACGCTCCGCGATGGCACGCAGGGCACGGGGATTTCGTTCTCGGTCGTGGACAAGATCCGCGTGGCTGAAAAGCTGGATGCGTTTGGAATTGATTACATCGAGGGCGGCTGGCCGGGGAGCAACCCGAAGGACATCGAGTTTTTCCGCGAGGCGGCGAAGCAAAAGTGGAAGCAAGCGAAGATCACGGCGTTCGGGATGACGCGCGCAAAAAACACGCCCGTGGCGAAGGACGCGCAGGTAAAGACGCTGCTCGATGCGGAAACGCCGGCAGTGACGATTTTCGGCAAGAGCTGGGCGCTGCACGTCGAGCATGTGCTGCGTGTTTCGGCGGATGAGAACCGGCGCATGATCCGCGACACGGTGGCGTTCTTGAAAAAGCGCGACCGCGAGGTGATCTACGACGCGGAGCATTTTTTCGACGGAGCGAAGGACGACTGGGAGCACGCGCTGCTGACGCTTGAAGCGGCGGTGGACGGCGGCGCGGATCTCATCGTGCTGTGCGACACGAACGGCGGTTCGCTGCCGGACGAGGTCGCGGACATGACGGCGCGCGTGATCGCGCGGCTCGGCAAGCCGGTGGGCATCCACACGCACAATGACTCGGGCGTGGGCGTGGCAAATGCGCTCGCGGCGGTGCGCGCCGGAGCGGTGCAGGTGCAGGGGACGATCAACGGCTACGGCGAGCGCGTGGGGAACTGCGATCTCGTGAGCGTGATCCCGACGCTGCAGCTCAAGATGGGCCGCGAGGTCGTGCCGAAGCTGGAGAATTTGCGCGACCTCTCGCACTTCGTCGCGGAACTCGCGAACGTCGTACCGAACATCCGTGCGCCGTACGTCGGTGGCGCGGCGTTCACGCACAAGGGCGGCACGCATGTGAACGCGGTGCAAAAATTGACGCGCACTTACGAGCATGTGGATCCCGCGCTGGTCGGCAGCCATCGCACGATCGTCGTGAGCGAGCTCAGCGGCCAGAGCAATGTGCTGATGCGTGCCGAGGCGCTGGGCTTCACTTTTGAAAAGGGCGCGCCGGAGGTGAAGGAGATCCTCGCGAGCGTGAAGCGGCTGGAAAATGAAGGCTACGAATTCGAGGCCGCCGAGGGGAGCTTCGAGCTGCTCATCCGCAAGGCTCTCGGAAAGCACAAGCCGCTCTTTGAATTGCGCGAGTACCATGTGTCGTTCCGCCGCACGGCGGACGGCTCGTGGGACAAGTGCGAGGCGACGGTGAAGCTGCGCGTGAAAAATGAGGACGCATACGTGGTCGCCGAGGGCGACGGCCCGGTGAACGCGCTGGACGCCGCGCTGCGCAAGGCGCTCGCGCCATTTTTCCCGAAGATCGCGGGCATCCAGCTCGAGGACTACAAGGTGCGGATCATCAACGGCCAGGCCGGCACCGGTGCGCGCACGCGCGTGCTCATCACGAGCACGGACGGCGAGGACACCTGGGGCACCGTGGGCGCGAGCGACAATGTGATCGAGGCAAGCTGGCTCGCGCTGGTGGACAGCTTTGAGTTCAAACTCGGGCGGAAGTAGCCGTGCTCCGTTCGGATTTCGTGACAAAAGCCCGCTTGACGTTGGCACCCGCACTCCGACTAATACGCCGCTTCGCGCCGGGGGGAATCCTGCCGGCGCTCCACATCCATCACATGAAGTCACGCATCCTCACCCACTGCATCGCCGCGCTGTTGATTCTACCGGTCGCGCCGGTGGCGCTTTTCGCCCCGCAGACCGCACGCGCGCAGGAAGCGCCGGCGATGCCTCTGGTGAAGTCCATCGAGGTGCAGTTCGTCGGGACGCAGACGGTGTCGAAGGAAAAAGTCCTCGCGAACATGCGCACGCGCGTCGGGCTTCCGTACAATCCGCGCGTGACCGAGGAGGACGTGCGCAATCTTTACGCGACGGGAAACCTCACGAACGTCCGCATATTTGGCGAGCCGCAGGCGGATGGAGTGAAGGTGATCGTGATTGTGGCGACGAAGAGCACGCTCGCGGAGATCGTATTCAACGGCAACACGCAGGTGACCTCCGCGAAACTGAAAAAGGAAATTTCGTCGAAGGTCGGGAATGCCATCAGCGAGTCGGCGCTTGAGGCGGACCGGCAGAAGATCATCGAATACTATCAGGGCAAGGGCTACGGCGACGTGGACGTGCGCTACCGCACTGAGAATTTCGGTAAGCAGGGCTCGGTGCGCGCGGTGTTCAGCGTGATGGAGGGATCGAAGGGCAACGTCAGCCATGTCGTGTTTGTCGGGAACAACTCGGTGAAGCGTTCGGAACTGCTGAAGGTCGTGAAGACCAAGCCGAAGGGGATCATGACCATCCTTTCCTCGACGGCGGGCAAGCTGAACAACGATCTGTTCGACGAGGACGTGCGTGCGATCCGCGAACTCTACCAGAGCAAGGGCTACATTCAGGTGGACGTGCGGCGGCCCAGCGTGGCGCGCAGCGGATCGAAGGCGGACGTCACTTTCCAAATCACCGAAGGCCCGCAGTCGCACGTCGGCAGGGTGTCGCTCTCAGGCGCACGGGTGTTTGCCGCGGACGAGATCACTCAGCGGCTGAAACTCAAGCCCGGCGCGATTTATTCGCCGCAGGCGCTCGCCGCGGACGTCAAGACCATGCGCGACATGTACGGTGCGAAGGGTTACATTGAACTCGCAGTCATCCCGTCGCCGGTGCCGGCCGGTACCGGCCAGATGGACGTGAGCTTCCAGATTGACGAAGGCGTCGTGTACTACGTGGACAAGGTGAACATCGCCGGCAACACGAAGACCAAGGACAAGGTGATCCGCCGCGAACTCGCGCTCGCGCCCGGCGATCTTTTCAACACCGTCCGCATGGACGCGAGCAAGGCGCGCCTCGACAACCTGCAATATTTCTCCCGCACCGAGGTGCGGCCTTCCGAGCCGCTCATCTCCGTCCCCGGCCGGCGCGATCTGAATGTGGACGTGGCGGAGAAGCAGACCGGCTCGTTCAATTTCGGCGCGGGCTTCAGTTCGGTGGACAGCCTTCTCGGCTTCATCGAGCTGTCGCAAGGAAACTTCGACATTTTCAACTGGCCGGGCAGGACGGCCGACGGCCAGCGGAAGAAGAATGCGCTGACCGGCGGCGGGCAGAAATTCCGCATCCGCATCCAGTACGGCACGCAGCGAAAGGACCTCGTCATCAGCCTCACGGAGCCGTACTTTTTGGATCGCAAGCTCTCGCTCGGCGAGGAGCTTTACTACCGCGATGCGAGCTACACGAGCACCGTGTACAACGAGCGGCGCTACGGAGGCGACATCTTCATGCGCCGTCCGATCAATGACTTCTCGGCGCTCCGCCTCGAATACCGCCTTGAGGACATCCAGCTCCACAATTTCTCCGCATTTGCCTCGCCGCAGATCCTCGCGGAAAACCAGCAATGGCTGAAGAGCCAGGTCAGCGCCTCGATCACGTACGATTCGCGCGACCGCGTTTACCTTCCCTCGAAGGGCTGGCGTGCGGATGCGCAGGTGTACGTCGCCGGCGGCTTCCTTGGCGGCAACGAGAGCATCTACGGCTTCGACCTCAGCGCCTCAAAATACATCTCGCTGCCGGGCAAAACGATTTTGTCGTTCGAGGGCGAGGTCGCCGGAGTGGACAACTGGTCCGGAGGCAGCCATGTGCCGATTTTCGACCGCCTCTACCTCGGCGGCGCGAACAACCTGCGCGGTTTCCGCTACCGCGATGTCGGCCCGAAGGACGACACCAGCGAACCGCTCGGCGGACGCACGCTCGCACGGTTCACCACCGAATACACCGTGCCGATCATCGAGAAAGTGCGCGCGGCATTTTTCTATGACATCGGTTTTGTGAACAGCGGTGCCTTCCAGTTCGCTCCCAAGAAGGATCCGAACGGCTCCGGCGGGCTGAACAGCAACTACGGCATCGGCCTCCTGCTGGAAATCCCGTCCATCGGCCCCATCCGCATTGATTACGGCATCCCCTTGCAGAACGACCGGTTCAACAACTCGAGTGGCAAATTCCAGTTCAACATCGGTTATAAATATTGAGCGTTTCCACCCCTCACGGGTCTTAACTCAGCTTTGCACATGAAAAAACACCTGATCATCCCACTCCTGTCCTTCATCCTCTCGCTCGCCTTTGCGGGCACCGCCTGCGCCGAATTGAAAATCGGCACGGTGGACATGAAGAAAATCTTCGAGTCCTACTGGCGCACCAAGGAGGCCGAAACCAAGATGAGCGAGACGCGCGGCACCCTGAAGCGCGACCTCGACGAGCGCATGGAGAAGCGCAAGGAACTCCAGGACGCAATCGAGAAGCTCAACGACGAAATGAAGAAGCCCGAACTCGCACAGGCGACCGCGCAGAAAAAGGCGAAGGAGCGCGACGACAAGATCGGCGAATGGCAGACGATGATGCGCGAACTCCAGCAGTACCAGGCCGAGAAGGAGAAGCAGCTCGCCGACCAGACGCTCCGCATCCGCAACGGCATCGTCGAGGAAATCCTCAAAGTCGTGAAGGAGAAGACGGACTCGGAAAACTACGACCTCGTCTTCGACTCCTCGGGCAACAGCATCAACAATGTGCCGGTCGTGATTTCCGCAAAGGCCAGCTACGATTTCACAAAGGAGATCGTCGAGAAGCTCAACGCGACACGTCCGAAATCCTCCGCCGAACCCGAGAAGCCCGCGGATCCGAAGCCCAAGAAGTAACTCCGTCGTGGAGATGACCGTTTCAGAGCTGGCCGCCCTCGTTGGCGGCCAGCTTGCTTCCGGGGCCGACGGTTCGGCGAAAATCTCGGGCGCCGCAGCACTCGCCGAGGCGCTGCCAGGCGAGGTCACTTTTTTCGGAAACCCGAAGTACCTCCCGAAACTCCGCACATCGAGGGCCACCGCGGCGCTCGTGCCGCTCGCGTTCGCCGGGGAGGTGCCCGCGATGTGCATCCGCTGTGAAAATCCGACGCTCGCATTTTCCAAGGTCGTCGAAAAGTTCGCGCCTCCGCCCGTGTTTTTCGCGCCGGGCGTGCATCCGACCGCGGTCGTCGCGCCGGACGTGAAACTCGGCGCGGGCGCGAGCATCCAGCCGCACGCGGTCATCGAGGCAGGCGTGTCCATCGGCGACGGAACGGTCATCGGCGCGCACAGCTACGTCGGGCACGAGTCGCAGATTGGCGCCGGCTGCCTCATCCATCCGCGCGTGACGATCGGCTTCCGCTGCAAGATCGGCAGCCGCGTCATCCTGCACAGCGGCGTTGTCCTCGGCGGCGACGGCTTCGGCTTTGAACTGCAAAACGGACGCCATGTGAAAATCCCGCAGATCGGAATCGTGCAGGTGGACGACGACGTGGAGATCGGCGCGAACAGCACCGTGGACCGTGCGCGCTTCGGGCGGACGTGGATTGGCGAGGGGACGAAAATTGATAACCTCGTGCAGATCGGCCACAACGTCGTCATCGGAAAACACTGCATCCTTTGCGCGTTCGTCGGCGTCTCCGGGAGTACGAAACTCGGCGATTACGTCACCCTCGCGGGACAGGTCGGGACTGTCGGGCATGTGGAAATCGGTGACGGCGTGATCGTCGGCGCGCAGTCCGGCGTAAGCAAGGTGCTCGCGGCGAAACAGACCTACATGGGCAGCCCCGCGGTGCCGGCACGCGAGTGGAAGGAGCAGGTCGCGCAGATCCATAGCCTGCATAAACTTCGCGCCCGCGTGGCACATTTGGAGCAGCTTTTGGGCGAACGGGAAAAATCAATTCCGTCCGGAACGTAGTCGCTTGCGCAAGGGGGTGAACGCGCCCGTGGTTTGCGTGTCCAATGGACGCAATGAGCAAGCGACAGCCAGCCCGAAAGCCTCCAGTCCGCCGACGGACGCCCAAGCCAGCCATCCGCACGCGGAAGCGCTATCTGGCGGCGGTTCGCGCGCCGTTTCAGCGCCAGTTCGAGTTCGCCTCGGATGGTCGCTGGTTCGACCTCCGCGCAATTTTCGACAGGATCAATGCGCGCTATTTTCGCAACCGTCTCCGCGATTACACGATCGGCTGGGGCCGCCGCCGCCGTGAGAGGCCGAAGATCACCATCGTCTTCGGAAGCATCCAGGAGGAGGACCGGGTGATCCGCATCCATCCTCTGCTGGACCGACAGTTCGTGCCGCCTTGGTATGTCGAATACGTCGTCTTCCACGAAATGCTCCACGCCGTGGTGCCCGACCGCTACGACAGCACGGGCCGGCGGATCATCCATCACGAGGGATTTCTAAAAAGGGAGCGGCGCTTCCGGCATTACCGCCGATCGCGGGAATGGGAGGAGGAAAACCTCGGGCGCTTCCTGCGGTGATCGAAAGGGGATCAGCCCTTTTCTGTTCCCACGCGCTTCCGCTTTCGGTAAATGAGCGGATTCCTTGATGAAATTCCCGGCCATATTCCGCACGATCCTCCTCGCCGCCGCTTCCGCGCTCACGGCCTGCACAGGAGCCGGCACCGGCATGAAGACCGGCACGCGGCCTGATCAGTCGCAGACTCTGGCGGTCCGGCCCGAGCGGCCGATCAGCACTACGGCCACTCGCCGGATGTATGTCCGCACGACGGCCTACCATCACAGCGAACCCGGCGGTCGCGCGACGGCGGTCGGCGGTTACCTCCGGCCCACGCACAGCGCAGCGGCGGACTGGAGCTGGCTCCCGGCGGGCACGCGTTTCCGAATCTTGGCCACGGGCGATGAATACATCGTCGAGGACTACGGCAGCGCGCTCGTGGGACGCTACACGATTGACATCTACAAGGCCACGCGCGACGAGATGAACCGCTGGGGCGTGCGCTACGTGGAGATCGAGATTTTGCAGCTCGGAAGCTACGCGACCAGCCTCGCGGTGCTCATCCCGCGGCAGAAGTACCCGCACGTCCGTGCGATGGTCGCCGGGCTTCAGAAAAAGGTTCACCGCTAATCCGCGGAAAAATCCCCGTGGCAGCCAACGCCCGCTCCACCGCACACCGCCTGCTCGCCGACTGGGAGCGCAAGCGTCCTCACGCCGATGATCTGCTGCACGAAAAGCTTGCCGCCTCGAAGCTCGACGATCGCGACCGCGCACTCGTCACCGAACTTTTCTACGGCGTCCTCCGTCGCCTGAGCGAACTCGATTTCCTCATCGCCCGACTGCGCGACGGCGAGGTGGACGACGACACGCGCGCCGTCCTGCGCCTCGGCCTGTACCAGCTTTTTCACACGCGCATGCCCGCCTTTGCCATCGTGAAGGAAACCGTCTCGCTCTCGCGCCGCGCCGGCGGACTCGTGAACGCCATCCTCCGCCGCGCCGACCGCGAGCGCACCGCGCTAGATGCCGCACTCGCCGCCGCACCGCTCGCGATTCGCACGAGCCACCCGGATTTTTTGCTGGAAAAATGGGCGGCCAATTTCGGTGCCGACGCCGTGCTTGCGCTGGCCGAATGGAACAACACTCCCGCGCCCGTCCTGCTCCGCGCAAACACGCTGCGCACCACGCGCGATGAACTTCTCGCCGCGCTGCCCGGTGCCGAGCCGCATTCCTTTCACCCGCTTGCACTCAGCGCCCCGCGCATCCCGATCGACTGGCTCGAACGCGGCCTCTGCTACGTGCAGGATCCGAGCACGCTCGCCGCCTGCGACATGCTCGACCCGCAGCCCGGCGAACTCGTCCTCGACGCCTGTGCCGCGCCCGGCGGCAAGACGACCGCGCTCGCCGCGCTCATGCGCAACGAAGGCCGCATCATCGCCACCGACCTCTGGGAAAGCCGCGTCGCGCGCCTGCGCGAAAATTGTGAGCGCCTCGGCACGCGCAACGTCCGCACGCTCACGCTCGACACGATGAAGGAATCCGACGAACTCGCACCGCGCAGCTTCGACCGCATCCTCGTGGACGCGCCGTGCAGCAACACCGGCGTCATCCGCCGCCGCGTGGACGTGCGCTGGCGATTGAGCGAGGAGGATTTTCTGCGCATGCCCGCGCAACAGCTCGCGCTCCTGCGCCGCTGCGCCGGGCTTTTGAAAAGCGGCGGCACGCTCGTCTATTCGACATGCTCGCTCGAGCCCGAGGAAAACGAACACGTCGCCGACGAAGCCGCGCGCACGATCTCCGGCCTGCGCCTGCACACCACGCGCCACATCCGCCCGTGGGTGGACGGAGTGGACGGCGCGTTTTGTGCGAAGTTCATCGCGGCGTGATCCGCCGTCCGCGACTCGGCATCACCGCGCGACCGTCTTCTGACCGGGTATGCGGTTGATCGTGTTGTCGAGCTGGTAGTTCACCTCAGCGCCGTCGGCGGATTTCACGTTGCACTTGATGCGCAGCGTCATCGCCGGGACGCGATCGGAGAGCTCGAGGAAGACGTGCTTTTTGTCCGCGCTCACGGTGGCTTTTTTCACCTCGACGGTGTCCTTGCCCTTCTTCTTCGGATCCTTCGCGGAGACATCGGGCGAGCCGTAAATGCCGGTCCACGCGTAGTTCCACTGCTGCGCGCTCCAGTTTGCGGTGTCGCCCGCGCTTGCGGCGTCGAGCGGCGCGGTGAATTCGATCTCCACGCCGTCTGCCTTCGTCGCATAGCCGATCGGCATCGTCACGGGTTTGCCGGTGTAACGCACGCGCTGGAAGCAGCCGTCCTTCGCCGCGCTGCTCTGCCACACGTTCAGTCCGCTGAGGTAGAGCTGGCCGTCCTTCGGGCTGAACCGCTCGCGCATGATGCCGCTCTTGAACGTGAGCGGGAAGCGCACGACGCCGCCCTGCGCCACGCCGTCCACCGTCTCCATCGTCACACCGAAGAGCGCGCACTTTCCGTACGTCGTCTGCAACATGCGACCGCCCCACGGGCCCCACTTCGCGCCCTGCGGCGCCCAGACTTCGCCGCCGGAGGAATTGTCAATGTCCATCGGCATCCAGAGCAGCGGAAGGTCGTAGCCGTTTGCCGGAATCGGCGTGTCGCTCTTGCCCCAGAACTCGGTCTTGAATTCATCGCGCGCAGATTGCAGCGACGGATTCGCGGTGAAAGTCGTGCCATCGGCGCGTTTGAAAAGCAGCTCGCGATGCGCGGCGGGCGTCATGCCGTAGAAGCCGCCCTGCTTCACGATGTTCACGCGGTTCGTCGGCATCCAATGGCCCTGATTGTCGCTGCATGTGAGCACGTCGCCAGGGCCGATGCCGAGGCCGTTCGGCGCGCGGAGACCGGTCGCGAAGACTTCGAGTTTCGAGCCGTCCTTGCTCACTTTGAGCATCGTACCCTGGTGCGGGCTCTGGTTCGTCGGCGTCCACGGCGAGCCCTTCGCGTAGTAAAAATTGCCCGCGCTGTCCGTATCGAGATCCAGCGCGAACTCGTGGTAATTCTCCGTCACCACGCTGTCACTGTTGAAGCTCTCGTAAAAGTCCGCCTCGCCGTCGCCGTTCAGATCGTGCAGCAGCGTGATGCGGTCGCGACCGAGCACGTAGATTTTTCCGTCCACGACTTTGCAGCCGAGCGGCTGGAAAAGGCCGGTCGCAAAACGCTTCCACTTCACATGCTCGAGTTTTTCGTCGAGGCCGGAGACGAGCCACACGTCGCCGCTGATGTTTGCGACCACCGCGGTGCCGTCCGGCAGGAAGTCGTGGCCTCCGGGGCGCAGCCAGCTCTTGAAGGGATTTTCGTCCGGCAGCGTGATGTCGTCCACCGTGTAGGGCAGCGAGCTGTCGCCGGGCTTGCCGGGAACATCGAGCGCCGCGCCCCAGCGCGCCGGGCCGGGCTTTGTGTACGTGGCGGGCAGGACAAGCTGCGGCTTCGACTGCAATGCGGAGGTCAGTTTTCCCGCGTCTGCAATCGGCGCGCTGCCGAATGCGATCTGGAAAGTCGTCTCCGCCGTGAGCACCGGGAGATCAACGACGAAGCAGCCATTCGCATCGCTCACGATGCTCACGCCCTGCGCGCCACGCAGCGCGGCGGCGGTGACGGTGCCGCCTTTTTCCGTCGCCACGATTCCCTTCGATGCGGAGTGCGCAGCGCCGGGTGCATCTGCGACGAGCAGCCTGCGCGCTTCGCTGCCCGCGCCGACGGTGATCGTGCGGGTGAAAATGCGTACGCCGTCATGCACCTCGCTGCCGGGGACTTCGAGGATTGCCTGCTTGCCGACCGAATAGCTGAGCACCGTCGCGTCGCCATGCACGTAGATGCCGTGCCACTTCGTGCCGGGCAGATTGCCCTGATGTTTCTCGCGCGGATCGTCCTTGATTGCAGTGCCCCAGCCCGTCCGCCAGCCCGCGGAAACTTTCACGTCGCCATCCGCCGCGATCTGCCCTTCGAGCCCGCCGCGCGCACGCGGAAACCGCGCGAGCCCGCCTTCCCACGCCGCATGAAAACGCAGCAGCTCCGAGTCAAACAGCATCGTCGCCGGCGCGTCCTTCGTGCCGACGGCGACCGCGATGCCCTTGAACGAAGTGCTGTCGCCGACCTTGTAGCAGCCGCTGAAAAACGGCCCGAGATCCATGTCGTCCCATTTGATTTTCTGCTGCGGCTTCCTCTCGCCCGGAGCGAGCTTGCTGTTCGGAAGCGTGTTCGTCTTTTGGGCGATGGAAATTTGCGGCAGCGCGAGTGCGGCGGCGACGGCGGAGAGGAGGCGGAGGTTCATGGGAGCCCGAATGTGAACTGCATTCCCGCCGCGATGCCAAGCGGAGATCACGGATTCTTCCGCCTCTCACTTTTCCACCACGGGCGCGGCCTGCTCCGGCGTCGTGATGCCCGGCGGGAGTTCCAGGATGCGGATGTTGCGGAAGTGAATCTCCGCGCCCTCAGACTCCAGGCACAGGTAGCCTTTTTTCACCGATGAATTGCGCAGGCCGTTCACGAACTTGCCGTTGATGCAGTGCTTGATCGTCCCGTCCACGCACACCACGTCGTAGGTGTTCCACTCGCCCTTGCCCTTGCAGCGCATCTCGAAGGCCATGCTGCGCTCGCCGCGCGGATTGTCGGGCGTGGCCTTCACGCCGTTCGCGCCGAAGAGCTCGCCGGAGACGTAGCCGGGGTGGTTCGGTTTGCCGTCCTTGCCGGGATGCAGGTTGATCCAGTCGAGTTCCAGCATCTGCACCTCCATGCCCTTCGGCAGATTTTTTCCGGGCGGCACCGTGCCCTCGCTCCACACGAACACGCCGGAATTCCCGCCGGCCTCCATGTGTTTCCACTCGATGTGGAGGATGAAATTCTCGTATTGCTTTTCCGAACGCATTACGCCGATGGGATGGCCGCTGCAAATGAGGAGCCCGTCGCGCACCTTCCACGTATCCTTGCTCGTGTTCACGTCCACCCAGCCGGTGAGATCCTTGCCATTGAAAAGATCCACGAATACGGGCGTGTCGGCGCAATGGATTGGTGCGACGAAGGCCGCGACGGTGGCGATGGAGACGAGGAGTTTTTTCATGGGGAGATGAGGGAATGTGTGCGCGTGGGATTTCAAATTCCCGCGCACGATGCGGAGGATGGGCAGAGACTCGGGCGGAGGAAAATCACGAAATGCCGCACGGCAATTCTCAACTGATCAACAACAGCCGCGGCGGATCGCCCGGCAGCGTCTCCGGCGCACGGTGGATGCACGGAGGCACGGGGCTTCCGGGCCATTCGGTCGCGATGCGCCAGAGATTGCCGATGCCGAACGGAATCGGCCGCGCGTGCGGCGCTGCGGCATAGTGGAGATCGTAGCAGTGCTCGCGCAGGAATTCCGCGAAGGCCTCGTCGTCCTCGCCGCCGAAAATCCGCAGCAGTTCCGCGCGCGTGTCGGCGATGTCCGCGCGGCGAAGCGCCTCGTCATTGCGCAGTGCCTCGCTCGTCGCGCCGAAATACGTGCACAGCCAAGTGTCGGCCTCCACCGGCGCACTGTCGGCGTGCCACGAATAGACATCTGTGCGCACCGGTCCAGAGTCGTCGTCGCGCGGATAGCTGCGGATGCAATCGAGGACCGGTGCGAGTCCGAGATCGGAGAGCCGCCGCAGGTCATTGATCATTGCATCCGCCGCCGCGCGCCCGGCTGCGCTCAGTCCGAGTTCACCGAGCCGAGCCTCGTCGAGCGTGGCCATTCCCTCATCGCTGCCGAGCCGCTCGACGATCTCGCCGAAGTCGCCGGCCAGCGTGCGCTCCCAGCACAGCGCATTCACGCCGCCGCCAAACGGCGTCGAAACCAACTCCGCAAAACTCTTCACCGCCTTGATGCGCGAGTAGCCGGGAGGCGGTGTGAAGGCGGGCATGGGCGTGTGTCTGCGCGGGAGGATTTCGATCGCGCGGCAGATTGACAGCTTTCTCGCGCGACGCCGGTTTGGAATCACGATCTTCTCTCGCGCGCCGTGGCCGCGTCTGTAAGTTCCCCGCCCTTTCGAGCATGCCTGAAACACCAAACACGAACAGCGCCCCGGACGCGAATGCACTGAGGGCCGCCGCCGACCTGCTCGAACGCGTGGCAAAGGATCGCGCCCTGCTCGCGGCGCTGCCCGAGGAGGAACGCACGCGGCTCGTGCAGGCGGCGGGCGAAGTCTTCTGCCCGGATCTCCGCGAGCGCCGCCGGCTCGTGAAGGCGAAGTCGCGACAGCGCAAGACCGAACAGATGCAGCGCGACCAGGGGCAACTCGCCGAGACCGGCATCCGCAAGCTGCGGAAGGAAAAAGTGTTCACCACTCCCGCGGCCTTTCCCCCGCTCGACTTCCAGCAGCAGGAAGTGACGGACGACCCGGAGTTCCGCGAGGTCGCGGACCCGCAGAACTGCTACATCTGCAAGCGCGACTACTCGGCCATCCACCACTTCTACGACCAGCTCTGCCCCGCGTGCGCGGAGCTGAATTTCCGCAAGCGCACCGAGACCGCCGACCTGCGCGGGCGCGTCGCGCTGCTCACCGGCGGGCGCGTGAAGATCGGCTACCAGGCGGGCATCAAGCTCCTGCGCGCCGGGGCGCATCTCATCGTGAGCACCCGCTTCCCGCGCGACTCGGCGGCGCGCTATGCGAGGGAGCCGGACTTTGATCAATGGGCGGACCGGCTGGAGATCTTCGGCCTCGATCTGAGGCACACGCCGAGCGTCGAGGCGTTCTGCCGGCACCTGCTCGCGACGCGACAGCGGCTCGACTTCATCATCAACAACGCCTGCCAGACCGTCCGCCGCCCGCCGGATTTCTACGAGCACATGATGAAGGACGAGGCCGCCGCGCTCGACGCAATGCCCGAGAAAGCGCGCCGCCTGCTCGGCGCCTACGAGGGCCTGCGCGGCTACTATATGTTGCCCGAGGGCGGGCGGCTCCACGAGGGCGACCGCGCGCTCGCCGGGCAGCGCATCTCCGAAGTCGCCGGCCTTACGCACGCCGCCGCGCTCTCGCAGGTGCCGATGCTCCCGGACGAATTCGCCGCGCAGCGCGACCTCTTCCCCGAGGGCCGGCTCGACCAGGACTTGCAGCAGGTGGACTTACGCGAGCGCAACTCGTGGAGGCTCCTGCTCGCCGAGGTGCCCGCCGTCGAGCTGCTGGAGGTGCAGCTCGTGAATGCCATCGCCCCCTTCATCCTGAATGCACGCCTGAAGCCGCTCATGCTCCGCACCCCCGGGCGCGACAAGCACATCGTGAACGTCTCCGCCGTCGAGGGGCAGTTCTACCGCAGCTTCAAGACCACGCGCCACCCGCACACGAACATGGCCAAGGCCGCGCTCAACATGATGACGCGCACCTCCGCCGCCGACTACTTCGCCGACGGCATCCACATGAACAGCGTGGACACCGGCTGGGTCACCGACGAGGACCCCGCGCACATCGCCGCGCGAAAAGTGGAGGAGCACCGCTTCCACCCCCCGCTCGACATCGTGGACGGCGCAGCGCGGATCGTGGATCCGATCATCGCGGGCTTTAACACGGGCGAGCATGTGTGGGGAAAATTCCTGAAGGACTACCAGCCGGTACCCTGGTGATCGGATGGCGGACTCTCCATGAGTTATCCAGTGAACGGAATTCCGTGGCCGGAATATAGCCTTGCCTCGAAGCCAACGGCGACAGCTATCGGCTCAAGGACGCCAAGAAACGCCTCAAACGCCGGTAAGCCACACCGCCCGCACCGCGCATCGCCTTCATTCGCCCTCAGGTGCCGCACTTCGTTCCGACACCCGCCGCACTGTTCAATTGCCGCTCACAGGTGGTGATGCGGCTTGAGATCAAGCCGAGCAAACGCAGGCAGAACGGAAAACAGAAGGCAAAGTGACGCGGTTGCGCTGTTATTTTCGCATCCGCCAGCCACCGCCCAAAATATGAAAACCCTCCTCCGGTTCATCACTGTTCTGCTGTTTGCGTCGTACGCCGCACTCCATGCTGCGGACAAAAAGCCGAACGTCGTGCTCATCCTCATTGATGACTTCGGCTACGAGTGCGTCACCGCGAATGGCGGCGAGAGCTACAAGACGCCCGTGATGGACAGGCTCGCGGCGACGGGCGTGCGCTTCGAGCAGGTGCATGTGCAGCCGCTCTGCACGCCGACGCGCGCGGCGCTGATGACGGGCATCATCAACAAGCGGAACTACACGCACTTCGGCCACCTCGATTTTTCGCAGAAGACGTTCGGGAATTTTTTCCGCGACGCGGGCTACGCGACGTGCATCACGGGCAAGTGGCAGCTCAAGGGTGAATACGAGGGGCCGGGGCATTTTGGCTTCGACGAGTATGCGCTTTGGCAGCTCAACCGCAGGCCGGGCCGCTACAAGAATCCCGGCCTCGAAATCAACGGCAAGCAGCACGACTACTCGAAGAACGAATACGGCCCCGACATCGTGAGCGACTACGCGCTCGACTTCATCCAGCGGAAAAAGGACGCGCCGTTTTTCCTCTACTACCCGATGATGCTCACGCACGCGCCCTACGACGCGACGCCGGACGGCCCGGACTATCTCCAGTCGAAATCCGCCGGCGACGGCACGACGAAGCTGGGTCATTTCCCCGACATGGTCGCCTACACGGACAAGCTCATCAGCAAGCTCATCGCGAAACTCGAAGATCTGAACCTGCGCGACAACACGCTGGTGCTCATCCTCGGCGACAACGGCACGGGCCGCGGCACGCCGTCGCGTTTCCAAGGTCGCGATGTCGTCGGTGGAAAAGGCACGTCCACGACGTGGGGCACGCACGTCCCCGGCATCGGCAACTGGCCCGGACATTTCGCGAGCGGGAAAGTGTGCAGCGACATGATTGATGTGACGGATTTCCTGCCGACGATCTGCGAGGCTGCGGGCGTGAAGGTGCCCGCCGAGCTGAAGATTGACGGCCGCAGTTTCCTCCCGCAGCTCCGTGGTGAGAAAGGGAATCCCCGCGACGGGCGCTACACTTGGTATAACCCCGATGGCGGCCCGGCCGCGAAGTTCGAGTTCGCGCACGACCAGAACTACAAGCTCCATGCCGACGGGAAATTCTACAACGTCGCCAAGGACGACCTCGAAAAATCCCCGCTCGCCGATCCCGCGCTCGATCACGAGGCACGTGTTGCGAAGGTGAAACTCGCCGCGCTTTTGAAAAGCCACGAAGGCCCGCGCGAGGAATATTTCGTGAAGCAGTCGCAAAAATTCGGCGGCGAGAAAGGCGAGGACGCCGACGCAAACAAACTCGCGATGCCCGCGAAGAAAAAGGGCGCGAATGCCGCTGCTCCGGCGGCGGATGCCGATCCGCGCGTCGCGCGATTCACCCAGCGCGATCTCAATCACGACGGGAAACTGAGCCTCGAGGAGTTCATCGCGACCGCGTCCGACAAGGACGGTGCGAAGGCGCGGTTCGAGAAGTTCGACACGGACAAGGACGGCTTCATCTCGCGCGACGAGTTCATGAAGGGCGTGAAAAAATAGCGCGGGCTCAGGTGCGAACCGTGACGGTGCGCGTTCGCAGGGGCTAAGGCCGCCGAGGCCAGCTCGATTTGCTCATTCACATCCACACCCACCCATGAGCCCAAAATCCAACACCGTCATTTCACGCCGCCATTTTTTCTCCGCCGCCGCTGCGTTCGTCGCGCTCACGACCGGCCTTTCCGCTCCACGCATTTTTGCCGCGGAGAAAAATCCGGCGGCGTTTCCCGCGGGGCTGCGTGTCCTCACCTGCGGGCACAGCTTCCACGTCTGGGTCGCGCCGATGATCGCGGCGATGGCGGAGGCCGCGGGAATCAAGGGCCATCAGATCGCAGGCGTGTCGTCCATCGGCGGCTCGCGCATCATCCAGCACTGGAATGTCGCGGATGAAAAAAATACCGCGAAGAAACTGCTCACCGAGGGGAAGGTGGACGTGCTCACCCTTGCGCCGATCTGGCTGCCCGAGGAGGGCACTGAAAAATTCGCGACGCTGGCCTTCGAGCACAACAGGGACATCCGCATCACCGTGCAGGAATACTGGCTGCCGAACGACGAATACAACCCGGTCTATCCGCTCGATACGCGCAAGAAGGTGGACCACAACGCGACGACCATTCCCGCGTTGCGCAAGGCGCAGGACCAATACGACCACGACATTGACGAGCATGTGCGCGGCATCAACCAGAAGCTCGGCAAGGACGTGCTCGTCACCGTGCCCGTGGGCCGGGCCGTGGTGGCGCTGCGCGAGAAAATCATCGCCGGTGAAGTGCCGGGCATCAAACAGCAGACGGAACTCTTCCGCGACAACTGGGGCCACCCGACCGCGCCCGTGGAGGTGCTCGCCGCGTATTGCCACTTTGCGGTGATCTACAAACGCAGCCCCGTGGGCCTGCCGCTGCCCGCGGCTCTCGCGAAGAACCCCGCGTGGGACGACAAGCTGAACCGCCTGCTCCAGGAAATCGCATGGGATGCGGTGACGAAGCACCCGATGAGCGGTGTCCATACAGCGGGAACCGGCAAGTGAACCCGAAAGTTCACGCGGCCTGTATTCAAGCCGCGGCATCCGATCCGCCTTGGCCATCACGCTGAACAAAATGAAGCCCGCCTTCCTGCTCCTGCTCACGCGCCTCCAAGCCGCTCCCGCGTAACCATCCCCGCACCCATGAACCACACCGCATCACCCATCACCCGTCGCAATTTTCTCGGGACCACCCTCGGCGGTCTCGTGCTGGCGGACGCCTTCACGCTGCACGCCGAGCCGGGCATCGTGGGCGAGACCGAGCACTTCTTCTACCGCGGCGCGCCCGAGGGGCCCTACATTGATTCTCAGCGCGACCACAAGGCGTTCGGCTTCGGCGGCGGGAAGATTTTTCTCTCCGAGGACAATGCGAAGACGTGGGCGCACCGCGCGGAATTTCCCGATGCGGACGCGATCACATTCAGCGTGATTTTGAAAAACGGGAACGTCCTCTTCGCCACGAGCACGCGGCTCTTCCTGAGCACGGACAATCTCAGGACGCACCGCGAGATCCTCGTGAAGCGCGCCGACGGCAGCGACTACCTCCCGCACACGCCGCTCGATCCCGCGCTGCCCGGCTGGTATTTTCACTCGCTCGACGGCGAGCACTGCTTCGAGGTGGAAGGCAGGGAAATGCTCGTGTGGGGGAACTACTGCAACGTGATCGGCGGCGCGGTGCCGGTGAACATCTTCTACTCCACCGACAGCGGCGCGACCGTGAAGCTCGCGTATTCGTTCGGGCAGAATCCGAAGTTCCAGCAAAAGGGCGCCGCGCCCGATGCGCCGATGCTCGGCGACGCCACGAACAGGGTCATCGCGCGCCACATCCACAACGTGACCTACAGCCCGACCGAGAACGCCTTCTACGCCTGCACCGGGGACATTGATCGCGGCCACGGCAACGAGTGCCACTGGCTGCGCGGCACCTACGACGCGAAGGCGGATGCGTGGAGCTGGAAGGTGATCATCAGCGTGAACTCCGACTCCCGTTTCAAGTGCGGGGGGATCAACTTCGTGGACGGCCGCGTCCATTGGATCGCCGACGCAAACGGCCCGAAGGTCGGCCCCGAGCACGACCGCGGCATCTTCACCTGCGCGCCCGCGGACATCACTGACACGTCGAAGCACACGCTGCTGTTCAATCCGAAATTTGAGTCCGCAAACATGATCATCCAGGACGGCGTGATGCTCGCGACGCACTGCGCGCCCGCCTCGACGTATGCGAACGGCATCATCTGGTCGCCCGACATGGGGAGGACGTGGGCGCAATACGACCTCAAGGAATTCGGCCCGCGCTCCGGCTGCCGCATCAACCGAAAGAATGCCGACGGCTGGTTCCGCCTCGACTTGCGCAAAAAGTGGATCGATCGCGCGGAGGTCATGTTCATCAAGCCGAAGGGCCGCTGACGCGCAATATTCCCGCGCCCTTGCGTGGGATTGCGACGGCTTGCCACCCGCCCGCGGGCCTGCCGCTTCCCGCCAGTGGCCACGGCTGAACCGCCAACTTCCCCCGATGATTTCATCGCGCGCTGGAGCAATGCTGCCGCGAGTGAGCGGGCGAATGCGCAGCTTTTCCTGACGGATCTCCTCGGCGTGCTGCGCCCCGGCAACGACCACGCCGGCGGCTGCTGCTTCGGGTTCCCGTCAAAATGGAACACCCGCATTGCCACGCCGCCGCAGTCCCGCTTAAAAGAACCGCACCAATGCCGAGCCTGACTCTCCGCCCAAGTCACAAGGCCGTCGCCGCGTATTACGAATCGCTCGACGCCTTCCGCACGCTCGGCGCGACGCATGAAACGGCGGTGCGCAGTGCCTTCGCCACGCTCCTCGAAACGGCGGCGAAACCCTTCGGCTGGAAACTCGTCCCAGAGCACTCCATGCGCGGCAAGGGCGGCAGGCGCATCCAGCCCGATGGCACGCTCGGCGTGAAGCCGGTTCTCAAGTGCTGGATGGAACTCAACTGACCCTGGTGCAACCGGAATTGCACCTTGGAAACCACTGAACGCCCGCCTATCGTTCTCCCATGATCATCACATTGCCCGATGACCCGGCATTGCTGCATCTTGATGAAGCGCAATTGCGGCTCGACCTCGCCTGCGGCCTGTTTGCCGCCGGACGCGTCTCGCGCAGCGTGTGCGCCCGCATTGCCGGGCTTGGTTCCTTCGAGTTCGACGAGGAATTGTTTCGCCGGAAAATCCCCTCCTTCACCGAGGAGATGCTTGAGCAGGACCTCGCGGCGCTCGAAAGAATGCACCGGCAGTGATCGTCGTCACCGACACCTCCGTCGTCCTGAATCTCTGCTGGCTGCGCCTTGAGTCCCTGCTCCCGGCCATCTACGAAGACGTCCTCTCTCCGCATCAGGTCCGCCTGGAGTTCGAGCGCAAAGCTGCCACCGATCCCCGATTCATCGGGCTGCGATTTCCTTCCTTCATCACGGTTGCGGATCCCACCTCCATTCCGACGACCCTTGCGAACAATGCGGACCTCGACGCCGGTGAAATTGCCGCCATCGCGCTCGCCGTCGAGCGCGGCATTGCCGACGTGCTCATTGATGAATCCTACGGACGCGCCGCCGCACTCGCCCTCGGCCTCCACGTCTCCGGCCTGCTCGGCGTCCTGATCGAGGGCAGGCAACGCCAGCTCGTTCCCGCCCTGCGCCCGCTCCTCGACAGCCTTGCCGCTGGCGCGCGATTTTGGATGCACCCGCGCCTTTGCGAGCAGGTTCTCCGCATCGCCGGCGAAACTCCCTGATCCCCAAGGTGCTCTTCGCGAAGCTCGAATCCAAGTCCCGGCATCCGACGGGCTGCGCGTCGGGCTACGGGTCTGCCTGTGGGATTATTAAGTCCCCGTTGCGGCTGGAAGCACTCTCCACATCCCGCGCATTGCCACGCCGCCGCACACCTGCATACAACTGTCCGCACCAATGCCGAGCCTGACTCTCCGCCCAAGTCACAAGGCCGTCGCCGCGTATTACGAATCGCTCGACGCCTTCCGCACGCTCGGCGCGACGCATGAACTCGCGGTGAAGACCGCCTTCGCCACGCTCCTCGAAGTTGCGGCGAAACCCTTCGGTTGGAAGCTCGTCCCAGAGCACTCCATGCGCGGCAAGGGCGGGCGGCGCATCCAGCCCGATGGCACGCTCATGGATCTCTTCCGCCTCCAGCACGGGCATTGGGAGGCGAAGGATTCCGGCGATGACCTCGACAAGGAAATCCGCGCGAAGATCGACAAAGGCTACCCCACGGCAAACCTCCTCTTCTGGGAGCCACGCCGCGCCGTCCTCTACCAGCACGGCCAGCGCATCGCCGACGTGCCGCTCGACCAGCCCGAGGCGCTCCTCGCCATCCTCGGGAAGTTCCTCGAATTCGCCCCCGAGGCCATCGCGCAGTGGGAAAGCGCCGTCGCCGAGTTTCAGGACAAGGTGCCCGAACTCGGCAAGGCCCTCGCCGCGATCCTGAAAAAGGCGCGCAAGGAAAACCCGAAATACGCCGCCGCCTTCGCGGGCTTCGTCACCACCTGCCGCGGCTCGCTGAACCCGAATCTCTCCGAGGCCGCCGTCGAGGAAATGCTCGTCCAGCATCTCCTCACCGAGCGCATCCTGCGCAAGATTTTCGACATCGAAAACTTCCGCGAGCGCAACGTCATCGCCTCCGACATCGAGAAGGTCATCGCCACGATTTCCGACCGGCATTTCCGGCGCGACGACTTCCTGCGGGCGCTCGATCCCTTCTACCTCGCCGTCGAGACCGCCGCGGAGACCTTCACGGACTTCACCGAAAAGCAGAAGTTCCTGAACATCGTCTATGAGCGGTTCTTCCAGGGCTTCGCGGTGAAGCAGGCCGACGTGCTCGGCGTCGTCTATACCCCGCAGCCGCTCGTGCAATTCATGATCGCCAGCGTCGCGCACGTCCTCGACATACATTTCAAAACCTCGCTCGATGCGGAAGGCGTCCACATCCTCGATCCCTTCACCGGCACGGGGAATTTCATCGTGAACATCATGCAGCCCGAGCACATCTCCGGCGCGGCCCTGAAGCACAAATACGCGCATGAGCTGCACTGCAACGAGGTGAGCCTCCTGCCCTACTACGTCGCCTCGATGAATATCGAGCACGCCTACTACGAGCGGATGAAGCAATACGACTCCTTCGAGGGCATCTGCCTCGTGGACACCTTCGAGACGGTCGAGAAGGAGCAGGGCGAATTCGACATCTTCAACGAAGCCAACAGCGAGCGGGTGAAGAAGCAGCGTGCGGTGAAAGACCTCCGCGTCATCATCGCGAACCCGCCCTACAACGCCGGACAGATCGACGAGAACGACAACAACAAGAACCGCAAATACCCGGAGATCGACGGCAAGGTAAAGCGAACCTACAGCGCCGATTCCGGAGCCACCCTTGTGCGCAAGCTGAGCGATCCCTACGTCAAAGCCATTCGATTCGCCACGGATCGCATCGGCGAAGCAGGCGTCGTGTGCTACGTGAACAACAACTCTTTCCTGCGCGATTGCTCGTTCGACGGAATGAGGAAGCACCTCGAGCAGGACTTCGATCTCATTTACGTGGTCGATCTCGGCGGCAACGTGCGAAAGAACCCGGAACTCTCCGGCACAACACACAATGTTTTCGGCATCCAGGTCGGCGTGAGCATCAATCTTTTCATCCGTCTGCCGGGGAAAAGGAGCGGCCCGCGGCGCGCAAAGATTCTATTTCACGAAGTGCCTATAGATTGGCGGAGAGAACAGAAGTGCGCCTTTCTGGATCAGACTAAAGATATCAAAGGCGTTCATTTTGAACCAATCACGCCCGACTCTCGCCATAACTGGATTGGCCAAGAGGTTCGTTCCTTCACTGAGTTCGCCAATTTCCTCCCGCTCGGTAGCAAAGCAGCGCGCGCACAGGGCAACGGAAGTCTCGGAACAATCTTTCGAACTTACTCGCTTGGAGTCTCCACGAATCGTGATGCGGTCGTTTACGATTTCGACGCGGCGACGCTCGCAACGCGCGTGGAAAAGTTTGCTGACGACTATAATGCCGAGTTGGAGCGCTGGCGGAGAAAGGCGAAGCCGCCAAAGGATCGAAAACGTATCGGCAAATACGTCGACGATTTTCTCGACCCTCCTCGCCTCAAATGGAGCGAGACATTGAAGAAGCGATTGATCGAAGGCGTGGAAGCAGAGTTCGATGCTGCGCGAATTCAGGAAGCGCTCTACCGTCCATTTACAAAAAAGCCGCTGTATTTTGCCGGCTTGTTTGTTGATCGCCTTGGATCCGTTGGTGACTACTTTCCGAACGCGAAGGCGCGAAAGGAGAACCGAGCGATATGCGTGACCGGCATTGGTTCAGAGAAGCCGTTTATGGCACTCATGGCAGACGGCGTCGTTGATCTTCATTTTGCATCCTTTGGATGCGCGACACAGTGCTTTCCACTTTACAGCTACAGCGAAGACGGCACCGACCGGCGGGACAACATCCCGCGTTCTATACTTGATCGGTTCCTCATCCACTACAGTGACGATGCCATCTCGCGAGAGGACATCTTCTATTATATCTACGGTGTCCTTCATCACCCGGGCTATGCTTCGCGCTACGCCGAGCATTTGCGTTGCGAACTAGCGCGCGCGCCTCTCACCGGCACGGCGAAGGATTTCCACGCCTTCGCCACCGCGGGCCGCAAGCTGGCCGACCTGCACGTGGGCTACGAGTCGGTGAAGCCCTTCAAACTCAAGCGCATCGAAAACAACGAGGTGCCGCCGAACTGGCGCGTGGAGGCGATGAAACTGACCAAGGAAGGCGACGCCGTGATTTACAACGAGTGGCTCACCCTCCACGGCCTCCCGCCGGAGGCTCACGAATACCGGCTCGGCAACCGCAGCGCGCTCGCCTGGGTGATCGACCAATACCGCGTGGACCGCAACGCCGACGGCGAAATCACTTCCGACCCGAACCCGCCCGACGACGAGGAAGCCATCGTGCGCCTCATCGGCCAGGTCGTCACCGTGAGCGTGGAGACGATGAAGCTCATCCGCGAACTGCCTGAATTGAAACTGCCATGAGACGAACAGCGATCATCCAGCGAAACGCGCCCGGAGGTCGCGTTCCACCATCGCAGCGCACGCCCACCTTCGCCCTGCTCCGCGAAAAGCGCCGCCTCGCCGTGTGCAACCCGGAGAACGGCGTGCGCTTCACCATCTCTCTGCGCGACTGGCAATCCATGCTCTGGGCCGTGCGCGTGCATCCCGAGCCGAAATGGCGGCAGCGCGGCAACGCCTACACGACCGCACATCGCATCATGCCGCGTCCGCGGATCGAAGATTGGCTGGCGGAGCTGCGGCTCGCCTAAACGCATTCCCGTTGCTCGTATTGCTCTCGCACAACCTTCCAACAAGCCGGAACCATGACCAACGAACAGCTCCGCGAAGCCCTTGCCCTTCTCGCATCGCAGCAGAAGAAACTAATCGAAAAACCCAAACGCGACTTCTGGGACAAGTTCTCAATCTTCGCCCCTTTGATCACGGGCCTGGTGATTACTGGGACGAGCCTCTACATCACCGACAAAATCCAGAGCGCACAAAAGGTAGCCGCAGACCGAAAGGAAGGGACAGAAAAGGCCGCCGCTGCTCTCAAGGCGGAAGCTGACCGAAAGGCGAGCGAGGTAGCACGAAAACTCCATGAGGAGACTGCCGCGCGGGAAAAGGAATACCAGCTGCGTCTGGCTCGCACAGAGTTGCTCAACAAATTCATCCCCTATCTGGCCGGCAAGGACGAGGAAGTAAGCATGGCGATCGTGGCTATCTCTATCACTGGTGATTCCGAGTTGATGGATGCCGTCGCACGAATGACGCCCGGCAAGGGAGTGCAATCAGGTCTCGCCTTGGTGGCATCGAAAGGACCAACCGAAGAAATTAGGACACGGGCTTCGGCCACGCTGAACCTTATCGAAACCGTCAGTCGCGCTGTCCCGACGAAGGGGATCCAAACACTTGGGGAAAGGGCGCTGGAGATCGCGTTGGGAGAGTTGAAACGCGGGGTGAAGGAAGAACCGCCCGACTCCAATCGGGGAGAAAGAATAGACGTATACAATCGGGCGGCTGGGTTTAGCGAATCAGGAATCCCATGGAGCGGCAGTTTTGTATTCTGGTGTTACACCCAAGCGTTGAAAAAGGGCACCACGCTTCCAGTAAAGCTGTCAGCTTCTTGGAGGGCGACGGAACATTCTCTGAAAGAGGCTGGACGATGGAAACCGCAAGGATCTGGCTACGAACCAAAACCCGGTGATCTCGCTATCTTTGAGTGGACGACGGATTCATTTCACGGAGGCATCGTGGCAGGTGTCGACGGCGATAAAGTTTACACAATCGAGGGCAACACGAGTCCTGACGACAAGAGTCGTAACGGCGATTCCGTTGCCGGCAAAGTAAGCACCAAGAATCGGGTCAAAGGATATGGAGACATGAATTTCGATTAGAGCTATCTCACCCCAAGGAACATGCTCTGGACCCCCACCCAACAATTCCACCCGTGGCCCTTTGACAAGGAGGCGGAACTCGAAGCGGTCATCGCGGAGGTGAAGGCGGCGCTCTTTGGCGAGAGCCGGATCTATCTCGATGTGAAGAAGCTCATCGGGGAGCGCGGGAAGACGCAGAACGTTCCCGACGGCTACCTGCTCGATCTCTCCTCGCCGCGGAAGCCTGTGCTTTACCTCGTGGAGGTGGAGCTGGCGAGGCATGACCCGCTGCGGCACATCGCCCAGCAGCTCCTGAATTTTTCCCTCTCCTTCAAGAGCACGCCGCAGAAGATGAAGGGCATCCTGCGCGACACCATCCACCGCAGCCCGGAGACGGTGGCGCGCTGCGAGGCGTATGCGGCGAAGAACGGATTCAGCAATCTGGACTACCTCCTGGAGCAGATGATCTACCCGGAGAACGCGTTCAACGCGCTGGTGATCATTGATGAACTGGAGGAGGAACTGGAGAGCATCGTGCGGAGTTCGCTGCGGTTCCCCGTGGAGACACTCACGGTGGAGCGGTTCCGCTCGGCGAACGGCGAGGCGGTGATGAAGTTTGAGCCGTTCCTCTACGACCTGAGCACGCAAGGCGCGACGGCGAAGGCCGAGCCGGGCAACACCCCGGCGATTGATCCGGCGGAGATTGATACGCTCGTCGTCGGGGCGCGGGAGGATGGGTTCAAGGAAACCTTCCTCGGCGAGGACCGGTGGTATGCGGTGCGGATTCATTCCAGCATGATTCCGAAGGTGCGCTATCTCGCGACGTATCAGGTGGCCCCGGTGTCGGCGATTACCTACGTCGCGGAAGTGGCGCGCATCGAACCGTGGAAGGACACGGGGAAATACGTTCTCTATTTCAAGGAACCCGCAAAGAAGATCACGCCGATCCCGTTGGTACCCGGCGGCAAGGTGAGCGCCCCGCAGGCCCCACGCTATACGTCATCCACGAGACTGCAAAAGGCGAAGACGCTGGACGAGGTTTTCTGACCAATGAAGGCGGAGGGTCAGCGCATGAGCAAGCGAAAGAGTCGGGAGTGTTCTGACGGCTACTGGCCTTCACACACGCCGTTTTGCCACATGATCGATTACTGCGTGCATGGGATCGATCCCGGCTTTTTCACTCCGACCTGGGGAGATGATCATGTCGCCGAGCTTTGCATGTTGATGCATGCGGACATAGACGACTTCTTGTGGCGCAAATCCGCGCCAAGTGAGGGACTGACCGTGCGAAAAATGATCGATCAACTCAGTGACCGGGCGCGTGGGAAGAACGACCTTGCAGCGGCTGAAATGCTTTATGCGATCGCCACTGCCGCGGCATTTGAAGTCATGGCCCTCTATCTGAGGAAGCGAAAGCTCTTCGATAAGATTGCCGCTCACCGAAGGTTGCTGCCGAGCTTGGTTTCCATCCATCCAAGAACGGCAAAAGTCATGGCCCAGATGGCGGGTGATGCAAGACTCGGGAAAGCAACCATCGAGTCCGGTGTGGTTGGTTCGAAAGCATGGTTCGTCAGCAACGCGCCCGCCAATGTGTATGCGAGAGCCATCATATGCAGCGTCGAACTCAACCAAGGCCTCTCATCGGTCGAAGATCAGCAGCGACAATGGGAGCCGTTTGACCGGGAGCACGGCGTCAGGACCCGTGTGTTGCCATTTCCAAATTACATCAAGGGGATAGACGACATTCCCTACCCCATTTCGCCGAAAAGCGTTCTGCAATACTGGCGCAAAGGGAAAGAAATCATCCTTGAGGAAATGCCGCATTTTCATCGGAGTCCCGAGTGGAAGACCTATCATCAGCGCTCCTACAAAGGCGGTGCGAAGCCCGGAGCCATCCAGCACGCGATTTTCAAAGACATTCTGATCGCCTTGCGGACCATCGCAGGTGCCAACAAGAGCCGCAGGAAACCTCAGCCGCGGAGGCGAACCTGAGAGGCAAACTAGGGAAAAAGACGGTTCCGTTTTCCCGAAAAGCGCCATTTGGCTGCGCAACTCAATCGGCTTATGGAGCGAGCATGACCATGATCCGTGTTCAATCATCCGCCATCCGTGCCGTCGGCTACGACGGCTACACGCTCACCGTGGAGTTTCGCCACGGGGGCATCTATGACCATCCCGGCGTGCCGGAGTCCGTGTTTCGCGGGCTGATGGGTGCGGCCTCCAAGGGCAACTACTATGCGCGCAACATCCGCGGGAGGTACGGCCGGTGAGCGACCGGCTCCGTCTTGCATGAGTGATTCGGACTCCATCCGGGCCGAGACCAGGGCCGCGCTGATTGCGATGGCCGAGGAGGCCAAGGAGATGCAGGAAGCCGCGGGCGGTTCGGTGACGGACGCCGTGGCCGGGTGGCTCGCGCCCCGCTATGCGCAGGCGGCACGGGAGCAGCTCGACGCCTTGGAAGGGTCGGAGCAGTTGAGCTTGCTGCGGACCTTTGCGCAGGACTGGGCGCTGCTCCGAAAAGGCGATCACAGCGCGGCCCGCCTGCGGCGGGAGCAGGAATGGCTGGAACTGGAGCGGGAAAAGTTCGAGACCGGCAAGCGGACGAAGGTTGAGGCAGGGCTGGAGGAACTCGCGGAGCAAATCAGGGGCAACTCCGCGGCGACGGCCGCACTGGACAAGCTGACGGAAACGATCGGCATGAAAGCCAGACCGCTCAGCGAAGAGGAGCGCGCGGATCGCATCCGGGAGATTTTCAAGATGCCCGACCGGCCAAAGGGCGGAATCTCACCCGAAACCCGCGCGGAAATTGAAAGGGCGATGGGAATCCTTTGAGCCATGCGATCCGACCTGATCCGACCTGATCCGACTGAATCCGACTGAATCCGACCGATGAACATCACCCGCAATGGAAAAATCGCCCGGCTGCCGCACGCGGTGCGGGAGCAACTGAACCGGCGTTTGCAGGACGGAGAGCAGGGAAAGGCGCTCGTGCCGTGGCTGAACGGGCTGCCCGAAGTCCGCGCGGTGATGGCCAGGGAGTTTCAGGGCAGGCCGGTGCGGGAGCAGAATGTTTCCGAGTGGAAGCAGGGCGGCTACCGGGAATGGCTGCTGCAACAGGAGGCGCTGGAAGGCGTCGGGAAGTTTCGCGAGGAGGCGGCGGAGCTGCGCGGGAAAGGAGGCGCAGCAGGCGAAGGAAACGGCAACGAACTCATAGAGGACATGGCCGTGTGGATTCTCGCGCGGCTGATGGCAGCGCTGCGGACGCAGTCCGCCGACGGTGCGGGCGGAGGGCCGGATTTCCGCGTGCTGCGGCAGGTGTGCGGCGATGTGGTCGCGCTGCGCAGGGGCGATCATCAGGCGGAACGGCTGCGGATGGAGCGGGAGCGGGTGGCGATGGACTGGAAGCGGATCGAATTCGACGGGGAGCGGGTGTCGTTGCAAAAGCACTTCAGCATGGGGCGGTTCAAGCGCCGGACCATCGTGGGCCTGGAGACGCTGATGTCTTTGTCGAAGAAAGACCCCAAGGTGAAAGCCGCGATGGATGCGCTCGTGGATGCGTGCGGCGGGATTTTCGGGAAGATGGAGATGGACATGGACAAGCCGGAAGACAAACCGGCGGAGAGCCCGAAGCCATGATCGCCGACGATGGCCGTGGAAGTCCCGGATCGGGGATGGGAGCGATGCATTTTGCCAAGCGAACCCATTTCTGCGGGATGCCGGCGCGGACGGCGCGGGAAAGAAGTTGGGGCAATTGCGGGGAGTTTCGCTATACAGCGCGGATGACCCCGCCGATTCCCCCTGCCGTGTCCCGCCGCCATCCCGGTGTCTTCCGGGCACTCTGTGCCGTCCTCATCGTCATCGCATCCGTGCCACGCGGCATTTGCGATCCGGCGGCGAAGGACGCGAAGGCCGAGGCGAAGCTGCCGGTGCTCACGGTGCCGGTGCGCGTGCATCTCGTGCAGTCGAAGGCGACGCCCGCGATGCAAACGACGATGACGGATTCGGATGTGCGCCGCATTTTCGGCAAGGTGAACATGGTGTGGGCGCAGGCCGGGGTTCATTTTCAGATCGAGTCCATCGTCCGCACCGAGGCCGCCGTGCTGTCGCCGGAGATGGAGAAGAAGGATGAGTTCGTGCGGGTTCATGCGATGATCCCGAAGGCGAGCCTGGCCGCGACGGCGCTGAACGTCTGCTACGTGAAGGAGGTGAAGCCGAACGGATTTTTCCACAACGGGCTGATCGTGGTGAAGGACACGGCGAGCCTGCGCGCGGTCGAAGGCGGCATTGACGAGCCGCTGCCGCGCGTGACTTCGCACGAGATCGGACACGCGCTCAGTCTGAGCCACCGGCAGGACCGCACGAACCTCATGGCCTCGGGCACGACGGGATTTTCGCTGAACGACGCGGAGATCCAGGCTGCGCGCGGGGTCGCTGCGAAATTCCAGCAATCCAAGGCCGCGGGTGCGGCGCAGGCGGATTCATCGAAATGAAACCAAGCATCTTCAGACTCGCCGCGGTGCTGCTGGCTGCGTGTATCGCGACGGTTCATGCGACGGCCCATGCAGCGGACAACCGGCCGTCTGCGAAACCGAACATCGTCATCATCCTCAGCGACGACTACGGCTACGGCAGCGCGGGCTGCTACGGTGCGAATCCCGAGCTGGTGAAGACGCCGAACATCGATCGCATCGCGGCGGAAGGCCGCCGCTTCACGGACGGGAACACGACCTCGTCCGTCTGCTCGCCCACGCGCTATTCGGTGCTCACCGGACGCTATTGCTGGCGCACTTCGCTGACGCACGAGGTGCTGAGCACGTTCGCGCCGCTGCACATCGAGCCCACGCGGCTGAACATGGCGTCGCTGCTGAAAAAGCACGGCTACTCGACCGCGTCCGTCGGCAAGTGGCACCTCGGCTACGGAACGGCGGACGATTCGCCGAAGTGGCGCACAGACTACACGGCGGAGCTTTCGCCGGGGCCGCTCGACATCGGGTTCGACTACCACTTTTCCGTGCCGAGCAACCACGGCGACCTCACGGGCGTGTTTGTGGAGAACCGGTTCGTGTACGGGCTGCGCAGCGGGAAAATCCCCGACAGCATGAAGACGCTGAAGCCCGTCGCGGACACGGACGACGACTTCCAAAAAACCTACGGCCCCGAGGACATGGAGAATCCGAAGAACCCGGTGAAGATCCTCGATCTCGACGCGCCGCGCCGGAAGAACCAGCGCGTGATGAAGGTGCTTGCGGACAAAGCGACGACGTGGATGCAGCAGCAGCCGAAGGACAAGCCGTTCTTCCTCTACTTCACGCCGGTCGCGGTGCATGCGCCGATCACGCCGGACAAGGACATCGCGGGGCAAAGCAAGGGCGGGCTGTATTGCGACTGGATCACCGAGCTGGATCGCGGCGTGGGCCGCATCCTCGACACTCTCGACAAGATGGGCATCGCCAAGGACACGCTCGTGATTTTCTCCAGCGACAACGGCGGCGTGAAGGAACTCGCGCGCGAAGACCTGTGGTCCACGAAGGCGTGGCACGCTGGCCTCGTGACGAACGGCATCCTGCGCGGGGGCAAGCATCACGTGTGGGAGGGCGGGTTCAAGGTGCCTTTCATCGTGCGCTGGCCGGGACACGCGCCGGCAGGATCGGTGAGCAAGGAAATGGTGAGCCTCGCGGACATTCTCGCGACGACGGCGGCGATCGTCGGCGAGCCGCTGCCTGCGGCATCGGTGGCGGCGGAGGACAGCCGCAATTTTCTCCCCGCGATCCTCGGCGATCCCGCGAAGCCGATCCGCGAGGACATGATCGTCCACAGCGCCGATGGCGTGTTCGCGATTCGCAAAGGCCCGTGGAAATGGATCGAGGGCGTGCCGGTGGATGAAATCAAACCCGGCGCACGCAAGGCGCACGCGGACGAATACCACGAGCAGCTATACAACATGCACGACGATCCCGCCGAGACGAAGGACGTGAGCGCGGAGCATCCCGAGATCGTCGCGGAACTCCGCGCGCTGCTGAACCGCCAGCGCGATGGAGGATACAGCCGGGAGCTGCCGCCGGTGGTTGTGAAAGCGAAGGAAGCCATCGTCGAACTGCCGCCGCTTAACGGCGAAATGGTCCTCGATGAACCTTTGCAGAAAATCCCCGGCAAGCCGTGGATCTCGACGCCCGGCAAATGGATGGAGCGCGACAACGCCGTCTGGGGCAGGGCCCCGAACAACACCACGCCAGCGACGCTGCGCGGCCCGCTCGCGATCACCGACGGCACGCTCCAGGTGGAGTTCAACCTCGGCGGCGCCGACCGCCTTTCCGTGCGCGTCCACACCGCGGACAACAGGCACTCCTTCCGCGTGGTGGTCGGCGGCGGGCACATCGAGATCGCAAAGAACCCCGAGCAAGGCGAAGGGCAGGACCAGACCGTCCAACTCGCGCACGAGCGGGTGAAGCTGAAGCGCGATGCGTGGCACACGCTGCGCATCACGTTCAAAGGCGAGCAGCTCACCGCGCAGATCGGCGGCGTCATTGCGAAAGGGAAACACGGAGTCATCGCGCAGCCGAAGGGCGTCTTCAACCTCCTCGCGTTCGAAGGCGAGATGGGCTTCCGCAACCTCCATATCATCCAATGAAACGCATCCTCATCCTTGCGCTCGCCCTGTCGTCGTTGCTCGTCGGTCATTCGTCATTCGCCGCGGATCAGCCGCGGCCAAACATTCTCTGGCTCATCGCCGAGGACTTCGGGCAGCACCTCGGTTGCTTCGGCACGAAGGAAGTGTGGACGCCGCACCTCGACAAGCTCGCGAGCGACGGCGTGCTCTACACGCGTTTCTACGACGGCATGGTGTGCTCGGTGAGCCGCTCGTCGTTCATGACCGGGATGTATGCGACGAGCATCGGCGCGCAGAATCATCGCACGAAAAACAGGCAGATGCTCCCCGACGGAGTGCGTCCGCTTACGGGCTGGCTGCGCGATGCGGGATACTTCACGGCGAACCTCGTGCAGATGCCGGAGTCGTGCGGCTTCAAGGGCGCGGGAAAGACGGACTGGAATTTCCTCACGAACGACAAGCCATTCGATTCGGCAAAGTGGGACGATTTGAAAACGCACCAGCCATTTTACGCGCAGGTGAATTTCCACGAGACGCACCGCACTTACAAAGCGCCGAAAAAGGCCGACCCGGCGAAGGTGGAGATTCCGCCTTACTATCCCGACCATCCCATCGTGCGGCAGGATTGGGCGGACTATCTCGACTCCGCCACGGAGCTGGATTTGAAAATCGGCAAAGTGCTCGAGTCGCTGAAAGCCGACGGCCTCGCGGACAATACCATCATCGTATTCTTCGGCGACAACGGGCAGTCGCACGCGCGCGGCAAGCAGTTCTGCTACGAGGAGGGGTTCCTCGTACCGCTCATCATCCGCTGGCCGAAGAATTTTCCCGCGCCCGCACATTTCACGCCCGGCACACGCGACGCGCGGCTGCTCGACGGCATTGACCTCGCGCCCATGATGCTCGACATCGCCGGTGCCGCGAAGCCGCCGAAAATGCAGGGTCGCATTTTCCTCGGCGACCGTTGCGAGCCCGACAACGAATACATCTTCGGCTACCGCGACCGCTGCGACATGACCGTGATGCGCATCCGCAGCGTGCGCGACACGCGCTGGCGCTACATCCGCGATTTTACGCCGTGGGTGCCGTTCCTCGCGTTCAACGAATACAAGACCGAGCAGTATCCCGTCTGGACGCTGTGGCCGAAGCTGCAAGCCGAGGGTAAGCTCACGCCCGCGCAGCAATTCGCCGTGCAGCCCACGATGCCCGAGGAGGAACTCTACGACATGGACAGCGACCCGTGGCAGCTTACGAACCTCGCAAAATCCGACAGCCCCGAGGCGAAGGCCACGCTCACGCGGATGCGCGGAGTTTTGGAAAAATGGATTGTGGACACCGACGACCACGGCCGCCATATGGAGACGCTCGAAGAACTTCAGGCCGCCGATCCGAAATTCACGCCCGCCCGTGACTGGCGTCCGCAGCCCGGCACGCCCGACGCCGCGAAGGCCGAGGCATTCCGCGCGGCGGCGAAGGAACGGCCCGCGCCCAGGCCACAGCCGCAGCATCCGCAAGAACCGAAGCGACCGTTCCCATATGACGAGGAAGACGTGCAGTTCGACAACCCGCGCGCGAAGGCGACCCTGGCCGGCACGCTCACGCACCCGAAGGGCGCGGGGCCTTTCCCCGCCGTGCTGCTGGTGGCGGGCAGCGGGCCACTCGAGCGCGATGAATCCGTCGCCGGGCACCGCATCTTCCTCCTGCTGTCCGATTATCTCACACGGCGCGGGCTGGCGGTTTTGCGCTACGACAAGCGCGGCGTGGCCAAATCCACCGGCGACTACCAACAGGCGACGACGCTCGACTTCGCGGACGATGCGGTGGCGGGCATGGAATTCCTGAAGGGGCGCAAGGACATCGATCCGAAACACACCGGCGCAATCGGACACAGCGAAGGCGGCACCATCATGCCGACCCTGGCCGTGAACTGGCCGGACACCGCGTTCATCGTGATGCTCGCAGGAGTGGGCACCACCGGGGAGGAGAACGCTCCGCAGCAGGACCGTCTGGCGGGCCAGGCGGGAGGCGCCACGGAGGAAGAATTGACGAAGCATGAGGAACTGCTCAAACGGTGGTTCGACCTGTCGAAGCGCGGTGCCGATGGCAGCGAAATCGAGCGGCAGTTGCTGCCGCTGCTGGCAGCCCAGAGCCAAGGGAACCTGATGGCAGTGGCGCAGCAGTTGGCATACTATCGCTCGCCGTGGGCGCGGTTCGCCCTCACCCACTCGTGCTTGCCGGCGCTGGAAAAAGTCCGGTGCCCCGTGCTGGCGCTCAACGGCGGGAAGGATCGGCAAGTGCCGCCGAAAGAGAACCTGTGCCCCATCGCCCGCACGCTGGCTGTCTCGGGCCATACCGACTTCGTCATCCGCGAGATGCCGGGCCTCAACCACCTGTTTCAACACTGCCCGACCGGGGCCGGAAGCGAGTATGCCGGGATCGAGGAAACGATGTCGCCGGAGGTACTGCAAATCGTCGGCGACTGGATTGTTCAGCATGTGAGACAAAGCAGCCAAGGACTTCACTGAACGATGAACTCACAACTGCACGGCCAGTCCATTTCAAGAAACACCTCCCTATGAAATTCATCCGCCTGCTTGCAACGCTGCTGCTCGCATCGCCTGCCGCACTCCACTCCGCTGATGCTCCAGCACGGCCAAACATCCTCTGGCTCGTCTGCGAGGATTCGAGCGTGGACTGGTTCGGCTGCTATGGGAATGCCGAGGCCAAGACGCCGAACATTGATGCGTTTGCAAATCAGGGCTTCCGTTACACGAATGTCTTCGCGAGCGCGCCGGTGTGCGCGGCGCAGCGGAGCACCTGGATCACGGGCATCAATTCCATCTCGATGGGCACGCATCCGATGCGCAGCCGCTATGCGATCCCGCACGATCAGATTAAGTATTACCCCGACTACCTCCGCGCGGCGGGCTATTATACGGCGAACCATGTGAAGACCGACTACAACATCGGCGGACGCGAGGACGGCGCGTGTTGGGACGGCCACGGTACGGAGCCCTGGAGCGCGCGGAAAGATGGGCAGCCGTTTTTCCAAGTGATCAACTTCAACGAGTCGCACGAGAGCCAGGCGCAGGGCGAAGTGACCAACACGCGGCATTCGCCGGGCAGCGTCACGCTGGCGAAATATCATCCGGACGAGATGCCCATCCGCATGAATTACGCGAAGTATTACGACGCGGTGGAGAACATGGACGCGCAGATCGGCAAGGCGCTCGCGGCCCTCGAAAAATCCGGCCTCGCCGAGGACACGATCGTGATTTTCAACTCCGATCACGGCGGCGTGCTGCCGCGCAGCAAGCGCTACCTTTTCGACAGTGGCATCCATGTGCCGCTCATCGTGCGCATCCCGGAAAAGTGGAGGCACCTCTGGCCCGCCGAGAAGCCCGGCACGACGGTGGACCGGCTCGTGAGCTTCCTCGATTTGCCGAAGACGTGGCTCGCGCTCGCGGGTTCGGAAGTGCCGGCGGTGATGCAGGGCCGCGTGTTCCTCGGGCCGAAGGCGGAGCCGGAGCCGGCGCACGTGTTCAGCTTCCGCGAGCGCATGGACGAGCGATTCGACAACCAGCGCGCGGTGCGCGACAAGCGGTATGTCTATATCAAGAACTACATGCCTTACGTCGTGTGGGGGCAGCATCTGGACTACCTGTGGAAAATGGTCGCGATGCGGACTTGGGAGGATGCGTTCAAGCATGGCCGCACGAATGAAATCACGGGCGCATTCTTTCACCTCAAGCCCGACGAGGAACTCTACGACATGCAGGCGGACCCGGACAATGTGACGAATCTCGCCGACAAGCCGGAGCACCAGCAGACGCTCGAAAAAATGCGCGCCGCACTGCGCGAATGGCAGCTCGCCATTCACGACACCGGCCTGCTCCCCGAGGCCGAGCGCGTGCGCCGCGCAACGGAAAGCAAAACGACCATCTACCAGATGGTGCGCGACCCGAAGCTCTACGATCTGCCCGCGTATCTCGATGCCGCCGACCTCGCGCTGGCGAAGAATCCTGCGAACAACGCGCGCTTCACCGAAATGCTCGCGAGCAAGGACTCGGGCATTCGCTATTGGGGCACGATCGGATTGCTCGTGCTCGGCAAAGCGGACGCGCCCACGCAGGCCGCGCTCGCAGGCGTGCTGCACGATGATTGCGGCGAGGAACGCGCGATTGCCTCGTGGGTGCTGATCCAGTCAGGCAATCCGGCGAAGGCGCGGCTGGCTCTCGCCGAAATGGTGCAGGCGCACACGTCGGCCACGGTCTTCGCGCTGAATGCGATTGACTGGTCGCACGACGAGATCGCGCCGTATGTGAAGGCGATTGATGCGCTCGCAGGCGGCAGCCAGAAGCTCACCGAATACGAGCTGCGCATGGTGGAGTTCCTCCGCGAATCGCACGGCCTGCCGAACCCGACGGCGACGGAAGGCGGGCTCAAACGCCGGCAAGAAACGGAATTGAAGAAGGACCTGTAGGCCGGGCAAAGCGACTCCGATTGTCCCCGTGAACATGAACGGACAATCGTCGCGTTTGTGGGGTTGATGATGGCGTGGCCGGCGGCGTCTGCGATGTGCATTATGTGTGGCAGAAAGAGCCGGGGATCAATTCAGCCCTGGGAGAATCACCGCGACCGTGAACAAGCCGAAGGAAAAGCGCGACGCAGTGAAGGAGCGCGCATCGGCGTGAAGCATCGGGGCCGTCTCATCAAGAACGACAAATCCCTCGGCAACCTCTGCGCCACCATGACCCCCATCATGGGCATGACGAAAATCCCGCCCGCCTTCACGGGCGGCGAATGGTGCCACTGCATGCGCTGCACGCCGCGGATCAATGCACTCATGTCGTGGCTAGCTTTTTCCCGCGAAGCTGATTCTCTTTGCCGCTCTCCATGCCGGCCAAAAGCAAGCTGCTCGTCGTTGATGTCGCCGCACTCGGTTGGAATCTCGTGTCGCATCTGCCCGAGTTCCGTCCGGTACAGAGCATTTTTCCCGCGGTGACGTGCCCGGTGCAGGCCGCATTCCGCACCGGCACGACGCCTTCGAAAAATGGCCTCGTCGCGAACGGCCTCTTTTTTTCCGATCTGCGGAAAGTGCTCTTCTGGGAGCAAAGCGCGACGCTCGTGGAAGGCCCGCGCATCTGGGACGATTTCCGCGCGCGCGGGAAAAAAGTGGGCCTCATGTTCTGGCAGCAGAGCATGGGTGAGGCGGCGGATCTCGTCGTCACGCCCGCGCCGATCCACAAGCACAGCGGCGGCATGATCCAGGCGTGCTACACGCAGCCTGCGTCGCTGGAGGCGCGGCTCACGGAAAAAATCGGACGCCCTTTCAACCTCATGAACTACTGGGGCCCGCTCGCGAACCACAAGTCGTCCGACTGGATCGTGGACGCGACTTGCGCGGTGATGGAGATGCCGGATGTCGCGCCGGACGTTCTCTTCACCTACATTCCGCACCTCGACTACGATCTGCAACGCTACGGCCCCGTGAGCCGCGAGGCGGACAAGGCGCTCGACATCCTCCTCGGCTATCTCACGCGCATCGAGGCGAAGGCCGCGGAGTGCGGCTACGAATGGCTCGTCTTCGGCGACTACGCGATCGAGCAGGTTCACGACGGCGCAGTCTTTCCAAACCGCCGCCTGCGCGAAGCCGGGCTCTTCGGCACGCGCACGATCGAAGGAATGGCCTACACGGATTTTTTCACGGGCCGCGCATTTGCCGTATGCGATCACGGATTTGCGCACGTCTATTGCCGCGATGAGGCGTCGAAGCTCGCCGCCGCCGAGGCGCTGCGCACGCTGCCGGGCGTGGCCGAAGTATGGGACAAGAATGATCAGGAAAAGCACGGCATCGCGCACCGGCGCAGCGGCGATCTTGTGATCACTGCGGCGGAGAGCGCGTGGTTTGCGTATCCTTGGTTCACGGATCGCGACGAGGCGCCCGATTACGCGAGCCACGTGGACATCCACAACAAGCCCGGCTACGACCCGTGCGAACTTTATTTCGGCTGGCCGCCGGGCAGCGTGAGTTTCGACACGCGCAATATCCGCGGCACGCACGGCAGTAACCGCGCAGGGCTCGAAGTCGCGTGGGCCTCGTCGCTGAAAATGCCGCAGCTTCCCGTGACGCAGCTCGACCTCGCGCGCGCGGTGCAGTCGTGGATGGAGGGCCAGCGGTGAGCGGCGGGACGCGGACGATCGAGCAGCGCGTCGCGGTGAAGTGGGATTTCCCGGTGACGTTCACGCACGGGCTTTTCCGCGCAGAAAATCGCGTGCTCGTGGAGACGATGCGCCGGCTCGGCGAGGATCGCCGCCATCGCGCGCTGGTGTTCGTGGATTCGCACGTCGCCGCCGCGCGCCCCGAACTGGTGCGCGAGATCGAAGGTTATTTCGCTGCGCACACCGCGCAGATCGATCTCGCGCTCGCGCCGCGCATCGTGCCTGGCGGCGAGGCGATCAAAAACGACATCCAGCTCGTCGAGGGCTTCATGCGGCTGATGCTGGAGGCGCACATGGACCGGCAGTCGTTCATCATCATCGTCGGCGGCGGCGCGGTAATGGATGCCGTCGGCCTCGCCGCCGCGCTCGTGCATCGCGGGCTACGACAGATCCGCGTGCCGACGACGGTGCTCGGGCAGAACGACGCGGGCGTCGGTGTGAAGAACGGCGTGAATTTCATGGGCGGAAAAAATGCGATCGGCACATTTGCCCCGCCGTTCGCCGTGCTGAACGACTTTGATTTTCTCGTCTCGCTCCCGCAGCGCGACTGGCTCTGCGGCGTCGCCGAGGCGTGGAAGGTCGCCATCATCCGAGACCGCGCGTTTTTCGACTGGCTCACGGCAAACGCGGGAAAATTCCCGGCGCGCGACCTCGCTGCGATGGAGGAACTCGTGTATCGCTGCGCGGACGAGCACCTCGAACACATCCGTTCCAATGGTGATCCGTTCGAATATGGCCGCGCGCGCCCGCTCGATTTCGGCCACTGGTCGGCGCACAAGCTGGAGCTCATGTCCGGCTTCCGCATCAGCCACGGCGAGGCGGTCGCGTTCGGCGTGCTGCTCGATTCGAGCTATGCGAAGGAGAAGGGCTGGATCTCCGCGGGCGAGTTTGCGGTGATCGATCGCGGGTTGCGGCAGAGCGGGTTCCCGCTGGTGCACGACGAGGCATTTGTGCGCAACGCCTCGGGAGAGCTGGAAATTTTCGCCGGCCTCCGCGATTTCCGCGAGCACCTCGGCGGCGAATTATGCGTCACTTTTCCGCAGGGAATCGGCGCGCGCTTCGAGATGCACGAGATCGATCTGCCGCTCATGCAGCGCTGTTTGGAAAACTTGCCGCGGGCGTAGCGCGCCGGTATGCCTCGTTCCCGCGCGCCGCAATGATCCTCCAACACAAGCCACCGCTCCATCTCAGCTACTGCCTGAACATCCACCCCGGTGAGTCGTGGGCGGAGAATCTCGCGGCCATCCGCGAGAAGGCGGTGCGCGTGAAGCAATTTGTCGCGCCGGAGGGCTGGTTCGGCCTCGGGCTGCGGCTCAGTGCGCAGGCGGCGGCGGAACTCGCCGGCAATGCCGCGTTGCGGAATGAGGCGCTCGATCTTTTTGCCGAACACCAGATGTATCCGTTCTCGGTGAACGCGTTTCCTTACGGCCAGTTTCACGCGGGTCCGGTGAAGCAAAATGTCTATGCGCCCGACTGGCGTTCACCCGCGCGGCGCGACTATACGATGCAGGTCGCCGACATCCTCGCGGGCTGGCTGCCCGAGGGCGTGGACGGATCGATCAGCACCGTGCCGTGTTCTTTTAAGGAGTGGATCACTAATCCTGAGGACACTGCGCTGATGGCTGAAAATCTCGGTGCAGTCGCGGCCTACCTCGCCGCGCTGCACGAGGACACGGGCAGAGAAATCCACCTCGGACTCGAGCCCGAGCCTTCATGCTATCTTGAGACCACTGCGGAGACGATCGCATTTTTCCGCGACACGCTCTGGACGAAAGGCGCGGATGCTGTGCGGAAAATCCGCGGCTGTGATGCGCAGCAGGCCGGCGAGATTTTGCGCAGGCATATCGGCGTGTGTTTTGACACATGCCATGTGGCGCTGCAATTCGAGGATCCGCTCGCCGCGCTACGCGCCTACCGCGCCGAGGGCATCCGCATTTCCAAGGTGCAGCTCAGTGCCGCGCTCATGACCGGCGGCGACAAGGCGTGCTGGGATGCGCTTCAGCCGTACGCCGAGGGCGTCTATCTTCATCAGGTGAAGGCGCGCACTGTCGCAGGCGCACTGCGCTCGTGGACGGATCTGCCGCTCGCGCTCGCCGACGAGGACGGGCGTTACAGCGTCGCCGAGACGCGCGTGCATTTCCACGTCCCTCTTTTTTTCCAAGGCAATGGCCCGCTCGCCAGCACCGTGTCCACGCTCACGCCGGATTTTTTCCGCGAACTCCGGCAAGGCGCGACGAGCCACGCGGAGATCGAGACGTACACGTTCGACGTGCTCCCCGCCGAGATTCGCCCCGCTGATGTGGTGGGGAGCATCGCGCGCGAATTCACCTGGGTGGCGGAAAATTTGTAGCCGCCGCGCGTGATCGCCGCGCCTTCACGCGCACAATCCGTGGGGTAAAAAGATTTGCCTCCCACAAGATGTTCGGTCAAAAGCCTTGGGTTCCACTTTATCCCAACCCATGAAATTCAGCGTCGCCAAAGACAAATTGCTCGAAGGATTGCAAACCGTGCAGAACGTCGTGAGCACCCGCACCACGCTCCCAATCCTCTCGAATGTGCTGATCCGCGCCGAGAATGGCGCGCTCCACTTCACCACGAATGATCTCGATTGCGGCATGAGTTGCTCCGTCGAGGCCAAGATCGAAAAGCCGGGCGGCACGACGATACCCGCGCGACGTCTCGCGGGCATCGTGAAGGAGCTTCCCTCTTCGGAAGTGAACGTGGAGGTGGACGGAAAAAATGCGGCGTCCCTCAGTTGCGGCCCGAGCTTTTTCAAGATGATGTGCCTGCCGGAGGATGAGTTCCCCGCGCTGCCGAAGCTGGACAAGGCGAAGGCCTTCACGCTGCACCAGAAGGCGCTGAAGGAGGCGCTGCGCAAGACGAGCTACGCCATCTCGACCGACGAGACGCGCTACGTGCTCAACGGCATTCTTTTTTCGTTCAAGGAAAACAAGCTCACGCTCGTGGCGACCGACGGGCGCCGGCTCGCGCTCGTGGACATCGAGTCGGAATTCCCGCGTAGCAACGAGGTGGACGTGGTCATTCCCGCAAAGTGCATCACGGAACTCCAGCGGCTGCTCGGCGAGGAGGGCGATGTGAAGCTCGCCGTCGGCGAAAATCACGTATCCTTCGAAGCTGGCGGCAAGCTGCTCGTCTCGAAGCTCATCGAAGGCAACTACCCGAACTACCGCCAGGTCATCCCCGCGGAATCGCGCGAGCGGATCACGATCGAGCGCGAGCTTCTGCTGACGGCCGTGCGCCGCGTCTCGCTGCTCTCAAGCGACAAGTCGAATTCCGTGAAACTCATCTTCACGAAGAACAACATCGAGATCACCGCGAACACGCCGGACATCGGCGAGGCGCACGAATCGCTGGCAATCGCCTACAAGGGCAAGGATTTTTCCGTCGCCTTCAACCCGATCTTCCTCATGGATCCGCTGCGCAATCTCATCGAGGACGAGATCCACCTCGAGGTGAGCGACGAGATGAGCCCCGGCGTGATCAAGGTGAACTCGCCATTCCTCTACGTGCTCATGCCGATGCGCATCTCGTAGCGCGCCACGCGGCTTTTTTCAAAAGTCGCACTTGCAATGCACGGCGGGTGAAACAACACTCCCGCCCCGCAAAAATGCTCATGTGGCGGAATTGGCAGACGCGTACGGCTCAGGACCGTATGGGGCAACCCGTGGAGGTTCGAGTCCTCTCGTGAGCACCACCTCTGATAACCAGAGGTGGATTGCGTTTTTTTGGGATTTGCATAACACTTTTGCATAACAACGCCGCCCGTGTCATGCGTGTTTTGCCATCTGGCGGTGCGTCACCGGATCGCGCACTCAGCCGCGCGTTTTCCCTCTCAAAACGCGTCGAGTAGTGGTGAGAGCCTAGAAAAAAATCGCAGCTAGCGATTCGGAGCACTTCGGAACCTGCCTGCGTGCTTTTCGGAAAGGAGAACCTAGAGGCGGGGTGCCGTTTGTCCCGGTTGACGCTTGCGCGGTCTTATGGGATTCTCTCCGCATGATTGCAGTCGCCGATGCCGTTGCGAAAATGCAGACGCTTTCCGATGAAAGGGCAGCGTGCGTCGTTTCGCTGATTGAAGACCTTGCGGAATTGGAAGCGCGCGAAGCGGCGGAAGACTTGGCATCCGCCCGCGAAGCTCTCGCGGAGATCGCCGCCGGGGAAAAGCCCGTGCCGTGGGAAAAAGTGAAAGCCGAATTGGATGCCCTACACGGTTGAGGTTGGCCGGAAGGCGCGCAAGTTCCTCCTTTCGCTGACAGACAAGAGGCTTCGCGACAGGCTGCAAGATGCCATCGGCGGACTCGCCAGCAACCCGCGCCCGCCCGGATGCCTCAAGATGCAGGGTGAGGACGGGCTTTACCGCGTCCGCGTGGGCGACTACCGGATCATCTACCAGATTCAGGACGCCGTGCTCGTGGTGCTCGTGGTGCAAATCGGCAATCGTCGGGAAATCTACCGGCAGTAGATTTGCGCTTGTTCGCGCTGGCGGGTTTGAGCGGCTTGTAACCGGCTCTGGAAAAATCCTCCCGCGATGCGTCTTGAGTGTGCGCTGGCACCGGCCCACGGTGAGTGGGCGCGCATGAAAATCACTTGCGACTATTGGAAGTTTGAACACGCCCTCGGCGTGCTCTACGAGCGAATGGGTTATAGCGTTGAAGTCACGCAAGCCACTGGTGACGGTGGAATCGATCTGAACATTTTCACGAGACCGTTGTTTTGGTCTCGTCGTCGTCGCCACTACATCGTGCAGGCAAAACACTGGGAAGGCAGTGTCGGCGAACCAGAAATTCGCGATCTTTACGGGACGCTGATGCACGTGGGTGCGGCGGGCGCAATTTTGGTTACTTCGGGTTCTTTCTCAAAAAAGGCTATCGCGTTTGCCGACGGGAAACCCATCCAGTTGATCGATGGGGATGCACTTGTGGTCTTGATCAAACGATTTCGGTTGGAGGATGAATTTTGCCCAAAACAAGAGCTTCCGTCCGCCGATCCGTTTTCGCAGGTCGCGAACACCGAAGCAGTCCGAGAGAATAGATCCGGGATGCTTCCGTTGCTTGCTGTCGTGCTGTCCTGTCTTGCGGTCGGATGGCTTTACTCAATCTATCACGACGCGCCGAAAAATTCAGAAGCCGCGCCGACTCCACCGCCGATTCCGCCGCGAGAAACACCGCAACAGGTTTCTACACCCAATCCTCCGTCAGTAGCGAAAACGCCAATACCGTCACCAATGCCGGAACCAAGTGCGTCAGCCGACGCAGTGCCAGCGGCATCACCCGCCGCACAGGCAAGGGCGCTCCACAAGTATCCCGAACTGGGGAATGAAGACTCGCCATTCCACCGGTTTTTCAAACTCAGGGTTCAACGCTATCAGATCGCAAAGCCGGAGATTTTCAGCGATCCCGAATGGCCGACAGTGTTAGCGGATGAGGTTGCCAAGGTTGGAGACGGGGTGTTCCGACAGGCATCGCCGCCCGTCCGTCCGCCCAAACCCTAGGGAATGAGCGAACCAACAGCACAAGTCCGCAGTTTGCCAACGTCACGCCGCCTGCAACGCTTCCGGGTGATGCTTGGCGACGGCGAGCAAGCGCAGGGCGGCACCGCTGGGTTTGCGGGTGCCGTTCTCCCATGAGATTGCCGTGACTTTCGGCACGTTCAGCAGTGCGGCGAATTCCATCTGTGTGCAGCCGAGTTGAATCCGCAAAGCGCGGATTGCCTTTGCGGGCATCGCCTTCACGGGCGGGGGCCGTGTCACGGTGCGCTCGCGCGCGGGCGCGTGCCCGGCGGCGAAGCCTTCCACGCGGGCGACAAGCGCCGCTGCGTCGAATGCAATTTCGGTTTTCTTCGTTTTCGTTTTCATCGGTTGTAGTGCGCTTTGATCGTTTCGACTGCCGCCCGCAGGCGTGCGAGCATCGCGGGCGGGATGTCCGCGCTGTTCGCCTTTGTGTAGAGCATGAAAAGGACGAAGCGCCGCGCCTCCGGGAGCCAGAGGTAAATCACGCGAGCGCCCGCGCTCCTGCCCCGGCCCGGAAGTTTCATCCGGGCTTTGCGAAGGCCGCCCGAATGCCGGATCAAGTCCCCGGCTTCCGGGTTTGCCGCAAGCTCCGTCTCGAATTGCCGCAACGTCTCCTCATCGGCGACGCGCAGCACTTCTTCGGTGAAGGCTTGCAGCTCTACAAAGCAGACGGTCATCGGGAATGAGGTTATACATGGTATAAGCGGTGTCAATATGGGATTCGACGTGAAAGGCCCGGCCAGCGGGTAGAATTGGGCAGCCTTCACAGGAAGAAGCGGAAGTTTTCTCCGTTGCTGCCCTCGATTCGCGGCGCGGTGCCTGTGAGTTCCGCGATGGGAGCGCCGAGTCGCCATGCGGTTCTGAATGCGGCGCGGTGCTGTGCATGGATGCCTTCGGGCATGGCGACAACCGCCGAGTCCACGACCGGAATTGATGGGATGCCGTCTGCGTGATTCTCAATGAGTAGTTGCTTCTGAATCTTCGCCATCTCGCATCGCAGCAGACGCCCCACGGCATTCTTGTTCCGCCATTTCATGCGGGCGGCTTTCTCCGCCAGAAGCGGGAACAGGCGTTCAAATTCACGGTAGCCTTCGCTCGCGTGTCGGGCAACGCGCGTCCGCTGATTAAGCGCCGAGAGAAAATCAACCTTCCACTGTTTGCGCTCGCCGTAGATGGACGGGAAGCCGAGCAATACTTGATCGGCAAAGCGGGCTTTTTCCTTCGCCCATTCCGCGCCAGTCTCGCCCTTGTAGAGCATTCCGAGCAAAACTGCGTGCGCGGATTTCACGTCAAACTCGGCAACCGTTTGTCCGCTGATTTGCAAAGTCTCACGCATCGGTTCCGGCAGCCGCGAGACGTTCGATTGCACGTCCACATCCCTCGTGACGTTCAGCCGATGGGGATGCTTGCGATAATTGCTCACGGCACGAAGTTCGCCGTCTTCTGTGAGTTTCCGCGCCGTCCCGTCAAACGCTGGCCCCGGCATCGTCACCATTAACGTCTTGCGAACAAGCGCGGCATGCGGGTTCGCGTCGTCGAGCCTTTCGCGCAGGATTTCACCACGGCGATTCCAGCGGCGAAGCTGATGCGGAGTCAGGTGAACAGTGATCTTTTCGGATGAGCCATTGCACCAGTCAGGAATGCGCCAGGTATTCGTCACCTTGCCGTTCACATTGCAGCCGCGTGTGAGCTGTTTGCAGCCCCATGCCTTCGCGACGAAAGTTGCGGGAGTGGAGCAACCGCCGACACGATCAACAAAACTGCGAGCGGCGGCAGTTGTCAGTCGCATCTCGACGCATCCGTTTTTCAACGTGCGGCGCGACGACCAAAGCAACGATGCGATGAGCAAAACACCGGAACAAGTGAGAGAACTGAATCCAGAACAGGCGGAGAGCAAAAGAGACAAACCACCGGCAGGCAGAGAGAGAACGACAGAACCAACACACACAACACAGGCACGCTCCCAATGGATAAGGTGTGGGATTTTTGAACTGCATATATCAGGTGTGGGATTTTTCCCGCCAGCCGTGATCTTCGTGCTCATTGCGCTCGGCATTCCATTTTTGCCAGAGCTGTCCGTGCCCGGCTTTCCGGGGCGGGCGTTTCGGTTTTCGGGGTTCATCGCCCGGCCTCCCTTCCATCTCCGCACTGCGCAAGGTAGTTTTTCAGCGACGCATACGACACTAACCTTACGCCCGTCTTTGCCCCCGGTTTTCGCAGACAGCAGCTTTTGACGGCACCTGCGCCGATCAACTGATAACAATGCCCGCGCTTGATTCCGAAAATCCTTTCCACGTCAGGGACGCGGATAAATTCAGGAGTGAGAGAAGCGTTCGCACCAGCTTCTTGGATGGGTGCCGCTGTAAGGTTTGCGTCAGCGGTTGCGTTGTTTTTAGGACTCATGCGACGCGAGCAAACACGCGCGGCGCGCGTTAATTCAGGGACAACGAATCCCGGTGCCTGTCCCCCTATTTACACGAGCCCGTCGTCTTGCTTTTCTGGCTTTGCAGCTTTCCGTTTCTTCCGCGTCGCTGGCCGTCCCGCCTTCCCCTCTGGCATGAGCAACGCCACGCCGCACGCGTTCCTTAATTCGCGCCACTGGCGCGGCTCCAATTCCCGGCCAATCTTTTCCTCATAGGATCGTCGCAATTTTCCTATGGTCATTCCCTCCTTGTATCTGTTGGCCCAAAAGAACCGCACGAAATCCCCAAGTAATGCGGTCCCCTTGGTGCGGTTAAACACCGAGTCTCCACGCTTAATCGCTTGGCGGACAGTGTCGGGAAACTCCTTATTTCCGGCAACAATGGCATCGAGTAAAAGTCGGCCAAGTTTTCGCTCCGTGTTGGCGAGATCGGGAAACAATACTTCCATGCTTTCTTGAGACGCCGGTTGCCCCGAGTCCTTGACCAAATGTCGTAATCTCCGCAAGCCAGACGAGAACGCCTCAAACACTGCGTTTCGCGGTTCGGCGTTGTTGGCAGACCTGCCGAATTGAATCAGGCGGGGAATCTTTTTTCCGAAGATGTCCGTGAACTGGGAATCGAGCGATTGATCGTGCGCTGGCGCGCTTGGCTGGGTCGCTTTGCACTTTTTATTGGACGGCTTGGGTTTCATCGTGCGGCCCTCACGGTCACGTCCGGCATCTTGTCCACCGCTGCGCGGAGCGTGGCATCGTCGAGCGTCGTGTAATGCTGCGAGATTGCTTTCGTCTCGTGTCCGGCGAGCGCCATTGCCACGGCTTCACTCGCACCCGTCGCCTTGAGGATGGAAACGAACGCATGGCGCAAACAGTGAAAGGACAATTCCGAGACTTCGCGCGCGGCGTGGCGTCCCTTGCCCGTGCTCCGCTTGTTCGGCGGTTCGGCAAGGCCCGCGTCCGCAAGCACCGAGCGGAAGCCCTCCGAGAGCTTGCTGGCGCTCTTTGTGGAGAGCTTCGGGAAAATGGGTGCGTCCGGCGCGTCCGGCGCTGGCAGTGCCGTGAAGAAATCCACGAGCGGCTTTGCCATCGGGATCGAAAGCCGTCCGCCCGTCTTTTTTGCCACAAAGGAAATCGTCTCCGTTTCCAGATTCACCGAGCGCCACGTCAGCCGCGCGCAGTCCGTGAGCCGCGCGCCGAGATAGATGCCAAGGATCGTCATGCCGCGCCATTCCGAGCCGTCCGCCGCCTTGAGCACGCGCGCAATTTCCTTGAGCGTGAATGGCCGACGCTGGCTTTCCCCGCGAGCCTTGAGCTTGTCCACGAGGTTTGCCGGGTTGCTCGTCACGAGTCCTTGCTTGAGCGCGGAGCCGAGGCACACGCGCAGTGTCTTGACGGCGAGGTTTGCCGAATTGCGGCTCAAGTCCTTTGCGAGAGTGTCCCGAAAACCGCCAACGTCCGTTGCCGTGAGGCTGGAAATGTCGCGATCCGCTTTCCTTCCGAGATGTTCGGTGAACCGCGCGATGATGCCCTCGTAACGGCTGGCAGTCGTCACCGCGCTTTCGAGCCGCTTCGATTCCAGCCATGCCGCGCACCAATCGCGCACCGAGCGGCTTTGCAGGCTTTCACGGCTGGCAGCGGAGAACACGTCCGCCACGCCACGTGCGATAACCTCGCGCGCAGCGTCCGGTGTGAGCCGTCCATTGTGCGCGGCTTTCGCGGCTTTCTCCCACGCCCGGCAGATTTCCTGAGCCTCCCGTTTGTCTCCCGTTTCCGTTGAACGAAAGTGGCGTTTCCAGCGATTGCCCTCCGAATCCCACGTGGAGAACGCGCAAAAATAGAACGGTCTGCCGGGCTGCTTGTGAATGGACGCCATAACGCATAACACGAAAGCATAACGTCTCCCCGTGTCAAGTGCGTTTGCCCGTGTTCGTTTTACCTCTGACAAATCACCCTGAAACGGTGAGGACTGGCCGTGGAGGTTCGAGTCCTCTCGTGAGCACCACCTTTGATCATCAGAGGTGGATTGCGTGTTTTTTTGCGGTTTGCATAACGGTTTGGAATGACACTTCCGTCCGCGGCACGCGTATTCGTAATCGTGGGCAAATGCGAAATCCGGCGCGATTGATACTTATGCCATCTTCCAAAAACAAAATGACCACGGAGGGCGCGAAGAAAAGAAACGGGCCTCAGATGCCTCGCATCTTCGCGGCTTTTGCGTCCTCCACAATCACCTCTCTGCGGTCCGATCGCTTTCGCCAGACAGTGTTATCCCGTTCGTCAAATCCGCAAATGGACAGTCGCTATTCGAGTGGATGCACGCGGGGCGGTTAACAGCGGACGCTACTCCCGGTTCACCGCATCAATCACCGCTCGCAGCCGACCGAAATTTCTCCGCTTCGGCTGGAAGACGAGGCGCGGCAGGTGCGCGATTTCCGTCTCGGCGGATTCCTCCGGCAGCGCGGCGCATTGCGTGAACTTCCCGCTCGCGAGCACGTCATCGAACTCCGTGTCCATTTTCTCCACGAGCTTTTGCGAGAGCGGGCGCTGCAACCGGATCACGAGTTTGCCGCCGACCCAGCGCGAGCTGTGGAAGTTGTGGTAGAAGTGCATGATGTGCTCGACGGCGCATTCGACGGACTCGCAGTGGTGCAGAAGATTGAAGTCGTCCTCGGAGATGAGCCGCAGCTTCAGCAGATGGCCGCGGAGAAATTCGAGCCACGTCTGCCAGTACGTGCCGCCGGGTTTGTCCACGAGCACGACGGGGAAGATGCGCGCCTTGCCGGTCTGCATGAGCGTGAGCACCTCGAAGCCCTCGTCCATTGTGCCGAAGCCGCCAGGGAAAAGCGCGATGGCGTGCGTCTCCTTCACGAAGTTCAGCTTGCGCGTGAAAAAATAATTGAAGCTGATCAGCTTCTTGTCGCCCTCGATGGTCTGGTTTGCCGACTGCTCGAACGGCAGGCGGATGTTCAGCCCGAAGCTGTTCTCGCGGCCCGCGCCGCGCTGCGCCGCGCCCATGATGCCTTCGCCGCCGCCGGTCACAATCATGTAGCCGCGCTCGCGCATCTCGCGTCCGAAATTCTCTGCGGCCTTGAATTCCTCCGCATCCTCTGGCGTGCGTGCGCTGCCGAAGACTGCGACCTTCCGCCGCTGGCGGTACGGCGCGAAGACCTGCCCGGCATAGCGCAGCTCCTTCAGCGCGCGGTTGAGCATTTTCAAATCGGCGACGCTCGTCTGATCGCGCGCCATTTTAAGCGCGGTCACGATCATTTCCTCGATCAGCTCGCGCGGCTTCTCCATGTGGATTTCGTCCACGAGTTCACGGATTTTTTGATCGAGCCGTGAGTCGCCGATGGAGTTGCTGCGGATGGGCCGGTTGGTCGCGCCGCCGTTGTGGTCTTGCATGGGGAAATGTGTGGGCTGCGTGTGAACCTAGCAGCACGCGGGCCGCTTGTGCGTGTGAAAAATGCGGTCATTCTTGGACGGTGGCCGCCGCGCGGTGGCGAATCCCGTGGAATGCCCGTGCCGCCCGCCACGCCCTCGCGGCACTGCGCACACGAATGAAGCGGTGTTGCCGCCGCCGCGTGCGTCGTGTTTGATCGGCGCGGAGTTATTTCCCGATGTTCAAACCGCAAGCCACGCATCACCTCGCGCCATGAAGATCCTCATTTCCGGAGTGTGCGGATTCGCGGGCAGCGCGCTCGCGCGGCATTTCATCGAGACCGACTCTGGCATCGAGGTGCTGGGCTTTGACAATTTCATCCGCGCGGGCAGCGAGACGAACCGGCGCAACCTCCAGGCGCTCGGCGTGAAGGTCTCGCACGCGGACCTCCGCGTGCAGAGCGACGTGGATGCGCTGCCCGACGCCGACTGGGTCGTGGACGCGGCGGCGAATGCGAGCGTGCTCGCCGGCGTGGACGGACGCACGAGCAGCCGGCAGATCATCGAGCACAATCTCGGCGGCACCGTGCAGATGCTCGAATACTGCAAGGCACACCGCGCGGGCTTCGTGCTGCTGAGCACGAGCCGCGTGTATTCCATCGCGCCCCTCGCATCGCTGCCGATGCGGAGCGAGGCAGACGCATTTTTTCCGGATGAAAATGGTACGCTGCCACATGGCGTGAGCGCCGGCGGAGTGGCCGAGGATTTTTCCACTGAGCCGCCGCTCTCGCTCTACGGCAGCACGAAGCTGTGTTCCGAGCGGCTCGCGCTGGAGTACGGCAGCGCGTTCGGCCTGCCGGTGTGGATTAACCGCTGCGGCGTGCTCGCGGGCGCGGGGCAGTTTGGCCGCGCGGATCAGGGCATCTTCAGTTTCTGGATTCACTCGTGGGCGCGGCGTCGCGCGCTGAAATACATCGGCTTCGGCGGGACCGGGCACCAAGTGCGCGACTGCCTGCATCCGCGCGATCTCGCGCGGCTCGTCCTCGCGCAAATGCGCGATCCGCACCGTGCCGTGAGCCGCGTTCAGAATGTGGGCGGCGGCACCGCGCGTGCGATGTCGCTGCGGCAGCTCAGCGCATGGTGCTCACGGCATTTCGGCGCGCACGATGTCGCCGCGGACACGGCCGAACGCGCCTTTGACATCCCGTGGATGGTGATGGATTCGCGCCTCGCGGCTCGGCAGTGGCAGTGGGAACCGGAGATTTCGCTGGAGGAAATTCTCGGCGGGATCGCGGCCCACGCGTCGGCGAATCCGGAGTGGCTGGAGATTTCAGGCTAACAGATCGTGCGAAAACCCCGCGGCACGCACGGACAGCGCGCGCGTGTGGCCAGTGGCTTAAAAGTGATCCGGATTTTCGTTGCCGAACAGCCGCCGGATTTTCCTCGTCATCGCGAGGAGCGGGCGAAACCAGAAGTTCAGAACGAGGTGCAAGAGCGCGGGATGCCGGAAGAAGCGCGGATTGATGAACAGCAGATCAATGTTGTCCTTTGAAAAACGCACGCGGCGGAAGCCGGCCGCGACGAGTCCCGCGATCACCGCCTGCACGCGCGGCGCGGTTTCGGGATAGATGAAGTCGTGGAACTCAACCGCGATTTGCCGGATGCCGGCAAGCACCGCCGCGGGGATGCGCGGGAGCATTTCGAGTTCCGCTCCCTCGATGTCCACCTTCAGCAGATCCACTTCGCGCAGCCCCTGGCGATCGAGGAACACTTCGAGCGGGACGGTCGGAACGTCCACACTGCGGCTGGTCTCACCGGGGAGCGCGGCGCCCATGCTGGCGCAGCGATTTTCAAAGACGCGGATCTGCTGCGTGCCGACGGTCGTGCCGATGGCGGCCTGCTCGACGATGAGACCTGGCGTGCCAGTGACTGCCGCGAAAAGCTCCGGAACCGGCTCGAGCCCGTGGACGCGGCATCCGAATTTCGCGATCATCGAGCGGGCAAACTCGCCCTTGTTCACGCCGAGATCCACCACCGCCGATTTTTCATTGAGAAAATACGAGAGGAAGGTGTGCGAGCAAAGTCGCGAGACAAATCGGTGGCGCGGCGTCATGCGGAAAATTCGGGCGTCTGGCGAGTGGACAGCAAACAGCGACCGCAGGGCAAAGAAATCCGCGCAGGATCATTCCGCGGCGGTTCAGCCGGCACCGCCGCCATTTTTCTCCGCCTCACGATCGTCCGCGGGGACGAAACGGTCATAGATCGCGAGCAGCCGCGCCGCGTATCCGTTGCGCGTGAGGGCGGCGCCGGTCGAATGGCGGAACGAGGACGCGCCGCGTTTGAGAAAGCTCTGGATGGTCATCGCGATCGCGGCGGGATCGAAGTCGAGCCACAGGCCGTTCACGCCGGGATCGAGGATCATTTCCGAGCCGTGGTGCCGCGTGAGGAGCAGCGGGATGCCGAGTGCGGCGGCCTCGATCTCCGCGATGCAGAACGCCTCAAAGTAGGACGGGTAAAGGAACGCATCGGCCGCCGCGAGGCAGTGCTCCACGTCGCTCCGCTGCCCGGTGAATGTGATCCATTCGCGCCATCCGCCGTATTCGCGGTCGAGCCGGGACTGGAGCGCGGCGAGCGTCTTCGGCAGCCCGCCGACGACGAGGAATCTCACCGGCTGCTGCGACGGGCTGCGGCGCACGCGCGCCAGGGCCTCGACGACGAGCCAGAATCCCTTCCGCTTGTGGTGCCCGAGGCTGACAAACACGAACACGTTGTCCTCCGCACGGAAGCCAAATTTTTCCCGCTCAGGCTCACGCTTCTGCGCGCGAACCTCGGGGTTGAAGCGCGTCTCGTCGTAGCTGTTTGGCAGCGTCTCGACGGACACCGCGCGGCGCACACGCCGACGCACCTCATCGCCAACCGAGTCGGACACGGGGAGCACGAGCCGGAGCGACGGGCTCCACCAGTGCAAGCGCTCGAAGATCGCGCCGCAGCAGTGGAGGAAAAATTTCGCGATCTCCTTGAAGCCCGAAAAGCCGAGCCTGAATTGCATGCGCAGCCAGACGCAGTTCACAAATTGCACCGTGGCGATATCCGCGCCGAGATACGTGCCGCACGTCGCGTGGATCACATCCGCCGGACGCGGCCTGCGCGTCAGCCAGCGCCAGAAGCCGTAGAGATTCACGATCACGGAAAAATAGATCAGCGCGAGCGGGCCGAGCCAGCGCGGGGCGGGGAAGATGACGTGCTCCACCGAGTCCCGCGGAAGATCGGAGCGCAGGCACCACACGCGGATTTTCCACCCCGCCGCCCGAAGCTCCGGCAGCGCCTGGAGCAACTGCCGCATCGTCGGATCCGTGTGGCAGGCAAAAGCGTCCACCCAGAGGAGCGACTTGCTGCGGTGGTTGGGAGTCGTCAATGGGATTTCAAAAGTTCACGGCGCTGCACGGCAGCGGCAAGCAATTTCCAATTCACGCTTGCGCGCGCAGCTTCGCAAGTGTGACTTCGCCGCTCCGCCGCTTCCGCGCGTACCCTTTGATCACCTTGCCGAACCCGCCTCCATCCGTGACGCACCGCGGCCATTCCGAGTGTCCCGCGCACCATCCGCCCGGCAAGTGAAGCTCGCGATTTTCAAAGTCAACCAGCTCGGCGACAACGTCGTCTTCCTGCCGGTCGTGCAGGCGTTGCGAAAGGCGTGTCCCCGGTGGGAGCTTTTCATGATCACGAGCCCGGTCGCGGCGGAGCTTTTCGCCGCGGCCATCCCGCCGGAGCGGATGCTTCTCATGCCCACGGCCGAATTCAACGGCGCGTGGAAACATCCCGGCACGCTGCTCCGGCTCATCGCGCGCGTGCGGCGTGAACGCGTGGATGCCTCGCTGCTCGCGGATGACCAGGGCAACGTCGCGCACCTGCTTGCGTTCCTCGGCGGTGGGCGGACGTGCGTCGGGATCCGTCCGCCATTCATCCGGGTGCCAGGCGGCCTCACCGAAATCGTCCCGCTCCAGCCGGGCTTGAAAGTCGCGCAGGCAAACTGGGAAATCGCACGCGCTCTCGTGCGACGCTGCGGCGGCGCGGAATGGGCGGAGACGCCGCCCGCGCCCGATCTCGGCCACCTCGGCGGGAGCGCCGCGCCGGTCGCGGGACGCATCGTGATCCACGCCGGTGCGAGCCTCGCCTACAAGCGATGGTTTCCCGATCGCTTCGCCGCGCTCGCGGGCCGGCTTGCGGAAAATTTCGAGGTGCTGTGGATCGAACAGCCGGACACGGCGGGCGCGGAACTGCCGCCCTCCGTGCAGCGCGTGAAGCCGGATTCGCTCGGCGCATTCGTGCGGACGCTGCGCACGGCCAGCCTCTTCATCGGCAACAATTCCGCGCCGATGAACCTCGCCTCCGCGCTCGGCTGTCCCTCGGTAATCCTCAGCGGCCCGTCGAATCCCATCTGGGATCCGCTTTGGTTTCCCGATCGCTTCCTGATCCTGCGCGACACCTCGCTCCCGTGCCTGCCGTGCGACGGCCTGCTGCGCCCCGCCGGCTCGTGCCGGAATGAAGCCGCGCCCCTCGCGTGCATGGCGCGCTGGTCGGTCGCCGAAGTCGAGGCGCGCAGCCGCGAGTGGATTGCAAAGTGGGACGGGATCGCGACGGCGAAAAAGTAGGCGGGACTCGCCAACCCTGCGCGGCTGCCTGCTCGAGTTCCTGCGTGACAAGCCGTGCGCCCATCGCGAGCGTCCCACACTTTTCCGATGCCGAACGAGACACCCCGCAGCGCCACTCTGGGCCGCACGTTTTGGATCCTCCTCGCCGCGGGAATCCTCATCCGTTGCGTGGCGCTCACGCACCCGCTCGCCGATGCGCACCTGCTGCGGCAGTGCCAGACGGCCGCGGCGACGCAGAGCCTCGTCGCGCACGGTTTCTCGCTCAGCGCTCCCATTCCCTGGGTCGGTGATTTTCACGAGCGGTTCCTGCTCGAGCTGCCTGTGTACAACTGGCTCGTCGTCGCCGTCCACGCGGTCACGGGAAATCTCACGCTCAGCGGCAAGCTCGTATCCGTCGCGCTGTGGGCGCTCTCGTTTTTTCTGCTCCAGGCGATCTGGCGGCGCATCCTCGCGCCTTGCGCCGCGATCTGGGCAAACGTGCTGTTCGTCGTCTCGCCGCTCGGAGTTTTTTACGCGCAGGCGTTCATGCCGGAGATGCTCGTGCAGGCGCTCGCATTTGCATTCGTGCTACTGCTCATCCGGCACGATGAAAATCCCACGCTCGCCCGCTGGCTGCCAGCGGCAGCGACCGGGCTGCTTGCGCTCGTGGTGAAGGCTCCCGAGACCGCGCACCTCTACGTGATCTTCATCCTCCTCGCGCTGCGCCGCGGCGGATGGCGCGAGCTTTTCCGCGTGCCGTATCTGCTCGCCGGCGTGGTGTCCGCAGCGTGTGTCGTCGCGTGGACCGCATATCTCGGGAAGGTGAATGTGTCGCCGCTTTCGTTCGGCGGTGCGGGCGACACGCTGCGCGGCTTCATCGGCCCGCTCGTGATCCGATTCCAGTTCAAGACCTGGCTGATGATCGCGCTCTATGTCGCCGGGTTTCTGATCCCCGGCTTCTCCACGCTTTCCGTCGCGCGCGGCGTGCCCGAAATCATGCGTGCGAAGTCCCCGCGCCTGCTTGTCGCGTGGCTGGTCGCGCTCGCCATTTTCTACCTCGCATGGCTCGGCAACGGCCCTGCGAGCCAGAGCTACTACAACCTTCCCGCACTCGCGCCGCTCTGCGCGCTGTTCGGGCTCGGAATGAACGCGTTCCTCGAATCGCCGCGCGTGCAACGGCGCCGCGTGCTCGTCGCGGGAATCGCCGCAACGCTCACCGCCGGCTGCGCGGCGCCGGTGTGGATCTATCTTTTCAAACAGGATCACCCCATCCTCGCCGCCGCGCGCTGGGCGCGCGAACACACCGCGCCGGGCAGCGTCATCCTCTTCCACGCCGGGCATCGCGCGGACATGCGCGACTACACGCCCAATGCGGTCTTCCCGTTTTACGCCGAACGTCCATCCTTCATCTGGACCGAACAGCTCATGGAGCCCTACCGCACCGCGGCGCTGCAACGTTCGCGCTTCGCGATCGTGACCCTGCCGCTGCCCGAGGGAACAGTGGCCGCCGCGATCCGCAGGATCCGCGGCATGCCGCTGCCGCCCGCGCCCTCCACCGGATGGCTGCGCGAGATTGGTTTTGCACCCGTGGCGGAGGAGCCGGGCTTCGTCGCATTTGGCCGTCAGTGACCGCGGGCGCGGTTCCACCGGCGCTTCACCGGATGCACGGCCCACGCGCCCGCCTCGCGCACGGCGTCGAGTTCGGGTTCACGATCGGGGGAGACTTGCACAAATGAATTTTGATCCGGCAGATCGCGCACACGGAAACCGAGATGATGCGCGAGCGTCGGCAGGTAAATCTCGAGGTAAATCCGAAACGGCTCCTCGTGTGAGGCCACGGCGTCGAACGCCTCGCGCGTCCAGAACGAGCCGCTGCCGAACATGCTCAGGATCACCTCCGGATCTTCGCGTCGCGTGATTTTTTCCCAGTGGCGGTGGAACTCGGGATTGCTGTGATGGCAGAGGTAATGCGGGTGGCTGGTGCCATCAATGCGCTGCACATGATGGCCGATCACGTCTGCGTCCTCCGCGGCAAGCCGGGCGAGCTGGCCCTCGTTGAAGTCACCGACCAGCGGCAGGTGATCGTATTCGCAGAAGGAGACGTGAGTGCGGTCGCGCCCCGCGAGCCACGCGGACACGTCTCGAAAAACACCCGTGTAGCTCTGAAATTCGCGCTGGTGATCCATCGTTCGCAGGCGCGCATCATCCGCGAAAATTTTCTGCGCCTGCGCGATTTCGTCGAAGTCCTCGCGTCGTCCACCGGCGACGATGAGCACCTGTGCGGAATCCGCATGCCGGCTCCACCACTCGATCATCGCCGCGACGCACGCCGCCGGCTGGTGCGTGAGGATGACGTTAAGGACCTTTGCCACAGCGCGGAAAATCCGGGGGCGGATGCACGGTGAATCCGAGTTCCTGCTTCCAGTACGTAAGCCGTGCCTGCGGGCGGAAGACCGGCCGCACCGGTGTGTCGAGGCCGATCACAAACACTTTGCCCCGCCATGTGAAAAGGAACGCACGGCCAAGATTCCTGCCGGTCTCGGCGTCAATGATCGTCGAGCCGCAGGCGCGCAAAATTTTCAGCCCGAGATCGCGGAGGAATCTCTTCAGCTTGTTCATGGCGGCGTTTCTGGCAGCGGCACGGGGCGAGATCAACGGTTTTGCCGCAGCCACGCCACGGTCTCCGCGACTCCCTGTTCGAGGCTCGCCGGCGGATCGCCGAGCACCCCGAACGTCTTGTCCATGCTCACCGGGTAGTCGCTCGTCATGCTGCGGAAACGCGAGCTGTTGATGTAAAACGGCCTCCGGATGATCCGGCTGATCACATCGCCAATGATCCCTGCCGTCGCGAGAATCGGGCGTGGCACGACACGCACATTTTTTCCGCGCAGCGCGCGGGAAAATGCGTTCACCCACAGCGCGATGTCGCCCGGCGGATCGCCGAGATAGAAGACCTGCCCGTTCACCACCTCCGGCGCGAGGTCGAGGATTTTGCGCATCTGCCGTACGACGTTGCCGACGTAGCCGTAGCAGCGCACGACCGGCGCGCCGCCGGGATGCACGTACCAGCCCTTCGCCACCACACGCCAGAATTCACGCCGGTACCGCTCGTGCCACGGGCCCCAGATGTTCGTCGGGCGTACGAGCGTCCACACGCATGGCAGCGCAGCCGCGCGTGTGAGTTGTTCGGCGATCACCTTGCTCTGTCCGTAGATCGTCGCCGGGTGAAAATCCTCGTCGTGCTGCGGCTGGTAGCCGGGCCCGCAGACGAACTGGCTCGACGTGATGATCGCGCGCCGCACCGACTGCGTGGCTTTGATCACCGCGAGCACATTGCGCGTCCCGTCGGTGTTCAGCCGGTAGCCGGCCTCGACGGTCGTGTTCTCGTCGCAGTCCGTGCGCGCCGCGAGATGGATCACCGCATCCGGCGCAAATTCCGCGAACGGCGCGACGAGCGATGCGGCATCGAGGATGTCCGCCTTTTTCCAAAAGGCCGCGTGCGCGGGATTCAGCGGCGGCTGCGCATCCACGTTGCAGACCACATCGCCGTTTGCGGTGAAGTGTTCGACGGCGTTCGTGCCGATGAAGCCGGACGCGCCGGTGAGCAGGATTTTCATGTTGCTGCGTGGAAAAAAAAAGCGCGTCGTGCGCAGCAAACCACCGTGAACAACTCCGCCCATGCCGGCAACGCATAAGCCTCGCATCGTCATCGCAGGCCAGGTGCCGCCGCCGCAGGGCGGGCAGAACGTGATGATTGCGCGGATGCTCGACGCATTCCGCGCGGACGGGCGCTTCGAATGCGAACACCTCGCGTTTCATTTCACGCCGGACTTCAAGGACGTGCGCCGCGGCAGCGTGCAAAAACTTTTCGAGCTGGTGAAAGTCATCTTCCGCCTCATCGCGCTGCGGCTGCGCGGGCCGATCGATCTGCTCATCTACCCGGCGGGCGGCCCGCAGACGGTGCCCATCGTGCGCGACATTTTGCTCCTGCCCTGGGTGCTGCTGTTCGCGCGCCGCGTCGCGTTGCAATTCCACGCCGCCGGCATCGCGGATCGCTTCGCAAAAAACGGCGGCGTCCTGCGCGCATTCCTTTCGTCGCTCTACCGCCGCTGCGAGGTCGCGGTGGTGATGACGGAATTCAACCGGCGCGATCCCGCATTTTTCGGCATCCGGAAAATCGAGATCATCCCGCACCGGCTCCCGGATGAATTCGATCCCGCGCTTGTGCGGAAGAATCCCGCGCAGCTCCGCCTGCTCTACGTCGGCCACCTTTGCCCGGACAAGGGAACGCCTGCCCTCCTGCGCGCATTCAGCGGGATCGCCGCGCGCGACCCTTCGCTCGTGCTGGAGCTGGTCGGCGAATGCCTGCCGCCGCTCTCCGACGAATTGCTGCGCACACAGATCCGCGAACTCGGCATCGAGGGTCGTGTCGAGCTGCCGGGCGTGCTGACCGGCCGTGCAAAATCAGAGGCATTCGGCCGCGCGGACATGTTCGTCTTTCCGAGCGTCGCGCCGTACGAGTCGTTCGGCCTCGTGATGGTCGAGGCGATGATGTGGGGCCTGCCGATCGTCGCCACAGACTGGCGCGGAAACCGCGACGTGCTCGGCGGCGACTTCGAGGGAATCTGCCACGCGCCCGGCGAAGATCCCGCCGCGTCCATTGCAGCCGCACTTGCTGATGCGATCGAAATCCTGCGGCGCAGGACGGTGTGGCTCGGGCGCAACCGGCAGCTCTTCCTCGACCGCCACCGTTTCACCGCGGAGACATTCGACTACCCGCAGCGCGCGCTGCACTGGATCGAAGGACGTGCGTGAGTGCGATCCGCACGTTTGTTCGCTCGACATCCGCAAACGCTCCCGCCGATTCTCGCCCGCCAAATGCAGAATGTTTTCATCACAGGTGTTGCGGGTTTCATCGGCAGCACCGTCGCGGATCGGCTGCTTGCGCTCGGCGGACGCGTGGTCGGCTGGGATGATTTTTCCGCCGGGCAGGAGGAGTTCCTCACCTCGGCGCGGCAGCAGCCCGGCTTCACTTTCCACCGCGGCGACAATCTCGACGCGCCCGCGCTGACAAAGGCGATGGCCGGATGCGATTTCGTGATTCACCTCGCTGCGAATGCGGACGTGCGCTTCGGCACCGAGCATCCGTCGAAGGATCTGCATCAAAACACCATCGCCACTTTCAACGTGCTCGAGGCGATGCGCGCGAACGGGATCAGGCGCATCGCATTTTCCTCGACCGGATCCGTGTACGGTGAGGCGCCGGTGATTCCGACGCCGGAGGACGCGCCATTCCCGATCCAGACTTCGCTCTACGGCGCGTCGAAGGTCGCGGGCGAAAATCTCATCGAGGCGTATTGCGAGGGCTTCGGTTTCGAAGGCTACATTTTCCGCTTCGTGAGCATCCTCGGCGAGCGATACACGCACGGGCATGTGTTCGATTTTTACAAGCAGCTCCTCGAACATCCCGGCCACCTGCGCGTGCTCGGCGACGGCAGGCAGCGCAAATCATATCTCTACGTGCAGGACTGTGTGGATGCGATCCTGCACGTCGCCACGCAGCGCACTGCGGAGAAGGCGAAGCACCGCGTGCAGATTTATAATCTCGGCACGGCGGAATATTGCCGGGTCACGGATTCCATCGGCTGGATCTGCGCGCACCTCGGGCTGAAGCCGGAGCTGCAATTCACCGGCGGCGAGCGCGGGTGGATCGGCGACAACCCGTTCATCTTCCTCGACACGGCAAAAATCCGCGCGACCGGCTGGCAGCCGAAACTCACCATTCAGCAGGGCATCGTGCGTACGCTGGAGTGGCTGCAGAAAAACCAGTGGGTGCTCGCGCGCCGATGAAGGTCGCCGTCGCCGGACTCTGGCATCTCGGTTGTGTGACGGCCGCGTCGTGCGCGAAGCACTTCGACGTGTGCGCGCTCGACGACGATGCGAAAAACATCGCCGCGCTCCGCGAAGGAAAGCCGCCGATCTTCGAGCCGGGCCTCGCGGAGCTGACGCAGGACGGGCTGCGCAGCGGGAAGCTGAAATTCACGACAGACGCGAAGGCCGCGTGCGGCGATGCGGCGGTGATCTGGAACACATTCGACACGCCGGTGAACGACGACGACGTGCCGGATGCGGATTCCGTGCTCGCGCACATCCGCAGGCTCGTGCCGCTCGCAAAGGCCGACGCGATTTTCCTCATCTCCTCGCAGATGCCCGCCGGGACGTGCCGCAAGCTGGAGGCGGAATTTCCCGGCAGGCGCTTCGCGTACTCCCCGGAAAACCTGCGGCTCGGCGGCGCACTGAAAGTTTTCAACGAGCCCGAGCGCATCGTCGCAGGATGCCGCACGGAAAAAGATCGCGCGCTGCTTGCGGAACTGTTCCGACCATTCTGCGCGAATGTGATCTGGATGAGCCCCGAGTCCGCGGAGATGACCAAGCACGCGCTGAATTCGTTCCTCGCGCTGTCGGTGACTTTTGCCAATGAGATCGCGCGGCTGTGCGAGCTGACGGGCGCGGATGCGAAGGAAGTCGAGGCCGGGCTGAAGAGCGACGTGCGCATCGGCCCGCGCGCGTATCTCGGGCCGGGGGCGGCGTTCGCTGGCGGCACGCTCGCGCGCGATGTGGTCGCGCTCACGCAGCTCGCCGCGAACCGCAATGAGCCGCTCGCGCTGATCCCGGCGATCAAAATGAGCAACGACCGGCACAAGGGCTGGGCGCTGAGCCGGCTGAAGGACGAACTCGGCTCGCTGCGCGGCATCGCGGTCGCCGTGCTCGGGCTGACTTACAAAGCGGGGACGGACACGCTGCGGCGCAGCCAGGCGGTGGAGCTGTGCGAGCGGCTTCTCACGGAGGGTTGTGCGGTGCGTGCATTCGATCCCGCTGCGAAGCAACTGCCCGCGTCGCTCGCGGGCGCGACGATGTCGCCCGATCCGCGCAGAGCGCTCGCAGGCGCGGATGCGGCCGTGATTTGTACCGAGTGGCCGGAGTTCAGGGCGCTGCCTTGGGCGGAGTTGATCGCGTCCATGCGAAGGCCGCTCATTTTCGACGCAAACAGTTTCACGAAATCGTCGCTGCCAGAGACGCCGGGGCTCCGCTATTTCTCCGTGGGAAAGACGACATGAAACTCACGGGACTCAACGCACTCATCACCGGCGGCAGCCAGGGCCTCGGCCGTGCAATCGCTGAGGCATTCGTGCGCGAGGGTGCGAGTGTGATGCTTTGCGCGCGCGATGCCGTGCTACTGGAAAAAACGCGCGGAGAACTCGCGGCGATTGCCGCGCCGGGGCGGAAGGCGCTCGCGCGTGTGTGCGATGTTTCCTCCGAGCCGCAGGTGAACGCGATTGCGGCGGCGGCGATTGCGGAATTCGGCGCGGTCCATGTGCTCGTGAACAACGCGGGTGTGTACGGCCCGCTCGGGCCGACGGAGTCCGTGCCGCTCGACGAGTGGAGGCACGCGATCGAGATCAACCTCCTCGGCGTGCTGCTGCCATGCCGCGCGTTCATCCCGCATTTCAAGGCTGCGGGCCGCGGAAAAATCATCATCATCTCCGGTGGCGGCGCGACGAATCCACTTCCGAACATCAGTTCCTATGCGGCGTCGAAGGCCGCGGTCGTACGTCTGATGGAGACGCTTTCCGAGGAACTGAAGCCGCACCACATTGACGTGAACGCCGTCGCGCCCGGCGCGCTGAAAACGCGCATGATGGAGGAAGTGATCGCGGCCGGGCCGGAAAAAGTGGGCGCGGCATTTTTCGCTAAGAACGTGAAGTGGGCCGAGGATGGCGCGACACCGCCCGCGCTCGCGGCAAATCTCTGCGCGTATCTCGCGAGCACCGAGAGCGACGGCGTGACGGGGCGGCTCATCTCCGCGCAGTGGGATCCGTGGAAGACGCTGCACACGCACAAGGATGAGTTCGGCGACATCTACACTCTGCGGCGCATCGTGCCCGAGGATCGGGGCAAAAATTGGGGATGAGCACTGTGAAATTCGCAATCATCGGCTGCGGGCTCATCGGGAAAAAACGCGCTGCGTGTCTGCCGAATGGTGCGCTTACCGTCGTGTGCGATCTGGATCGTGCGCGCGCGGAGGCGCTGGCTGCGACAGTGCCAGGTTGCCGCGCGGTGACGGATCCGGCGGAGGTTTTGAAATCGGCCGATGTGGATGCGGTGATCATCTCCGCGATCAACTCCGCGCTTTCCACACTCACAGGCGATGCGATCCGTGCGGGCAAGCATGTGCTCGTCGAGAAGCCCGTGGCGCTCCGTGTAGGCGAGGCGGAGGCGCTGCTCGCGCTTGCACGCGAGAAAAAGGTGCTCGTGCGCGCGGGCTACAATCACCGCTTTCATCCTGCATTTCAGAAGGCGCGGGAGATCGTGGACTCGGGCGCGCTCGGGCCGCTCATGTTTATCCGCGGACGGTATGGACATGGTGGACGAGTCGGATACGACCGCGAGTGGCGTGCCGATCCCAAGCTCTCCGGCGGCGGCGAGCTGATCGATCAAGGTGTGCATCTGATCGATCTGTCGCGCTGGTTCCTCGGCGACTTTCCGTTCGTGGACGGTTTCGCGAAGACATATTTCTGGGACATGCCGGTGGACGACAATGCGTTTCTGAACCTCCGCACTGCGAAGGAGCAGACCGCGTGGCTACATGTGAGCTGCACGGAGTGGAAGAACCTGTTCTCGTTCGAGATCTACGGGCGCGACGCGAAGCTGCATATTGAGGGACTCGGAGGAAGCTACGGCATGGAGCGGCTGCACTTTTACAAAATGCTGCCGCAGATGGGGCCGCCGGAGACGACGCTCTTCGAGTATCCGCAAGGCGACCAGTCGTGGCAGCTGGAGGTCGAGGCGTTCATTGAGGACATCCGCACCGGACGCACGCCGAATCCCGGGCTTGCCGATGCGGCGGCGGCGCTGCGTGTTGTCGAAACGATTTACCAAAAAAGCGGCTACGCATGATCATCACACGTTCACCCTTGCGCATTTCACTCGGCGGCGGCGGCACCGACCTGCCTTCGTATTACGAGGACCACACCGGATTTCTCATCGCGGCCGCGATCGACAAATACGTGTACATCACGATCCACAAGACGTTCGTGCCGGAGATGATTCTCAAGTATTCGAAGGTCGAGCGCGTGGATCACGCGGAGCAGATCGAGCATCCGATCGTGCGCGAGGCGTGCGCGCTGCTGCAGATGGACGGGCGTTCGCTGGAGATCACGGCGATGGCGGACATTCCCGCCGGCACGGGGCTCGGCTCGTCGGGGAGCTTCACCACGGCGCTGCTGAAGGCGCTGCACACTTACAAAAAAAACATCGTGCGCCCCGAGGAGATCGCTGCGCAGGCGTGCCAGATCGAGCTGGAGAAATTGCATGAGCCGATTGGCAAGCAGGATCAGTACATCGCGGCGGTCGGCGGGCTAACATCGTTCCATTTTTTGCCGAATGGCAGAGTGGAAATCCTGCCGGTCGAGGCGGACGAGGAGACGCTGTACAACCTCCAGGACAACCTGCTGATGTTCTTCACCGGCTATACGCGTTCGGCATCGAAAATACTGAAGGAACAGAACGACAAGACTCGCGGGATGAATTCGGCGATGATCGAGAACCTGCATTTCGTGAAGGAACTGGGCGTGCAGAGCAAGGAGGCCATCGAGTCGGGGAACCTGCGGGAGTTTGCGCGGCTGATGGATGTGCATTGGCAGCGGAAAAAGGAGCGATCCGGCGAGATGAGCAACCCGAAGATTAACGAATGGTACGAGCACGCGATGGCGAACGGCGCGCTCGGAGGAAAGCTGATCGGCGCGGGTGGCGGCGGCTTTCTCCTTTTCTATGCGGAGGAAAAGACGCGGCTGCGTCATGCCATGCGCCTGGCAGGGCTCATGGAGGTGCGGTTCCGTTTCGATTTTGAGGGCACGAAGCAGGTAATCTGAGTGTCGTTGATCATCGGGCATCGTTTCGCCCGGCTGAATCAGGGCTGGGGCCGTGCGAATCTTTAGATAGCAATCCGAATCTTACCGGGTATGGCGCACTGCAAGAATGCTTGTCTTCTTTCGAAAAACCGAAGAGTGCTAGCTTCCCGCATCTGAAGTCCACGCCTCCAAATTTCAGCCGGACTCTGTCCCCGCCCGAAGAACTCCGCCACGTTGCGGAAATTCATCGGATACCAGTGCGGAATCAAATCAATCGTAATCCATGAAAAACTCCCTCCGAATACTGGCATCGGTCCTCGCCCTCAGCCTGTCCGTCCATTCAGCCGACTCTCCAAAAAAGCCGGTGAAGGTATTCATCCTTGCCGGTCAATCAAACATGGAAGGGCAGGGATTCATCGTCGCGGATCCGAAACGCAACGGTGGCAGGGGCAGCCTCGAATATGTGGTGAAAGATGCGGCGACCGCACCGCATTTCAAGCGTCTCACGGACGACTCTGGCAAGTGGCTCACGCGTGATGATGTGTGGATTACCTATCTCGATCGCAAGGGGCCGCTAACCGTCGGCTATGGCGCAAAGGAAGATCGCATCGGGCCTGAGCTGGGTTTCGGCTGGGTGATGGGAGATGCACTGGAAGAACCGGTTCTGCTTATTAAGTGCGCGTGGGGCGGCAAGAGTCTGGCGATAGATTTCCGCCCACCTAGCGCCGGAAAGCCGCCATACGATCTCGGCAAAAGGGAGCAGGAATCCATCGCGCAGGATCCGAGCATTCTGGGAAAATACTATCGCGAAACTGTGTCGCTGACCAAGGCCGCCCTTGGGAAGGTGAAGGAACTCGTGCCCGGTTCGGATGGCCGTTACGAGATTGTCGGCTTCGGCTGGCATCAGGGATGGAACGACCGAATCAATGACAAGTTCAATGGGGAGTATGAGAGCAATATGGCACATTTCATCAGAGACATGCGCAAGGAACTCGGCGTGCCGATGCTGCCGTTTGTGATCGCGGAGACGGGGATGAACGGCCCCGCGGAGACGCACCCGCGTGCGCTTTCATTGATGAAGGCGCAGGCTGCGGTCGCGGAGCACCCGGAGTTCAAGGGCAATGTGGCTTTCGTCGGCACCCGCTCATTCTGGCGCAGCGAGGAGCAGTCGCCTAGCAAGCAGGGCTATCATTGGAATACTAATGCGGAGACTTATTACCTCATCGGTGAGGCAATGGGTGAGGCGATGAAGAAACTAATCAATCTTAGGTAATCGCCGCCTTTTCTGTCACCTGCGCACTCGCATCGGAATTCAGTGCCGCGCTGCACACTGCGAACGCCAGATGGCTTATCATTAAAACCCGAGGTTTCCGACAGATGTGTGCGGATGCTCAGTCAACGTGGCGAGCGGGCTGCCTTGGAGGCAGTGTGCCGGCTGAATGAAGGCGTCTGCCCGCTACTGGTCTTGAATACGCCGTCGGATTGGGCAGTGCCGGCGAACGAGACAGGCTACTTTCTCTGATGCGGTCACGGCAAAGGTGTTGTTGCTCTGAAGGTTTAAGCTTTGGAGTTCAACATTCCGCATGGCGGGATTACGGGCTCACATCCATATCAATCACCCACCATTCACGAAGATCCTCACCCAGATGAACCTCTCCACTATTATTAACTTTCGCGGTGCCCTCCAGGATCGCATCGCCGCGTTTGGGATGAGCATCAGCATGTGGTTTGCGTCCGCCGTTGCGGCGGAACCGCTGACAGTCGTCTCAGATTTTGAGGGCGCCTCTGTCAAAGGTGTGGAAATTGACAATGCAGCCCGGCGGATCAGTTTCATGCCCGGCGGCGATCCCGAGCGTGGCTGGCCCTGCTGGTGGTACTTCCGTGTAAATGGGATCACTCCCGGCGAAACGATCACCTTGCGGCTCCGTAGCTCGACAGCCACCACTGCAAAAACCGGAGGGATGCTTGCAAAGCCGCTGGCACCAGTTTGGGCGATGCCGGAGCAAGCGACCTATTCCGTGGATGGCAAAAACTGGCTTCATACCGAAAAGGGCACGAAGCAGGGCGAGGAAATGGAATATAGCATCAAACTGGATGCTGCCTCAGTGTCTGTCGCGTGGGGTCCACCCTACACGCCAGGCATGGCGGCCAAGTTTGTGTACGGATTAGTTGGGAAGACTCGATGCGCAAAGGCCGTTGAGTTATGCCGTTCACGCGAAGGGCGCGCGGTTCCGATGCTTCATGTGCAGGAGGGCGAGCTTCCAAAAGAACAGCGATTTGGGATATGGGTGCAGGCTCGACAGCACGCATGGGAAAGTGGTTCGAGCTGGGTGGCTCAGGGCTTCGCGGAATGGCTCACTGGTGATGGCGCTGATGCGGCGTGGCTTCGCCAGCATGCGGAGATACATATCGTTCCAATTATGGACATAGACAATGCCGCGACCGGGAATGGCGGGAAGGACGCCCAGCCGCAGGATCATAACCGCGATTGGTCAGAGAAGCCGCATTGGAATGAAGTCGTCGCAGCGCAGCGCAGTGTCACCGAGCTGATCAAGGAAGGACGGATGGACGTTTTCCTCGACTTGCACAATCCTGCACCAGGCGATCCCACGTTTTTCTATATCCTCGACAATGGATTGCTGAAGGAACCGATGATCACCTTGCGGGATCGCTTTATTCAGCTTGCGTATGGGCGCATCAGCAAAATCGAGCCGCTCATCCCGATGAGCAACAAACCGAAGACGACCGGACCGGCTTATCATCCGTTGTGGCGGCAGATCAGCGCAAACTGGGTCTCGATGAACGGCAATCCGCATACCGTGAGCCTGTGTCTGGAGACTATCTGGAACTACAAGAATAGCACGGCCGATGGATATCGTGCTGTGGGTGCAAACCTCGCTGCTGCCGTCCACGAGTATCTGGCCGAACGGCCCGCACGGATGGGCACGCACTGAATGATTTCAAGTCACATCACATTTTATTCTATATGAATTCGTCCACATTAGTTCGCATCATATTCCTGGCCGCGGCATTTTTCATCTCTGTTCATCCATCGCTGGTATCGGCTGCCGAGCAGTCGGTTCTCTTAGGCGACGCTGACACGGTCCGGGCGGAGATTCAAGTCGGGGCATCGGGCCGGATCGCATTGGCATTTAAGTTTGCAGATGGAAAGACTCAGGAAATCTTGGGTGTCGTGAAGGCCGACGAGATGAAGCGCACTGTGGAAATGGATGGTAAGAAAGTGCAAGTGGGCACGCCGATGCCGGACGCCCTCATTGAGTTCAAAGGCGCAGGACTTATATTCCAGAATCATGTGCGGCCCAATCTTGTGCGTTACACGGAGAAACAGCGCGAGGAACTGGTCACGACTTGGGGTGCAATGCCATCGGCTACGCGGCACTGGATTCCGTTGGAGGTGCGAGGACTGAGCGCAGGTGCGGAGTTATGGATGGAAGGCCGGTACTGCGGGCATATCGCTAGCGAGAGTAAGCTCACGGGAATAATATTCAAAACAGAAGGCGATGGTGCAGTGCGGAATGTAAACGCGGTGAAGCGCGCCGACACCGGCCTGTTTCTGCCCCTCGATGTGAAGCACATTGCGAGGCCGGGTGCGATGAAGGATGCGGTGGTCTCGCTGGCATCCGGAGCGCAGCAGATCAAAGCGGTACCGATGCTGGTGGCGGACGGAGCGGGAAATGCGGAGGTCGGCGTGGCAAAAGAGATGCAGGGATTGCGGGCGCTGGAGACGAATGAGAACACCTCGCGCACATCGCTGGACGGCATGAAGGAGTCGCTCCACTTTTCGGTGCCTCAGGCGTTTTATCATCGGGCATGGGTGCTGTGCGCGGCGGATCCGGATATTCAAAAAGATCCCGTGCTGACCACGCGACTGACACGTTTCGGCATCTGGGGCCGTGGTGGCGCGATGGCAGATACGACGCTCACTTTGCCACACGGCGACGAGAAACGCGGTGAGAAATTCGATCAAGTAGGCACCGTGGAATACACCGCCGACCAGAAGAAGATCAGCACGCCGCTCTATCTCGTGCAGGTTGATGTGAAGATAGGCGATATCCTGGACATCCTCGCCGACCAGAAGGACCCGTATGCTCCGATGAAAATCGGGCCGTATCTCGATTTTGAGTTTTTCGGCAAGTGCGGCGGGTTGGAGGTGCAAACGGATCGTCGCCGCAAACCGGCACCAACCTCGACCAGTGCCGTGCATATCTTTGGAGTTACGCTGGAAAAATCTCCCGCCGAGTTGCGGCTCAAGCAATCGCAGCCGGGCAACATCTTCCACAATGAGGAGACGCCAGAGACAACCTTCACCGTGCGCGCGAACACGGCAGGGCGTTATGAATTGCGATGGGAAATCACCGGCATCGATGGCCGCGTGCTCGTGACGAAGGCGAAGGTTATCGAGCTTTCAGCCGTGGGCAGTGAGGCTGACATCACGGTGCCGCTCATCATGCCGGACCTGGGCTGGTACGGGCTTCGCGTGACGCTCGCGGATGCCAGCGGCCATGCGCTGCTTCAGCACGACGCGGCCTTTGCGCTATTAGGTAAGGACACGCGCACCGCCGGCTATGAATCCCCGTTTGGCACTTGGTGGTTCAGCGGCGTCCACTACTCCACACAGGATGTCGCGGTGGCCGGGCCGATGCTGTTCAAAGCCGGCTTCCGTCGTACCCCGATGAGCTGGACCAAAGCCACCGAGGAGGATTTCGCGCCATGGAAGTTCACGCTCAATCAGATCCAGTGGCCCTTCCGTCTTGCAGATTTGAAGGACTGGCCGGCGGCGGAGATCCGCGCGGAGAGAGCCATCAGTGAAAAGCTGAAGCGATTCCCGCATTGCCAATTCATAGATTTGTTTCACGAAAGCTACGACCCGCGCGTGTATCCTCCGGAGATCTATGGCGAGAAGTATGTGCCTGAGGATGCCGCGCTCGCCGCACGCGAGAATGAACTTTTCGAACTGGGAATGAAGGCGGCGAAATTCATCCGGGCGAAGTTCCCTCAGCTCAAAATCATCGCGGGGAACAGCGGTGGTTCATCTGGCATGATCGCCGTACTACTGCGGCGCGGCTTCCCGCGTGAACTCATTGATTACCTCGGGAGCGAGAGTACCAGTCAGACCTTCGCACCGGAAAAACTCTCGCCGAATGCCACGGCAGGCATCTGGCTAATGGGGGAGACGGCGCGGAAGTTTGGTTACGATATTCCACTGGCAGGCTGCTTTGAGTTCACATCCCGCGCCGAGCGCGACCTCGGTGCGCAGCGCCACGCGGAGTGGTATGCGCGCGATGTGCTCACAGGTCTCGCATACCGTTTCCCGACTATCTCGCCAGGCGGACTCGAAGATGTAGGCAACGCTTACTATGACCATCTCTGGGGAGCATCGGGATTGTGTCAGCGCCAGCCCCTGCACTACCCGAAGCCCGCCTATGTCGCGCTTGCCGCGCTTACTAAAGTGCTCGATAGCGTAAGACTCGTGCGGCAGATGCCCACGGGATCGTCGAGTGCATATGCCCTGGAATTTGAGCGGGGCCACGAGAGCATCTACGCGCTGTGGACGCCGCGTGGACAGTGCGAGCTGGAGTTTGAATTCCCTGCGGATACCAGTGTGACGCAGGTCGAGTTTTACGGACGGCAGCACTCGCTCAAGACGAACGGCAAACGATTTATCATCACCGCTGATAGCGCGGTGAGCTACATCATCGGCCCTGTCGCTGCGACGCGCATCACCGCAGGCAAGCGCGCTTTTCCAAACCACCAGCCGCCCGCTGGCACGCAAGCCATCAGCCACATGGACGTTCTCGCTCAATGGCAACTCGCGCCCGAGGAACAAACGATCACCACGCCGTTGCGACGTCCCGGCAAATTCGAGCTTCGCCAAGTCAGCGACGCCGACAAAGGCGCGTGTCTCGAACTGGAACTCAAACGCGAAGGCGAGGTTCCGCATGTCGTCGGCGAATACACCGCGCTGCGCCTGAAGCAGCCGCTGCCCATTCCCGGCAAGCCGCACACCGTCGGCATGTGGGTCAAGGGCGACAGCAGTTGGGGCCGCATCTTCTGGGAGATCGAGGACGCCAAGGGCGAACGCTGGCGCTCGTCCAAGGATTTCGCCGATGGCGGCGACTGGGCCAACCAATCCGCCATTGATTTCGACGGCTGGTGCTTCGTCACTTTCCCGCTGACCAATGAATCGCCCTTCAAGCACGTCGAGCCCGCTGCCGGCCTCGGCCAATGGCAGAGCAACGGCGACGGCAAGCTCGATTACCCGCTGAAGTTCACGGGCCTCTACATTGAAACGCACCGGCAGTCATTGAACCTCACAAAGATGGCTCCCGTAAGAGGCCACATCCGGCTAAGGGATCTGAGCGTGATTGAATAGCCGCGCTTATTTCCGAACCCAAACCGCCGCCCTCAAAAAAAACTTTGCTAATGGGTGCGCGCTGGCATGCTCATAACTAAGTCATCACACGCATGAATCTCCCCAAGACTTCCCGCCGCAAATTTCTGCAGGCCGGGGGCGTCGGCCTCCTGAACCTCGCTGTCCCTGGGCTCGTCCTCGGCAAGGACAAATTCGACGCATCCGGAAAAGCTGTGGCCTCGAAGAAATGCTGCATTTTCCTGCTCCTGTGCGGCGGCCCGAGCCAGCTCGACACATGGGATCTGAAGCCCGAAGCCCCGTCCGAGATCCGCGGCCCTTACAAGCCCATCCGCACGAAGGTGCCCGGCATGCAAATCAGCGAACTTCACCCGATGCTCGCGAAGGTCACGGATCATTTCACCCTGATCCGTTCGATGACGCATCCGCGCCCGATCAACAATCACTTCGACGCAATGCACAATCTGCTCAGCGGGCAGGTGGTCGAGCAGGTGAAGCAAGGCGTCGCCGACGACCTGCCCTACATCGGATCGGTGGTGGCGAAGAGTCTCTCGAATGAGCGCAACCTGATCTCGAACGCGTGGCTCATCAAATGCGTCGGGCCGCCGGTCTTCTGCGCGCCGAACATCGGCTCCGGCGGCTACCTCGGATCGGCTTACGCGCCCGTGTTCATCGGCTCGGCGGACAACCACCCGGCGATGCCGAAATTCCGACTGCCGGAGATTTACGACATGGCTGATCCCGCCCGCTTGCAGGAGCGACGCAAGCTGCTCGACACTCTCGAAACCGACCGCCTCGGGGGAGACGCGGGCGGCAAGGACTGGAGCGATTTGCGCGAGAAGGCCTACGACGCGATGACGCGCCCGGAAGGGCGGCAGGCCTTCGACTTGACCCAGGAGCCGGTGGCCGTCCGCGAGCGCTACGGCATGCATCCGCTCGGCCAGAACCTGCTCCTCGCCCGGCGCATGGTCGAGGCCGGCGTCCGCTTTGTGACCGTGAATGGATGGGTCGGCCCCTCGCCGGGCGAAAAGGAAGGCGGGCCGCCGAGTTCCAGTTGGGACATGCACGGCGGAAATATGGGCATGGGCAACGCCTTCGGCACCGGTTCCTACGGCATGAATTTCTGCCTGCCGCGGCTGGACCAGGCGCTCTCCGCCCTCCTCACCGACCTCAAGGATCGCGGCATGTTGGACGACACTCTCGTCGTCGCCGTCGGCGAATTCGGGCGTACACCGGTCATCCTCACGAAGGGGCCACCCGGTCGCCAGCACTGGCCCGCGTGCTTCTCCGCGATCGTGGCCGGCTGCGGCATCCGCGGAGGCGCCGTCTATGGCGAATCGGACAAGACCGCCTCCGCTCCGAAGAGCAATCCCGTGACCCCGCAGGATCTCCACGCCACCGTCCTCCACGCCCTCGGCCTGCCGCTGAACGACCTCACCAGAAACACCGGCATCATCCGCCCGCCGTTCTCCACGGGTAAGCCGGTTATGGGGCTGTTTGGATAAGTAGGCTGGCCCTTTTCTTGATCCGCAATCACCAATCCGCGATTCCAAAGCGCCCGCCGCCTCCCGTCGTTGGCAAGACACGCTCCCACCAGCAACGATCTCGTTGCGCGGGCAGGTGCCCCGTGGCAGCATCCTCCCCATGAGCACACTCACCACCGCGCCTGTGGATCCCAAGGAATTGCGCCCGCTCCTCCATGCCGAGGTGGACAGGCTGCGCGACGAAAACCTGCTCGTATTGCACCGTGTCGCGCTGGAACTCGAACTCGATGAAGTCACCGAGCGGCTAAACGAAGGTTTCGACGCAGACCGTGCCGCAGGCAAACTCGCGCGGCTTCCCGAGATCATCCGCGAGGCCCGCGCCGCGCTCCGCACACGGTAGGCGCCGTGATCGTCGTGCTGAATACCACAACTATCTGTCCCTCGATTCCACTCGATCCCAATTCGTCGATACCCTGCGGCGAGAGGCCCACGCCATAAAATCCGATGACTAACTCAATCTCTCCGCAGCAGGCCAGCAGCAGATAGCCTGAGCCAATAATCTGTCCCTTGTTCTTTCGCGACGCGATTAACCACAAACTCCAAACATGAAGCGATTGCTATTCCTCCTTTGCGCCTTGCGACTTTCTCAGGCCGTGAGCCAGACTGTGTCTGGGCTCCCGCTTCATACTGATAGCAAGGATCCCGAAGGGCTTCGAGGGCCTCGGGAATTGATTAAGGGCGAATCCGTTTTGTGGCTTTATCCGTTCGACTGGACCGTTACTTCGCGCGACGGTTGGCGAGTGACGCTGAAAAAATACAATTGCGTTACATTTATTGGACGTGTTGCAAATGGCTTCGTGATCGAATCCAACGGTAAAACCTATACGGTTCCAAAACCACCGAACACAGGATCTGAACAAAAACTTTTTGCACTTGCCGACATCAGGATTCAAGGAACTGCAGCAGAAATTGTAAAGAATCGTCTCGGACCACCAACCGAGGTTCTGACAGGCCCGGACGGCACGGCCTATCTTTACAGGGAGATCGTCACCGCTACCCGGAAAACGTTCGACACAGCGCATTCCACCACGGAAGGAACGATTGGGCGGGATCGATTCAAGAGCACCACCACCACCGAAATTCCCATTTTGGAATCTATGACCTACAGCCCGTATTCGTTTGTAATTTATTTCAATGCAGAGGGAAAAGTCAGTCGTGTAGAGGATCGCGTCAAGGGAGCTGCTGAATGGAAAAGAAGATAGTCCGACCGAACTTATGGGCGGCGACTTAGCTTGCCGAATTGTGGAGCGAGTTTTCCGAGCAGATCGGTGATTAAATCGGTTCCCAAGAATCTAAACAATCCACTCCCAGCACCCCCGCGGAGGATCATCCCTGCAAGGCGGTGTTGCCCACTAGTAAATGATGTGATCGGGCCACCGCTAAAGCCATTCGGGGGATTGTCCCCCATTTGATCTGTTGCGAAAGCATGAAGACCAAATGCGGAGGTTTGGCCGGCATATGTTCCTTCAACTGAAACCAAATCGGTGTAAATCAGCCTTGCCTCGTAATCTATGCGTGCGCTCGTTCCAGTAGCCGGAAAATTATCCGGAAAACCGAACGCGAAAAGAGGTGCTCCGATGGCAAACAAAGGATGTCCAACCTCTACATACGAGGAAGGCTCTACGGTCAGATAATCAGCTGCTTGCAATCGCGAAGTGTACGTCGCTGCGGGATCCAACCAAAATACTGCAACGTCGCCGTATGACTCGTCTCCAGAATACTGCTCAATAGCATCCAGTAGTATGTACTCCACAACTGGCCATCGGTCACGGCCGTCCATTGTCTGGGAAATTGCTAGAAGTGGTTTCATAAGTATCGAAGGGTGATGAGCGAGCAAGCGACATGGAAGAAGGCTTGATACATCAGGAGGTGATTTTCGTAACGGACGACCAGGCGGCGGTAGTTGCCCAGCCAGGCAAAGGTGCGTTCGATCTTC
>CAIRYQ010000031.1 GCA_903882875.1 uncultured Spartobacteria bacterium | reverse complement strand
GTCCCGGCAGGGACGGAAGGAGCGTTCTGCCGTCCCTGGCGGGACTTTGCTCGTTTTCACCATCTTTTACCCAGCACTGAAGTGCTGGGCTATTCTCGAAGCCCTCGCCGAGCCTGTCTGTGTCAGGCAACCGGATAAGCAGGGTTTTCGGGCACTTTTGCCGCAAAAGTGGGCCATGTGTTCGACAAACTCCGGGCCGTGTTCAACGAACTCCGGGCGGTGTTCGACAAACTCCGGGCCGTGTTCGACGAACTCCGGGCGGTGTTCGACAAACTCCGGGCTGTGTTCGACGAACTCCGGGCGGTGTTCGACAAACTCCGGGCGGTGTTCGACGAACTCCGGGCTGTGTTCGACGAACTCCGGGCCGTGTTCGACGAACTCCGGGCTGTGTTCAACGAACTCCGGGCTGTGTTCGACGAACTCCGGGCGGTGTTCAATGAACTCCGGGCTGAGTGCGGTGAACTCGGCAAGGACACGCGTTTCCGTCTCGCGGATGCCGTCTGGGGCGGCCTGCGGGATGGCCACGTCCTCGGCAAACCCGTCCCCCTCTTCCCCCGCATCGAGCCCCCGGCCCCGGCGGCGGAGAAATAGCGTCCGGCCTGCCTCGGACGCCGGAGGCGTCACGGATTGTAGCCGGTGGTGCAGCGAGCAACGCGAGCGCAACCACCGGTTCGCATCCGCACGACGTTGCACCCCGGATGGGGTGCCGGAATCTGCGGCGGGATTTCCAGCGCACCCTCCGGGGCGCATCGCCTCGGGTGGACGGGATCCGGTGGTTCCCGCTCCTTCGTCGCTCCACCACCGGCTTGTCTCTTGGTTTTGATCCTCCCCTGCTCTGTCAGCCGGGTTTTCGAGAGCAGGAGCATGATCGAGACAACGAGAATGCATCCCGTCTCATTCAAATGGAGCCACTGTCCTCCGCCCGCGCGGCGTCCCACGCAGGAAGGACGGCCTCTCTTTGATGCGATTGCGCCATCTCACGGCGCCCGCCAGCCGTGCTTGCAACTTCCCCGCCATCGTGACTTTTCCTTCGATCCCATGCGTTCCCTTTTCCTCCTCCTGTTTCTCGCCGTGGCCGCTCCGCTCTCAGCGCAGCAGCCGCCTTACGATGTATTCCCGCCCGCGGACCCGCCCTATTTCCGCGTGCGCTACGAAGCCTCGACGAAACCGGGCGAACTGATCTTCCCGGTGAACTACACCGTCTGGCTTCCGCCGGGCGTGAAGACCCTGCGCGGCGTGATCGTCCACCAGCACGGCTGCGGCGAAGGCTCGTGCAAATCGGGACTCACGGGCGCATTCGATCTGCACTGGCAGGCGCTCGCGAAAAGGCACGGCTGCGCGCTCCTCGCGCCATCCTACGAGCAGCCGGAAAAGGCCGACTGCCAGATGTGGTGCGACCCGCGCAACGGTTCCGACGCCGTCTTTCAAAAATCCCTCGCCGACCTCGGCGCAAAGTCCGGCCACCCGGAACTCGCCGCCGTGCCGTGGGCATTGTGGGGACACAGCGGCGGCGGACATTGGGCGGGCGGCATGGTGCTCCTGCATCCCGACCGCGTCGCCGCCGCGTGGCTGCGCTCCGGCGTGCCGCTGCTCGGAGCCAATCCTGCACGGCCCGCGATCAAGGCATACGCCGTTCCCGATGCCGCGCTCCGCGTGCCGCTGATGTGCAACATGGGCACGAAGGAGGGCGTGACCGTGAAGGACGGCCGCTTCGCCGGAGTGTGGCCTGCAAACGAGGCGTTCTTCACCGCGTTGCGGGCGAAAGGAGGGCTCATCGGTGTGGCCGTGGATCCGCTCACCGCGCACGAGTGCGGCAACCAGCGATACCTCGCGATCCCGTGGCTCGATGCGTGCCTCACCGCGCGGCTGGCGGAAAAAGCGGGCGAGCCGCTGAAGCCGATGCCCGGCGACGGCGCGTGGCTCGCGCCGCTGCTCGGAAGCGAAGCCGTTCCCGCCGCAAAATTTTCCGGCGACAAGGAAAAATCCGTCTGGCTGCCAAATGAGACGATCGCGAAATCGTGGATGCAATACGTGAAGGACACCGGCGTCGCCGACACCACGCCGCCGCCCGCGCCGACAAATCTCCAGGTGAAAGGCAACGACATCACTTGGAACGCCGAGGCCGATCTCGAGAGCGGCATCGCGCACTTCATCATCGAGCGCGACGGCGCGCAAATCGCGACCGTCCCCGAACAGGGCAGGAATCCCTTCGGACGTCCCCTTTTTCAAAACCTGCAATACAGCGACACGCCCGTGCAGCCGCTCGCCGAGATGCACTTCACGGACAAAAGCGCCGCGCCCGGCGAGACGCACCAATACCGCGTCATTGCGGTGAATACCGCGGGCCTGAAATCGAAATAATTGCCGCCGAGAGCAAGCGTGAGGGGCACGGGCAAACGTGTGAAAATCCCCGCGCCTCGGTTCACAGCGTGTTTCGTTCGTCGGCCCTGCCCTCCCGAATCCGCGGCGCAGGATCCGTACGCGCGTATTTTTTGGCACGGAAAAAAGCTGCGGCTTGACTTTGATTCGGTGCCTTATTATCAGTTGCCTAAATTTAAGGAGAACCACGACCGTGCCCCTTCTGATGCTCAAAGATGTCCCTCGCTACGAATGCCTGCTCAAGGCTGCGGAGCGATACCCGACGCTCAATCCGTCGGCCTCCGAGGCGTTCCTGCACCTGCTGAGGACCGGCGACGCGGTGGCCGCGGCGGAGGGCGCGCATCTCGCGAAGCACGACATCAGCCAGGGGCGCTTCATGGTGCTCATGCTGCTGAACCGCTGCGCCGGGCAGCAGTCGAAGCCCGCGGATCTCGCCGACGAGGCGGGCGTGACGCGCGCAACGATGACCGGGCTCGTGGACACGCTGGAAAAGGACGGGCTCGTGGCGCGCAGGAGCGATCCCGGCGACCGCCGCACCGTGCTGGTGCGGCTCACCGCGGCGGGACGGAAACTCCTCGGCGCGATGGTGCCCGGCTACTTCGCATTTGTGACGAAAATGATGCAGCCGCTAAACCGCACCGAGCGCAGCCAGCTCGTCGCGCTGCTGCAAAAAATCCAGCGCGGGCTCCCGGTGCCGAAGCCCTCGAATCACACCTCTCCGGCGCGCTGACGCCCGCCATTCTCTCATGACGAAACGAATGCTCATCATGCTCGTCCTGGCGGCCGCGTTCATCGCGGCCATCGGGTTTTGGAAATACACGATCGTCCGCAAGGGGATGGCCGCGGGTGCAAAATTCGGCCCGCCGCCGACGGCGGTGACGACCGTGACCGTCAAGCCGCAGATATGGCAGCCGGTGCTGCGTGCCGTGGGTTCGCTGAAGGCCGTGAATGGCGTGACGGTGAGCACGGATCTCGCGGGGATCGTATCGGAGATCGCATTTGAATCCGGCAAGGCGGTGACGAAAGGCGCCCTGCTCGTGAAGCTCGACACGCAGCAGGAGGAGGCGCAGCTCCGCTCGTCGGAGGCCAAGCTCAGTCTCGCGAAGACAGACCTTGAGCGGAAGCGCGATCTCATCACGAAGAAGGCGATCGCGCAGTCGGACTGGGACACCGCCGAGAGCCAGCTCGAGCAGATGAAGGCGTCCGTCGAGGAGATGCGCGCGCTGGTCGCGAGGAAGCGGCTGACTGCGCCGTTCGACGGGCTTGTGGGCATCCGCCAGATCAGCCTCGGGCAGTATGTGAATCCCGGCGCGGCGATCGTCCCGCTCCAGTCGCTCGATCCGATTTTCGTCGAATTCTCCCTGCCGCAGCAGCACTTCGCATCCATCGAGACAGGGCGGAAAGTGCGCCTCTCGGTGAACGGCCTGGACGCGGTGAAATTCGAGGGCGAAATCACGGCGATTGACTCGCTCGTGGATCCGAACACGCGCAACATTCTCGTCCAGGCCACGGTGAAAAATGCGGAGCTGCGGCTGCGGCCCGGCATGTTTGCAGATGTCGAAGTGCTGCTCCCCGAGAGCAGCGGCGTGCTCGCCATTCCGTCGTCCGCGATCTCGTATGCGCCGTACGGGGACTCTGTTTTCGTTGTGCGCGAAAAACCGGGGCCGGACGGAAAGCCTGCGAAGATCGTCGAGCAGCAGGTCGTGCAACTCGGGCCGACGCGCGGCGATCAGGTCTCGGTGTCGTCCGGCTTGAAGGACGGCGACGAAGTGGTGTCCGCGGGCGTTTTCAAACTGCGGCCCGGTGCGCCAGTGCGCGTGGACAACAGCGTGCAGCCCGGCAACGAGCCGCGGCCGAATCCACCGAATTCCTGACCGGATCGCGCGCATGAAATTCACTGATTTTTTCATCCGGCGGCCCGTGTTTGCGAGCGTGGTCAGCCTCGTGATCCTGCTCGCGGGCTTGCAGTCCATCCGCTCGCTGAATGTCCGCCAGTACCCGCGCAGCGACATCGCGGTGGTGAACGTGAAGACGCGCTACATCGGCGCGAATGCGGATCTTGTTCGCGGCTTTGTCACCACGCCGCTGGAGCGCGTCATCGCAAGCGCGGACGGGATTGATTACATTGATTCCAGCAGCTCGCAGGGCCTGAGCATCATCACCGTCCACCTGAAGCTGAACTACGACACGACCGCCGCGCTCACGCAGGTGCAGGCGAAGGTCGCGCAGGTGCGCAACGATCTCCCGCCCGAGGCCGAGGCGCCGATCATCGAGCTCACGCTGAGCGACACGCAGTTCGCGCAGATGTACATTTCCTTCTCGTCGGACGATCTCACGCCGAACCAGATCACCGACTATCTCACGCGCGTCGTGCAGCCGAAGCTCACCGCCGTGAGCGGCGTGCAAAAGGCGGACATCCTCGGCGCGCGCACGTTTGCGATGCGCGTCTGGCTGAAGCCGGATCGCATGGCGGCGCTGAACATCTCTCCGAGCCAGGTGCGGGCGGCGCTCGCGGCGAACAATTACCTCTCCGCCGTCGGCACGACGAAGGGCTCGATGACCTCGATCAACCTCATCGCCAACACCGACCTGCGGAATGCCGACGAATTCCGCGAACTCGCGATCCGCGAGCATGGCGGCGCGATCGTCCGCATCAAGGACATCGCCGAGGTGGAACTCGGCGCGGAGGACTACGACATGGACGTGCGCTTTTCCGGGCAGAAGGCGACCTTCATGGGCATCTGGGTGCTGCCCACTGCAAACTCACTCGACGTGATCAAGGCCGTGCGCGCGGAGATTCCCGAAATCGAGCGGCAGGTGCCCGCGGGGATGAAAGTCGGCGTGCCGTACGACGCGACGAAATACATCCAGGACGCGCTGAGCGAAGTCATGAGCACGCTCACCGAGACGCTTGTGATCGTCGTCGTGGTGATCTTCCTTTTCCTCGGCTCGTGGCGCTCGGTGATCATCCCCGTCCTCGCGATCCCTATTTCGCTGATCGGCGCGGCGTTCCTCATGCTCGCATTCGGCTTCACGCTGAACCTGCTCACGCTGCTCGCCATCGTGCTCTCCGTCGGGCTCGTCGTGGACGATGCGATCGTCGTCGTGGAAAATGTGGAGCGGCATTTGCACGAGGGGCTCGGCCCGTTCGATGCGGCGATCAAAGGCGCGCGCGAACTCGTCGGTCCGATCATCGCAATGACGATCACGCTCGCCGCGGTCTATGCGCCGATCGGCGTGCAAGGCGGGCTCACCGGAACGCTCTTCCGAGAGTTCGCGTTCACGCTCGCGGGGGCGGTGATCGTTTCCGGTGTCGTCGCGCTCACGCTTTCGCCGATGATGTCCTCGAAGCTCCTGCGCGAGGGCGATTCGCACCGCGGCTTCGCGGGCTGGGTGAACCGGCGCTTCGACGGGCTGCGCAAACGCTACGTGCGCGCGCTTTCCAATTCGCTCCGCTGGCGGCCGGTGACGATCACGCTCGCGGTGATCGTGATCCTGCTCGGTGTCCCGTTCTTCCTGTTCACGCCGTCCGAACTCGCGCCGAAGGAAGATCAGGGCGTGATCCTCGGCATCGTGCAGGCTTCGCCGAATTCCACGATCGAGCAGACCTCGCTCTACACCGACAAGGTGAACGAGGCATTCCGATCGATCCCGGAGACGAAGCACACGTTTCAGCTCACGCAGCCGTTCGGCGGCGTTACGGGGATGGGTGTGAAGCCGTGGAGCGAAAGAAAGCGGACGACCGAGCAGATGCTCCCCGAGGCGTTCGGGAAGGTCAGCGCGATCCCCGGTGTGCGCGTCATCGTGACCACGCCGTCGCCGCTTCCGGGCGGCGGACAATTCCCGCTGGAGTTTGTGATCGCCTCGACGGCCGAGCCGCGAGACCTGCTCGAATTTGCGAACCAGCTCGTGGCAAAGGCGTACGCGAGCGGTGTCTTCATGTTCGCCGATTCCGATCTGAAGTACGACATGCCACAGGCCGAAGTGGCATTCGACCGGGACAAAGTGGCGTCGCTCGGCGTGAATCTCGGGCAGGTCGGCGCGGATCTCGGCACGATGCTCGGCGGCAATTTTGTGAACCGCTTCAGCATCCAGGGGCGCAGCTACAAGGTCATCCCGCAGGTGCGCCGCACCGAGCGGCTGAACCCCGAGCAGCTCAAGGATTATTACGTCAGCGGCCCCGGCGGAAAACTCGTGCAGCTCTCGACATTTGCCAGTGTGAAACAGTCCACCGAGCCGCGCACGCTGAACCGTTTCCAGCAACTCAACTCGGCGAAAATCCAGGGCGCGATCCCGCCGGGCGTCACGCTCGATCAGGCTCTGAAAGTCCTGGAGGACGAGGCCGCGAAAATTTTGCCGCGGGGCTTCTCGATAGACTACGCGGGCGAGGCGCGGCAGCTCCGTGTCGAGGGCAGCAAGCTGAGCACGACGCTGCTGCTTTCGATCGTGCTCATCTTCCTCGTCCTCGCCGCACAGTTCGAGAGCTTCCGCGATCCGTTCATCATCCTGCTCGGCTCGGTGCCGCTCGCGCTGTCGGGCGCGCTGCTGTTCAGCTTCCTCGGCTTCACGACGCTGAACATTTACAGTCAGGTCGGCCTCATCACGCTCGTCGGGCTGGTGGCGAAAAATGGGATCCTCATCGTGGAGTTTGCCAACTCGCTCCAGGAATCCGGCATGGCGAAACTCCAAGCCGTGACTGAGGCCGCGGGCACACGCCTGCGGCCAATCCTGATGACCTCGTGCGCGACCGTCGCCGGCCATTTCCCGCTCGTGCTCGCCAGCGGTCCCGGCGCTGGCTCGCGCAACAGCATCGGCATCATGCTCGTCTCCGGCATGATCATCGGGACGCTCTTCACGCTCTTCGTGCTGCCGGCGATCTACATGCTCATCGCGAGCGACCGGTCTGCGGGGAAACGCGGGGTCGGAACGTTGCGTGTGACCGCGGAACACGAAATCAAAGCGGTCGAAGCCTGATCTGGCGCGGGGTCAGAATCGGCCGGGCAAAACTGCATCGTCTCCGGTGCGAATACGGGGTGTTCCTGCATGGCCGTTGGACGCAGGAATGGGGAAAACGCGGAAGTGGCGTGTGGAAGACTGAGAATAATAATTCCGGCAAACCCTCAGAAATTCTGAGGGAAAGTCCGTAGATGTATCAGGGTTGCTAGGTAGCGGGCTCTCCAAAATGAACCCGAAACACCGCAATGATTACGCTCCCCCGTCATCGCTCCACGCGATGAGGGACGTATGAGCAGTGGTCTTCTTTCCCATACGGTCGGACTGAATGTGAAGCATCGGCGAGCAGCGAATGCGGCCGCGGGCCGCGCAGATTGCCGCAGATCGCCCGCATCGTGCTGGGGATGCTCCTTTCCCACACGACGCCGTGGACCAGCCGCGCGATGGCGGCGAACGCCGAGAAGGATGTGCTCACAACGGCGACGGATCTGACGGCGGGCGCGAGCTACCCGGGCGGTGGCACACCGGCGCGACGTGGAATGCGACGTTCACGAATGCGAACTACGGCGTGACGATCAATGGCGACTTCACCTTTGCGGGCGGTGGCACGACGACGGCGCACGATCTGAATCTCGGCACCGGCGCGGTGACGGTCGGCGACACGACCAGCACGACTTTTTCCGGCAACACCACGGGCACTGGCGGCAGCCTCGTGAAAAATGGCGCAGTCACGCTTTCGCTGAATTCGTCCGCCGCATTTCCCACGTCCGGCGATCTCACGATGCTCGGCGGCACGTTCGATATCCACGGCCAGAGCCCGACGTCGGGCAACATCACGTTCGGCGACGGCACTGTGACCGCACAGACGACGCTTGCGGATTCCGGCACGGTGAAGGGCGCGTTCAATCTCAACGGCACCATTTCCTACTACGGCACTTCGGCGCGGACTTTTCCGGCGAGCATCGTGAACACGGCCATCGTGCTCTCACCGGGCATCCATTTGATCGCGAATCCGAATGGTTTTTACAGCCCGGCAGCGAGCTACGACATCATTTTCAACGGCGTGATCAGGGGCTCCGGCGGCATCTCGAAGGACGGCGTGAACACGCTCTTCTGGATCGCGTTCAACGCGCAGAACATCTACACGGGCCCGACGAACATCACGGCAGGCAAGCTCTTCCTCGGCGTGGCAAACGCGATTCCCTCGGGCAGCGCGGTGAACGTGAGTGCGGGTGCCACGCTCTCGCTGAACGCGCCAACCACCAAGGTCGGCGTGACTGCGGGCAACTACGCGCAGAGCGTCGGCTCCATCTCCGGCGCGGGCACGATTGACCTCGGCTCGGCGACGCTCACGACGGGCAATGACAACACCTCGACGAATTTTTCCGGCACGCTGATCGGCACGGGCGGACTCACGAAAGTGGGCGCCGGCACGCAGACGCTCAGCGGTGCGAATACGTACACCGGCGCTACGACTGTGAACGCCGGTGTGCTGCTCATTACCGGCTCGGTCTCCGGCACGACCATCACGGTGAACTCCGGCGGCTCGGTTGCCGGCTCAGGCGCATTTGGCAGCTCGTCGAGCGCGACAGGCGGCGTGGTGAATGTCGGCGGCGGCTCGCTCAATCTCGTGGACGGCGCGATCAACACGCTCACCGTCACCGGCAACAGCAGCGGCGCAGGCACAGTCACGCTCATCCTTGGCGGCGCGGCGGGTGCGAGTTCGGCGATCAACCTCGAAACCGGTGCGAGCAGCACGGACAAGGTCGTCGTTCTGCAAAAGGCGCAGGTGAATGCGAGCGGCGCGGTCATCAATCTCACGCCGCTCGCGGGCACGGTGCTCGCGGCGGGCACGTATCCGCTCGTCACCTTCGCGAGCGACACGCTCACCGGCGCGTATTCGCTCGGCACGGCCGGATATGGCGGCTTCGCCTACACGCTCTCGCACACGGCCACGGCGGAAAATCTGGTCGTCACCGCGGTCACGACGCCTGCGGTTGCTTATTGGAATGGCGGCGCGGGCGCGCAGTGGAACACGTTCGGTACGGGTGCGAATCCGACGAATTGGTTCACCACCGCGGGCGCGACGACGAACACGCTCCAAATCCCCGGCGCGACGACCGACGTGTCTTTTACCACGACCAGCGGCGCGACGAACCTCACGAACACGCTCGGCGCGGACTTTTCGACAAGAGCCTCAATTTCACCTAGGGCAGTGCGACCGCGACGATCGGCGGCACGAATACGCTGACCATCGGCACCGGCGGCATCACGAGCGTGAACGGAGCGGCGGCGCAGACTTGGACGAACAACGGCGGCACGCTCACCGTGAGCGGCACGAGCATCACCGGCAGCGGGATGAATCTCGCGCTCGCGGGCTCGGGGAATTTTGCAATCAGCGCGGCGATCCAGACCGGCGCGGGTTCGCTCACGAAGGGCGGATCGGGCACATGGAGCCTTTCGGGCAGCAGCTCGTTCACCGGCCTCATCACCGTCTCCGGCGGGACCATCCACGTCCTCTCAAACAACGCGCTCGGCGATCCCGAAGTCCTCGCGGGCTGCCAGATCATCCTCGCCGCGGGAATCACCGTGAGCAGCGAGCCGCTCATCATCGCAGGCTCCGGCAGCGCGGCGCGGGCGCGCTGCGTGTGGATGTCGGCGCGGCGACTTGGAACGGCCCGATCCAGCTTTCCGCCGATGCGGCGATGGGTGCGGCATCCGGCGCTTCGCTCGCGCTCAGCGGACCGATTGATCTTTCGGGGCACGCACTCACATTCGTCGGCGCGGGTACGAGCAGCGTGCCCGGCGCGATCACCGGCACCGGCACGCTCGCACAGGGCGGAACAGGCACGCTCCAGCTCGGCGGTGCGGATACTTTCACCGGCACGCTCGCGGTGAACTCGGGCACGGTGCAATTCACCGCGAGCAGCGTGCTCACCAACGGCCAGGATGTGACCGTCGTATCGGGCGCGACGCTCGATGTGCATGATTTCACGGAAAGCCTCGGCTCGCTCGCGGGCGCGGGCAGTGTCACGCTCGGCACGACGACCGGCGGCGCGCTCACTGTCGGCGGAAATGGCGCGAGCACCACGTTCAGCGGCGGCATTTCCGGCACCGGCGCTTTTGCAAAAGTCGGCGCCGGCACGTTCACGCTCACGGGTGCGAGCAGCTTCACCGGCGGCACGACGCTCACCGCGGGCACGGTGATCGCGGGGAACAACTCCGCGTTCAGCAGCGGCAGCGTGACTTTCAACGGCGGCGCGCTGGCCTCCGACTCCGGCACGCGTTCGCTGGCAAACAGCATCGTGGTGAACAACGTCGCCGGAAACCAGATCACCGGCGGCAACAGCATCACGCTCACCGGCGCGGCCAGCGGCGCAGGCACGATCGAGGTCAATTTTTCCGACAATACGAAATCCGTGACCGTGAATCCCTCGGCCGCGAATTCATTCGCGCCCGGCATGGTGCGGCTCACGAGCGGCACGCTGCTGCTCGGCGGAGCAAACAAAATTGGTGGCAGCACCGGCGTGAATTTCAACGGCGGCACGCTGAACACCGGCGGCTTCAGCGACACGCTCGGCGCGCTCACGCTCTCGGCAAACTCGACGCTCGACTTTGGCACGAGCAACAACGTCCACCTGCAATTTTCCTCCGCGGCATGGACGGGCGGCGGGCTCACAGTGAACAACTGGACGGGCACCGAATTTACCAGTGGCAACCCGGATCAGTTTCTCGTGGCGAGCGCCGGGCCGGTGGACTCGACTTTCCTGAGCGAGATTTCCTTCACGGGACACGCGCCGGGATCGATCGCGTTCAATGTCGGCGGCGGGCTTTACGAAATCGTCCCTGTGCCGGAGCCCGCGACGATCTTCGGCGCAATTGGGCTGGTTGCATTCGTCGGTTTCCGTGAGCGCCGCAGGATCGGGCGGCTGTTCCGCAAGGCTGCGTGAGCCGCCGCGGGGCGGGCGCCGAGAAAAGTCCCGGCGCTGGCACGGGCCGTGCATTTGCAGCTTTGCATGAACTCCACAAAAGTCCTCGGTGTCGCCTGCCTCTCTGCCGTGATCGGATGGTCCGGCTTCAGCATCGCCGACAAAGTGTACACGAAACTTCCCCTCGGCACGCAGGCCGTGCAGCAGACCGCGGCCCTCACCATCGCATCGGCCACGAAAGCAAAGGCCGGCATGGTCGCGATGCGCAGTTCCGCGCCGGAGCTGATCGTTCCGGAGCCCGGACTCGCAGATTTGCTGCCGGATCCGACGCCTGTCAGTCTTTCTCTCGCCGGCCCCGTGCCGATCGCACCGCCTGCCACTGCGCCTGCTGTCGCCGCCGCGGAGGCCGCAAGTGTGAAGAAAAAGGGCGAGGTGGAATTTGAGGAGGCCGACCTGCTCGCCGCAGTGCAGCAGGGGATCATCCAGGCCACGCTGCGCGGCAATGGCCGCGATCGCATGACGGTGCAACTTCGCAATAACAGCCCCACTCCGCTGCGCGTCGCCGTCACCACCGGCCAGCTTCTCGAAGGCGGGCGCAACCGCGTCGTCGTCACCCGCGCGGCGACCGCCGAACTGACGCCCGCGCGCACCGTCGAGCTGAAGCTCGTCACGGCCGCGCTCCATTCCTCGAATATGGTCGGCGACGCACCCTACAAATTTTCGTATCACAATGCCGAGCGCGTCGAGGGATTTCTGAAATGGGCCTCCGAGCACTGTGATCTCACCGCGCCGGCGATGCAGGTCGTCGTTCTCGCGCTCACGGAAAACCTCCCGCTCCAGGCGCTCGCAAAATTCGCCGCCAGCAAGCCCGGCGAGCAGAACACCGACGCCTTCCGCGCCGAGCCTGCCGACCTCATCGCCGCGCTCACCGCGCTGCGCGACTGCGGCGCGAAGATGGAGACATTTTCCATCGCCCTCGACCCTCAGCTCCGCATCGAGGCCATGATCGAGCCGCTCAGCCGCGAGGCCGCGAAGCGATACTACGGCATCACCGAGACGACGGAGTGGGAATTCTGGAAGCACGAGCTGCTTGAGGGCAGCCCGAGCACGCGCCACTACGCGCTCTTCGGCATCGCGCGCTTTTACCCGGATGTCGCCCTTGAGATGCTGCCAAAATGGGCGCGTGAGACGCAGACGCATCCCGTCTATCGCCTCGCCGCCGTGCAGGCGCTCGGCGACACACAGCGTCCCGAGGCCCTGCCTATCCTGCGCACGCTCGCCGGCGAATTCGGCGCGACAACCGAACTCGGCAAGGCCGCCACGCAGTCCGCAATGTATCTCGACAAGCGCCTCACCGAACTCACCGCGCGGCCGCAGATTATCGCCTTCCGGGATAAGAGCCACGTCACGGGTCTGTAGGCACGAGTGGCAGTCTGAATGTCGGCTTCGGAAATTTTATCGCCGGGCTTTAAGCTCAGGGGCTTCGCTCCCGGCGACCGAAATGAAGTTTGGTTTGACCTTCCTCGATCCGCACATGTGCCGGAACTGCGGCACCGATACTGGTTGGCACGCTCGTACGGTGCGCGCTCATCGGTCGCCGTGCGCGTTGGCGGTTCACCAAGTTTGACCTGATAAAAAGTGCGGAACTGATCTTGCATTCCGGCAGGAAATAACAGAGAGTTCACTCCCCCTATGATCGGCCAACGCACACGCGGACTACAGAGCACGCTGCTCCTGTGCCAGCTCTTGCTGGTACCGGTGATTCTTCTCATCTCCGGGCTGATGACGTTCACTTCGGTCGCGCGAATCGAAGCCTCGCTCGTCTCGCATTATCCGATCTACGCCCTCGCCGTGATGGGCGGCCTGGTCATCGAATCCATGAGCCGCGACCGTGCGCGGGTCCGCATGAATCTCTGGCAGCATAGTTTCCTCGACCAGCATCGTGTCACCGCGCGGCAGTGCGCCTACGCGATCGGGGTACTGCTCATCTACCTCGCGGGAACCAAGGATCAGACCATCTCGCGCTGGTTTCTCGCAATTTTTGGTGTGAGCCTCTACGGTGGGTTGCTCTGCTCGAATTACTGGCTGCCCGGCATTCTTGCCCGGCGGATTTTTGACGGAAAATGGGTCGAGCGCACCCTCCTCGTCGGCAAGGCCGAGCACGCCGGGCGCATCCGCAGTTGGTTGCGCGGCAAGGAGGCATACGGGTTGCGCACCATCGGCATCCTGCGTACTGATGCTCCGGGCGGCACGGAATGCGCCGGCCTGCCGTGCCTCGGCAGCGTCGCGGATCTGGAGGAAGTCATCCGCCGCGAGGGGATCACGCAGGTCATCGTCCTTGAGCTGCCGCAGGAGCGCGAGCAGCACCGGGAAGTAGTCCGGGTGCTTGAGAAAGTGGGAGTCCGCCTGCTCATCCTGAGCAATCTCGAGGAACTGCTTGAGCACCCCGTCGTGCATATAGAGGACGAAGGAATGCGCTTCATCACGCTGCGCGCGGAGCCGCTGGAGAACCCCCTGAACCGGTTCGCCAAGCGCGCGCTGGATCTCGCGGTCGCTCTGCCCGTCGTGCTTTTCATCCTCCCGCCGCTCATTCTCGTGATCTGGATCGTGCAGCGATTCCAGTCACCCGGCCCGATCTTCTTTCTGCAAAAGCGCGCGGGCATCCAGAACCGCGAATTCAGGATCATCAAATTCCGCACCATGAACCAGAACAACCCCGACGAAGCCCGTCAGGCCGTGCAGGGTGATGCTCGAGTGTTCCGCTTCGGGCGCTGGATGCGCAGGCTCAGCATTGACGAGCTGCCGCAGTTCATCAACGTGCTCAAGGGCGACATGAGCGTGACCGGGCCGCGCCCGCACATGATCGAACACAACGCGCAGTTCGCCCAGCAGATGGCGAACTACCACATCCGCACCTTCGTAAAGCCAGGCATCACCGGCCTCGCCCAGGTGCGCGGCTTCCGCGGTGAGGCGCGATCCGAGGAGGAGATCGCGAAGCGGCTCGAAAGCGACATCTGCTACCTCGAAAACTGGCGGCTCGCACTGGATCTCTCGATCATCGCGCGCACGGCCTGGCAATTGCTTTCTCCCCCAAAAACAGCGTATTGAAAAGAGCGTATTGACAACCCATTCCCGTTCCGCCACTCTTTCTGAAAATCCGTCGCAACCCGAAGCATCCCACCATGAAAACCGACATCATCTCCAAAATGTCCCATCTCTCCCGGGCGCTCCTCATCGCCACACTCGCGCTCGCCGGTGCCGCCTCAGTCAAGGCGCAAAACTTCTTCGATAACACGATTGATGGTACAGTCAACCTTGGCAACGCAAGTGGTGGTTCCCCAGCCAATGGCCACAACAACTGGGCGATCTTTTCACTCTCAGGCAACGTGACCATCACGGATCCGACCCCGTACACCCCCGGGAGCGTTCCAAGTTACGATGTGATCGGCAACATCGGCATTGCGGGCTCCGGAAAATTGAGCATGACGGACTCCTATGCTGACGGATATGTTTCTGAGAATACTCTCGGCTCGTCCCTTGCCGGAAACGGAGCCAACCCATACTTCAAGGGAACCATCGGAGTCAATTCCGCTCTGATTACTTTCGCTCATAACGATGCCATCGCCGCCTCAGCCGCTGCGGCCGCACTTACGGCCACGCCGGGCACGGTCACCACGGCAGTCTTCACGTCCGGAAAGACCGAGGCAGATCTCGGCATCACCGGCCCATTGGCGGGGAATACTTACGTTCTGAACCTCACCGACCTGATCCTCCAAGGGACGAGCGCCATCCTCACATTGCACGGAACAGCCACGACCAATTACATCATCAACATTGATCGCTACATGTCTCTGAGCGGCGGTGCGCAGATCAATCTCTCAGGCGGTCTCACGGCGGCGAATGTCCTCTACAATGTGAATCAAAACTCAATCAACCACGTTCAATATGACGTGACATTGAGCGGCGGTTCTCAAGCAACCGGCATCATCCTCGCCACGACGCGTGCCGTGAAGCAAACCGGCGCATCGGTGGTGAATGGCGAGGTAATCGCGCAGTCCGTCTCACTTTCGGGTGCCAGCAAGGTGATCAATCCCTTCGCCAGCCCGTAGGCGGAGCCGCTGCAAGGATTATTTTTCAGGGCTCTTCGGTGGTTCGAAGGATGCCAGCAGTTCGGCCAGATCAATCACTGCATTCACCGCTGATTTGAGCCCGCTTCCGAGGTTTGCTGCGACCGAAGCTGCTTCCACACGGATGCCCCGTCGCCTGAGTTGCAGCGCGAGGTAGGCGAAATCTGCGTCCCCCGTCACAAGGGTCACCACATCCGGCTGCATCGCGGTGGAAAGGTCAATCGCATCAATCGCCATCATCACGTCCACATTCGATTTGTAGTGTCCCTCATCGGCCGGAGAACCGTCCTTCGTCACGACGAGAAAGCCGTTTGTGCGAAGCCAATGGATGAACTTGTTCTTCCTCTCACGTTCAGCCTGCCACGCCGGCATCGCAGGCGGCAGGCCGACATAGACGACCATCTCGATCAGCATGCGGCCACGCTCCGCGTCGCATAGAAAATCGCGCAGTTTCAGCCAGTCCATGCCCCGCTTCGCAGCCCACGCGGAACTGACGACATTGGATTCATCCACGAGCACGAGGACACGGGTGGTCTCGATCGGTTTCTGCGACTTTCGTGCTTTCATCATCCGCGCAATCTATCGCTGCGCCGCGTGCATGTCACCGTCTGTGATCTGTGCCTGCCGCATCCGTTTAGAAAGATGCGCGCCGTTGCGTAATGATGCGCCGTTGCGCGTGCGTGTTTCGCGGTTGATTGATCCGCGATGACCCGATACACCGTGTGCAAAATGATTGCCGGACTCGTCCTCATTGCTGCCACCGTCGTGTACCGCCTCCTGCCCGTGCTGCTCCATGTGAAGCTGCAGCAGCCCGCGTGGCTCCCGAATTTCTCCCCGATGGCCGCGCTCTGCCTCTGCGGCGCTGCGTTCCTCCCGCGCCGCCTGGCCTTAGTGCTGCCGTTCGCGGCATTGTTCGGCACGGACATCATTTTGAATTCCCACTACGGTGTCCCGCTGTTCACAGTGGAAATTGCAGGGAAGACCATCGCATTCGCCGGAGTGGTGGCCATCGGCTGGATGCTCCGCAAAAATGCGCGCACGGCGGTGATTCTGCCAGCAGTGCTCGGCAGCTCCTTCCTTTTTTACCTCACGACGAACACCGCCTCGTGGCTCTACGAGCCCGCGTACGCAAAGACGGCCACCGGCTGGCTTCAGGCGCTGACCACAGGCCTGCCGGGCTACCCGCAGACGTGGACTTTCTACCGCAACACGCTCGTGAGCGACATGCTCTTCGCGGTGCTTTTCCTCTCGTGCCTGCACTGGAGCAAGAAGCCCGGGCCTGCGCTCACTCAGCAGCCCGCCGCCGCGAATGGCGTAAGAATCTGATTGGGATCCATCCGGGCGGCGCAAGATTCCACTCGCCGCCACGGCGGTGACGGAAGCCAGGAGGAAATGACAATGCAGCGCACGGAGGGCCGCAGAGACCGCTGCCCCAAGTGCAGTGAAAGCGGAGTCCCGCCGATTACATTTGCGACTCCCGCGCCTCCCACGAACAGAAGGAGAGCGGACGGACAGCCCCACACAATGAGTGCAAAAGCTCCGTCATGTGCGGATTGACAAGCATGCTGCAAGGGCTTGCAAAACCGGACGCTCGCCACGATACGTGACGCCCATTTTTTCCATGTCGCTGCAGCCTTCTGAAATTGATCGCGATGAGGTGAAGCGGCTCGCTTCAGAGTTTGAAGGCGCGCCGCTCACGGAGGTCTTGGCATGGCTGTGGGAAAAGTTCGGCGAGCGCGCGGCCATCGGCACGAGCTTCCAGGGCGCGGGGCTCGTGATGATCGATCACGCGCTTAATGCAGGCCTGCGCTTCCCGGTCTTCACGCTCGATACGAACCTCCTTTTCCCCGAGACCTACGAACTCAAGGCGCGGCTGGAAAAGCGCTGGGGCATCACCATCGAGGGACTCCAGCCCGAGCAGACGCCCGAGCAGCAGGCCGCGGAGTATGGCGCGGAGCTTTGGAAAAAGGGCCCCGATGTGTGCTGCACGCTGCGCAAGGTGGTGCCGCTGCAAAAAAAACTCAGCACGCTCGCCGTGTGGATCACCGGCCTGCGCCGCCAGCAGAGCGACACGCGCGAGGGCGCGCAGATTCTCGGACTGTATCACTTCGATGTGCTGCGCGACCTTTACATCCTGAAGGCAAACCCGATGGCGACGTGGAAACGCGAGGCCGTGTGGGACTACATCAAGGCAAACGGCCTGCCCTACAATGCGCTCCACGACCGCGGCTACCGGAGCATCGGCTGCTGGCCCTGCACGCGTGCCACGGACGCAGGCGAAAACGAACGCGCGGGACGCTGGACGGGCTTCGACAAGGCCGAGTGCGGCATCCACACATTCCTCGGCGATAGCATCTGATCGCTGTGGCAAGTTTGAGCGAGTGCTCGCAAAAGTTTCACGGTTCCTGCTAAGAAGCCCGGTGATGAACGAGTTGAAACCGACAGCCACATGATGCGTGTTTTTCCCCTGCTGCTTGCCGCAGTTTTCACGATGGCCCGTGCATCCGCCGCCACCCCTGCGAAACCGCCGGGCAAGGACGAGAGGCTGCGGCTCGCGGGCGAGGTCTTCAAAATTTTTGAGGCAAAATGTGCGGACTGCCATGGCGCCCATCTGCCAAAGCCGAAAGGAAAGTTCGGCTACGTGCTGGATCTGAAGCGCGTCTCAGAAAACCAGAAGTACATCGTGGGCGGCGACCCGAAGGAATCGGAGCTTTTCCAGATGGTGAAGAACGACGAGATGCCGGGCGAGGATGCCGATGTGCCGCCGCTCACGCCGGAGGAAAAGAAGACCGTCGAGGCATGGGTGCTCGCGGGCGCGCCGCACGAGCTGCCGGCCGGCGTCTCTGCGACACCCGCAGCGCCGGAGACCAGGCAGGAACCGAAGGTCTCCTTCCTCCGGCGCGTCGCGAACTGGCTCGGGAAATTCCACCCGGTCTCCACACATTTCCCCGTGGCATTGCTGCTGACCGCCGTGCTCGCCGAGGCGATCGCGTGGTGGCTGCGGCGCGAAGAATGGATGCTGCTCGTGCGGTTCCTCACCGTGCTCGGCGCCCTCAGCAGCGTGCCTACGACCGTGCTCGGCTGGCTCTCGAATTTCCCGACCGTCAGCGGCAGCGAACTGGCGACGATCTACCGCTTCCACCAGATCCTCGGCACGGCGACATCCGTGTGGGCGCTCGTGTGCGCGACGCTCGTGTGCATCGCGGAATGCGAGGAAGGCTCGCTTGCGCGCAGGCGTTTCCGAGGCTCGCTGCTGCTTGGGGCGTTCCTGATCGGCATCGTCGGCTTCCTCGGCGGCGCGCTGAATGCGGGCGGGATCGGGCACTACAAATTCTGAGCGGCGCTGTTGCGTGCGCGCGACGACGCGCTCGACACACCGCGACGCGCTCCGCATTTTCCCGGCCGCATGAAACGCATCCTCTCCGGCATCAAGCCCACCGGCGCGCCGCATCTCGGAAATTACTTCGGCATGATGAAGCCCGCCATCGAGTGGCAGGAAAAGGGCGAGGCGTTTTATTTCATCGCCGACTACCATGCGCTCACGAGCGTGCATGACCCGAAGGCGCTGCGCGAAAATACGCGCGCCGTCGCGCTCGACTTCCTCGCTTGCGGACTCGATCCGGCGAAGGCCGTCCTTTTTCGCCAGAGCGACGTGCCCGAGCACACGGAACTCGCATGGCTGCTGAGCTGCCACACGCCGATGCCGATGCTGGAGAATTGCCACGCATTCAAAGATCACCTCGCGAAAAACAAGACGCCGAATCACGGGCTGTTCGCGTACCCGGTGCTGATGGCCGCGGACATTTTGCTCTACGACTCGAACGTGGTGCCCGTGGGCCGCGACCAGAAGCAGCACGTCGAAGTCACGCGCGACATCGCGGGCTCGATAAACCGGACGTACGGCGAGGGTCTGTTCGTCATCCCCGAGGCGAGCATCATCCCGCAGCTCGCGACGGTGGTCGGCCTCGACGGGCAGAAAATGTCGAAGAGCTACAACAACACGATCGGGCTCTTCGAGGAGGAGAAGGCGCTGCGGAAAAAAATCATGTCCATCGTCACGGACTCGACGCCCGTCGAAGCGCCGAAGGATCCCGCGGGTTCGAGCATCGGCGCGCTTTACCGGCTCGTCGCAGGCGAGGCGGACGTGGAAAAAATGGAGGCGGACTTCCGGGCAGGCGGCACGGGCTACGGCGATTTCAAAAAGCGGCTGTTTGAATCGCTGTGGGAATTTTTCCGCCCGATGCGCCAGCGCCGCGCGGAGCTCGCCAGCGATCCCGGCGCAGTGGATGCGATCGTAAAGGCCGCCGGCGAACGCGCGCGGGCAGTCGCGCACCGCACGATGGAACGCGTGCGCACGGCAGTCGGCCTGCGCTGACGAAACGAGATCGTCTTATTTTTACGCTGCCCAGAACGGGAGCAGCGCGCCGCCGCGTCTTCATTCCTGCAGCCGCCTTTTCAAAGCTTCACACCAGCACGCGCTCGGGCGCGACGATTTCCCGGCGCTGCGTGAGCCGCGCGATGAGCCGGTCCCAGTTTTCCTGGCCTGCGGTGATCTCGATCTCCACGCGGAGAAAATAGATCGGCACCTCGGGCCTGCCGGAAGCGCCGAGACGCGCGGGGAAGCGCACGGCGTCTTTTTCCGTGGTGACGATGAAGTCCGCATCACGCCGCGCGCAGCGGGCGATGAAGTCGAGCAGCTCCTGCCCGCGGAAACGGTGGTGGTCGGCGAATCGCGTCGTGATTTCGAGGTTCGCACCGAGTCCGCGCAGCGTGCCCTCGAAGCTCTCGGGGCGCGCGATGCCGCTGAGCACGCCAATGTATTTGTCACGCAAGTCGGAGAGCGGACGCGTGTCGGCTGGGTCGTAGAGGTTTTGCAAACGCACGGGCTTGTGGAAGCACTCCACGATGTCGGCGGTGCGGTTGTATTCGCGGATGCGCTGAATCAGCGGGCCGCTCATGCCGGGAACTGCCTTCGTGATGAGGATGAGATTCGCGCGGCGAAGATTGCCCGGCGGCTCGCGCAGTGTCCCGCGCGGGAGGAGGAACTCGTTTCCGAACGGTGCCTGACGATCGATAAGGCAGATGTCCACGCGGTGCTCGATGTCGAGATACTGCATGCCGTCGTCGAGGATGAGCACGTCGGCCTTGAACTCCGCAACGGCGACGGCTCCGGTGCGCGCGCGGTTCTTGTTCACGAGCACTGGCACGTCGCCGAGGCTGCGCGCGAGCATGTAGGGTTCGTCGCCGGCCCACGCGGAATCGAGCAGCAGCTTCTTCCCGTCATGCACGACGCGCGGCTTGAACTTGCCGAAAAATTTCCGCCGCAGCCGTCGCAGCACGGGGAGCTTCCGGTTTTTGTAGCCGCGGCTGAGGATCGCGACGTTGCGCCCGCCGTCCTTCAGCTCGCGCGCGAGGCGCTCGACGACCGGCGTCTTGCCCGTGCCGCCGACGGTGAGATTGCCGACGCTGACGACCATCACGCCAAGCTGCCGCGCCTTTCGGATGCGGACGCGGTAGAGCCAGATGCGCGTCTGTGCGATGCCACGGAAAACCCACGACAGCGCGTAGAGCAGCCATCGCAAAAGCAGCGCGCGCTTTCCGAACCGGCGCTCCAGGATGACGTCGGTCGCGAACTGCTCGAAGCGGTCTATGTTGTCACGGAATGACATCGCCGGGTTCCGCGGGTCGCGTGCCTTCGTTGTCCGCAGTCGTGATCACGATGCGTGATCCGGGAGGCGCTGCATCGAGCATGGCGGTCGTGATAGCGTCCTCGCTGTCGAGTGTGACGCAGCAGATCGTCGAGCCGCTTCCGCTCAGAAATCCCCCAAGCGCGCCCGCCTTTTCCCCTGCGGTGATGACGCGTGAAAGGAACGGCACGAGCGGCTCGCGGAACGGCTGGTGCAGCCCGTCGGCGAAGCAGCCGCGCAGCAGATCGTAGCGCTTTTGGAGAAATGCCGCAGTGATGCGGCAGGCGTTCGCGACGCTCGTGACTGCACCCCTGCGCGGAATCATGTCGGGTAAAACCTTGCGCGCCTCGGGCGTGGAGACTTCGAAATCGGGAATGAGCAGGATGAACTTCAGCGTGTCATCCACCTCACAGCGCAGCGTCTCCGCACCCGCACGCGCGACGGTGAAGCCGCCAAATGCCGCAGGCGCCGCGTTATCAGGGTGGCCTTCAAGTTCCGCACACAGCTCGTAGAGGCGCTTTGACCCGAGCTTGCCACCACCCAGCGCATCGAGCCCGTACAGCACGCCGAGCCGCACCGTCACGCTGCTGCCGAGCCCGCGCGACTGCGGCACTTCGCCCTCGATGCTCCACGCAAATCCGAACGGCTCGATCCCGGCAGTCTGGAAAATGAGCGCCGCTGCATCCGCGACGATCTTCGGATGCTCGATGCCCTCCGCGGGCTGAACTGTGACGTGGTTCGCGATGTTCAGCGCAACACCGAGACAGTCATAGCCGGGGCCGAGATTGGCCGTCGTCGCTGGCACGCGAGTGGTCACGCTTTTCATCGTGACCATGAAACCGCCGCAAGCGCACCGCGGTCAAACGTCGAATGCGGTCCGCCCGCGTTTGACCCGGAGAAAGCCAGCGGCTAGTTGTCCGCCGATGCACGCACAATCGCTCCGCGCCACCGTCGCCGAAGTTGTCGAGAAGACGCCTGTCTTTGACATCCACACGCACCTCTACGATCCGGTGTTTGGTGACCTGCTGCTGTGGGGAATTGATGAGCTGCTCATCTACCACTACCTCGTCAGCGAGTCGTTCCGGTGGATGGACATGCCGTATGAAAAATTCTGGGCCGCGCCAAAGCAGCAGCAGACGGAGTGGATCTGGAACGAGCTTTTCCTCAAGCACTCGCCCGTGAGCGAGGCGTGCCGCGGTGTGCTCACCGTGCTGAACAAGCTCGGGCTCGACGTGAACAAGCGTGACCTGCCTTCGCTGCGAAAGTGGTTCGCGGGCTGGAAGCCCGAGGACTATGTGACGCGCTGCTGCGAGCTGGCGAATGTGCGCAAGATCGCGATGACCAACACGCCGTTCGACGACGCCGAGCGCCCCGTGTGGGAGCGCGGTTTCACTCGTGACCCGCGCTTCGCCGCCGCGCTCCGTTTTGATCCGCTGCTCGTGGACTGGCCGAACGCCGCGAAGCGCCTGCACGGCTGGGGCTACAAGGTGAGCGCAGATTTTTCCGGGCAGACCTTCGCCGAAGTGCGCCGCTTCCTCGCCGACTGGACGAAAAAAATTGGCGCGCAGTATTGCATGGTCTCGCTGCCGCCGGATTTCGAGTTCCCCGCGCAGACGGATGCCGCGAAGATCATCGAGCACGCGATCATGCCGCACGGCCGAGAGCACAATCAGGCGTTCGCGCTGATGATCGGCGTGCGCCGCAATGTGAATCCGCAGCTCCAACTCGCGGGCGACAGCGTGGGCATCGCGGATGTCACCGCCGTCGAGCGGTTGTGCGCGGCGTTTCCGCAGAACAAATTCCTCTGCACGATGCTCGCGCGCGAAAACCAGCACGCGCTCTGCGTCGCCGCGCGGAAATTTCGCAACCTGCACATCTTCGGCTGCTGGTGGTTCATGAATGTGCCGAGCATCATCGAGGAAATCACGCGCATGAGGCTGGAGCTGATCGGCCTGAGCGTCACGCCGCAGCACAGCGACTGCCGCGTGCTCGATCAGCTCACCTACAAGTGGGCGCACAGCCGCCCGATCATCGCGAAGGTGCTCGCGGAAAAATACGATGATCTCGCGGCGACCGGCTGGCAGCCGACGCGCGAGGAGATCGAGCGCGATGTCCACGGTCTGCTCGGCGGCGCGTTTGAGGAATTCATCGGCCGCAGGTAGGATCGCGCATCGGCGGCAGCAGAGCCGCTGCACGAATCTCGCGGACAGTTCCGGACGCGTCCCATTGCGGAATGATCCGGCAGCATACCGGACCGCGAAGAGTGGGTGTGCTCAGTATTTGTTGATCAGCATCCGCACGGCATCGTCGCATGCCGCGGTTGCCTCCCAGTTGTCGGCGTTGCACGCGGCGACGAAGCAGGTGTTCTCACGCGGACCGAGCCACATCACGGCGTAGAACATGTTGTTGTCCCCGCTGTGCATGAGCGCGGTGCCGCCGGCCCAGCGGCGCTTCGTCACCGCCCAGCCCATCGCGTACTCCTGGCCGTCGGGCGGCGTGTGCAGCTTGTGAAAGGACGCCGCCTTCAGCAGCCGGCAGTCCCCGCGTGCGCCGTCCACATGCCATTGCGCGTACTTTGCAAAATCCGCGATGCTCATGTGGATCGTCGCGGCGGGGCCGAGTGCGGGAGGGTAATCCGCATCCGGTCCCGGCGGCACGGGTTTGAACGGCGCCTCGTAGCCGCGGTGCCCCCACGGCTGATCGATCTTCTCCGGTGTCGCCGGGGCGCCGAAGCCCGCGGTCTTCAACCCGAGCGGCTCAAACAGCCGTTTCCGCATGAGATCCTCCCACGCCTCGCCGCTCGCGCGCTCCAGCATCGTGCCCGCGATGGCATAGCCGCAGTCGCTGTAGATCCAGTGCGTGCCGGGCGGCTTCGCCGGCGGCTTGCGCAGCAGGCCGGTGACAAATTCCCTGCGCTGCCGCCTCGGCTCGCCTTCCTGTTTCAGCGCCACGGCATAAATGTCTTTTGGCGGATCGTGTGGTGCGCCGCCCCGGTGGACGAGCAGTTGCTCCAGCGTCACGTCGCGCCACGCATGATCCATCTCTTCGATCTCCTCCGGAAAAATTTCGCCCAGCGTCGTGTTCCAGCGGATCAGCCCCTCCTCGACGAGCATCGCCGCGACGCTCGCCGTCATGCTCTTCGTGCAGGAGCCGAGGTGCCACTTGTCATCGAGCATCACCGGCACCATGCGTCCCGCGTTCCGCATGCCGGTCGCGCCGAACGCAACGAGCTTCCCCTCATCCATCACCGCAGCGGCGAGCCCCGGCACGTCGTGGCCGTCCCGGATTTTCTCCAGCGCGGCGCTCACGTCGTCCGGATCGGCATGCACGCGCGACAGCACCAGACACATTGCGACGCTGAGAATCATGCCTTTCATCCGAGGGGAGAAAAGCGCCTGCTCCGCGTGTTGCAAATGATCTCTCGATTATTTGCCGTTCATCGTCGCGCCTGCGCTGCGTGAAAACTACCGCCAGCGGTAGCCGACCTGCCCGCGATCGTCGCGCCGCCCTCCACCGCCCTGGCCGCGGCGCTGCTGCTGTCCACGGCCTCCGGGTCCGCGCGGAGCCTCCGGCAGACGCGGCGGCGCAGGCTGGTGATAGTCGAATCCCTCCGCTTTTTTCCGCACGATCCCGCGACCGATGAAACGCTCGAGCGATTTCAGCGCGCCGTAGTCGTCCTGGCTCACAAAGCTGATTGCGTCGCCGATTTGGTTTGCACGCCCCGTGCGGCCGATGCGGTGGACGTAGTCCTCCGAGTGCATCGGGAAATCGTAGTTCACGACGTGCGAGATGCCGTCCACATCAATGCCGCGCGCCGCGATGTCCGTCGCCACGAGCACGCGCACCGTGCCGGCCTTGAATTCATTCAGCGCCTTCAGCCGCTGGTTCTGCGAGCGGTTCGAGTGCAGCGTGCCGCACTTGATGCCAGCCTGCTCCAGCCGCCGCGCGATCTTGTCCGCGCCGTGCTTGGTCCGGGAGAAGATGAGCACGCTGTCCATCTTTTCATCCTGCAAAAGGTGGACGAGCAGCGTCGGTTTCAGATGGCCGGAAATCTCGTAAACAAACTGCGTCACCGTCTCCGCGGGATTCGAGCGCCGGCCGATCTGCACCGTCTTCGGGTGCTGCTGGAATTCATGCGTGAGCGCCTCGATCTCCTTCGAGAGCGTCGCGGAAAACATCAGCGTCTGCCGCTTCACCGGCAGCTTGCGGATCACGCGGCGGATGCTCGGCAGGAAGCCCATGTCCAGCATCCGGTCCGCCTCATCCAGCACGAGATGTTGCAGGCCGGAAAAGTCGCCGTTGCGCCGGTCCATGAGATCGAGCAGCCGCCCCGGACACGCGATGATGATGTCTGTCCCCGAACGCAGCGCCTCGATCTGCGGACGCTCGCCCACGCCGCCGAAAATCGTCGCCATGCGAAACGGCAGATGCTTCGCGTAAGCGCGGATGTTCTCCTCGATCTGCACGACGAGTTCGCGCGTCGGCGCAAGCACCAGCGTGCGCGTGCGCCGAGGCGTGCCGTCGTTCACCATTCCCGCCATCCGCGCGAGGATCGGCAGCGTGAAGGCCGCCGTCTTTCCCGTGCCCGTCTGCGCGATGCCGATGAGATCCGTCCCCGCCAGAACGAGCGGGATCGCCGCCGCCTGGATGGGAGTCGGCTCCGTGTATCCTGCTTCCTGGATGGCTTGAAAAATTCTGTCCCCAAGCCCGAGTGCGCGAAATGACATAGCCCGCGAACATGCGCCACTCCGCGGAAAAGGGAAACTACTTCGCGCAAATTCGCGCCGGTCTCACTCGTCCACCTGCGCACGCCCCGCAGTCTGCTGCCGGATATCCGCCAAGATCGCATCGAGACCGTTTGGATCGTATTTAGCGTCGTCGAGAATGAAGCGGCCTTTCGCACCTTCGAGCGAATAGACAATCGTCGCGAGGCCCTTGGATTTCCATTTTCGCAAATCGAGATCCGTGATGTTCGAATACGGCACGCGCCTGCCCGACGGCGTGATCACCGCGTCGGTCTCCGAGCGGATGAATGTCTTCTTCGCGCGCAGCCAGAAGACGAGGCTGAACGCGCCGATCGATCCCGTGAGCGCCGAGATGGCAAACTGCACGACGATGTCGCTTCGCTCGTAGCGCTTGTGCGGCACCTCGGTCGTCCAGCCGCGCGCGGCACAGAGCTTTTCCCATTCGCCGGACTTTTCCTTGAGGCGTTCGTGCGCGTCGAAGCGTTCGTTGCTCCGCGGCCAGCCGATGAGCCCGTCCCACAGGAACCAAAGCGCAAAGCCGAACAGAAAGACCGGGATGAGGCCCTTCTGCTGGATCCAAGTTTTCATGACGCGGGCTTCGGCAGGCATTGCGCGGAAAATTGTCCGGCACGGGTGGGAATGGGAAGCGGGAAATGTGCTCCCAAAGCGACAGTCGTGTGACAGGTGCCGTGGAAAATTTCCTGCTTTCGTCGCGTGCCGTTTGCGGCTCATCGTCACGGTCGCCATGGCAGAGCCGCTCATCCTCGCACTCGACTTGGGTGCCTCGTCCGCACGGGTGGCGTTTTTCGACATCACTGCGCGGCGCGCGGCGATTCCTGTGACTCATCACGAATATCCGCTGCTCACCTCGCGCGACGGCATGTCCGAGATCGAGCCCGGCGCGCTGCTCGGCGCGGTGCGCGTGTGCATCACCGAGGCGCTGCACCGCCGGCGTGCCGATGCGGGGCTGCGAGGGCGTCCCCTCGCGGCGATCGGCGTCTCGTGCTTCTGGCACAGCGTGGTCGGCTGCACGGAAAAGGGCGAGGCCATCACGCGCATCATCACGGCGGAAGACTCGCGCAGCCGCGACGCCGCGGAGGTGCTGCGGAAAAGATTCGACGAGCGGAAAATCCACGCACGCACGGGCTGCATGTTGCGCGCGGATTTCTGGCCCGCGAAAATGGCGCGGCTCCAGCGCACCGAGGCGCGGCTCTTCGCGCGGGTGCGGCAGTGGATGTCGCCCGCCGAATGGATCCAGCTCCGGCTCGCGGGCGATGCGAACTGCGCGACCGGAATGGCGACGGGCACCGGGCTTTTCGATTCCGCCGCGATGAAATGGGACGCCGCCATGCTCAAATGCGCCGAGCTTTCACCGGAAAAACTGCGCCCGCTCAACGACGCGCCGTCGCCGTTCGCCGGGCCGTTCGCGCAGGAATTTCCCGAGTTGCGCGGCGTGCCTTGGTTCCCCGGAATCGGCGACGGCATCGCGTGCAGCCTCGGCACCGGTGCGTCGCGCGCGGGCCTCGCGGCGATCCACCTCGGCGACCGTGCAGCGGTCCGGGTCGCACGCGAGGGCCCGCCCGCCGCACCGTTCGGCATGTGCGCATTCCGAATGGATGCAGCGCGGCATTTTGTGGACGCGACCGTGAGCAACGGTGACAATCTGCGCGCGTGGTGCCTGCGCGAACTGCGCCTCACCGACGGCCCCGAACTCGACGCCGCGCTCGCTGCGCGTCCCGGCCCGCAGCACGGCCTCGTCGTGCTGCCCTCGTGGAATGGCGAGCGCGCACCGACTTGGAACGAGGACGCGGCCGGCACGATCCACGGCATCCGCCAGGGCACGACTGCACTCGACATCCTGCAGGCCGTCACGGAGGCAAAATATCACCGCATCGCGCGCGCGCTGGAGACGCTCGGTGAAAATGGCGGCGGTGCGCCGAAACTGATCGTCAGCGGAGCGATCACGAAATCCGCGAGCGGCCTCGATCGTCTCGCGAACGTCCTCGGCCAGCCCGTCTATCCGTGCGACGAGCCGGAGCCGCACCTGCGAGGCGCGGCAGCTTTCGCACTGGAACACCTCGGATTCCCGATACCCGCGCCGAAATTGATCAACCCCGTCAAACCGCGCAAGGCCGCCGCACACGAATACGCCGCGGCACGCGAGCGCCAGCGGAGGCTCGAAGAAATTCTGAGTTGAAGCGGTGTGATCCGCAGAGTGCCCAGATTTTCGCGGAGGGAATCTTGAGGTCAGTTGCCTGCCTTCGCGCGCGTCGCTGCTCCGCGGTTCAATCCTCTTCAATCTGCGCCCATCTGCGCAATCTGCGGATAATGCCGCTTCAGTTCAGCGGCCGGTACCAGTTGTCTCGCCGCCGCGCCTCGAAACCCGCGTCGCCGATGAGCCGCTCGATTTGCTCCTTGTTCAAGCGGAACGCCGTGCCCGCGCTGGAGACGACATTTTCCTCCATCATCACGCTGCCGAAATCATTCGCGCCGTAGCGCAGTGCGATCTGGCCGATGCGCGGGCCCTGCGTCACCCATGAGCTTTGCACGTTCGGGATGTTGTCGAGGAAGATGCGCGCGAGCGCCTGCATCCGCAGATACTCGCTGCTGCCGACGGGTTCCGCGCGCAGCCGCGTGTGCTCGGGCTGGAACGTCCAGCAGATGAACGCCGTGAAGCCGCCCGTCTCGTCCTGCAAGTCGCGCAGCCGCTGCAAATGCTCGATGCGATCCCCGATCGTCTCGACGTGGCCGAACATCATCGTGCAGCTCGAATTCAATCCGAGCCCATGCGCCATGCGCATCACTTCGAGCCACGCGTCGGTCTTGCATTTCAAAGGCGCGATCCGTTCGCGCACCGAGTCCACGAGGATTTCGCCGCCGCCGCCGGGGATGCTGCCGAGCCCGGCTTCCTTGAATTTCGCGATGACTTCGCGCAGCGGCATTTTGAAAACTTCCGCGAAGTGCTGGAACTCCGGCGGCGAAAATCCGTGGATATTGATGTGCGGATATTTTTTCCGGATGTGCGCGAGCATTGTGAGGTAGTGATCGATCCCGAGCTTCGGATGATGCCCGCCCTGGAGCAAAATCTGCACGCCGCCGATGGCCGTCAGTTCGTCGAGTTTTTGATCAAGCTGCTCCAACGTGAGCACGTAGTGGTCTTCGTCCTTTTCCGTGCGGTAGAACGCGCAGAACTTGCAGTACACTTTGCAGACATTCGTGTAGTTGATGTTCCGGTCCACGATGTAGGTGACGATGCGCTCTCGTCCATTTTTGGCCGCAGCCATGTTGCGGCGCAGGTGCGCGAGTTCGCCGAGTTCATTCAGCGGCAGCCGGTAAAGTTCCAACGCGTCATCTCTGGTGATGCGTTCGCCAGCGAGGACCTTGTCGGCCACGGATTCGGCGAGAGCGGCGGTGTTCATTTGCGCAAAAGTAAGCCGCATCGCGCGGCGGAGTCCAGCGGCCAGCTTTTCGGAACTTCAAACGTCCGCCGCTCAACGTCAAAGAGGAACATGCGTTGCGCGCTTGGCAAAATCGTGCGCGTGCTTTCCCATGCACGCCATCATGAGCAGCACCCACCGCAGACATTTCGCGAGCGACAACTACGCCGGATGCACGCCCGAGGCTTGGGCTGCGATGGATGAGGCGCGGCACGGCCATGCACCGGGCTACGGCGACGATGAATGGACGGCGCGGGCGGCGGACATGATTCGTGGATTGTTCGAGACGGATTGCAGCGTTTTCTTCGTCTTCAACGGCACGGCGGCGAATTCGCTCGCGCTCGCGAGCTGCTGCCGGAGCTACCACAGCATCCTGTGCCACGAACTCGCGCACGTGGAGACGGACGAGTGCGGCGCGCCGGAATTTTTCAGCAACGGCACAAAGGTGCTGCTGCTGCCGGGTGAGAACGGGAAGATCGATCCCGCGGGCATCGAACGCACCGTGAAAAAGCGCACGGATCTCCATTTTCCAAAACCGCACGCCGTTTCGATCACGCAGAGCACCGAGGTCGGCACCACGTATTCGCCGGACGAAATCAAAGCGATCTGGGCGAAGACAAAATCGCTCGGGCTGAAGCTGCACATGGACGGCGCGCGCTTCGCGAATGCCATCGCGAGCCTTGGCTGCGCGCCGAAGGAAATCACGTGGCAGGCGGGCGTGGATGTCCTGTGCTTCGGCGGGACGAAGCAGGGCATGGCCGCGGGCGAGGCGGTCGTGTTTTTCAACCGCGAGCTGGCTCACGAAATCGAGTGGCGCTGCAAGCAGGCGGGGCAGCTCGCGAGCAAGATGCGCTTCCTCAGCGCACCGTGGGTCGGGATGCTGAAGGACGGCGCATGGCTGAAGCACGCGGCACACGCGAACGCGATGGCCGCGCGGCTCGAAGCGACGCTGCGCGGGCTGCCGGGCGCGAAGCTGCTTTTCCCGCGGCAGGCGAATGGCGTCTTCGTCGAACTGCCCGTCGCCGCGATCCAAAAGCTGCACGCGCGCGGATGGAAGTTCTACACGTTCATCGGCGCAGGCGGCTGCCGCTTCATGTGCTCGTGGGACACGCAGCCGGAGGATGTGGATGCGCTCGCGGCGGACGTGCGGGCGGCGCTTGACGCGAAGTAGTCGCAGCGCAGCGCCGAGGAATATCGCGCGCTGCGCCTGCTCATCCGCCGGCATTGTGCAGCTTCGCACTCAAGTCGCGGAGCCGGCTTAGAAAAGTTGGCGAAAAACGATCCCATGCGAGATCGTTGGCAATCGCTCCGCTAGCTTCCCTTCCAGTTTGGAATAGATCGACCGCTCTGAAAAGGCGCTCACGTCCCGTGTCAGTAAGCTTCCATGTGCCACGTTGCGGCATGGACAATTCCCCCTTGGTTTTCAGATTCTGCCGTGTCCACGCAATTCTGTTCTCCACCCGTAATTCGCGTGAACTGAGGATGTCATTGTCTCCAGGAAGGGACTGCAAGAGATCGTTGCTTAAGATGAAGTTGATCGCCCGTCGCTTTGTTGCAGCGCCATCGCAGCAGTAAAGGGCGTATAACAATACGACTTCGTCTTCGCGGGTTACGGGCATGACTGGCGAGAAATTCGCGGAGCTGCGCGGCTATTTACGGCTTTTCGATGAGGAACAAGAACTCCCTGTTCGGAGACTCGGCTTCCGAGACCCATTCGTTTGTCCAACGCATCCCAGCCATGACGTTCTTGCGATAATCAATTTCCAAAACCTCCACGACCCGACCAACTGACGAAATGGTTTCATTCAATTCTGCTGCGGTCGCACGTCCGCCTGAGCTGTAGGACAAAATGATATGTTTCGCGCGGACTTCACGGAGTAATCGCTCGATCGCCTCAACCGCGATGAAGTGACCTGTGTCGCCACGGCGAAACTCCTCAAATAAGGAACTGGAAACTTTGTCCGAAGTGTCTGCGCGGCGTTTGGCTTTACCAAAGACTGGCGGCTTGTCGTTCAGGCAAACTGTCGTCCAGAGATGGTAGTAGGCGGCGTAGCGGACACGCGATGGAGGCATTTTTTCGTTATTCGATCCGTAGGGCGGGTCGAAGTATGCCAAGTCCACCTCAACTTCCGGTAAGAGGCCGAAGATGTCACCACGATGGACGGCGTGGATTTCCCGTTTCGGGAGTAAGCGGGGCACACGCAACTGAAGCTTCTTGTAGGAGCGAGGCGACCAATCGTTAAGATAGGAAGCGAAATGCCCCATCGTGCTTTCCACTTCATCGAGCGCAAGAATCAAGCTCGCCAGCAACACAGACCGTTCGACATCGGACAGCGCGAGCCGGTCAATCGCCTCGCGAATCGCATCCAGTCGCCTCGTATTGTGCTTCTGCCACGGCTTCTTGAGGCCATCATCACTGACCGAACAGCCGCCATTCGCCTCTCCGCCGTAATACTCGGTGAACCAGCCATCCTTACCCGGCAGCAAGTTGAGTTGGTCAATCAATGGCTGGTAGTGCTCCGGCGGATGCGGATTGAGCAGGTAGCATTTCCCAAAAACTTCGGACCAAGCGGAGAGGTCATTTGCGATCACGCGATAACCGGTTTGCGCCAACGCTTGCGAAACGCGCGTCGTGCCGGAGAATCCGTCGAGCACGGTGCGCGGCTTCACCCTTTTGACAAGTTGCAGGATATGGGGCAGCAGCTTGAGCTTTGAGCCAGCGTATTTGATGCCCTCTGTCGGCGGGGCATCTACCACCAGATCGTGGAACAGGTTCAAGGTCTGAGCACTCATGCCAAATGCGACCGTAGTTTTTGCTCTTCAACGTCCTGTTTGAGATCCTCCAACGCCGCCTCGTGTCCCTTGCTGGTTGCAATGAGAGCGTGGGAAAACAGCTTCACGAGAACGTAATTGTGTGAGTAGTCAATCCAGCCGCTGGTAGCGCTCTCGAAATACTTGAACCCGTTCTTCGTGTGAGTCCAAAGGCCGCGTTGCAAAGCATTGGCCGTCCCGCTCCCGTAGCGTACTTCACAAACGTAATCGCCATCGCCGTCGTAGAAGCGAAAGACCGGGTGTTTTCGCTTCTTACCCTTCTTTTCTAAAACGATTTTGGTTACCGCCGCCTTTGCCCGCTTTGCATCAAAAACGAGGATGTTACATCGCTTTTTCTTCTCATCGTAAATGAGCGGAAGGACGTTGATTCCGCTAAATTTCGAGAACGCTGAATCCTTCCAGAGTCCCCGAATCCCTTCAGCATCCTCGATTGTCTTCCCCATGCCCTTCAACTTCGCAAACATGACTGCCTTTTTGTCGGTGGAAAGTTGAAGTGGGCCGTTTCCATACGCCTTGAGGCTGACGGGAAACTCTGCCTTCGTGATTTCATTGATGATCTTGATGTCCTCCTCGCGCTCTTTTGCGCGGTAGAGGTCTTTGCCGACATGCACCGATTTGAAGTCATACATGAACTGGTTGATGAACTCTGCTATCGCGATCTCAGCCAGATCGCCATGCGTCTTGTTCCCGATCAACCGCATCGTAAAGATGTTGCTCAATGTCGTCGTGATGAGATGCGGATTCTTGCTGATCAGCAACTTCAGGCGAGCGGTGAAGTCTTGGTAGGGCGACATGGCGATATTCGTGGCCCTCTCAAGCCTCTGAGTAAAGACATGACCGCGTCCCATGCATCGCGAGAGCCTCGCGGACGGGCAGCCGGCGGAGGGAGCTTCGGTTTCGGGGACGCCGGGCGTGGGGCTGCGCTACCGGTTCGGCGCGGGGTGGAAATTTGTCCGCATCGAGCCGAAGGACGCGGCGGCGAGGAAGATCGAGGGCGAGCCGGGGGCGTTCGGCATCTGGGTGCATGGCGACGGGCAGGGCGGCACGCCGTGCATCCGCCTGCGCGATGCGACGGGGCAGGTGCATCAGGTGCGCGGCGAGCCGGTCTCGTGGAAGGGCTGGCGCTACGTCACGTTCCCGCTGCGGCCCACGGCGGACAGCGGGCAGACGATGATCCCGCTGCCGGATGCAGGCGCGGAGCAGCGCCCCTCTTCAGTGGTGTGGGGCCACTGGGGCGGGGCGAATGATGGCGAGGTGCATCTGCCCATCGAGGGGACACGCTCTTCCTGCTCGACGGCAACCGGCAGGCGATGGAGGGCGAGATTTTCCTCTCCGCGCCGAGGCTGGTGTATTGATAATTACGATTCACGTCCCCCGGCAGAGGCGTGAACTCAGTCTTCTTGGAGAACTTCCTAATGGCACTTGCCTGCGCGGTTCTTTCTTGGGACGGCGGAACTGAATTCCGAGACTTCGCCTGCGCGCAATTAACACTTGCACGTCGAAGGATCGCTTCACAGATTCGCCACTTCCCCATCTCCTCGCAGCCCACACGTCGTGGGCTGGCCATCGAGGACTGAAACACCAACAAAGAAAAACATGCAAGAGAACGCCGGACCGAGGATGCCCTCCGAGCCGATCGCCTCTGAGAAGGTGACGATTGACCGCAAGGTCTTCTTCATTGACCTCAAGGAGAACCAGCGCGGGCGCTTCATGAAGATCACCGAAGACGTCGGTGGGCGGCGTGACACGATCATGCTGCCTGCAGCGGCCTTCAAGGACTTCCTGGAAGCACTCGCGCGCTTGGTAGAGTACGAGTCCAAGCTGTAGTCCGCCCCACGGATTGCAACGCCTGTGATTCCCCACAGGCCATCGAAAGCCCCAGCCGTCGCCCAGGTTGGGGCTTTCTTTTTTCTCCCGGAGCCGCGCCTGTGAACGCGTCGGCATCCTTTGCTTTTTTTCGCGGAAAATCAGCCTGCGCTTTCACACGCGCGGCTGCGCGGAGAGCACGGCTCGCAGCGCCTCGGCGACGGTCGCGGACTCGACTTCCTTCATGCAGCGGAAATCAATCGGGCACTCGCGCAGAAAGCACGGACTGCACTCGACGCGCTTGCGCACGACGGCGTGGCCCGTGCCGAGCGGACCGGTGAGCGCGGGTTCGGTGCTGCCGAAAATCGCGACCGCCGGCACGCCGAGCAGCGCAGCGAGGTGCATCGTGCCGGTGTCGTTCGTGAGCAGCGCATCGCTCTCGAGCAGCACGGCGATAAGTTCCGCGAGCGTCGTTTTGCCGCAGAGGTTTTCGACGTTGGCCGGAGCCTCGCAGAGCACCGCGATTTTTTCCGCGACCTCGCGATCCTTCGCGGTGCCGACGAGCTGCCAGTGCGAACCCGCGGGATCGTCCAGCGTCTGCACGACCTCGGCGAACCGCTCCGGCAGCCAGCGTTTTGCCGGGCCATACTCCGCCCCGGCGCAGATGGCGATGCGCGCGGGTTTTCCCGGCGCGCGTTTTTTGGCGGCGGCATCCGGGAAGCCGAACGTCGCATCCGCATCCGCGCTCGCGCCGAGATGCTCCGCGAGGCGCAGGTAATGGTGCACCTGATGCTGGCCCGGCCCGATCGCCGGCGCGCTTTTTTCCTGCGAAAAAACATCCGTGAGCAGCCAGCGCCGCGAGTGTCCCGCGTAGCCGACGCGACGCGGGACGCGCGCCAGCCACATCTCCAGCGCGGTGCGCAGGCTGTTCGGGAAAATCACACCGGTGCCGAATTTGCCCGCGCGGATCAGCTTCGCGACACCGAAGATTTTCGCCGCGGGAAATGCGATCACCTCGTCCACCTCCGCGACGAGTCGCCACACGTCCGCGATTTTTTCCGGCGTGAGCACGGCGATGTGTGCGGAGGGATTGCCGCGCTTGAGTGCGCGCACCGCGGGCACGGTCATCACGGCATCGCCGAGCCAGTTGGAGGAGCGGATGACGATTCGCTCCATCACTTCTTCGTCTTCCAGTGCATCGTGCGGAACGGATGTTCGTCCATGAGATTGCCCGCGACGCCGCCGAGCCGGTCGCTGTAAAACATGAGCACGACGTAGTTGAACAGCGGACACACGGGCATCTCGTCGCGGATGAGGATCGTCTCGGCCTCGCGGAAAAGATCGAACCGCTTTTTCTCATCGGTCTCCTTTGCCGCGAGCGCGATGAGCTCGTCGTAGCACGCGTTGCTCCAGCCGCAGTTGTTGTTGCCGCCGCCGGTGAGAAACATGTCCATGAAGGTGTTCGGATCCTTGTAGTCGCCGACCCACGACGAGCGGCAGAAATCGAAGTCGAGCGCCGAGAGCGAATTCAAATAGACGGCCCACTCCTGCTTCGCGAGCAGCACGGAGATGCCGAGTTCACGCTTGAACATCGCCTGCACCTCGACCGCGATTTTTTCATCCGTCTCGCTCTTGTTTGTGTAGAGGTAGCGCACGACGGGAAAGCCCGCGCCGCCGGGGAAGCCGGCATCAGCGAGAAGTTTTCGCGCCGCCTCGGGATCGCGCTTCACGCCCGCGGGCGGCTGGTAGCCCGCGGTGCCGGGCGGCACGAATGCGTCCGTCGGCGGCTCGCCGGCCTGCGTGACTTTTTCCGTGAGCAGCACCTTGTCCACGACCATTGAGAACGCCTTGCGCACCCGCACATCGGTGAACGGCGCGCGCTTCACATTGTAGCGGATGAAGTACGTCGCGAGGATCGGCGTCGCGTGGTAGTCGGCGCGCTTTTTCAAATCCGGCACGAGCGACGTGGGCACGAGCGACTTGTCGAGGATGAGGTCTGCCACGCCGCTGTGGTAAAAATTGAACGCGGTGTTCGGCGTCGGCGCGGGCAGCACGTCCACGGTGTTCAGCTTCACATTTGCGGCGTCCCAATAGCTCGGATTTCGCGTGAGGCGGATGCGGTCGTTCAGCCGCCACTCGGTGAGCAGGAACGGCCCGTTGTTCACGATCGCGCCGGGCCGCAGCCACGACTTGCCGGATTTTTCCGCGGCGATGACGGTCGCGGGATGCACCGGGTTCAGCGTGTAGAATGCGCAGAGGTCTATGAAAAATGGCGTCGGGTTTTTCAGTTCGATCGTCAGCGTGCGCGCATCGGGCGCGCGCACCGCGACGGTGTCCGCGGGCGGGCGCGAGGCCTCGTCCTTCGCCTCGCCGAATGCCTCCGCACCCTTGATGTAATAAAGCTGGTATTTGTATTCCGCCTCGGGCTCGCGGAGCGCGCGCAGCCACGACCACACGAAATCCTGCGCGGTGACCGGATCGCCGTTCGTCCACCGAATGCCCTCGCGCAGATGAAAAGTGTAGTGCAGCCCGTCCGGCGAAATTTCCCAGCGATCGGCCATGCCCGGCTCGGTGTCGCCCGATACCGTGTAGCGCGTGAGGCCCTCAAAGAGCGAATACGCGATGCGCCCCTCGGGCTGGCCGCGGATTTTCGCGGGATCGATCGTGTCCGGCTCGCCGCCGTTGATCACCACGAGATCGGCGCGATCCGGCGGCCTTCCGCAGCCGGAGGCCAGCGTCATCACGAGGAAAAAAAGGATCAGTCTGCGGGCGGTTGGGTTCACGCGGACACGCACGTTGCACGAAGCAGTCGGGAGTTGAAAGTTGAGAGTTGAGGAGGCCGGATGCGGCATCGGACGGACGGAAGTGAGCCTCGCGCCGGATGTCGGGCTCTTTCAAAAAGAGGAGCACATCCTTGTCATCCCCCTGCGGCCAGCACGGGCGGCTTCCGAGCCAGGCTGAGCATCCTCGCAATTCCACATTCTCCCCGCATTCCGCGCACGCGGTGCTTGCTTGTCGAGTTGCGGCGGGTAGGCTCGGCCGATTCGTGTTCTCCCAATGAACATGCCCCGCAAATCATCCTCCCACCGCATCCGGAACTTTTCATCGCTGGTATTTCTTTGCGCCACCGGCGGCGCGGGCACGCTGTGGGAGTGTCAGCCGCTTGCCAAATGATCCTTCCCAAGTGACCCCCACATTCCCGCACACTGATTCGCGCTCCGCCTGATACACAGGCAGCAGCGTGCATTCTTGAATGCACCCACAACTTACCATGACCACCAAACCAAACGCTTCCGCTGACACTTCACGTCGCGCCTTCCTCGCGACGACGACGGCGGCCGCAGTCTCCACGATCATGCCCCGCCGTCTGTTCGGCCAGCAGGGAAATGCAGCGCCGTCACAGCGCGTCCGCATTGCGGGCATCGGATGCGGCGGCATGGGCGGACGCGACATTGCCAAGCTCACCGCTCTCGGGGCGGAATATGTCGCGCTGTGCGATGTGGACGATGAGCGCGCAGCCGTAACTTTCAAGGCGCATCCGGATGCGCGACGGTACAAGGATTTTCGCGAGATGATCGAAAAGGAAGCGAAGAACATCGACGCGGTTTCGGTAGGCACGCCGGATCATATTCACGCAGTCGCGGCGATGGCTGCGATCCAGGCGGGGAAACATGTGTACGTGCAAAAGCCGTTGACTCAGACGCTGCATGAATGCCGGGTGCTGACCGAGGCCGCACGCAAGTCGGGCGTGATGACATCCATGGGGAACCAAGGGCACGGGACCGAGGGGTCGCGAGTGACGAATGAATGGATCCAAGCGGGCATCATCGGAGAGGTCCGCGAAGTTCACTGCTGGTCGGATCGCCCTTCGGGATGGTGGAAGCAAGGATTGCTGCGGCCCACGGACACTCCGCCGGTGCCTCCCACGCTGGACTGGAATTTGTGGCTCGGCCCGGTTCGGGAGCGGCCTTACCATCAGGCCTATGTTCCCCACAACTGGCGAGGTTGGTGGGACTTTGGTACCGGGGCACTGGGCGACATGGGCTGTCATATCATAGACCATCCCGTGTGGGCTTTGAATCTCGGCGCACCGGCGACAATCGAGTCCCGAATCACACTCGACGGCTCGTTCATCAGCAAGAAGGAGCGGAACTTTGAAACTTACCCGATCGCCGCGATCATCACTTACGATTTTCCCGCGCGAGGGAATCTGCCTCCGGTGCGGCTGACTTGGTACGACTGCGGGCTGATGCCGCCGACACCGATCGAGATGCCCGCCGGTGAGAAGCTGCCGGACAACGGCGTCCTGTATGTTGGCAGCAAGGGAAAGATGTATCACGGCTCGCACGGCGGCATGCCAAAGCTCTTGCCGGAAACATTAGTCGAACAAGCCAGCGCGGTCCCCCAGACTATCGCGCGTTCACCCGGCCACTACGAAGAGTGGTACCAAGCATGCATGGGCGGCAAGCGGCCAGTGGACAACTTCGACTACGCGGGTCCGCTAACCGAGACGGTGCTGCTCGGCGTTCTGGCGTTGCGATCGCCGGGGATGCGGCTGGAATGGGACGGCGAGAATCAGAAGATGAAAAACGCGCCCGAGTTGAACCAATACGTCCACAAGGAATACCGGGCCGGCTGGTCGCTGTGACATCATTTTGATCCATCGGTGCAACCGACGGTGATCGCGGGAGCGATTAGATCACGATGCGCGTCCGTTCGCATTCACGTCCGGTGATTGGCGCTTGCGCGGGAAGGTGCGTCTCATAGGCTGGCATCACCCTCTCCCGATGAGCACTCCCGAAAAGTTTTCACCCCGTTTCATGCGCCGTCTGTCGTTGCTGCTGTGCCTCGGCGCTGCGTCGCCGGCCGGCGCTGCAGAGAATGGGAAGGCAGCGCCCGGTTTCCGCGAGATGGCGCAGCCGTTCATCGAGAAGAGCTGTCTCGACTGCCACGGGGAGAAAAAGGCGAAGGCGGGGTTTCGGATTGATTTGCTCGGCTCGGATTTTTCCGCGCCGAAAGTCGCGGATCAGTGGAAGGAGGTCGTGGATCGCATCAATGCGGGCGAGATGCCGCCGGAGGGAAAATCGCGACCGGATGCGAAGCAGGCGGCGGCATTTGTCGGCTGGGTGAACGGGCAACTGCACGAAGTCGAGCTGGCGGCGAAAAAGGCGGGCGGGCGCATCCCGATGCGGCGGCTCAATCGCGACGAATACGCGAACACTGTCAGCGATCTGCTGCACATGGATGTGAATACCATCGGGCCGATCGCCGAGGAACTGCCGGGCGACGGCAAGGCCGAGGGTTTTGACCGGCTGGGTGTGGCGCTCTTTTTCGATCGGTCGCAGATCGAGCGGAGCATGGCGGCGGCGGAAAAAATCTCGTCGCTCGCGATCGTGACCGAGATGCCGAAGGTGAATCATTTCATCACACGCTTCGAGCTGCAGCAGAAGAGGCCTCCGCCGGAGATGGTGCCGGCCTACGAGTTTTCCAAGCATCTGATCCCGACCGGTGCACGCGACCATTTTGTGAAACCCGAGGGCATCGAGCACATCCAAGGGTATCCCATGTATGCCAAGGAATATGACGGCTGGGGCGTGCTCGATCATCCCATTGTATCGAAGACCGTCACGCGCGACGGGAATTATCGCATCCGCATCAAGGCGAAAGTGGACAACCGGGCACGGACGACTCCGAACAAATTCCGCATCATCTACGGGCACAATTCGCCAATCCAGGCTGACAAAGAAGTGCTGGTGGATCCGTCGGGAACGACGGAGACGATGATGTTCCTGCGCGGGCCGGATGAAAACGGCGAGGTGAAGGGACCGCAGGAGCTCAAGCTCCTGTGGAACCACACGGAGAAGGTCGTCATCATGGAGCCGAACTTCGGGAAAGTATTTTGGGAGAAAGTCAAGCTGGCGGGGGAATTGGAACGCGCGACCACGCGCCGCGCACCGGAATCGGAAAAGGAGGCACTGCGCAAGAAACGGGATGAGGCTGTCAAGATTCTCGATTCATGGACGGGGCCGAAGAACACCTACAATCCCGCGCTGGATGTCGAGAAGCTGCCGCGGCTGCTGATCGAATCCATCGAAGTCGAGGGGCCGATCGAAAAGGAATGGCCGCCTGCGAGCCACAAGTCGCTTTTCTTCGCGGGCGATGAGCGCAAGGACATCGGCTACGCCCGCGAGATTTTCGCGCGGTTCCTGCCGCGAGCGTACCGCCGTCCGGTGACGAAGGAGGAGACCGAAGCCATCGTCGCGGTCGTGGACAAGGCGATGACAGACGGCAAACAGTCGTTCACCGAAGCTATGCGGCTGGGCTTGCAGCGCGTGCTCTGCTCGCCGGGTTTTCTTTTTATTCAGGAGCCTGCGCCGCAATCGCAGCGCCGCCCGCTCAACGACTATGAATTGGCATCGCGGTTGTCGTATTTCCTCTGGAGCACGATGCCCGATGAGACGCTGTTCGCCCGTGCCGCCGCAGGGAAATTGCGCGAGCCGGGCGTACTGTCGTCTGAAATTCGGCGGATGCTCGCAGATCCGAAATCGGATCGCTTCGTACGCAATTTCGCCGGGCAATGGCTGTCGGTGCGCGACTACGGATCCGTGCAGCCCGCGGCGGAGTATTCCAATTTTGACAAGCTGCTGAAGGCGGCGGGACAGAAGGAGCCGTACGCATTTTTCACAGAGATACTGACGCATGACCTTCCGATCACCAACTTCCTCGACAGCGATTTCCTCGTCGTGAATGAGCGCCTCGCGAAGCACTACGGCATCGAGGGCGTGAGCGGCGCGGAATTCCGCAAAGTGTCCATCAAACCCGAGCATCACCGCGGCGGCGTGCTTGGCATGGCGGGGCTGATGACTTTCCTAGCCGACGGCACGCGCACGCTGCCGCTGCGCCGCGCATCGTGGGTACTTCGCGAGCTGTTCAACGATCCGCCGAACAATCCGCCTCCGAACGCCGGCGAAATCCAGCCGAACACCGGCGGCAAGAGCCTCACCATCCGCGAGCGGCTGGACCTGCACCGCCGCGACGAAATCTGCGCGTCGTGCCATGCGAAACTCGATCCTTTCGGCCTCGCGCTGGAAAACTACGACGCGATCGGCCAATGGCGCGAGCGGCTCAACGGCGAAGGCATCCGCAGCACGACAGCACCCTTGCTCGACGTGAGCGGCAAATTTCCCGACGGGAAAAAATTCGGCACGCTCGCCGAATACAAGGCGGGGCTGATGGCGCAGAAAGACAAGTTCGCGCGCGCATTCAGCACGAAACTGCTCACCTACGCGCTCGGCCGGCCCGTCGGCTACACGGACCACGAGGTCGTGGATTCGCTCGCCGACGCGCTGAAGAAAAACGACTACCGCATCCAGCCGCTCATCAAGGCGATCATCATCAGCGAACCCTTTGGGACCAAGTAAAGAAAAAATGCACACTCGCTCAACGGCCATTCATTTCATTGTCGCTCTCTTTCTACTCGTCGCCACCGCGAGCCGTGGTGACGACGCCGGGCTGACGAAGGAGCTGACCGAAAAAGGCGCCAAGCTCACGGAGACAAAGGGCGTGATCACCGGATTTGATCTGCCGGATCCCACGAAGTGGAGCGATGATGACTTCAAGAAAATCGGGCAACTGTCGCACGTCCAGAAACTCGGCTTCGGATTGGGCCTGACCAATCACCAACTGTCGCTGCTGACTCATCTGCCGGAGGTGACAGCGTTCACGACGAACGGTGCGCAACTCGACGACGATGGCGTGCGGCAGCTCGCAAAATTCAAGAACCTGACCTTCCTCACATTCTTCCACCCCGGCCAGAAATTCACGGGCGTGGGACTGGCCGATCTCGCCGCGCTTCCCAAACTTGAGAGCATCAGGGTTGGAGGAAGCCGCGTCTTCGGAAATGAAGGAGTGGCGGCCATCGGGAAGCTGTCGCATTTGAAGAACCTGCACATCTATCATTGTCATTTCGATTCGCAGGGGCTTGCGGCTTTGAAGGAGTTGAAGGACCTGCGGTCGCTCCTGCTCAACTACAAGCCGGTCACTTTGCAGGGCGACGCTGCGATGGCGCATCTGTCAGCGGTCAAATCGCTCGAATCCATCACGCTGGTGGAAGAGCGCCTACCCTTGGCGGACCTGTCTTTGTTGAAGCAACTTCCCGCCTTGAAGAGCCTCACCCTCACCGGCATCGACATCCCTGAATCCGACGTGGCAAAACTCAAAGCTGAACTGCCAAGCGCGCAGATCAAATGGGCCACACCAACGCCAATGGAACTGCAACGGATTCAAACCGTGCTCGACGCAAAGTATTAGCCGCCGAGCCGCCTCTGATCCCACGTTAATCGAGTCATCCCAAACAAGAACAAGGAGCCATCCATGAACATCATCCATCATCCCAAGCCCATGCCGCGTCGCACTTTTCTGAAAGGCGCGGGCATCACGCTCGCTCTGCCGTGGCTCGACGCGATGAGCGCCCATGCCGGATCGCTCACGAAGGCCGGCTCGATCGGGGCGGGCGAAACGCCGCGGCGCGCGTTGTTCACTTTCTGGGGGCTCGGGATCAACGGGCGCGACTTCACGCCCGCCGACACGGGGCTGAATTACACGGCCACGCCGATCCTCAAGCCGCTTGAGGCGCTGAAGAAAGACTTCACGGTCATCTCGGGCATGAAGCTCAATTTTGCCGGCGGCCACACCGGCGACCGCTCCTTCCTCACCGGCACGAACACGCGTTCAGCCGGATGCAAATTCCGTGTCTCGTGCGATCAGGAACTCGCGGCGGCCGTCGGACGGGCCACGCGGTTTCCTTCCATGACGCTCGGCGTGAAGCGCGGCACCGGCTTCGGCGGAAACCAGGATCTCACTGTCTCGTGGGCTCCGAGCGGCACGCCCATTCCCTCGGAAAATCGTCCGCACGTCTTGTTCGATCAGCTTTTCCGGCCAGACACCGCGGAGACGCTGAACCAGCGCGAGGCCGCGTTCGCCCGCCGCACGAGCGTGCTCGATTCCATGCGCGCGGAGGCGAAGCGTCTCAGCAATTCGCTCGGCGCGGACGACCGCGCGAAGCTCGACGAATATCTCACCGGCATCCGCGACCTCGAGCGCAGCATGCAGGACGAAAAGGAATGGCTGCGCAGGCCGAAGCCGAGCGTCGAGATGCTGACCTTCGGCAAGGAGCAGGGCCTCGACCCCGACAAGCCGGGCCTCGATTACCGGCGCTACCAGCGGCTGATGTTCGACGTGATCACGCTCGCATTCCAGACGGACAGCACGCGCGTCATTTCCTACATGCCGCGCCTCGACGGACAGGATGGCACGGGCACTTACCACGACATGGGAAATCCCTACAACTACCACGAGATGACGCATCACGGCGAAGACTCGGACAAGCTGAAGTGGTTCACGCAGTCGGACGTGTGGTACATGGAGGAGTGGGCTTATTTTTTGAACAAGCTCAAGTCGGTGAAGGAAGGCGACGGCACGCTGCTCGACCATTCGCTCGTCGCCTACGGCAGCAGCGGCGGCGCGATCAATGCGCACCACAATCATCACCTGCCCACGATGATCGCCGGCGGCGCGCGCCTTGGCATCAAGCATCAGGGCCACATCGTGAAGGAAGACATGCGGCTCGGTAACCTGTGGCGCACGATGTTCGAGCGCATGGGCGTGCCGGTGCCCGCGAATTTCCAGGGCGGCGAGTCGGACGGCATCGTGAAGGAAATCGTCTGACGGGCTACGCGATGCGATTTGCACGCGCGGTGAATCCCGTCCTCGCTGCGGGTGTGCTCGCTGTGCTCCACTGGCATTCAGTTCCATTTTGAAAACCCCATGAAAATCACATCCATCGCCCTGCTCCTGTTCGCATCCATTTCACTGCGCGCCGAGGAGTGGGCTCCTATCAAGGACCAGACCAAGGACACGACCGTCAACGGACGCGCGATGGAGACATTCCAGCACGGCGTGAAGCCGGAGTGGGGCTACGCGGCGCCGCAGCAGGACACATTCATCGTCGTTCATCCCGCGGCAGATCGTGCCAATGCGCCGCTGTATGTCGTGCTGCACTCGGCCGGACACGATGTGTTCTCCTGCGTGAACTGCACGAAGACCGTCGGCAACCACGACATCTACCGCTCCCCCGACGATCACTACGCGCTCTACGTGGACTGCCGCAAAAACATGGGCGACTGGTGGTGGGGCGGGATGCACCTGAAGGACGCCGCGCTGACGGCAAAAAATTCCGGCGGCGATCCCATGCCCGCCGAGAAACGCGTGATGGATACCGTGCGATGGACGATCCAAAAATACGGCATCGATCCGAACCGCGTGTACCTGTGCGGCAACTCCATGGGCGGCAGCGGCACGCTTGGCATTGGCATGAGACACGGCGACGTCTTCGCCGCGATCAAGGCCAATGTCCCCGCGGGAATCGAACACGTCTCGAACCGCATGTATTTTCCGCCGCAGTCGGTCCCGGAAACGGTGAAGCTGCCCGACCCGCCCGTCTGCGTGGACTATTCCGGGCAGAACGACGGATGGTCCGCCGGGCACGAGCGGTTTGTGCAGGCGATGAACGACCGGAAATACGCGCTCTATTTTTACTGGGGGCCATTCGGCCATGCCAACAACTCCGCGCAGATCATGAAAGTGAACGACCTGATTGATTCCTTCGACTGGCTGGGCGTGAAAAAGAACGAACCGTACGCGGCATTCACGAACGCATCCGGCAACACCAAGCTCCCGTGGCCCGACGATCTGAAAAACACGGCACCGGGACAGGTGAACGCATTCTTCCGCTGGAAGAACATCAGCGACACTGCGGACAAGATCGATCTGTCGCTCCACTTGGTTTCGGCCACGGAGTTGAAGACGAGCTTTGAAATTCCCAAGGCCGCCACCGCCGACGTCACGCTCCGCCGCCTCCAGCATTTCCAACTCCAGCCCGGCGCTTCCTTCCGGTGGACTTTCGGCGCCGCCAAAGGCGAAGGCAGGGCGGACACACACGGGCTCATCACAGTTGCGGGGCTGAAGATCACGGGCGAGCCGGTGACACTCAGCGTGAGCAGATAAGGTCTCGCGCCATCCGCCTGCGATTCCTCCGTCGTGGCCAGACGGAAAGCCCCCGTTCATTTCCCTGGAGCGGCTTCAGTGAAAGCGGGGCCGTTCTTGGATGAATGCGCAGCGCCGGTGGAGCGCGTCGCTCCGCGCGCGCTTCCTCC
>CAIRYQ010000030.1 GCA_903882875.1 uncultured Spartobacteria bacterium | reverse complement strand
GGCGGGGATGCCCATGGTGTTGATGGCGTCGAAGGGCAGCACGCTCATGAGCGCGCGGAGGACTTGCGCGACGGTGGGCACGCCGGGGATGAGCTGGAGGCAGACCTGCTGGGCGTTCGGGCCCTTGGCCGTGGAGGCGGGGTAGTTGCCGTCGGCGATGAGGATTTTCGCGTGGTGCCCGCAGCGCGCGGCGACGGCAAGGGATGGGTCTTCCTCACCTACGACACCACGCCGAATTACACCGCCACCGCCCCGTTCCCCGCCACGCCGACCAAGTGGAAATACCGCGCCATCTACCGTCTGAACGACGTGCAGGTCGGCCTCTGGAGCAACACCGTGGAAATCACCGTCGGAGCCTGAACCCTGAACTGTGGCAGTCCAAACGGCCGCAATCACCGCCACCCGCTGAAGCAAAGGCAGGAACCGCTTCCACCACGCCCGGCATTCCGAAATGAATGCCGGGCGTTTCTCTTTTGCATTGCACGGATGCCCGTTCCGCAGGAAGCACGGGCTGCCAGCCTGATGATCGATCCCAAAGAAATCTCCGTCGTTGTCCAAGGACCGGTCGTCGGAAAGAAGGACTGGCCTCCCTCCAAGCGCCTGACCGAGCGATGCCTGCATTCCATCCGCAGATTCCTGCCCGATGCGGAAGTCATCCTCTCCACATGGAAAGGCTCGCAGGTGGACGGCCTTTCCTTTGACCGACTGGTCGAGAGCGAAGACCCCGGCGGCTTCCTCGTCCATGAGCACAAGGGCCGGAAGATTTTCTTTAATTGTTCACGCCAAATCGTCAGCGCGAGAGAGGGCCTGCGGGTTGCAAAGCGACCTTATGCCGTCAAGTTTCGCAGCGACATGGTCTTCGAGTCGGCAGGGTTTCTGGATTACTTCGGGCGTTATCCCCGGCGGGCCGCCGAGTGGGCTGTTTTCAAGGAGCGGGTCGTCGTGGGTTCACTGTTCAGCCGCGATCCGGCGCGGCTTTTTCCACAGCCGTTCTGCCCAAGCGACTGGTTCAGTTTTGGACGGCACGAGGACGTGCTGGATTTATGGGATGTGCCGCTCGTTCCTGAGGAATTCTGCACATGGTTCCGGAACCATCCGCGTCCTGAAAACCGGTATGACGACAGCGATCTCCGTTTTGCTCCCGAGCAATACCTCTGGCTCAGCTTTCTCCGAAAGCACGCGGAGGTGCCGTGCGAACACCAGTGGGATTACGGCCCGCACAATGCCCGGATCCACGAGCTTACTTTTGCCAACAATCTGGTCATTGCCTCCGCGCGACAACTCGGCTTCCGCTTTCTCAAATACAGATTCGGCTTCGTCAACGCCGTGTCCGTGTACGATCATGCGGGCTGGCAGGAACTCTACACGCGCCATTGCGATCCTGCATTCACGCCGCGCCATACGTTCATGAGCAGGATGAAAAGATTGGTCGCCCGCTTTCTCAAGTGGCAGCCTTGGCTCCTGCCACCCATCGAAAAACTCGAATATCACTTTCTTAAATGGACCGCCCTCCGACTCCCCAAATGACCACCGGGATGGATTACCTGAAGATCGAGCAATCGTCCACACACCCGCTCATCATCGAGTGCCAGCACGCATTGCTGGACAGGCTGTGGGAAAAGTGCGGGTTGCCGCAATCGGGCCACATGCTCGACATCGGCCCCGGAAAGGGTCTCTACACACGCTATTTTCTCGACCGGGGCTTTCAGGTGGACTGCGTGGACATCGATCCCGCAATGCGCGCGACTTTCCTCGACCTCGGTTGCAAATTCGAGACGGCTGACCTGCGCACGATGCCCCTGCCATTTCCCGACGCCTCGTTCGACCTCATCTGGTGCTCCCACGTCATCGAGCACATCCCCGACGTCCACCGTTTCGTCCGCGATCTGTTCCGCGCCGTGAAGCCCGGCGGGTATGTGATCCTGCGGACGCCCGACTTGGCACGCATCGGCTGGCAATTCTGGCACGATCCCACGCACCTGCATCCATTCATCAAAGTCTCGCTGGAGAAAATTCTGCGCCTTGGCGGGTTCGAGAGCGTCTTTTGTTCGAATTGCGATCTACCGGAAATCAAGGGCCTCCATCGCATCCGAGCCTATCGCTGGTTTCCCTCGCTGCTGTTCAAGGGTACGAACCTAATCGCCGTCGGCCGACGGGCTGACTAACTGTCGCATGCGCGAACTAATATCCCTAACTTCCCAGCCTCTCCAAATTTTGGACATAGGCGCCCGTGCCGGCATTCATCCTCGATGGGAGAAACTGCGGCACCGTTTTCCAGTGCGGATCACCGGCTTCGAGGCAGACGCCAGGGAATGTGCGGCCCTGAACGAGCGCACCACGCCAGGGGTGACATTCCTTCCCTGCGCACTCTCATCGCAGCACGGGGAGCGGCCTTTCCATCTACTCGTCGCCGAGGGAAGCAGCTCGCTTTTCGCGCCAAACTATCCATTTATCAACCGCACGGTCGCCGAGCCCGGCTATCGCCTCCAGCGCGAGCTGCGGCTCACGACCAAGCCGCTCGACGCCGCGCTTGCTGAGGAATCCATCCGGGGGATTGATTTCATCAAGATAGACACCGAGGGCTATGAGCTGGAAATCCTCAAAGGCGCGCCGGATACCTTGAAGGACGTGTTCGCCGTGGAATTGGAGGTATGGTTCAACCCGGTTTTTGTCGGCGCACCGCTCTTCCGCGATGTGGACGCCTTCATGGCCGCGCAGGGCTTCACGCTCTTTGATGTCGCACGGAGCAACTGTTTCTTTAAGCGCAAGGAGGGGGCCTCGCTCGGTGGCCCCAAAGGCCAGCTCGTCGCCGGCGACGCCATCTATTTCCGCGATCTGGCCGCCTTGCCATCTGAGAGTATTCTCTTTGAGAAAGGCAAGCTAGTCCGCTGCCTAATCCTGCTGATGCAGTATGCCTATTACGACGTCGCGATGGAGTTCACCGGACTGGCATTCAAACACGGCAAGCTGACCGACGCGGAAGCCATCGCCATTCGTAACTGCATCAGACGCGAAGGCCGGCGTTCTATGTTTGATTTTCCCGGTAAGCATACCTTGGAAAAACTAATTAAGCGCCTTGGCCGCTGGTTGACGAAATTTGAGGGTGACTATCTGGGAAACTGGTAATTCCATCGAGAGAATGCAACTGCGCCGTGCGGCCTCTCGCAGAGTTCAGCGCGGAATGCTTCGACCTTTGCGGGGTGATGATGCCCACGCGGTCGGCGAGTTCCTCGGCGATGCTGAACTGGCGCGTGCTGAGGAAAATCGTCATGCCCGCACGCGACGTCGCCTTGAATTCATCCTTCACGATGCGTGCGTGCGTGGGGTCGAGGCCGATGATGGGCTCGTCAATCACGAGCACCTTCGGCTCGTGGAGGAGCGCGCTGCTGAGGACGAGGCGCTGGCGCGTGTCTGGCTGAGGTTTTCCGATCAGCGCCGCGAGCGGTGCCCCAGCACGATGTGCGCGCCGAGCACGAGCGGCAGCGAGAGGCCCGCGCCGATGTGGACCCACGCAATGCGTGCGCGCCATGTCTCGTCGCCGAGATAATAGAGGCACCATGATGTCGCGGCGAGCAGCACGAAGACCGCGATGAGCGGCAGTCCGCTGCCTCGCTGCCGGCGCGTGCGCCATGCGGCGTGGACGTGCGTGGCGAGGATGTAGCCGAAGCCCATGAGCACGACCATCGCGGAGGCGCCGTGGATTTTCAACAGCACGGGCTGGAGCGGGTGCTTGCGGATGATGTCGAATTCGTCGGTGGTGCCGCCCCAGCGATCCAGTGCGAACCACGCGACGCCGGTCGTGAAACTCAGCAGCAGTACGCCGTAAAGCAGGAGCTTCCACGCGCGGGAAAAATGGACGGCGGGGCGGCGAAGAGTGCTCATGCTCGGGCGGGCACGGATTTTTCCTCGGCGATGAATGCGCACTGGCCGGCGCAATCGAGCAGCAGCGCGCTGGCATTGTGGCGCTGGAGGATGGGCGCGGATTTTTCGCGGAGCGCGAAGACGACCTTCGTGAGCGCGTCGGCGAGCAGTGCGTCGGGTGCGTGGACGGTGACGCTGAGCGTGTCGTCGCACGGCAGGCGCGTGCGTCCGTCCACGAGCGGGCAGACCCAGCATTTGCGCCAGCGTTTGCGGGAGAAATACGCGGCGCTCGTGGCCACGGCGGAATCGCGGAGCGCAAAGGCGTGGCCGCCCGCGAGCGGATCGCGCGGGTGGCGGATTTGCACGGGCCATTCGCTGTCGCCAAATGCGCGGAGATCGCCGCCGGCATTCACGAGCCCCTCGCGCACACCGGCGGAGCGCAGCGCATCCACGGCGCGATCCACGGCGAAGCCCTTCGCGATGCCGCCGAGGTCCACGTGCAGCGGGCGGCGGAAATGCACGAGACGGCCGGGCAGCAATTCCACGTCGCTCCAGCGAGCGAGGCGTTCGGCGCGGCTGTTGGAGGGATTGCGCGGGAGGTAGCCCCACGACGCGAGCCGCGGAGCGATGGTCACGTCGAATGCGCCGTCGCTCTCCGCGGCGAGGCGCTGCGCCTGCTCGATGACGCGGAACGTCCATTCGCTCACCTGCACCGGCGCGCGCGCGGCCTTGCCGTTCACGCGGCTCAGTTCGCTGAACGGATCGTGGTAGCTCATCAGCGCCATCACTTTTTCCACTGCGGAAAATGCAGCGGTGATCGCGTCGCTGAGCATCTCGGGCGAGCCGCCGCGCGCGGTGATCTCGACGAAGGTGCCGAGCAGCGGGCGGCAGCGTTTGATTTCAATCGCGATGTTTTGAGTGGCGTTCGCGCTCATGTGTGTGTGGAAAAATCAGCGGGATTTCAGCGCCACGTCATGAATGGCGAGCAGTCGGCGCACGCCGTCGGTGATGTGGCGCGAGGAAAGCGTCGCGCCGGAGATGTTGCGGATGTCCTTGTCGAGCTGGAGCGGTGCGGACTTGGTCTTGCCGGTGAATTGCGCGCGCCACTTCGCATTGCGTACCTCGTCGCCGTACGTTTCGAGGTATTCCATGATCTCGATCCCGTGCACCGAGCCGTCGGCCGAGATGCCCACGGCAAATGTGATGAACTCGTGTTTGCCGAGCACCTCATCCACGATGAACCAGCCGCCGCCCGCGACGCGCCATGCCTTTACCGTATCGGAGCGCTGGCGGATGCCGCCCTGCCTTTCAATCTCCTTGCGCTGCTCGGATGTTAGCTTCACCTCGGCGGCGGTCATCGCCTTGCCGGGAAAAATCGCCTGCTGCGCCTGCGCGACGTTCATATAGTTGACACCATGACCGGCGACCGCGCTGCCTAAGAGTGCCGCGGGCGTGAGAAGGAAGACATTAGCTTTCATTGTTGAATGGGAAAATAGTTCGTCAGTTAGAAATTGAAGCCGACCTTTAGCCTGAAGACATGTCTCGTCTCCTCGGCAAAAGTCTGGTGTGCGGAAATTTCATCCACGCCCGTGCCGTACACCTGATAGTCATAGTTCAGCGTGGCCCACCATTTTTTCCCGGCGTAATGCACCGTCGGACCGGCATAGACCACCACATGCTCGAAGTTATGAAACAAATTGAACATCGGCCACTCGGCGCGGAAGTGGGTTTCGACTCCTGCCGACCAGTTTCGCGCGAAGCGGTATGAAATGCCAAAGCCGCCCTGCGCAGCGAATTCCTTGTAATACTGCTCGGCGGGATCCTTGCCCCAGGCCCATTCTGTTCCGAGGTTCAGTTCGGCGACGAGCGTGTCGTCTAGGAAGTTTTTTTGAAGGATGACCGTGGGCGCGATGTAAACGTCGTGCTCCAGCAGGCCGTCCACTTCGTCGTGATAGACGAATCCGCCTTCGAGCCGGAGCGCGAGTCCGATGCCGTCCTTGAACGGGCTGAGGATACGATATTTTCCAGTCGCTGCCACGCCGCCAAATGTGAAATGACTCGTGTCGTCAAGCCCCGGGACGTTCTTGTTGCGGATATAGCGGTTTTCGATGGAGATGCTGCCTTGGAAGCGATCCGTAAAGCCGTATTCGACCTCGGTTTCAAAATCCCAGCCATAGTAGCCGCCTGCGTCCTTGCCCGTGCGCAATGTCATGAACTGATAGACATCGGTATGCCCGGCGGGAAGCGTCTCTGCCCCATAGACGAAGCCGAAGAGGTTTTCATCAGCATGGAGCGAATCGGGGGTGCAGAGCGATACGGCAAGGAGGATATTGAGAGCGATTTTTTTCATAAGGCGCGCATGTTTATGAGACTCAGTATCATTTGTCAAATGTTTTATTGCGACTCGTTCTCATGATGACTTTGTTCCCGCTGTAATCGTTTTCCTGTCTGGGACGGAATGCCAAGCGAGCGTGGAGGCGGAAAGAAGGCGCGCTATTTTCCAGGCATCTTGCCCACCAGTTCCCCGAGGATCTTCTGCGCCTCCTCCTTCTGTGCGTCGCTCATCAGCACATCGAGCGCGTTTTTTTCGACGATGGCCTCGGGGTCATTCTGCCGTGCTGCAAGCGTGTACCAGACGAATGCGCGCACCCGATCCTTCGGGCCGCCGATGCCGTTCGCATACATCACGCCGAGATTAAACTGCGCCGCGGGATAGCCTTGGAATGCTGATTTTTGCAGCCACTCCGCGGCCTTCGCTTCGTCCTTGGGCGTGCCGATTCCGCCTGCGTGGCGGATCGCGAGATTGAACTGCGCCACCGCGTGCCCCTGCGCCGCGGCCATCTGAAACCACTCGACGGCCTTTGCCTCGTCCTTCGTCACGCCGAGGCCCTCGGCGTACATGCCGCCGAGATTCGCCTCCGCTGGCGCGTAGCCTTGTTCGGCGGATTTCTGGTACCACTCGACGGCCTTTGCCTCGTCTTTTGTCACGCCGTTGCCCATCGCGAGCATCACTCCGAGATTGAATTGCGCGGCTGCGTGCCCCTGTTCGGCGGCCTTCCGGATCAGTTCCACCGCCCGCGCCGGATCGCGTGGGACGCCGGTGCCTTCCGCAAGCATCACGCCGAGTCTCGCCTGTGCCGCTGCATTCCCGGCGGCGGCGGCCTTCTCCATACACGCGACGGCCTCGGCCTGATCCTTCGGCGTGCATTTCCCCTCTGCAAACATCACCCCGAGTCTGGCCTGTGCCGAAGCCACGCCCTGTGCCGCCGCCTTCCTCAGCCATTCTGCCGCCTTTGCCTCATCTTTTACCGCGCCACCGCTACCCTCGGCGAACATCGTCCCGAGCTTCGCCTGTGCCGCCGCTTCGCCGCGTGCGGCGGCTTCGAGGATCGATTCCAAAGTGTCCGCCGGTGGTTTCGGCGTGGGCGTGGGCATCGGTGTCGGCGCTGGCGTCGCCTTTGCGACTTCCTTCCCCGCATCGGACTCCGTTGCAGGACGCTTCGAGCAACCTGCAAGCAGTGCGCAAAAAAGCAGAATGAGCGGCGTCCTCATTTTTTTCGGTTCCTTGGTTGCAACCGCGAATGCCAAATCCGGTGCAGCGGCAAGCTGGGAGACGGAGGGTTTCATTTGGATTCAGTATGGACGAAGATTGGCGGCGGATCTTGCGGAATCAATTTTGATTCACCGTTTCAAGATGCGAGGTGGACGATTTGTCCGCGCAAAAAGCAAGAGAGCAGCGCCATCGCTGGTGCTGCTCTCGGCTTGCAAATGGGATTTGACTATTGCGCTGCCGGCGGCGCTCCGCCGGGCGGGCCACCTTGCGCTTTTCCACCGGGGCCGCCTTGCCGGCCTGCGCCCTTGGCGCCGGCACCGGGCCCACCTTGGCCGGGGCCGTTCTGGCCGTCGGGAGGTTGGGGGCGGTACTCGTCCGGGGTGAGTTTGCCATCGCCGTTCTTGTCGAGTGTCTTGAGGGATTCGGCTGCCTTCGCGATTTCATCGGCGTCAATCACGCCGTCGCCATTTTTGTCGAGTGCCGCGATGATCGGAGGCACGGGGCGCTGGCCGCCGGGACCGCCCTGCGCACCGCCGGGCGGGCCTCCTTGCGGTCCGCCCTGTCCGCCACCGGGAGCATTTTTTCCGCCGCCACCCTGACCGCCGGGAGGTTTCGGGTGATATTCGTCTTCGGTGAGTTTGCCGTCTTTGTTCTTGTCGAGTTTCAGCAGCGATTTTGGGGCCTTCTCGATCTCACTCGCGCTGATGATGCCGTCCTTGTTCAGGTCGAGTGCGGCGATGATCGGCGGGACCATCTGCCTTCCGCCCTGACCGCCAAGTGGCCCTCCACCTTGCGCGCCCGGCCCGCCTTGCCCGCCTCCAGGTCCGCCTCCCGGACCACCGGGTCCGCCACCGCCGGGTGGTTTGCCTTGCTGCGCGCAAAGCACGCTGGTGAGTGCGCTGATGGAAAGCGCGAGGATGATCTGTTGTTTTTTCATGCTGTGGTGTGGTTCTGGTTTCTGGTTTTCGGGTGCCCGTGGGCGGGATTGAAAGTGACGCGTGACGAAGGGGAACGCTCGGACTCAAGTTGCAACACCACTGTAAAGACAATGTCTCGCCGCATCGTGAAAAGTGTAAAGCGTGTGTAAAAAGTATCCACCCCGGCGATCTTCCTGCCCATGTTCCGCTCATCCGCCATGAATTCCGCTCCCGCCTCCGAGCGCCCGCGCCTCCTCGTGATTGACGACGACCGCAAGCTCTGCCGACTCATCGGCGACTACCTCACGCCGCTCGGCTACGCGGTCACGACCGTGCATTCCGGGCCGGAGGGCGTGGAAAAGGCGACCGCCGAGCAATGGCACGCGGTGATCCTCGATCTGATGCTTCCGGGCATGGACGGCTTCGAGGTGCTGAAGGCGATCCGCCGCACGAGCGACGTGCCCGTGCTCATGCTCACGGCGCGCGGCGACGAGGCGGATCGGATCGTCGGCCTCGAGATCGGCGCGGACGATTATCTGCCGAAGACTTTTTCCACGCGCGAACTCCTCGCGCGCCTGCGTGCGGTCACGCGTCGCACTCGGAACGGAAAAAAATCGGACGAGCAGGAGACGGAGGTCATCGTCGGCGATATTCGCATCAACACCGGCGCACACACCGTCGTCGTCGGCGACGAGCCGCTCGTGCTCACGCCGGTCGAATACGATCTGCTCCTCGCGCTCGCCCGTGCCCGTGGCCGCGTGCGTTCGCGCGAGGCGCTCATCGAGAACATTCGCGACCGCAGCTACGACGTGTTCGACCGCTCGATTGATGTCCACATTTCCGCGCTGCGGAAAAAGCTCGGCGACGACGCGAAGAACCCGCGCATCATCCGCACCGTGCGCGCCGCGGGCTACATGATGGTGAACCCCGACGACGATGTCCACTGACACCGCGCCATCCCCTGCGCCCGTGAAAGTCGCACGCGTTTCGTTTCCGCTGCCGGCGAAAATCGCGGCGTGTTTTTTCCTGAACCTGATGCTGCTCACGGGCGTCGCCGTGTACGTCGCGCGCGGGCAATTTCGTTTCGGCCTCGACTCGCTGCTGACCGGCAGCTCCGGCGAGCGCGTGCAGGGCATGACGACGCTCATCGTCTCCGAGCTGCAAGCGAGCAAGCGGGCCGAGTGGCCCGCGATCCTGAAACGCCATGCGGAGGCGAATCACATCCAGATCGCCGCGATGCAAAATGACGGCGTGCGAATCGCCGGAACGATCGCCGATCCGCCGCCGCCCGTGCTGAAGAAGATGGCTGAGGGCAGCATGGATCCACGCCAGCGCCCGCAGCCTCCGCGTCCGCCGCGCGAGGAGGAACGCGAGGCATTCCCGCCGGAGCCTCCGCGTGGCGGGCCTCCGCGCGGGGAAAATCCGCGCGATTTTCCGCCGGGCGACCCGCCTCGGAGATTGCAGCCGCAGTCGGAGGAGAGCGGCGACTTCCCGCCGCGGCGTGATTTTTCCGACGGCCGGCCGCCGCGCGCCCCCGCACCGCCGCCCCGCGGGACTGATGACGGGCCTCCGTTTCGCGAGGGCCGTCCGTCATTGCCAGGCGCGATGCCCATGCTGCCCGGCGGCGGGCCGAACGGCTATCAGAAATTCATCACTCGCGCGGGACAGCCGCCGATTTATTGGATCGGCATCCGCACGCCGCTGCTCGATGACGACGGCAGAGTCGGCGCTCCCGCGACGCTGCTGCTCGCACTGCCAACGCTCGGAGCCGGCGGACTGCTGTTCGATGTCACGCCGTGGCTGTGGACCGGTGCCGGCGTGCTCGCGTGTTCGGTCCTGCTGTGGCTGCCGCTCGTGCGAGGCATCACGCGCAGCGTGCGGCAGATGACCGGCGTAGCCGGGCACATGGCGCAGGGGCAATTCGGCGTGCGCGTGGGCACGGGCCGCCGCGACGAACTCGGGCAGCTCGGGGATTCGCTCAACCACATGGCCGGACGCCTCGGCGAATACGTCACCGGGCAGAAGCGTTTCCTCGGCGACATCGCGCACGAACTGTGTTCGCCGCTCGCGCGCATGGAAATGGCGCTCGGCGTGCTCGAGCAGCAGGCAAATGAAAAGCAGCTCGGCTACGTGACCGATGTGCGCGAGGAAGTCCGCCAGATGTCGTCGCTCGTGAATGAGCTGCTCTCATTTTCCAAGGCCGGCCTGCGCGCGAAGGATCTCCAATTGCGGGCCGTGCCGCTCGCCGAGTTGTGCGGGAAAGCCGTCGCCCGTGAGGCGCAGGGAAAATCGGACATCGTCGTGAAAGTGGATGCCGATCTGAAAGTCCTTGCCGATCCGGATCTGCTCGCTCGCGCCGTCGGAAACATCCTGCGCAACGCGGTGCGCTACGCAGGCGACGCCGGACCGATGATGATCAGCGCCGTTTCCCGCGGAGCGCAAGTGATCGTTGCGATCACCGACAGCGGCCCCGGCGTTGCGCCCGAGACGCTGCATCGCCTGTTCGATCCATTCTATCGCCCGGAGTCCGCGCGCACTCGCGAAGGCGGCGGCGCGGGCCTCGGCCTCGCGATCGTGAAGAGCAGCGTCGAGGCATGTGGCGGCACCGTCGCCGTGAAAAACGCGCAGCCCGGACTCGAAGTCACGATGAAGCTGCGTCGCGCGGAATAGGGGCAGTCGCTGGAGCGGAAACTTGCGAGCGGGACGCCTGTCCCACGGATCCCACGGTCACACCGGCCTCAGCACTTCGACGATACTCGCAAGCACGCGGTCCTGCGTGTCGAGGAGCTGGTTCGTGCGGCCGTAGAGTGAGACGGGCGCGGGAAGCTGGAACATCTCCGCGAGGCGCATGTCCGGCGCGACGCGCAGGAATCCGCGCGGGCGGCTGCGGTAGCGGACGGCATGGCGGTTCAGCAATCCGCCGAGCGGCGCGTGGCCGCTGATGATTTCCGCGCGGATGGTTTCATCGAATGAGCCGAGTTCGATTTCGATCGCACCATACTCGACCGCCTGCCCGGACTTCGCGCAGCAGAGCAAGACCTCGCGGCGGTAATGCTCCGCAGTGTGATCGCACCGCAGGACGCGCAGCGCCATGTCATCGTGAAAAAATTCCTCGAGCTTGCTCGTCATGTCGCCGGTGTGAACCAGCAGCCGATGCGCGGCGGGAGGCAGCGCCTTCGCGTCCACGAGCTCAAAATCGGGCAGGGGATGCGATGCGGCTTCGTAGAGCAGCGGCAGCGGATGAAGCAGGTCCAGCGTCGGAGTGTTGCTCACGTGTAGCGGGCGTTCTGGTGTTGCGGGAGGAAGAAGGCGTGGAGGATCACATCAATCTTCAGCAGCGCGGAGCGGTCGAGCACGAGCCAGTCGCCGCTCTCGGTGAGCAGGCCGCGGCGCTTGAGTTCGGCAAACTGCGCGTCGAAACGCTGCGACACATCCACGCTGAATTTTTCCGTGAAGTAGCTGCGAGAGACGCGCCCAAGCTTGAGCTGCAAAATCAGTTCGCGGATGAGCTGCTCCTCCGTCGTCGTCCGCATCGCGCGGCCGATGGGCAATTCACCTTTTTCCACCGCGGCGCTGTAGCTCTCGAAGTCCGGCAGGTTTTGAAAATGCACGCCGCCGAGATGGCTGAAGCTCGCGACGCCGAGGCCGAGCAAGTCCGCGCCTTTCCACAGTTCGTCGCGATAGACGAACTTCGTTTTTTGCGGATCGCGCACTGCAGTCGTGGCGCTCGTGACGGTGTAGCCGTTCTGCTCCAGCGCGGTGAAGGCCTCGTTCACCCAGCGGCGCTTCGTGTGCCAGCACGCGACGGGCGCGACGAGTTTTCCCTCGGCCTGCATCTGTTTGAAGATGCCCGTGTTGAACGGCACCTCCATCTGGTAAATCGTCACGCTGTCCGGCTGAAGCTCGATGAGCTTCGCGATGTTGCGCTGCCAGTTTTCGTCCGTCTCCTCCACCATGCCCGCGATGAGGTCTATGTTAATTTGCGGGAAGCCGACGCTGCGCGCGAAGTTGTACGCGCGGTAGATTTCGTCCTCACGATGTGCGCGGCCATTGATCTCCAAAATGTGCTTGTCGAAATTTTCCACGCCGAGTGAGAGGCGCGTGACACCGATTTGCCGTAGCGCGGTCAGCTTCGCCTCGGTGAGCGTGCCGGGCTCGGCTTCGAACGCGACTTCCTCGACTTCATCCCATGACAGCAGCGCCTTCATGCGATCCGTGAGTGACGTGAGCTGTGCGACGGAAAGATAGCTCGGCGTGCCACCGCCGAAATAGACGAACTTCGGCTTGCGCCCCGCGATGCGCGGCGTGTGCGCGTACATTTCGAGTTCGCGCATTCCGTGATCGAGGTAGCCCTTGATGTCGTCGGCGTTCTTGTCGGTATAGACGCGGAAGTAGCAAAAGTGGCAGCGCTTCCGGCAAAACGGGATGTGAAAATAAACGCCGAGCGGCGTGCCCTGCGGCGCGGGCGAAGCGATCACGGCGCGGACTTCCGCGACCTTGTCCTTGTCCCAAAAAGAAAACGGCGGGTAGTTCGCGACGAAATAATTCCCGGCGGTCGTGTCGTCACCATCGGTGAGCAGGCGATCAAAAAGTTCGGCAGTCGTCGGAGGCATGGCGCGCGGACTCTCGGCGAGGGAATGCGCGCTGGCAACGGAATAGTGTGTGTGCGTATTAAGTGCGTTTGCATCACGCTTCGCCATCGTGGAAAACTCCCGTGGCTTCCGTGCAGGCGCAGTCGTAATGCCTTATCTCAGCCATGAACCGGAGTTTCGGATGCTGGCGGCGTCGGGGGATCTTGTCCGATTGCAAACAGGGAGCACTCACCGCCGCTTAAAAAGCGGCCACAGTCCCGCGAGCCACGCGAGCACTGGCACGAAGAGCGTCACCTGTTCGGCAAGGATGGACTCCAGCCGATCCGTCGTCGTCTCCCATGCAGGAGAGATTGCGCTTAGGCTGACGAAACGCCCCTCATTCCACAGTGCAAACGACACGGTTGCCGCGACGAATGCCTGCACGACAAGAAAACCCATCACTGCGGCCAGCAGTCGTGTCAGCCACCGGCGCGGCGTTGCCAGTGACAGGGCAATCAGGAGCGCGGTTGCCTGGCAGAATGTGGCGTTTGGCAAATCCAAATTTCGGATTGGCCCGGTGCCGTCGGCCGCGAGAAGGGTGCGGTTTGCGATGATGATGCGGGTGACGGTTGACGAGGACTGTTCGTCCGGGACATCCACTTCGCGAACACCCATTTCGCGGACCAGCGTGCCTCGCAATGCAGCCCGAAAACCGCTTGCGTAAAGCTTCCCGAAGCCCGCCCATCCGAGTGTCAGCACTGCATGAATGCTGAGCGCGATCAGGACAAAGCGAACGACCGTCTTACGCTGCACGGCCTTTTCTCGCGTAGCAGACCCATGCCGCGCACAGGGCCACGGTGGCCATGATCAGGAGGACGGGCCATAATTTTTCATGCACGCCCGGAACATTCGCAGGCCAGCGGATGCCGGTGAGATAGACGGTTGTGATTCGGATGATGTTCAATGTGGCGATGGCGGTGAAGCCTGCGAGCAGGCCGACGGTTTTTCGCATGGCTGCAGCGGGGAAGGCGAGCACGGTCGCGCTGTAAAAAAGGACGATGTCCAGAGCGGAACAATGGGGTTCGATTGCCATGTGGAACGCGCTGCTGAAAACGTTCGTGCCATCCAGTTGCGTTTGCTGTCCGAGGAGATGCAGCAGGCCGTTGACCAGCACCGCCACAGCGGACAGATAGCGACTCACCACGCCGTCCCATCCCGGAATGAGCGGAACGAGCGCCAGCATCAGCGAGAAGATCGCGAATCGAAGGATGAATCGCCTCACCGTATTCCCGTCAAGCGTGCCCGCGTCCCCGGCCATATCCGGAGACGCGGGCGGGATGGCCTGAGCCGCCGCCATTACGCCGCTTTCCTGCCCTTGCGCGTGAGCGAATCCGCCGCCACGCAGAGCATTGCGCTGGCAAGCGTCAGCAGCGCCCAGGACGGCATGGTGGGAACCGCAACGGGAGTTGTGAACGTCTGATCCGCATAGACCGTGGTTGCTCCGTCCGTCACCAGGCGGTAATGGTATGTCGTGTTTGGCGCGAGTCCGCTCAAAGCTATGCTAACCGGAACAGCCGTGCTGCCGCTTCCAATGTCAATCGGCGTCGTCTGTGATGTGTAGGCGGTGCTGGTGCCGTATTGGAAATAGACCATCGTATCCTCGCCATTGGGGTTCACGTTTGCGTTCAAGTTCGCCCCGGATGAGGTGATGCCGCTCGCCGCGTTGGAGTTCACGGGAGGCACGACGACCGTGATGGTGTCGCTGGCGCTGTCATTCGCCGTGAAGGATTCGCCGCCGCCGCCGACGGCGACGCTGCTGGTGAGGCCGCTCGTCGCTGCACTGCCAGCCACGGTGACGGCGAGTGGGAGGGAAGGATAGCTGCTGCCGTTCGCCAATGCGTCGCTGCGGGTGGCAGTGACTGTCTGACCTGACACGGATACCGTCCAGCCGTTGATGGTGCCGACGTTTGCGGCCGAGGGAGTGATCCCGGCGGGTAGAACATCCGTCACCGTCACAGTGCCGCTGGTGGATGCGTTGCCGGAGTTAGACACATTGATCGTGCAGGTGTCGCCGATGGCATCTCCCTGCGAAAAGGTGCCGGTGTGCGTCGCGTTCACAGTCAGATCCGGCGCCGCCGGAGCGAAGGAGACGCCCTTGAAAATAAAGTCGGGGCTTGTTCCCGATGTTTGGATGCCGGGGGCGGCGGCAATTTGGGTGAAGGTCTGCCCCGAGTAGGATGTCGCGGACACAGTGTCCGTGATCGCATAGAAACCGTTGGCATCACCATCGCCCGCAGTATAGGAAACTGCATAGAGATAGGCCACGCCGCCCACCACTTTTCCTGCGATGGCCTCAAAACCTGTTTCATCATGGGTCGCCGTGGGCGCGAGGGAAGGAGAAACAAAGTTGGGATTGGTCATATTATACTGCAAGACCCAAGCCGAGCCGTTGTAAACCCATTTCTGGATGCCGCCGGCTCCGGATCCCGTGCCAATCTTCGGAACACCGGTATCGGCGACATACATGGTGGTCGCATTGGCAAAGAAAATGCCATCCGGGCTGTAATTGACGCCGCTTCCATTATTGGCAGGCGTGAGTCGCGTTCCGGTATTAGTAAGAGGTGACGCCGCAGTGGTGGGCAATCCCGTGAACTTAAAAATGCCGGTTTGGGTGCCCTTGCTGCTGCTGTTTTGGTCGCAAGTGTAGTAGAGGTTTCCCTGATAGGCTTGCACCTCGCGGGTCGAAATACCGTTGAAGATTCCAGTTGGGGCGGCGCCTCCGGTCGTGGTGTTGGTTCCGATCTGGGTATAGTAGATGCCGCCTTCATCACTGGCACCCGAACCCTGGCCGGAAAGATAAAGGTGCGTGTCATCCGGCGAGTAGACACAGCGGGGATTGTTTGTGTTGTAGATGTCATTGAACACGGAACTCGTGTCAACGCTGCCACTGGCACCAATGAATGCCATTACACGGGGCACCGTCGCGCAGGGCGATTGGGCCAGCGCACCGTTTGGCACGCTGTTCGGCGCGTAAGTGAATGCCTGTGCGGCACTGTAGCCGCCGACAGTCAGGTTCTGGCCATCACTCGTAAGCTGGATTCTCGACTCCGAGGAAGTGCCGTATTCACCGGTGATGCCGGCATTGTTGCTACTGGCCGTGGACGGAAGCGGAAGAACCATCACCGGGGTGCTGTTGGCCGCGATGGTTGGCGAAAACTCGGCGAGGGAGATGATCGAAGCCTGTCCGTCGCTATGAACGGGCGCGACGCCGAGATTGCCATAGACAGTGACCACCAGGTCACCCGGCGCAAAGGCGCTTCCGACGATGACATTGACGGTGTAAGTCTGCGTCAGGCTGCCATTCGTCACAGATACTGTGATGGTGTTGCTGCCGGCGCTCAGGCTGACTGGCGTACTCGCGGACGCTCCATTGACTGTCACTGTTGCGCCAGTGTCTGCCGTTGGGGTCAGGGTGATGCTGCTCACGCTGCTCCCGACATATTGGGTGTAACTGGTGGTGCCAGCGGCAAAGGCTGATGTGAAACCGCCTGCACTCGATGCAAGTGCGCCAAGGTTCGCACTGCCCGTGATGGTTCCGGTGAGACCGGTGGGCTGGGTAAGTGTATAGTTGCCGGCGCCTGATCCGGCAAGGGTGCAGGTGGCAGTCACCGCGATTCCGGTTCCGTCACTGCTCTGGACAAAGGTGCCGGTGCCGACCAAGGTGACGTTGCCCGCGTCCGCCGGGACTACGGTTACCAGAGTGCCGGTGACCGTCGCTGCGGTGGTTCCGTCCCAAGGCTTTGAAGTTACCGCCGCACCGCTCAGCGTCAATGCAAGCGGGCTGATCGTGCTCGAAGGAATCGCCACATTCTGCGGGCTGGTGCCGGTGCTCGTCGCGACGACATTGCCGGAGTAATTGCCCGGAACTGTCGCAGCCGCAAGACGCGCATAGATGGTCGTCGCATTCACGGAGCCGCCACTTTGCGTGAGCGTGAGGGAGCCGGTGGAGTCCACGTAACCGGAGCCGGAGCTTGTTGAAATCTCAAAGCCCGCAGGCGGCGTGACCGTGATGTTGGCAGCAAGGTTGCTGCCGGAAACCGTGAAGCTGGTGGGCGTCGAGGGGGTGCCATAGGTGCCGCTGAGCGCAGAGGGCGAGCCGGACACGGAGATGGCTCCGGAGAGGACATTGGTGACTGCCGCGATGTTTGAGCTGTTGTTGTTCTCGTTGGATTCCGTGACGGTATTGGAGGGATCCACGATGGCCGCGCCCGCCGCAGCGGTGTAAGTGCCCACGGTTGCGCTGACGCTAACGATCAGGGTTTCAGAGCTATTGGCGCTCAGCGTGCCGCCCGTGAAAGTTACCACACCGGACGGGGCTGTGGTCGGTGCCGTGAATCCCGCGCTGCCAGTGTCCGCTGCGGAGACAAATGTCAGTCCTGCCGGGAGGGTGAACTGTGCGGTGATGCCGCTCGCGCTGGCTGAACCGGAGTTTGCGACCGTCAGAGTATAGTTGAAACTCGTTCCGGCGCTGGCGGGAGCGGATGCGGCGATGGTCAGGTCTGGCAAAGCGGCCGACCTTGGCGCAAAGGCAAGCCCCTTGGCAATGGCTCCCGAGGGAGCGGTGTAGATGATGTTCGAGGATGTCACCGTGGCGATGGTGATCGTCTGGTTGTATCCGGCAGTGTCAGTCAGCTTGTAGACACTGTTGGCTGCCGTGGCACCTTCGGCACTGGTGATGTAGATGGTCGCCCCGCTTCCGTTGCCCGCGGCGAGGATGCTGCGTCCGCCGACTCCCGTGGCGAACGGCGTGGTGCTGTTATCCTGCCAGGTTCCGCCCACGAGCGAAAACTTCTTGATCGAGCCTGTGGTGGAATTGGTGCCGAGCGAGACGTAGCAGATGTCATAGGTCGGTCCATTCACGCCGGAGGAAATCAGGCAGAAGTCCGTGTAACTGGCAATCGAGAGGCCGGTGAGGGCCGAGAGTGTTCCGATGGGCGGTGTGGTGCCGGAGGCAGTCACGCTGTCCACTCCCGGCGCAGTGGCCGAGAAGGAATAGACCGTGCCGCCATAGCTCTTGGTCGCCAGGATATTGATCGTACTGCCCGTCGGAGAAGTGCCCGAATTGGTGTAGATGCCGCCTTTGTCCGCGATGATCCAAGTCGAGTTGTCCACGCTAGTTGCCCCGCGGCACTGGTTCGAGCTAATGCCGGTGTAAGTGGTCGGCACGGAGAAAGCCGCGCTTGAACCCATCGTGCCGACGCCACGCAGCAGAACCGTCGCGTCATCGTCGCCCGTGGTCGTGGACGTGGTGAGCTGGCTGGCAAAGGTGAGCAGCGTGCCGTCATTGCTGTTGGTCACATAGCCGGTCGATCCGCCGGAGCCGTTCATGCGCATGTAAAGTCCCGGAGTCGAGTTCACGGTGATCGGCGTGGGAGTGAGCGGAATGCTCTGCACCGTGGTGCCGGTTCCTGCCGGATTGACTTCCACCATCGTGAACGAGGTGTTCTTCACCGCGCCATTGTCCGCCTGCTGAACCACCAGATTCCCCGCCGTGAACGGAGCCGCAACCGTGCTCAAGGGAACCGCAACATTCACAGTCGTGGCACCGGTGCTCGCAAGGCTCACATTGCCGGAGTAAGTGCCAGCCGCATCCGCCGCCGTGAGCCGCACATAGATGGTCGTGGAGGACACGGTGCCGCCGCTCGGGGTGAGCGAAAGGCTGCCCGAGTAGCCGAAACCCGAGGTCGTCGAAACCTCGAATCCCGTCGGAGCGGTGACAGTCAGGTTGGCAGTCAGGTTCGTTCCCGAAGCCGAGAAGCTGGTTGGCACCGAGGCGGTGCCGTGGTTGGTGAGCATCGCGGTCGGCGTTCCCGTCGAGCTGATGCTCGGTGTGGCCGCCGTGTAAGTCAGGAGAATTTCGCCCGCACCACCGGCACCGCCGATTCCGTTGTTTGAAACTGCGCCATTTCCTTGTTGTCCGCCGCTGCCGCCGCCGCCTGGCGCGGTTCCGGGGTTGCCATTGGCCTTGCTTGTCAATCCCGCGCCACCTGCGCCACCGCCGGCACTGCCTGAAGAGCCCGCGCCATTGCCGCCTGCGCCGGACGCCTTATTTGCACTGTTAGCGCCACTGGTTCCGGCATAATTGTAAGTGACGCTGGTGCCGGTGACGTTTCCGCTGTTTGTCGCCGTTCCTCCATTCGAAGTGGAATATGTGCTTGAAGAGCCTCCAGTGGTCACTGGAAATCCGCCCGGGCCACCCACGGCCAGAACCAGCGCGCCAGAGGAAAGGTAGGACGACGAGGTGCCAAAATATGAGGAGTTTCCTGTTCCTCCTGCCCCGCTGGTGCTTAAGCCGCCCGCACCGCCCGCGCCACCTGCGCCGACGGTCACATAATAGGTCGTCCCTGGTGTGACTGACTGAGTGGCACGCACGTAGGAGCCGCCAGCGCCGCCGCCAGCGTCGCCGTATGACAGATTGCCGACACCGCCACCGCCGCCGCCGCCGCCCCATGTCTCGACCTGAATGGAAGTGACGCCCACGGGGCACGTCCACGTCGAGTTGCCTGCCGTGGTGAACGGCACCGTGGTTTGCCCCTGCACCTCGGCCGCGCCGAAGCCAAACATCGCTGTGGCAATGCAGGTTGCGCTGAGTGCCCCGACCCAGCGGCGAAGAATGCCGAGGGGAGCCTTTTTGTGCGGTGAGTCCGGCATCTTGGATGCAGGGAGGGCGTGGGTGATGTTGGGCATGTTTAGGAATGGATATGGAAATGACGGTCGCATCGGAGCCTGACTTATTAAGGTTGTTGGCGTGGATGACGGAAGCTGGCAGTTGTTACTTTCCAACTGCGAAAATAAGGCAGTCATGCCCCTAAGCTTGATGCCGGTGCGTGCATGTGTACGCGAAGTGCCGAAGGTATCATTCCGGCTTCGGAATGTGACGGATTGGGGGCATTTGTCGCGAGATCCTCGCGAACAATGCGGGAGTTTGCCACCCTACGGTGCCAGAAGCGGGAGCGGCGGGATCGCGGGCGAGGGGAGCAGGCCGGCGTCCTGCGCGGACGCGTAGGCATCGGGGATTGGCGGCGGTACCGCGAAGTTTGCGTTTTCCTTTTCGGAAAGCAGCGCGAGGTCTCGGCTCACGCGCTCCGCCTGATTTGTGAGATCGTCGGCGGATCGCAGGATTGCCGCCTGCATGTCGAATGGTGTCTGCCGGGCGTCGCGTTCGGCGGCGAGTGTGGAACGGAGCGCGCGCAGTCCCGAGCGGATGTTGTCTGCTGCGCCGGTGATGTAGCTCTCGGCGAGCCTCGCGGCGAACGTGACGGGTTTCGCGGGGAAGCGTTCGCGGATCGTGTTTTCCCACTGGCGCTCGAATTCCGCGCGGCTGTTCAGCGGCAGGCGGCGCTCCTTTTCGAGCGGTGCGATGCTGCGGCTGCCGTCCGCCCCGAAGAGGCGCAGGCGCACTTTTGCCCGGCCGCGGAAAAGCAGCCAGTCGGCCGGCGTCTTTCGCACGGGGATTGTCTCCATGTCCACGGACATCCGGTATGCGGAGAGTTCCTCGTCCGCGCGCGCGGCTGCGAACGCCCGCTCGCCGTTTTCGCGCAGCGAAAATCCGGAGGTCGTCAGATCGGCGATCATCGCCGGCGCAAGGTGGAGCCCGGCGTGCGCGGTGCCGGAAAGCCGCTGGAGGCGCGCGCGGCTATCGTCGGCGAGCGAACGCGCGGCTTCAGCCAGCGTGGGATTCCAGTGCAGATGCGGCAGCGCCACGAGGCTTTCGTCACCGGCCATCCAGCGCGTGAAGCCTTGGCGGATTTCCTCGCGCACCTGCGCGGTCTTTGCGGCGACGGCGTCTTCCACACCGCGCCGGTGTTCCTCGCGCAGCGGCTGGAAAAGCGCGCTCCAGTCGGTCTGGAGCAGTTGGTCGGTCGCCGCGATTCTTGCATTCAGCGCGAGAATTTCCGCGCCGAGTGCGTCCTGCTTCGCGAGCAGTGCAGCAACCTCCTCGCCTGACACGACGGCCTGCATCTCGCCGCACAGCGTCTGCCCCTGGCGCAGGCTGTCGCGGATGAACTCCCGCGTGTAGTCGCTGCTGTTCAGGTATTCGATCAGATCATTTTGGAACGCCTCGAATGCCGGCAGCTTTTTCCGCTTCCCATCCGACTGCGAGAGAATCGCGGACGCCGCGCTCATCAGATCCACGGCGTGAATCCGCACGCGCCCCGCGTCGTGCGCCGCGCGCAGCGGCCCGGCCATCGAGAGCGTGCGGAACGCCTCGAGCACGCGTTCAGGATGTTCGCTCTCGGCGCTCGGGCACAGGCTGCCGTCGGGCGCGAGGTCGCGCTTGCCGGTGTCCACATTCACCACGATGAAGATGCGGCTGAAGATCCCGAGCAGTTGGTTGAATTCCGCGAAGACCTGTTCGAGGAAAAGGTTGTCCGTCTTCACCACGAAGACCGCGCACGCCGCGCCGTCGCGGAACTCGCGCGTGAGCACGTCGTAGCCGAAATTCATCCGGCTGTACAGCCCCGGCGTGTCCACGAGGATCATCGCGGATTCGTCGAGCGGCGGCACGGGCACCTTGATGTCCACGCGCCGGATCGTCTCGGGAAAATCCACGGCGGGATCGAATGCGCCGCCGCGTTCCTCCGCCGCGCGGATCTGCGCGGCGAGCACGGGATGCGCGTCCTCCACCACGGCCTTCAGCTCCATGCCGCTGCCGAGCACGGTCTCGCGCCCGTTGTAGCGCGTGACGGAGTGGTGTGGCGTCTCCGAGTGCTGCACGAAGACGAGGCACGGATAGCCGGGCAGTGAGGTGACTTCGCTCACGTACGTGCCGCTCATCGCATTCATCAGCGTGCTCTTGCCGCTCTTCAGCGGGCCGAAAATGAGCAGGTAGGCGTTCTGGCTTTCTAGCTTGTCCGTGAGCGAACGCAGCCGCGCGCGCAGATCGTTCAGCGTGATCAGCGAGCCTTGCAGCGCGGCGCCGCCGCGCTCGAATTGCGCCGCCGCCGCGCGGATCGCCTCGGGGAGCGTGCCGAGGCTTTGCGAGCACATCGTGCAGAATTGGAAAATTTCACTTTTCATGTGCCGGCAGCGTTCATCGTTTGCGCGCCGCGGTCAACGCGCTGTCGTTGAAGGCGCGAAAACGTTTCGTTCACAATGCCCGCGGAGCTACGCCAGCTCTGCGCGGAAGTCCGGATGCGCGATCGAAGTCAGCGCGTCGCGGCGTTCGCGCAGCGTCATGCCGTGGAGGTTCACCGCGCCGAATTCCGTCACGATCCAATGCACATGCCCGCGCGTCGTCACCACGCCTGCGCCCGGCTTCAGCTTCGGGACGATGCGCGACACCGTGCCGTGCGCCGCGGTGGACGGCAGCGCGATGATCTGCCTGCCGCCGCGCGAGAGCGCCGCGCCGCGGATGAAATCCATCTGCCCGCCGATGCCGGAAAAAATGCGGTGTCCGATGCTGTCCGCGCACACCTGGCCGGTGAGATCAATTTCGATCGCCGAGTTGATCGCCACGAGCCTGTCGAGCCTGCGCAGGAGCTGCGTGTCGTTCGTGCGGTCGCACGGGTGGAACTCCACCTCGGGATTGTCGCGCACGAAATCAAACACGCGCCGCGTGCCGTTCACAAAGCTCGTCACGATGCGGTTTGGGTGAATGGCCTTGAGCCGGTTCGTGATCGCGCCGGTCGCGTGCAGGTCCACGAGGCCGTCGGAAAACATCTCGGTATGGACGCCGAGGTCGCGCTTTCCGCCGAGCCGCGCGAGCACGGCGTCGGGGATCGCGCCGATGCCGAGCTGGAGCACCGAGCCGTCCTCCACGAGATCCGCGATGAGCTGGCCGATGCGCGCGTGCGTCTCCGTCACCGTCTCCGGCGCGTGCTCCACGAGCGCGCGGTCCGTGTGGACGAACGCCGCGACGCGCTCGAAGCGCACATGCGCCGCGCCGTGCGTGCGCGGCATCTGCTCGTTGATTTCCGCGATGATGATTTTTGCCGTGTCCGCCGCCGCGCGCGCCGCATCCACGGAAGTGCCGAGCGAACACCAGCCGTGCGCGTCCGGCGGCGAGAGCTGGAGCAGCGCCGCATCGAGCGGCACCTGGCCCGAGTGGAAAAGCCCCGGAATGTCCGAGAGGAAGATCGGGATGAAGTCCGCGCGCTCCTCCTCGATCGGCTTTCGCAGCGCAGCGCCGGTGAAAAATGAGATCGAGCGAAAACGCCCGGAGTGTTCCGGCTCCGCGAACGGCACCGGCCCCGCGAGATGCAGGTGGTAGAGCCGCACGCCTTCGAGATCCGTCCGCCGCACCATCGCGTCGAGCAGCGGCGTCGGCGTCGCACATGCGCCGTGGACGAACACGCGCATCCCGCTTTTCAGATGCGCCACGGCATCCGCGGCGGACACCGCGCGGCCCGGCCAGCCGGGACTGCTCGGGAGTGAATGGGAGATCGGGGGCATGGGGTTCGGGATACGCGGAAAAAAATCCGCGCGGGAAAGTGCGACGCGTGCGGCGTGCGCGGCAATTCATTTTCAACGGCACCGCCTCCACGCAGGCCGGCTCCGCCAATGCGCGCCCATGCTTCGGCAAATGCCGTGTAGCCTGCTGCGCGGCGGCCGTTGTATCCTGCGATGATATGAACCGCCACGTGTGCCGTGTCCTCTCGACCATCTGCTTTTTTGCCGGGATGTTTTCCATCCTCGGCTCCATCGGCGTGTGGTGGTTCCTCGATCGCAACACGCCGGAGGCCGCAGCGCACGCCGAGCGGTTCGGCATCTTCATCGGCCTGTGGGCGCCGACGCTGCTCATCCTCTCGAACCGCTTCGACCGCTACGCCGACAAGGCACGCCCGCTCCCCGGCCTCGATGTGAAGCTCGACGTGCTGCCGGATGAAATTCCCGACGAGGGATTCTGAGCGGCACGCGCGACGGTCCTTTCCGGTTTGACGTGCAATACTGCGCGTAGTCCTCTCATTGGATGAACCGGAGTCGCCGTGCATTCGTGAGGACGCTTGGGCTTGCTGGCGCTGCCGGAGTCGTCACTCCGTCGCTGGGTGCTCCGCCCCCGCTGGAGCCGTCCGAACGGCAGGCCATCGCGACGATCGCGCGCGAATTCATGGAGCGGTTCAAGGTTCCCGGCCTGTCCGTCGCGATTGCGCGGGAGGGGAAAATGGTGCTCACGGAGGGCTTCGGCGTCGCGGATGTCGAGACGAAGGTGCCGGTGACGCCCGAGCACCTGTTCCGCATTGCGAGCGTGAGCAAGCCCTTCACGTCCGCCGCGGTTTTCTCCCTCATCGAGCAGGGCGGGCTTGCGCTGGATGATTTGATCTTCGGCGAAAAGGGGAGGCTCGGATTCGACTTCGGAAGGGCGCTTCCCGAGCGCGTCCGGGAGATCACCGTGCATCATCTGCTCATGCACACCTGCGGCGGATGGACGAACGACGGCACGGACCCGATGTTCCGGCATCCCGCGATGAACCACCGCGAACTCATCGAGTGGACGATCAAAAACCAGCCGCTCACGCAAAAGCCGGGGACGAAGTATGCGTATTCCAATTTCGGCTACTGCATCCTCGGCCGGCTCATCGAGAAGCTCACCGGCCTCCCGTACGCGCAGGCCGTGCGGCGCGACGTGCTCGCGAAATGCGGCGTCACCACCATGCGCATCGCGGGCAACACGCTCGCCGAACGCGCGAAAATGGAAGTCACGTATTATGCGCACGATCTCTCCGTGCTGCTCGGCGCGCATCCCTACTCGATGAATGTCGCGCGCATGGATTCGCACGGCGGATGGATCGCGACGGCGCGTGATCTCGTGGAGTTCGCGATGCGCGTGGACGGCTTCCCGAATCCGCCGGACATCCTCCGCGCGGACACGATCAAAACGATGGCCGCGCCCGGCACCGTGAACCCCGGCTACGCCTGCGGCTGGGCCGTGAACAAAGTGCCGAACTGGTGGCACGGCGGCAGCCTGCCCGGCACCACGTCCATCCTCGTCCGCACCGCGCGCGGCCTCTGCTGGGCCGCGCTCGCAAATGCCCGCGCCGAGGGCATTGACCTCGCGCTCGATCGCATGATGTGGAAAATCGCCGGGGCAGTGCCCGCGTGGAAGGCGTAGTCGAATCGTTGGTGCAATCGCGGTTCAGGCTTCCGCCGCCTGCCGCCGCTTGCGCCGCATCCGCCCCAGCCAAATGAGCACGCCGGTGACGACCAGCAGCGGGAGCGTGAAGCTCGCGATGCTCGCGATGATCCGCGTCGGCCAGCCGAAGATGTCGCCGGTGTGGATCTCGCGGTTCCAGAGCTTTGCGATGCGCGTGCCGAGCGGCGCGGTGCGCGAAGTTTGCAGCGAGAGCGTATCGGCGGTGAAGGGATCGAGGTAGAGATTCGTCCGGCCGGCGGGCGTGCCATCTTCCGGGAACTTCATCGTGACGCGCACCGGGGCATTCCCGCCGATGCCCATGATGCTCGTCACTCTCGCGCCGGGCACGGCCTTGTTCGCCGCGGCCAGCAGCGCATCCGGTCCTTGCGGTGCGGCATCCTTCGGCGCGGTGACGGCCCTGGGCATCGGCGCGTCCTCCTCGTGCGTGGCTTTGTTGATGAGCTTTCGCACTTCATCGTCCCAATGCACCACGATGCCCGTCACCGCGAAGAGGAACATGAAGACGCAGGAGTAAAAGCCCGCGACGTTGTGCAGTTGGAAATTTCTTTCCCGGCCCGATTTCGCGCCGCCGAATTTCCACAGCTTGCGCGGCCACCAGAGAATGAGCCCGCTCACCGAAAGCCCGAGCAGGAAGATCGCGCCCCACATCGTGATGAGCTTGCCCGGCGGCCCGAGCAGCAGGTTTGTGTGAAATTGATGCACCTTGGCCATGAACGTGTTCGCCGTGTCCGTCGAACCGAGTTCCGCGCCTGTGTACGGATTCACCCGGAGGCTCACCGACTTTCCCGGCCCCGCCGGCCGCAGGGCAATGGTTGTCGCGATGCGATCGTCTTTCGACAGGACGATCACGGACACCTTGCTCCCCGGATGCCGCGCGAGGACTTTGTCGCTCAGTTCGCCGAGCGAAAGGCGCGCGCCCTCGGGCTGCACCCATGAGAGCCGCGCATTGAGCCAGTGATCGATCTCGCCCTCAAACACCAGCAGCCCGCCGCTGCCGCCGAGGAAAATGAGGAACACGCCGGATACCAGCCCGCCGGTGAGGTGGAGGAAGAGGAGGAGCTTGCGGAAATTCATGGGGAGCGCACAGAGCATCCGCCCGCCGCGCGATGTCCATCTTTTTTCAGGCCCGGCACAGCGCTACTTCGCCACCGTCTCGACGAGCTGGTTCTTCACCGGCTTCACCGTCGCGCGGTGCTTTTCCACGGCGGCCTTGATTTGCGCGATCACGTCGGGGTGGTCGGCGGCACACTCGAACGATTCGCCGGGGTCGGCTTCGAGATTGAAGAGCAGCGGCGGGTCGTGCGGTTCGGCCTTGGGCTGGCCGTAGGCGGCCTGCGTGATGAAGTGCGCCTTCCACGGCCCGAGCCGCGCGGCGAACAGCTCCGTGCCGCGGTAGTAGCAGAAGACTTTGCGATCCACGACCGGGCGGAGCACCGCCTTTGGTTTTTTCGATTCATCAAACTCAACCGCTTCTTCCCTGATTTCCGGATTCTTGAGCAGCGGCCCTATGTCCACGCCGTCCATTTCGCGATCCTGCGGCGGTTCCGTCCCGGCAAAGCGCGCGATGGTCGGCAGCAGATCCATCGTCGTCGCGATTTCGTGGCAGACTTTCCCGGCTGGGATTTTCCCCGGCCACCATGCGATGCCCGGCTCGCGCATCCCGCCTTCCCAAGTGCTGCCCTTGCCGTCGCGCAGCAGCCCGGCGCTGCCGCCCGCGAGGCCGCGGATGAGCCACGGGCCGTTGTCGCTCGTGAAGAAGACGAACGTGTTCTTGTCCAGCCCCTCGCTGCGCAGCGTGTCGAGGATCTGGCCCACGGCCCAGTCGAGTTCCTCGACGACATCGCCGTAGCGTCCGCGCGGCGTCTTGTCCTTGAATTTCTCCGACGCGAAGAGCGGCGTGTGCGGGAAGGTGGACGCGAAGTAGAGGAAGAACGGATCGCACGGCTCGCCCGCGTGCCGCTTGATGAACTCCACCGCCTTCTCCGTGTAGCGCCGCGTGAGCTGTGTCTGGTCGGTGGGCTGCTCGATGAGCTGCTCGCCGTCGAAGAGCGGCGCCTGCCACCACTTCGGGTCCGGGTCCAGGCTGTTGTCCTCGCCCTTCGGCCCGCCGGCCACGCGGTTCATGTCGTTCGAGTGCGGGAGGCCGAAGTAGGAGTCGAAGCCGTGCTTCATCGGGTGCCCCGCCGGATTGTTCATCCAGTTGCCGAGATGCCATTTTCCCACCGCGCCCGTCCAATAGCCCTGCTTCTTCAGCAGCGAGGCGATGGTGATTTCATCATCCGGCAAATGGCCGACCGACTCGCGCCGCAGCACGCGGAACTGGTTGTGCGCCATCCCGCTCCGGATCGGATAGCGCCCGGTGAGCAGCGCCGCGCGGCTCGGCGTGCAGACTTCCGCCGCGACGTAGAAATCCGTGAAGCGCACGCCCTCCGCCGCCATGCGGTCGAGGTTCGGCGTGCGGATGCTCGGATGCCCGTAGCACCCGAGGTCGCCATAGCCGAGGTCGTCGGCGAGGATGATGATGAAGTTCGGCTTGCGCGGGTTCGTCGCAGCAGACGCTGCGGGGTCCGCGGAAAATGCGGCGCTTGCGGTGAGCAGGAAAAGGAGGACGGTGCGGAGGAAGGGGAAGGGAGTCATGGCGGCGGGAGTGTTGTCGCGGGACAACCCGCCGTCGAGCCGGGTCATTGGGGGAAAGGGCGGGAGGAGGAATCACGAAGGGCGCAAAGGGCACTTCGAAAGCGGGGTCTTCTCCGGCCCCTGTCGGCCTCCATCCTGTCAAACGACTAAACGGGCCCGGAAAAGCACTGCCACTCCTCTACGCCCGAGTACTCGTCTGCCATATCCGAGTACTCGTCTGCCGTGACTGAGTACTCGTCTGCCGTGACCGAGTATCCCGCTTGGATTAATAAACGCCAATTTTCCACAGAAAACGGCCAGTTTTCCTCGCCCGATGCCGAAAGTTGGCAGTTCCCGGTCCCTCCCGCCTTGCCAGTGCTGGGCAAACGCGCTCCACTTCCGAAGCCATGCCTCCCAGCGACCGCCGTTCCCCGAGGAAGACCGCACTGCTGTGGAGCATCGTCGCGGGCGTCGTCGCGTTGGTTTGCGTGGTTGTTTTCGTTCGTTGGCAAACGAGAAGCCGATGGCCCCAAGGCGACGATGCCACAGGGAAGGAAATGCGTGCGCTCTCCGGGAAGCAAGAGCCCGCTCCTTCAGGGCTCGATGCGCTCGAACTGGTGAAGGTCGTTTTGGTTCCCTATCGGTTTCCACTCGAATTCGACGGTCTCTATGTGCCGCGCGATGCGAAACAACCCTCAGATACGATGCTCATGTTCGGCAAGGTGACAAACGGGCTTGTCTCGAATATCTGCCTGCCGGTCGGCGCGGATCTTCCGGGCACAAAGTTCAAGGTTGATTCCTTCGAGTATAAGGAAGTCACCGGTGCGGACGGAAAAAAGAAGGATGTCTCCGAGGTGACCGTCATCAACAAGGAAACCGGCGAAAGGATCGTGCTAACTCGCCAACGGAAGATCACAGGGAAGTCTTACGCCATCTTCCACTGCAAATGGGTGCAACCCGGAGGGCAGCCCACACCCGATTTCACAACGCAACTCGATCATACATTCACCCTGCCACCCAAGCACGACACGACGTACAAGGTGATCGCGATCGAGCCATACAAAGTAATGATCGAAGTGCCCGACGGGACGAGGAAGACGCTTGCAGTGCCGAGCGCCCCGTAGCGGGCTGATTTTCCCGCTGCGTAATTTCAGCGCGCCCGCCTCCTGCCGTCGGCAGCTACCAGGGAATTACACCCGCCCTCATTGCCCGGATGCAGGCACCGCGTCCGTCCGCGCACGGCGGGATTTCTCCGCCTAGCTCTTCTTCGGCGTCGTCGCCTGGATGGAGAGCAGCAGGGAAGGCGTGAGGGTGCTTGCGGTGATCTCGGCATGCATGCCGGGCTTCAGATCCGCAGAGCCGACGCGCTTGCCGTCCACCGTGATCTGGGTCTCGTTCGTCACCTTGTAGGTCGTGCTCGTCTTTGAATACTCAATCGTGACCGAGTCGCCGCTGACCTTCGCGATTTTCGACCCGGAGGCGTTGATCTTTTCCGGCTCGGGAGTCGGCTTGGGCCTCGGCAATCTGATGCCTCTTGCGTCCGCCTCCGTCGGGAGCAGCGAGAGGGTGAAAATGGCGGCAATGGCGGTGATGAGCAGCGTTTTCATGTTGATGGCGTGACGGGATTCAATCGTTTCACACCTCCCGGTGCAATTCCTTGGTCATTACAAATAGCTCACGTCTCCACCATGCGAGCGGGGTGCGAGCCCTGGTCCGGCGGCTTGCGTGGGGCGGGTGGACCGACTTGCCGCCGCTGCGGGAGCGTCGCATTCATCTGTCTTCGCAGGCGTGGAAACGGAGCCGGCGGGCCGGGACGGGAAAAGAGGTGCGTCCGCGAGCCGGTCGGCATTATTCCTGCGGATGAGCTGCGGCACACCATTGCCACGATTCCGCCGCACGCCCACGCCATGCACCAGCCCCGCATATTTTTCCTCGCGACCATCGCTGCCGCACTCCTCGCCCTGCCCGCGTGTTCGCACAACGGCGACGCCGCCACGGGCAAGCCGCTCGACATCAAATTCCAGGCCGTGGACGGACGCCATGTGGATCTCTCGAAGATGCAGGGCAAGGTCGTGCTTGTGGATTTCTGGGCGACGTGGTGCGGGCCGTGCGTCGGCGAGATTCCGCATGTGAAGGCCGCGTACGACCGATACCACGCGAAGGGCTTCGAGGTCGTCGGCATCAGCCTCGATCAGGATCTCGGGCGGCTCCAGGAATTCACGAAGTCGCAGGGCATGGCATGGCCGCAGTATTTCGACGGCAAGGGCTGGGGCAACCTCATCAGCTCGAAATACGGCATCCGCGGAATCCCGGCGATGTGGCTCGTGGACAAGGACGGCAACCTCGCGGACACGAACGCGCGCGAGAACCTCGAGGGGAAAGTCGCGAAGCTGCTCGCGAAGTAGGAGCGCGGTCACGCCCTGCGGCGCAGCCGTGCGATTCGCACGAGCATCACCGCGCACCCGTATGCGAGCGCGCCCGCGCCGAACGAGAGCGTGAACACGCGGAGGCCATGCTCGCGCGTGAAGCCGGCATTCTCCGGGCTGTGCCTGACGGTCTTGCGCCAGACCAGCCACGCGTCGGGTTTTCCCATCGTGAAGCCCGTGCGGTCGAGCGCAGCCGAGTGTTCGGTTTGCAGATCGCAGGAGAGGAAAAGGAACGCGCATCCCGCGCACACGAGCGCGAGCAGCGCGGCCAGCGCCCGCCGGATCGTGAGGCCCTGTGCGGCCCACCAGTTTTCAAATGGCTGCCAGTTCATCGGCTTGCGGCGTGTGGCATGTGCGGCAGACTGGGAGTTCAGCGCGCGAGCGGCGCGATCTTTTCGCGCGGGACTTCCAGCGGCGTGTCGCCGTCGTCCCATTTCACCGTGTAGCTGTTCCCGTTGCGCGCGGTGACGGTGCCGGGAAACATCTGCGCGCCGCGCCAGCACGCGAGCACATGTGCGCCGATGGCGATCTCGCGGGCCGCATTCACCGGCACCACGTCCGCCGCGGCCACGTTGCCCTTGTCGCCGTCGCCGTATTCCACGCGGTATTTCCCCGTGTCGGTGATACCCGTGATCGTCCCGATGTAGAACAATCCGTCGGCGCCCCACTTCGCCGCGACGCCCGTGCCGGCGGCGAGTGCCGCGGCGGGCGCGGCCTGCGCGGCGAATCCGGCCTTCATGATCAGGACGCGATCGTTCGCGACCTCCAGCGGTTCGTCGCCGTCGTCCCACTTCACCGTCACCGTGAAGCGCGTGGTCGCCGTGACGGTGCCGGGAAACATCTGCGCGGTCCTCCACGGCGCGAGCACGATGTCGCCCGTCTTGAACACCGTGCCGCGCGGAATCGGGATCACGTCCGCGGCGGGCACGGTGGCCTTGTCGCCGTCGTCGTAGAGCACGTCGAATTCCGCGCCGCGCGCGGCGGTCGCGGTCGCGAGGTACCAGGTGCCGTCGGTGAATTTCGCGGCGACCCGATCCCCGGGATTTGCGTCGGCGGCGGATGCGGCGGTGAATGCGGCGAGGCAGAGCGCCGCGAGGATGTTGAGCAGTTTCATGGATTGGGTTGGGTTTGATTTTTCGGATGACTCACTCGGAAAAATGGCACGGCACCGCGCGCGGAAATGTCAGCGTGTGAAAAGTGGAGGGGCTTCCTTTCATGGCTACTGCGCGTTCAGGCTGTGCGCGGCCGCTCACCTTTTCAACTCCAGTTCCGGGGCAGGGCTGACGCATCAAAATCATGATGCTGGCAAGCAGGCAAGGTCCCGGGTGGAGCACGCGACTCGCGTGCCGTCTGCGGCGACTCGCCGCAGACACCCGAGGCGCGTGTGTGCGTGAGCGGCGCTCAGATTTGAGCGCACACCGATTTGGCGATCCTGCGTGTTTGCCCATCCGTTGCGAAGTGTTTCCGGCGGGTCGCCGGAAACCGCACGCGAGTCGCGTGCTCCACCCGGAAGCTTCCCTGCTCGCCAGTGCGATTTTGATGACTCGGCCATGCTTGCCGGGATTCTTGTGCCGCGCACTTGGGAACCGGGCTGCCCTGCGCGGCTTCCGATGGGTCGCTTACGATCCGGTGTGTGCGGAGGCGGTCGTCGCGGCGTAATGGGCGTCGAGCTGCGGGTGCAGCGCGAGCAGCGCGGCGATGCGGCGGACGTGCTTGGTGAATTCGAGCGCCTCGTCGGCGGTGAGCGCGCGGCCGAGCAGGGCGGCCTCGCGGTAGCTGAGCCATTTCTTGAGCACCTGGTAGCCGCCGAGCGTGTAGGCCCACACATCGGCGGGCACGTCCTTCCAGCGCGTGGTGGCGTTCAGGTGGATATCCACAAAGCCCGCGCCGCGCGTGCCTGCGCGCACGTCGCCGGGGCCGGGCATCACCACGCCGCCCTGCCCGGCGTGGCCCCAGCGCGCGGCGACGGAGAGATCGGGCGATTTCCCGTCGGGTGAGACAGTGATCGCAGCGAGGTCGCGCAGTTCGGCGTGGATTTTCTTGTCCGTCACGCCGGGCACTTCGGACTCGGGATCGAGCAGCGCGGCGACCTGCCGCCCGAGAGCGGCCCCGGCGCGCAGGGTCTTCACGTCCTCCGGCAGCGGAATGCGCGGCCAGTCCTGCCGCAGCGCGCCGGCATTCTCCGTGCGATACGCGGGCGCGTGGAGGATCGCGACGATGTGGAAGAAAAGATCCTCGGGCTTCGCGCCGAGCTTCGCGAGGTAGTCGCGAGCGAAGGGCGTGAGATTGGGCACGGGTTTCCCGTCGCCGCCGAAACCGCCGCCAGCGTCGGCGGCGAAAAGATCGGGCGTCTCGCGGACGACGGAGGAGGTCGTGTCGTTGGGGTAAAGCAGAGCGGGAAAGCAGCTCGCGCTTCTGTCGAAAAGATCGAGGCAACCGAGCTGGCGGATGAGCAGGGGAGGCGACCATTCGCGACGTGGCTTTGACTGACTCACGAGTGTCCAGTTGGCATCCTTGGCGTGAGGAAAGTATTCGGGAACCTTGCGACCAAGCAGTTTGGTTTCGGGTTCCCAGTAGAGCCAGCGAACATCGAACGGACGGAATGCGTAGCGAACGATGAACTTTGGCAGGAACCCTCGCTGGACGAGGTAAGCCCGCGTCTCTTTCGCGTTGCACGCCGTTGTTCCATCCATCGAATTCGGCACTCGCTCCGCAAGTTCTCGGTCGCCAATCTTCGGATCGAAATAGAGCTTCATTCGCGCTTCGAGTCGTTCACGCGAAATGTCTGTGAGCAGGTTGTCCTGTTTCGTTTGGACGCCGGGGAAAAACTCCCCGAGCAATTCCACGAGCAGCGGCCACTTCGCAAATTCACGCCGCACAGCGAGCGGCACGAACGGCAGGCCGAGCGGCAGCGCGGGCTTGAGTTTTTCGTAGCTCGTCTTCGTGTCGAGCGAGCCGAGCAGTTCCGCGCGTTTCTCCTTTCCCCACCAGTGGTGAAACTTCACGTCGGCAGCGTGCGGCTTCGGCGGCTTCGTTTTCGTCGCAGTTTTCTTTGGCTGGAGATCGAGCGCGCGCTGTTTCGGCAGCGGTGGCGGTGGCGCGAGATTTTCCTCCGGGCGCGGCCATCGCTCCAGCATCGCGATGGCGGTGCCGACTTGGATGCCCTCGCGGTTGTGCTCCGTGCTGAAGACGCTCGGGTCGGGCTGGCCGTCGGGCGTGCGTTTGCCGGTCTTGTATTTGTCGCCGTTCAGGCAGTCCACGGTGACGCGGTCGAAGACATCGAGGAACCGCTCGCGCATCCCCGGATGCGAGAGTCCGTCGAGCCACGAATAATTCGAGATGTAGCAGACGATGCCGTGCCGCCCCGGCGCGGGCGGGCGCATCGCGGGATCGTCCGTCTGAGGCGCGCCCTCGACGATGCGGCGCTCGGCCATGCGGAAAAAGCGGACGTAGAGATCGTTCAGGCCCTGGCTCTGCGGCTTCGGCGCGGCCTTCGTGGTGCGGTAGGCTTCGCTCAACGAACGCTCCTCCTCGACGGAAATGCCCGCGAAGCCGTCGTACGGCGGATTGCCAAGGATGACGAGGATCTCGGCGTCGCGCTTCACGCGGTCCGCGGCGTCGCGCTCGGCGGCGAGTTCGGGGAAGAGGAGCGTCTTCGGTTCCTCGGGCGGCACCCAGCCGGTGAGCGCATTCGTGAGGAAGACGCCCGCGCGCTCGCCCTTCGCGTGATCGAGCGCGCCGTTCAAACGCTGGAGCAGGAGATCGAGCTGGAGGTGCGCGATGATGTACGGCGCGGGCAGCAGCTCGAAGCCGAAGAGCCGCTTCTGCGCGGCTTCCTTTGCAAACACGCCCGCGAGCGATTCGCCGACCTGCTCCTTCATCCGCTCGTGAATGACCCGCAGCGTCTCGACGAGATACGCGCCCGTGCCGCAGCACGGATCGAGGACGATGACCTTGCTGCTCGCGAGGCCGTCGGCGATGCCGAAATTTTCCACGAGCGCGCGGTCCACGCGGGCGACCATGTATTTCACGATCTCCGGCGGCGTGTACCAGACGCCGAACTGCTTGCGCAGCCCCGGATCGAATTCCGCGAGGAACGGTTCGTAAAAATACTGCACGGCCTCGCCGAGCCGGAAGCGCGCGAAGAACGCCGAGCGCTCGACGCGGGCGAGCGTGGACTCCGTCCAGTCGAGCACCTCCTCCAGCCCGAGCGCGCGGAGCTGCTGCGGATGCGCGAGCTGGTGGAAGAGCGTGCGCAGCACCGGGAGGCCGAGGTGGTACGCGGCCTCGCGCCAGCGGAAGCGGTCGCCGGGTTTCGGGTTGCCCTCATTCCACAGCACCCACGCGGAGAAGATGCCGTAAAAGAGCGTCTGGATGAGCGTGGAGCGGAAAAAGTGCGCGCCCTTTTCCCCCTCGAACCGGATGCCGAGCGCGGTGCCGAGCGCCTCCGCGACCGGCGCGAGCGTGTCGGCGGGCGCGCCCTCGACGCGTGCGCGCGCCTCGCGTGCGTAGCTGGCGAGATACGCCGCGAGATCCTGCGGCGAAGCGAGCCGCGCGCGGTTCAGCAGGACGCGGCGAAGGTATTCCAGCAGGCGTTCGCCGAGGAGCCGGTGGTCGCGCGCGTGCCGCGCGATGTCCCAGAATGCGCCCTCGTTTTCCGCGAGGTGAAAATTTTCGCCCGCGACGGGCTTGCCGCCCTCCCACGTCCAGAGCGCAAAGCTGCGGTAGTTCGTGAGGAGAATCTGGCCGTAGTGATCGAGATAGTTCCGCACCTGCGCGCTCTGCGCGAGCGTGCCGAGATCGTGATCGGGCGGCTTCACTTCGAGCACGCCGCGCTCGGGCTTCAGCTCGAAGAGGGAGGTTTCGTCGGGTCGCTTACGCAGTTCCTTCGCGGAGAAAAAGCCGCCGTCCGGTAGCCCCGCGCCGCTGTTCGCGGGATGGATGACCGCGGTGATTTTCGGCTTCAGCGCGCCGCCGACTTCATTGAGCAGGTTCGCGAGCGCCGGATAGCCGGAAGTCTCGGCGGTGCCCGCGCCGCGCGCTGCGAGCAGGTCGGCGAGGTAACTTTCCACAGGGGTCATGCGTGCGGACTGTGCGTTGCGGATCGGAGGCAAGGCAAGCCCGCAGGGTCGCCGCTTCGTCCCAACCGTCTGTTGGCTTCGGTCGTCATGGAATCTCGCGCAGGCACTTTTCGCGTGCCGATGCAGCGGCGCGGCATCACTCTCCGCACATGATTTTGACCTGCGCTGAGATGAAGGAAGTCGAGCGGCGGGCATTCGCCGCCGGTGTCTCCGCCGATGCGCTGATGGAGGAGGCCGGCGCGCAGATCGCGCGCGCAGTGCGGCAGTTTTTCCCGGAGCCCGGCGTGTGCGCCGCGGTGTTTGGAAAGGGCAACAACGGCGGCGATGCGCTCGTCGCGGCGAGGCATCTTGCGGCGCGGGGGTGGGACGTGCGGCTCGTCGCGGCGTTTCCCGAAACGGAATGGGGGCCGCTGCCGAGGGCGAAATTTGCGGCGGCGGCGCAGTGCCGCAGCGCGGAAATCGCGGAGCTGGATTCGCTGGCCGGCACGCCGCTTGTGGTTCTCGACGGGCTGCTCGGCATCGGCGCGAGCGGTGCGCTGCGCGTGCCGCTGGCCGGCATCACGCGCACGATCAACCGTCTTCGCAGCGGCGGCAATGCGGCCGTCTTCGCGCTCGACATCCCGACCGGGCTGGATGGCGACACGGGCGCTGCGGATCCCGCGTGCATCATTGCGGATCACACGCTCACGATCGGCTTTGCCAAGCGCGGGCTCGTCGCGGACTGCGCGACCAATTTTGTCGGTCGTCTGAGCGTGCTGCCGCTGCGCGAACTCAGCGCGCGGCACGATGAGGCGGGTGCGGACGCGACCGTGGTCACGCCGGAAATCCTGCGGCCGCTCCTGCCGCGGCGCGCGCGCGACACGCACAAGGGCGACTGCGGGCGCATCGGAATCATCGCGGGATCGCGGGGCTACCTCGGTGCGGCGGTGCTGTGCTCGGCGGCGTGCGTGCGCGCTGGCGCGGGGCTCGTCACGCTGTTTGCGCCGCCGGAGATTGTGGAGGCGCTTGCGATCAAAGTTGCGCCCGAGGTGATGGTGCGCGTGCTGTCGGCGACGGACGAACTGCTCGCGGAGAAGTTCGATGTGCTCGCAATCGGCCCCGGTCTCGGCGCGCTGCCGCCAGTGCCTGTTGGCAGTGATATTCTACGCGAACTTTTGGGGGATGAATGTGTCGAGAATACTCAACCGGCCGCAGATGTCGCGGCGCTGGTGTTAAATTTTTCGCACCCCATCGTGCTTGATGCGGACGGCCTGAATGCCATCGCGCCCGATCTCTCCGTGCTCGCCAAGGCCGCAGGCGAGCGCGTGCTCACGCCGCATCCCGGCGAGATGGAACGGCTCGCGCCCGGCTCCGGATTGCGGACGCGTCGGGAGGCGGCGGAGGCGTTTGTGAAAAAATATCCGGCGACACTTTTACTGAAGGGCGCACGCACGCTCGTCTGCAAATCCGGCGAGCCGCTGAGTTTCAACACGACTGGAAATCCCGGCATGGCAGTCGGAGGGATGGGCGATGCGCTCACAGGCGTCATCGCCGCGCTCATCGGCCAGCGGGTGCGGCCGTTCGACGCCGCGCGGTTCGGTGCGTGGCTGTGCGGGCGCGCGAGTGAGATCGCGATTTCGCATGGCGGCGAGAGCGAGGAATCGCTGACGCCGTCGCGGATGCTGGATTTTCTCGGAGCGGCTTTCCGCGGTTTGCGCGCGGGATGTTTTTGATCCGCGCTGCGCTAGACTCGCGGCGCGCGTGTGCGTTAGCGTCCGCGTCCCATGAATCCACTTTGGAAAGGACTGAACCCCGCCGCCGCCGCACGCCTCGGGCAGCGCGACTACTCCCAGAAATCGCCCTCGGAGCGCCTCGGCACGACGGGCATCGAGGCGGGCGAGGCGATCGCGAAGCGCGCGGAACTGGATGCCGCGTGGATTCCCGGCGTGGAGCTTTTTTCACGGCGTATCTTCCCGCAGCGGCACCGCGGATTTTTCGGCGAATTCGCGCGGCAGGGTGACGGGCCGCTGCACGCGATCGGCATGTGGCCGCGGCAATGGGCGACGGCGTGCATGTTCGCGGGCACGGGCAAGGGCTTCCACATTCACCCGCCGCACATCCCCGAGGGCACGACGCCCGAGGCGTGGTTCCGCAGGCTCTTTGTCGAGGATGTTAAAAATTTCGCACTGCGCCCGTATGACCGCGAGCAGTGGGATGCGATGTTTTTCGTCGCGGGAAACGTGGAGATGATTCTCGTGGACGAGCGCGCGGGAATGCCGCGCAAGGTGATGCGCTTCATCATCGAGGGCGACGACCAGCGCGGGCCGAACAACGCGGGCGTGGTGATTCCCGCCGGCGTCGCGCATGCGCTGCGCGCGGAGGGCTCGCGCGACACGATCATGGTGTACGGCACGACGACGCAGTTTAATCCCGAGTTCGAGGGACGCATCGCGGATGCGATCGAGCGCGCGCCGCTGCCTCCGGATTGGGAGGCATACGCGACCCGGTGAGGCATTCGATTTGCACGGGCCGAACAGTCGCGCCCCGAGAAATGCGCCGCGCAATCCGCTTTGCCAAATCTCCGCGTGTGCGCAAACTCGCCGCCGAGAGCGACACACCCATGCCCATCTACGAATTTTTCTGCCCGAGCAACCGCCGCATCTATTCCTTCCTCGCGCGCAGCCTGCGCTTCGCTGACGCCGTGCCGCGTTGCCCGGACAATGCGAAGTGGACGCTGGAAAAAATGATCAGCGGATTTGCGATCACGGGGCGTGCGAAGGAAAAGGCGGGGGCGCCGGGCGCGGATGATTTTGACGATGCGAAAATGGAGGCGGCAATGGGCGAGATGGAGCGGGAATTTGGACACGTCGCGGAGAGCGACAACCCCGATCCGCGTGCTCTCGCGAAGATGATGCGCCGCATGGGCGAACTCTCCGGCCAGAAGCTCCCGGCGCAAATGGACGAGGTGATCGCGCGCCTCGAAAAAGGCGAGGATCCCGACAAGCTCGAAGCCGAATACGGCGACGTCTTCGACGCGATGGATTCCGCGGACGAAGCCACTGCGGGCGGCGACACGAAGAAGGTGAGGGCACGGCGCGCAAGGCGAATCACCCGCGATCCGAAGCTGTACGACATGTCGGAATTCTGCGAATGACCCGCTCTCGCTGCACACTCCGACTTCCGCCAAATCCACGATGAAAGCTTCCCCGACCAATGTCCTCGGCACTCCGCTGGAATGCTGCTGCACCAATCCCATGACGGGCTTTTTCCGCGACGGTTACTGCCGCACGGGGACGACCGATCGTGGCATGCACACGGTGTGCATCGTGGCGACAGACGAATTCCTGGCGTTCAGTCAGGCGCAGGGAAATGATCTCAGCACGCCGGTGCCGGAATACGATTTTCCGGGGCTGTGCGACGGCGACCGCTGGTGCCTCTGCGTCACGCGATGGAAAGATGCGCTTGAGGCCGGCCGCGCGCCGCAGGTCGTCATGGAGTCCACGCACATTTCCGCGCTCGAGTGGGTTTCGCTGGAGGATCTCCGCGCGCACGCGGCGGTGGAGTAGCGCCGCGTCAAACTACTTCGGCAGCGCGACGGGACGGTCGCTGAGGCGTGGGACTTCCGGGCCCGGCGGCGGACGTTCGGACATGCGCGTCGCGCCGACGATGACCATCCTGCCGTCCTCTTTCTTTTTCACGCTGGGCCGGCCTTTCCCGGATTCCCACATCGTCTGGCTGTACCATTCGCCGTTCACTCCGATTTTCGAAAGGTAGTACTGGCTCGGCCCGATCATGTGCAGGACGTGGAGCGAGTTTTCGCGGTCGAACTCGTGCCCCAGATCGGCTCCGGCCAGGTAGCGGCCGAGCGGGTAGGTGCAGAAGACGGTGCCCGTCTTTTCATCCACGACGCGCGCGTAGAGCATGATCTGCTTCGGATGCGGAAATGTGAGGAGCGACACGACGCGGTAGTCGCCGGCGCCTTCTTTCGATGCGGGCACGCCGACAGTCTGGGACCAGAGTTTGCGCCCCTCGCTGACGTCAATTTTCGCCGGTGCGGAGACGATGTATTTCCCCGTCTCCTGAAAATAGATCGCCGCGCGGATGGTGTAGGTGCCGTATTCGTTCACCGGGTAGAGCCGCACGAGGTCCACCGTGCGGCGCATCGTGCCGCCGCTCAGGAGCACCTGCGGCGCGTTCTTGTAGGTGCCGCTGTAGGGCCCGATCGGGTTGCCCTCGCCCTTCATGATTTCGAAGCCGAACCAATGCTCGTTGTCGGTGTCCGTGAGCATCACGTCCTTGCCCGCGAGATTGCGGATGATGACGGTGGCCTCCATCGGCTCGCCGCGCATGAACATGGTGCGCTTCAGATCCAGGCTGACCTCGAGCTGCGCATCCGCGGCGGAAAGCAGGGCGAGGAGAAAAATAAAAATGGCGTGGAGTTTCATGGAATTATTTGCGTTTGACGGTGCGGAACCCGACGTAGAGCGAACGAAAGGATGGCGTCACCTCGTCGCCGACATAATACACCTCGGCGGTGGTCGGCCCGGGCTTTTTCTCAGAAGCTGGATGGACGAACCAAGCGTCTTCCGCGGGAATCTTCGGCACGCGGCCCCACATCGGGATCGGGTCGCTCGCAAATGAGCCGCCCTTGAGCAGCGGAAGTTCCTTCGCGCCTTCCTTGCGATAGACCCATTCACACACGTTGCCGGCCATGCCGACGACCTTGAATTCGCTCACGTCGCCCGAAAACGCATCCACGGGCGCCCAGTAGTTGTAGCCGTCGTCGGTCTTCGTCGCGCCGGGCATCAGTGCGTTGTAGCCCGCGTTCGAGTTGAAATTTTTCAGCTCCAGCTTGTCGCCCCAAGGATACTTGAATCCCTTCGTCCCGCGCGCAGCGGCCTCCCATTCCTCCTCGGTCGGCAGGTCGTTCCCGCGCCAGTGCGCGTACGCGTAGGCATCCCAGAAAGTGACGCCGACCATAGGGCAGTTCAGATCCACCTCCGCGCCGGGATCCTCGCCGAGTTTCCGCGAGGGATCGGCCGGATGGGGGAAGACACGCCGCCCGCGCTGCGTCGCGTTCAGGATGAGCGTCTGCACCTCGGCGTTCACATGCGGGATCTTCCGATCTCCACGCGGGTGATCGAACTCGTGCTGCCGCGTCTCGTTCTGTTCGCACCATGCGATGAATTTCGCGTACTCGCCGATCGTGACCTCATACTTGTCTATGTCGAACGCCGCGAGCGGCGCCTTCGCGCCGACTTGCGGGTCACCGACATTGTAGGTGCCCGCCGGGATCGCCACCTGCATGTCGAGTTTCCGCGCATTGGAAATCGCGAATTTCCAAATCACGAACCCGAGAAGGATCAGGAGCAGGCTCAGCGTGCAGATGCTGATGATGAGGCCGCGCTTCTTGGCCCGGCGATGCGCCTCCACCGCGCGCATCGCCGCGGCGTCCGCCGCCTTCATTTTCGCGGCCTCGACCGGGATGACCTTTGGCTCGAGCGCCTTCACGGCTTGGAGCACGGGAGGCCAGCCGGTCACGGGGTTCGGGCCGCCGGTCATGCGGCTCAGGAGCATCCGCAGGCCGACGGTGATGGAATCCTCCTGCGTGAGCTGTTTGACGATGGTGCCCACCGTCAACAGCTCACGTTCGACCGTGACTGCCGGATCCGCATCGGCGCTGGCGATGTTCGCCATCCGCGCGATCTTGTCACTGCCGAGGCGGAAGCTGTCCTCGTCCACCGGGGCGTGCGAGAGATTGTGCGACCACAGGTAATGGAGGCCCTCGCCGGCGACTTTGAGCACCTGGAGCGCCGCCTTTTCATCGAGCTTCTGCCCTCGCGCGATGAGTTCCCCGAGGCTCGCTCCGTCGAGGAATTCCTGCGTGAAAAATGCGAGCCCGTTTTTTTCGTCGGCCTCGAATACGGACATGATGAACGGATGCTGCACGGCGGCCTTCGCGCGCGCGTCCGCGAGAAATTGCGCGCGCACATCCGCATCCTCCGCCCGCGCGGGGTCGAGCACCTTCAGTCCGACGCGCCGGTTCACGCTGAGCTGCAATGCGAGATAGACGCGCCCCCATTTCCCCTCGCCGATGACCTGCTGCACGCGGTAGTCGCCGAGCTGCACGCCGATGAGCGGATCAGCGACGCCCTCCTCGGACGCAACGGGCCGCGCCACGATGCCCGACTGCGGTACTGCTCTCACGCCGCTCTCAACGACCGGAGCCTGCTGCACGACCGCTGGCACTGAAGCGACTGCCACAGCCTGCACCGGCACCGCGACCGGCACGGGCGCAGCCGCTGGTGCGCTTACCACCGTGGCAGGCACGGTGATGGCGGTCGTCTTTCCCGCGACGCGCGCCTTTTCCGGCACAGCCGCTGTGGCCGCAGGGGCGGCATCATGTCCGAGCGCCCGGCCGATCTCGGTGATGAGCGCCATTGCATCCACGGGCTTCGGCACCACGGCAGCCTCGCCGATCTGCTCGGCGTAGTCGCTCAGATCGTAGCCGCTCACGAAAATGGTCCGCATCGCCGGATACGCTTCCTGGAGCGTGGCGCGCAGCGTGAAGCCGTTTGTCGGCTCCATCACCACGTCGGTGATCAGGATGTCCACACCGCCGAAAGCCGCCGCGTGATCCATCGCCTTCTGCGCATTCGCGGCGACGCGCACCTCGTGCCCTGGCACCGCCCTCACAATGGCCATGATGGACTGCAAAACGTCCGCCTCGTCGTCAACAATCAGGATTCTCATGAATGGGTTCGCTACTCCGAAATCGTCAGAGGGGCGGGGAATTTCTGGCTCAGGCTCGCCGGCTCGGCCTTCGTGTCCTGCAAATCCCCGCGGTAGTAAAGCCTGACGATGTAGCCGTGATATTCGCGGCGCTCGGCGCGCGCCTGCTGCGCGCTGAGATCGTAGCTCACCTCGAGCGTCTCCGTGTCGCCGTCCTTCCAGTCCACGGGCGCGGAAGTCCAGCGGTTGCCCACCTCGGCGATTGTCTTCGCGATGTCCTTGCCGTTCACGCGCTCGTAGAAAAGCACGAACACCTTCATCTCATTCACCGCCACGTCCTCCCCCGCGCGCGCGCGGATCGGCACCGTGAGCGCGAAGCGTTTTGCAGCGGAGGGATCGGGATCATCCGCCAGCGCCAGCGCGCCGATCGAGAGAACCTTGCCGTTTGCGACCCCCGCGGGACCACCGACCGTGCGCATCGTGTCCTGCACGGCGGACTCGAGCTTCGTCCTCGCCATCGCGTAGAAGACGCCCGCGCGATCGCCCATCACGAAAATGCGCTTCCACTGCTCCGCCGCCTTCTCCGGCAGGCTCATTTTTTCAAAGGTGAACGCCATCTCCGCGATCGCGAGCGGATTGCCCGGCTCGATCGTCACACCCTCGCGGAATTTCACGAGTGCCGCGGCCGTGTCGCCGCTGTTGCGGAGCAGCTTTCCCTCTTCGACGAGTTCGCCGTAACGCGGATCCGTCTTCGGCGTGAACGCGATCAAAGGCACCGGCGTCGGACGCGGCGGCAGGACACTCGCTGGCTCCGTCGTCGTCTCCGCCGGCAGCGGCAGCGGCTCCGCGTGCGGCAGCAGCGGACGCGGCCCCGGCGGGCGCTCCTCGCGCGATGGCAGCAGAGGATCCACGAGCAGCGCGCCGGGATTTTCCGGCGGCGGCGACGCCGCGACGATCTTGCTCACATCAATCTTCAGCGGCGGCGGGTGCGGCACTTCGTCGCCATTTTCCGCGATGCCGCGCGGGGATTTCCGGAAAAAGGCTACCGTCACCGCGCCAAGCTGGAGCACGGCGACGGTAGCCAGAATCGCCGCCGCAATCCCTGCCGTGCGCCCGAAGCGTGGAGACTGGATGGGAGACGGAGGGCGCATGAGGTCGTCGTGCAGAGTCCGCGACGTTATCCGCCGGACCGGAAGGTGTCAAACCGCGGAAGCGAACAACGTCCACCGGGCCTAGTCTGCCAAATTGGACGTTGGACGTTGGACGCCGGACATTGTTCGCTTCCGCCCATGCGTATCTTCGTTCATATCTCGAGCCAGACACTCGACCTTCTCGACGACTCCGGCGCGCTGCTGCGGCGCTACGCGTGCTCCACGTCGAAATTTGGCACCGGCACCGAGCCCGGCTCGAACCGCACGCCGCTCGGAAAATTCCGCATCGCCGAAAAGCACGGCCACAGCGCGCCGCCGGGGATGATTTTCAAAGGCCGCAAACCGACCGGCGAAATCGCCGCGCACAGTTTGGAAGGCGATCACGTCACCACGCGCATCCTCTGGCTCGACGGGCTCGATGCCGAAAACGCGAACACAAAAGATCGCTACATCTACATCCACGGCACGAATGCCGAGCATCTCATCGGCATGTCTGCGAGCCACGGCTGCGTGCGGCTCTCGAATGCGGACGTGATCGACCTTTTTGACACCGTGCCCGAGGGCATCGAAGTGATCATCGAGGCGGGCGACTGACGCAAACCCGTCCGCGGACGAATCAAGAACGGAGGATTTCCGAAGAATTCTGTTGTCACAATTCGGTCAGACCGCCTACATCCCCGCCACATGCAACCAGCACAGAAGGGGGTGACACTATAAAATGCGTATTCTCACCATCATCGCACTCGCGGCCATGAGCTTCGGCTTCGCGTCCTGCGCGAAGCACACCCCTCCGCCGGCGCCGACGCCGGACGGCAAGACCGTGCACCATCACCACGGTTACAGGAAGTAACCTTCCCCTCCGGGAGGTTTACCCTTTTGGGGCCAGGCTGGATTCGTCCAGCCTGGCCTCACTCTTTTTCCGGGAGCCGCAGCTTCGAGGATGGCTTCACGGAAACGTGTCCGCTCCCGTGCAGCATGAAGCGCCACGCGAGATGCTGAGCGCGCGAAATTCCGATGCGCGCTCCCGATTCGATCTCCACCGCAGTCGCGGACGGAAAAAATCCCACGCCCACACCCGCGCAAAAATCCCGCCCGTGATCGCGTCCCGTCACCCCGAGCGCCTGCGCGAGCTTCCCCGGCCCGCTGCATAGCCACGAGTTGGATTTCGGACGTTGGATTTTGAAACTTGAATTCTTCGCGCGCCGCCGCGTCATCGCCGCGATTCCCTCCACCGGCTCGATCGCGCGGAACAGCACGAAGCCGTCCTCGCTCCCGCCTTTCACGAGCACGTTCAGCATCCAGTGCATCCCGTAGTTGAAATACACATACGCCGCGCCCGCCGGATGGTTCGCGACGAACGCGCGCGCACTCGGTCGCGACCAGATGTGGCTCGCCTCGTCGTTCAGCGCACCGTACGCCTCCGTCTCCACGATCACCCCCGCGCAATCCCCCCAGCGTAGCGTGCAGCCGATCAGTTCCCGTGCGCACGTCACCGGATCGCGTTGGAAAAATGAACGGCCAAGCGCATTCATGGTGATCCTCTCGGACAGGATACGCCCGCTCCGCAAGCCGCAATCGTCCCAATTTTCTATTCCGAACCGATTAGGTCAAACCAGTGCGCAAAGACACGGGGTGCCCTTTTGAATTCGAGGGAGCGATGCAGGTCCGGGTATTGCCTACGGCAGATCCGTGGCGCCCATGAGGAAGCGGTCGCACTCGCGTGCGGCGCCGCGGCCTTCATTGAAGGCCCACACGATGAGGCTCTGGCCGCGGCGGCAGTCGCCGGCGGCAAACACTTTCGGAATGCTGGTGCCGTATTTGCCGTATTCGGCCTTCACGTTGCTGCGCGGATCGCGTTCGACGCCGAGCGCATCAAGCAGCGGCTGCTCCGGCCCGAGGAAGCCCATCGCGAGCAGCACGATCTGCGCGGGCAGCACCTTCTCGCTGCCGGGAACATTCTTCGGGATGAACTGGCCCTTGTCGTTTCGCGTCCACTCGACCTGCACGGTGTGAACGGCCTTCACATGGCCGTTCGCATCGCCCTCGAACTTCGTCGCGGTCGTGAGGTAAACGCGCGGGTCGTCGCCGAATTTCGCGGCGGCTTCCTCCTGGCCATAGTCCATCTTGTAAACCTTCGGCCACTCGGGCCACGGGTTGTCCTTCGCGCGGTCGTCCGGAGACTTCGGCAGGATTTCGAGCTGCACGAGGCTCGTGCAGCCGTGGCGCATCGAGGTGCCCACGCAGTCCGTGCCTGTGTCGCCGCCGCCGATGACGACGACGTCCTTGGCAGTCGCATCAATGAAGTCGCCATTCTTGTGCCTGTCCAAAAGCGACTTCGTGTTTGCGGTGAGAAACTCCATCGCGAAGTGGATGCCCTTCAGCGCACGTCCCTCGATGGGAAGGTCGCGCGGCTTGGTCGCGCCGGTCGCGAGGACCACGGCGTCGGATTCGGCCATCAGTTTTTCCGCGGGATAATTTTTCCCGACCTCGGTGTTGCAGACGAATTTCACGCCCTCGCTTTCGAGCAGCTTGATGCGGCGGAGCACGACCTCGTTCTTATCGAGTTTCATGTTCGGGATGCCATACATGAGCAGGCCGCCCGGACGATCCGCGCGCTCGTAAACGGCGACGGTGTGCCCGGCCTTGTTGAGCTGTGCAGCGGCGGAAAGTCCCGCCGGGCCGGAACCGATGATCGCGACTTTCTTTCCGGTGCGCTTCGCCGGCGGTTCGGCCACGACCCAGCCTTCCTCCCAACCCCGGTCAATAATTGCGACCTCGATGTTCTTGATCGTGACCGGCGGCTCATTGATGCCGAGCACGCACGAGCCTTCGCACGGCGCGGGGCACACGCGGCCGGTGAACTCGGGGAAGTTGTTCGTCTTGTGCAGGCGCTCGAGTGCTTCCTTCCACAGTCCGCGATAGACGAGGTCATTCCACTCGGGGATGAGATTGTTAATCGGGCAGCCGCTCGCCATGCCGCTGATGAGCGTGCCGGTGTGGCAAAATGGAACGCCGCAATCCATGCACCGTGCGCCCTGCGTCTTGAGCGCTGGCTCGGGCATGTGGAGATGGAATTCACTCCAGTCGCGAACGCGTTCGAGCGGTGCGCGGTCCGCCGGAATTTCGCGGAGATATTCAATGAAGCCAGTTGGTTTTCCCATTGTCGTGTCGAAATTGTTGTTGCGCCTAGCCACCACCGATGCGCGCGACATCGCGGGCATTGGCCTCGAAGGCTGCGTTGAGTGCGTCGTCGCCGCTGAGGCCGTCGGCCTCCGCTTTCTTGAGCGCCTGCAGCACACGCTTGTAGTCCTTCGGCATGACCTTCACGAACTTCGGCACCGTCTCCTCCCATAGCGCGAGCACCTTGAAGGCCTTCTGGCTCTTCGTGTAGTCCGCGTGCTTTTTGATCAGCGTGTAAAGGGCGTCAATTTCCGCGCGATCCTCGACCTTTTCGAGTGCGACCATCTGCGTGTTGCAGCGCGTGGCAAAGTCACCGGCTTCGTCGAGCACATACGCGACGCCGCCACTCATGCCTGCGGCAAAATTGCGGCCCGTGAGTCCGAGGATGACGACGCGACCACCGGTCATGTATTCACAACCGTGATCGCCGACGCCCTCGACGACGGCATCCACGCCGGAGTTGCGCACGCCGAAGCGTTCGCCAGCCATGCCCCGCAGGAAAAGCTCGCCCGCCGTGGCACCGTAGAGCGCAACGTTTCCGGCGATGATGTTGTCCTCCGCAGTGAACGTGGACCCGGCGGGCGGATAGACGATGATCCTGCCGCCGCTCATTCCCTTTCCGACATAGTCATTCGCGTCGCCTTCGAGTTCGAGCGTCACGCCCTTCGGGATGAATGCGCCGAAGCTCTGGCCCGCGCTGCCGTTGAATTTCAGATGCACCGTGTCATCGGGAAGTCCCTGCCAGTGGCGCTTGGTGATCTCGTAGCCGAGGATCGTTCCAACCACGCGGTTGACGTTTCGGATCGGCAGTGTCGCCGTCACTTTTTCGCCGCGCTCAATGGCGGGTTTGCAGATGTCGAGGAGCTGCGTGAGGTCGAGGGATTTTTCGAGGCCGTGATCCTGCGCCTCGGTGCAGAAACGCCCGACTTCGGGGCCGACCGGCGGCTGGTAGAGGATTTTCGAGAAGTCGAGGCCCTTCGCCTTCCAGTGATCTACGGCCTTGCGCGCTTCAAGAATGTCGGTGCGGCCGACCATGTCCTCGAGCTTGCGGAAGCCGAGCTGTGCCATGAGTTCGCGCACTTCCTGCGCGATGAACCGCATGAAGTTCGCCGCGTATTCAGGATCGCCCGTGAACTTCGCACGGAGCTGCGGATCCTGCGTGGCGATTCCGACGGGACACGTATTGAGATGGCACACGCGCATCATGATGCAGCCGAGCGTGACGAGCGGTGCGGTCGCGAAACCAAACTCCTCCGCGCCGAGCAACGCGGCGACGATCACGTCGCGTCCGGTCTTCATCTGGCCGTCCGCCTCGACGACGATGCGCGAGCGGAGATTGTTCAGCACGAGCGTCTGGTGCGTCTCGGCGAGGCCGAGTTCCCACGGGATGCCGGCGTGCTTGATCGAAGTCTGCGGCGAAGCACCCGTGCCGCCATCGAAACCCGAGATGAGCACCACATCCGCGTGCGCCTTTGAGACGCCCGCGGCGATCGTGCCGACACCGACTTCGCTCACGAGCTTCACGCTGATACGTGCGTGGCGGTTCGAGTTTTTCAGATCGTGAATCAGCTCCGCGAGATCCTCGATGGAATAGATGTCGTGATGCGGCGGCGGCGAGATGAGTCCCACGCCGGGCGTAGAATGCCGCACCTTTGCGATCCAAGGATACACTTTCGCGCCGGGAAGCTGGCCGCCTTCGCCGGGCTTTGCGCCCTGCGCCATTTTGATCTGCAGTTCCTTCGCCTGCGAGAGATAGAGGCTCGTGACGCCGAAACGGCCCGAGGCCACCTGCTTGATCGCGCTGTTCTTCGAGTCGCCGCGCTCATTTGTCCAAGTGTAGCGCGCGGAATCTTCGCCGCCCTCGCCGGTGTTCGATTTGCCGCCGATGCGGTTCATCGCGATGGCGAGCGCCTCGTGCGCCTCGCTGGAAATCGAGCCGTAGCTCATCGCGCCCGTCTTGAAACGCTTCAGGATCGTCTCGACCGACTCCACTTCCTCGATCGGCACCGGCGTCTGAGCCTTGAAGTCCAGCAGCCCGCGCAGCGTGTAGAAGTTCTTCACCTGCTCGTCCACGAGCTTGCTGTATTGCTTGAACGTCTCGTAGCTCCCGCTGCGCACCGCCTTTTGCAGCGTGTGGATCGTCTGCGGATTGAAAAGGTGCGCCTCGCCCTCACGGCGCCACTGGTATTCGCCGCCGACTTCGAGCGTGTTGCCGTTCGTCTGGCGGTCGGGAAATGCGTGGCTGTGCCGCGCGAGTGCCTCCGTGGCGATGATGCCGATGTCCGAGCCCTCAATGCGCGTCGCGGTCGTCGTGAAATACTTGTCCACGATCGCCTGATTGAGTCCGACGGCCTCGAAGATTTGTGCGCCGCGGTAGCTCTGCATCGTGGAGATGCCGATCTTTGACGCGACCTTGATCACGCCTTTCGTCGCGGCCTTGATGTAGTTCTTGCACGCCGTCTTGTGATCCACTTTCACGAGCAGACCCTGGCGGATCATGTCGTCGAGCGTCTCGAATGCGAGGTAGGGATTGATCGCGCCGCAGCCGTAGCCGATGAGCGTGCAGAAGTGATGCACCTCGCGCGGCTCGCCACTTTCGAGCACGAGGTCCACCTGCGTGCGCGTGCCTTTGCGGATGAGATGATGGTGCAGGCCCGACACTGCGAGCAGCGAAGGGATCGGCGCGTTGTCCTTGCTCGTCCCGCGGTCGGAAAGGATAAGGATGTTCTTGCCAGCCGCGATCGAGCGATCCGCCTGCGCGAAAATTTCATCAAGCGCCTTTTCCATCGCCGCAGTACCGCCGCGCGGATCGAAAAGGATCGGAATCGAGACGGCAGAAAATTGTCCGTCGGTCACGGCCTTGAGTTTCGCGAGTTCCTCGTTGCTGAGGATCGGCGTCTTCAACTCGATGAGGTGGCAGCTCTCCGGCGTCGGATTGAGCAGGTTGCCCTCTGCGCCGATCGTGGTGACGGAAGACGTGATGATCTCCTCGCGGATGCAGTCAATCGGCGGATTCGTGACCTGCGCGAAAAGCTGCTTGAAATAATCGAACAGCAGTTTCGGACGCTCCGAGAGCACCGCGATCGGCGTGTCGGTGCCCATCGAGCCGATGGCTTCCACACCATCGCGCGCCATCGGCACCATCAACATGCGGAGATCCTCAAACGAATAGCCGAACGCATGCTGGCGCTGGAGCATCGTCTTGTGATCCGGCGGCGCGACGGGTTCGCCGTCCTTGATGTCCGCAAGATGCACGAGGTGCTTGTCGAGCCACTGGCGGTACGGCTTTTCGCCCGCGATGCGGCTCTTGATTTCGTCGTCGGGAACGATGCGGCCTTCCTCCATGTTCACGATGAACATGCGTCCGGGCTGCAGGCGTCCTTTCGATACGATATTCTCCGGTGCGACCGGCAGCACGCCAGCTTCGCTCGCCATGATCACGAGGTCGTCCTTCGTCACATAATAGCGCGAGGGGCGCAGACCGTTGCGATCGAGCGTCGCACCGATCATCGTGCCATCGGTGAAGGCGACCGACGCCGGGCCGTCCCACGGCTCCATCAGGCAGGAGTGGAATTCGTAAAACGCCTTCTTCTCCTCGCTCATGGACTCATGCCCGGCCCACGGCTCGGGAATCATCATCATCATCGCATGCGGCAGCGAACGCCCGCCCTGCACGAGCAGTTCGAGCACGTTGTCGAACATCGCCGAATCCGATCCCGCCTCATTCACGATCGGGAGGATTTTTTTCACGTCATCAAACAGCGGGCTGGCGAGCAGCGACTCGCGCGCCTTCATCCAGTTGATATTGCCGCGCAGCGTGTTGATTTCGCCATTGTGCGCGATGTAACGATACGGATGCGAACGCTCCCAGCTCGGGAACGTGTTTGTCGAGAAACGCGAATGCACCAGCGCGAGCGCGCTCTCGATGTCCGGGTCCGCGAGGTCGAGAAAATATTTCCCGACCTGCTCCGGCATCAGCATGCCTTTGTAAACAAGCGTGCGGCTCGAAAAGCTCGGCGCATACCAAAACTTGTCCACGCCTCCGCCGCGGATGGCCTTGTGCGTGAGCTTGCGCAGCACGTAAAGCTTTCGCTCGAAAGTCGCGTCGTCCTTGATCTCCGCCGCGCGCTGAATGAACACCTGCTGCATGAACGGCTCGCTCGCCTGCGCCGTGTGGCCGAGCGACGAGTTGTCCGTCGGCACATCGCGCCAGCCGAGCACCGTGAGGCCCTCGGACTTTGCGATCTGTTCAAAAAGCTCGCGTCCCTTTTTCCGCGCCGCCGCATCCGGCGAACCATAGATGCTGCCCACGCCATACTGCCCCGGCGCCGGCAGCGGGAAGCCCGCGACTTTCTTCAGGAACTTGTGCGGGAGCTGCATGAGGATGCCCGCGCCATCGCCCGAATTTTTCTCCGCACCCGTCGCGCCGCGGTGGTCGAGGTTCACGAGGATGGTCAGCGCATTCTGCACGATGCTGTGCGACTGCCTGCCCTTCATGTGAACGACGAACCCGACGCCACAAGCGTCGTGTTCAAACTGCGGATCATAGAGTCCCTGCTTTTCGGGCAGTCCCTGATTCTGCGTTGGTCCCTGTTTCTGCGGAAGTCCCTGGTTCTTCATTTCGGTGATGTCGGTCTGCAAAGAGCCGCGCATGTTCATATCTCAACTGTGCCGTTCAGCCATACAAAAATTCCACGGCCTGACGCTTCGTGATGCGCCGTTTTTTTCAGGGGATGTTGCTCTGTGAATGCTGGCTGTTTTTTCAAAATTGGCGGCGGCACATAACACCCTTGCCCGCGTCGCAACAGGATTTTTTCTCAGGAAATTTCGCTTGGCCCGCCGACTCCCGAAATTTCAAAGCGGGCCGCGGATGAAGATTCCCATTTGCGCTGCGGCAAAGTGCGCGTTACGTAGCGCGATATGCCGGAAGAAAATGCCGACAAAGCCTGGGACGAATACGACTGGGAGAGATTTCTCCAGGAGCAGGAGCGTCGCACCGAGAAATACATGGGCCTGCTCGAAAAATACATGGATCACCCGGACCGCGATGCGATCATTGCGCACGAGATGGGCTGGACTCATCTCATCGGAGGCGAGACCCGCGACTGGGAGGACGAGGTGGAGTCGTCGTTTGAGGATGCCGTTTCCGACGATGACGTGGAGCCGTCCGAGGAGCCGGTGACATTCGGCTTTGAAAAGCACCCGCTCTACCGCGAGACGATCGCCTTCAGCGCGGAGCTGGATGAAATGTTTGTGCGCGTAGACGAAAAAGTGCGCGAGCACCCTGCGGCGATCACGCTGCGGGAGGAGACGACGCTTACCGCGGCCAAGCTCGCCGCGGCGCTGAACGACGACGACATTGACGAACTCGGGATGAGCATCGCCTACCTCAAGCGGGGCCTGCGTGCGCTCACCGTGTCGCTGAACGCGGCGGTGACGCTGCACGACGAACGGCTGCTCGGGGATGGGCAGCTTGAGATGCTCAGGGGGCGGATTTTTTCGATCCGCGACGGCATCGTGAGCAAGATGGGTGAGTGCCGTTCGGAGTTCCGCCGTCGGCGCGGCGGGCGCTAGGGCTCTGAAATCCCCGGCGCGACTGAATAGATTGAGCGATTCCCCGTCCAAGCCTGAAGCCGATGTCCCTGCCGAGGGGCCGGGCGATATTGAACTCGTCGCCCGGTGCCGCGCCGGGGACACGCAGGCTTTCAACGAACTCGTCACCCGCCACCGCCAACGCTGTTTTTCCATGATTTACCAGATGGTCAGAAACGAAGAGGACGCCTGGGATCTCACCCAGGACGGCTTCGTGCGCGCGTGGCGCAGCCTGGCCAATTTCCGAGGGCAGTCGTCATTTTTCACATGGCTCTACCGCATCATGACGAATGTGGCGCTCGACTGGCTGCGCCGGAAAAAAATCGAGAGCGGGCAGGAGTTTGACGACTCGGTCGGGCTGCCCGGCATCGCTCCCGGCGCAGTGACCGCGCCGCAGGCCGTGGTCGAGCCCGCGGTGAAGCTCGCCGATCAGGAAATTCGCAAGCGCATTGACGAGGCCATCGCCAGGCTCAGCGATGAGCACCGGACGGTGATCGTCATGCGCGAACTCGACGGCATGGAATACCACGAAATTGCAGATGCGATCGGCTGTTCCATCGGTACCGTGATGTCACGGTTATTTTACGCCCGCCGGAAACTCCAAACCATGCTCCGCGACGTCCATGAACAACTCTGAACTGCCATCATCGCCCGAGGAAAAATGGACAGCCTACCTTGACGGGAAACTCTCGGCTCCGGACGCCGCCGCATTCGAGCGCGAGCACCCCGATGCCGCCGCCGAGCGCGCGGTTCACACGCGGATCATCGGTGCCGTGCGTCGGCATTCGCCCGCTCCGAAACTCCGCAATCCGGAGTTTTTCAACGCATCAATCCTGCGCGAAATCGCCGCGGCGCCGGTGTCGGTGCCAGCCGCTCCCGCGAACGGGCGCGGCCTGTTTTCGCTGTGGCGCCTCGCCTTTGCGGGCGCAGCCTGCCTCGTCGCCGCGGTCGCTGTATGGGCGGCATTTGTGCGCGGCGGCGGCGAAGGTGAAAAGCAGGAGCGATATGCCGCGCTGGAGACCTCGCTGACGCCGGGCGACCGGCTGCTCGGCGCGACGGTGCTCGATGCGGAGGGCCTCAAGATGATTTGGATTGATGGACTGGAACCGCTCCCGGATGATTATGCGCTTGAGTAGCCCCGCGATTCTTGCGCTCGGCACATGGTTCGTGGCAGCGGCGCGGGCAGTGGCCCAGCCGCCGCACACTGAGATGAAGAAGCCCTTCTCATTCATGCCCGCGGCGGAGGGCAAGGTGTGGAGCGCCGTGGTGATCGCGACCAAGTCGGAGAAAGGCACGAAGCCCGTGCCGCTGCCGCCGGAACTCGCCCCCTTTGCCGCAAAACTCACAAAGTTCCTCGGTTACGATCAGTTCAAAATCGTCGGCTCTGAAACGAAGGCCATGCAAGGAGAGAAGGAACACTGGCTCGTGCCGACCAAGAATTTCTGGCTGAGCGTCCAGGCCACGCGCCTGCACATCGGGTACGGAGTGAAGATGGAGTTTTTCCAGGACAAACGTTTGCTGCTGAAGTACGAGGACATGCTCGGCCCAGGTGAGCCCCTTTTCATCGCTGGTCCTGTGAACGCGCGCGGGCAGATCATCATGGTCTTCGAGGTGAAGCCCTGAGAGGCCGGGAAAAGTGCCTCGCGCGAAAATGCGAAGGCGCAAAGAGACAAGCCGAGTCAGAGAAACTTCGTGTGGTTCGTTCCGACCTATTCCCGCCAGCCGGGATGAGGCCGGAGACTTGCCGCAGGCAAACGATCACCGCCGCGACGTCGCGGGCCGGTTGTTTGATTCACGCCGCTCCTGGAACCTCCACAGCCACAGGTGGCGCTGCTGGAGTGGCGGGCGGTATGGAGCTTCCTACGCGTGACGCCGCGATGGTGGAGCGGACTTGGGCGAGCAGACGTTCCTGGGTGTAGGGCTTCGGCAGGAAGCCGCGGAGGCCGCGCGCGAGCATCGAATTCACGTCCTTCTGCTCGGCGAATCCGCTGCTGAGCATGACGGCGACGCGGGGATTCAGGCTCCGCAGTTCGTCGAAGACTTCCTGGCCGTTCATGATCGGCAGCGTGTAGTCGAGGATCACGAGGGCGATCGAATCCTTGGACCGCTTGTAGGCTTCGATCGCTTCAAAGGGATTGATGCAGCCGATGACGCGGTAGCCGTCCCGCGTGAGCGTCTCCGTGACGTAGGTGACGATGGTCCGCTCGTCATCAATGATGAGGACGAGTTCCTTTTCTCCGTCGGGATTCTCAATGGCGGATCGTGTGTCCGGTGGTGCCGCGGTTTCGGAAGGTGTGGCTGTCGTCACGGCAGGCTGTGGATCCTGTGCCACGACTGCGCGCGTCGCTTCCGGTGGCGGCTCCGCCGGTGGAGCCTCGAGTTGCTTGAGCAGATCGCCGACCACCAGCCTGGCACCCGCGAGGCCGGTGGCGAGTGCGTTGAGATGGCGTCTTGCCTCGGCATTTTCCCCGCAGATTGGCTCAAGGGCGGTGGATGAACGCGTGATGACTTGGAGGAGATTGTTCAGCCGGGATGCCGATTTTTGAAGGCAGGTTCTGTCTGTGGCTGAGGACATGGGGTTATTTATCAGCAATCCATGCGCCAGAGAATCCATGATCTGCCCAGCATCTGTCCCGCTGCCGGAGTTCAGACGGCCGAGGGAAATCGCCGCCGGATTTCTACTGGCTCCATCGTGCGGACGATGGCCGGCCGGCGGCAGCGGCGGTTTTGAAAATTTGCCGGGCGGCGATGCTGCGATGCTGCTACCCGCGTGGCAGCAGCTTGTCGTAAATCCCCCCGAAGCTGCCGCTGCTGAAAAGCGCCACCACATCGCCGGGCTTCGTGATTTCGCGGAGCCGTGTGACGATCGCATCCGGCCCGCTCTCGGAAAATGCGCGCCGGCCCTGCGTGATCAGATCGCGCGCGACGCCCGCGGGATCGAGCGCCTGGCCGGGGCCGAAGCGCTCGGGCCGGTCCACGGGGCCGATGAGCGCACCGTCGGCGTGTGCGAGGGCATCCGTGAGATCGTGCTGGATCGCCGCGCGGCACATCGTGTTTGAGCGCGGGTCCACGGCGGCCCACACGCGCGCACCGGGGAAGCGGTGCCGCAGCGCCTTGATCGTTTCGCGGATGTTGGTCGGGTGCTTGCCGAAATCCTCGATGAAGCGCACGCCGTCGCGTTCGCCGCGCAGCACCTGCCGCCGCAGCACGCCGCGGAAACTTGCGACCGCGCTTTGAATCACATCGAGTGGCACGCCGCAGTGGTGCGCAGCGAGGATCGCCATCGCCGCGTTGCGCACGTAGATTTCCCCGACCATCGGCACCGAGAAGCGCGTGCCGAGCAGCGTGAAGTGCGATGCCTCCGGCTCGTGGCGGAGATCTGTCGCGCGCGATTTTTCATCCGCATCCGCACCGAGGCCCGCTGCAAATTTGATCTTCGTCCGCGAGGCCGTGGCGACTTCGCGCGAGTTCGGATCGTCGGCATTGAAAATGAGCACGCCGTTTTCCGGCAGCACGCGCATGAGCAGGCCGAACGCCTTTTTCACCGCGGCGAGATTCTCATAGATGTCCATCTGATCCAGCTCGACGGCATTCAGGATCGCGAGCGACGGCAGGTAGTGCGCGAACTTCGGCCCCTTGTCGAAGAACGCCGTGTCATACTCGTCGCCCTCGATCACGACGGTCTCCGAATCGTGCAGGCTCGCGCCCTTGCCGAGATCCTCCGCGATGCCGCCGATCATGAACGCGGGATTCAGCCCGCCGCTGCGCAGGATGTGCGTGAGCATCGCCGCCGTCGTAGTTTTTCCGTGCGTGCCGGCGACGACCAGATTCCGCCGTCCGCGCAGAAAGTAATGTCGCAATGTCTCGGGCAGCGATTGGTACGCGAGTCGCCGATCCAGCACCGCCTCGAGCTCCGCGTTGCCGCGCCCGATCGCGTTGCCGACGACGACGAGATCCGCGTCGTCGGGGATGTTCGCTGCGCAGTAGCCTTCCTTCAGCGCGATGCCGCATTCGCGGAGAAAATCCGACATCGGCGGAAACACTTTTTCATCCGATCCGGTCACCGTGAAGCCCTGCTCCTTCATCGCTGCCGCCACCGCCCCCATCGCCGTGCCGCAGATGCCGAGAAAGTGGACGTGTCGGACGGGTTTGATCATTTTTTGTAAGGCCGCGAACGCTAACGGCCCGCGGCGAGATGTGTCGAGTGCCGAGGGCATTCGCCGCACCATTTCACGCCGTGTTCGTCGCGGCGACGACTTTGCTCCAATCGCTGCGGCTCACGTCGCTGCCGGCGTATCGCCGTGCTTTGGCTGATCGGGGCGTGCGATGAGCAGGAGATTTGCGGCAAGGATGAGCGCGCCGCCGGCGAAGAGCTGCCAGGTGACGTGTTCATTCGCGTAGGAAAATCCGCCGAAGCGCGAATACCAGCCAGGCAGGAACAGCGCCCACGCGGACGCAAATACCGGCTCGGTCGCATAGATGAGTCCGGCCTGCGTGGAGGTCACGCGCGGCTGCCAGTGCGTCATCGTGAAATACGCGTACACGGTGCAGACGACGGTGAGCAGCGCCGTGAGCGTGAGCACTGCGGGCGAGGCGTACACATGCGCCGCGGCGCGCGACCCGCCTGCGATCACGAATGTCGCGAGCAGCGTGCCTTTCACTGCAAACATCACGGTGGATGTGCGGCCCGAGTCGTTGCCGTGGAAGCGCGTGCGCTCGAGGCAGAGGATCTGCCCGGTGAAAAGGACCGCGCTCACGATTGTCTCCCATTCTCCACGGCCGAGCCGGATTTTTCCAAACTCCACGCCGCTCAGCACCGCGCATCCGGCCATGACGAGCCCGCACGCGCCGATGACGAGCAGCGACGGCATCCGCCGCGAGCGCAGCGCGACGGTGAGCGGCACGAAGATGCACGTGAACTGCGTGAAGAATGCGGACGTGCTCGCGGCGATGGTGTTTTGCGCGTCGGTCTGGAGCAACATGCCGAGCCCGCCGAACAGCCCGAGTTCGAGGCCCTGCCGCACTTCGAGCCGCGTGAAGCCGCGACGCCGCGCACCGAGCAGCGCGAGCATGACGAGAGTCGCGAGCACCATGCGGTTGAAAAGGATGAGCGCGGCGTGAAACCACTCGGCGTGTCCTGGCGCGGCGGTCGCCTGCGCGAGCATCACTGCCTTCGCCGTCGGAAAGCTCAGTCCCCACGCCGCGGTCGCGAGCGTGAGTCGGACGATGGCGGTGCGCGTGATGTTCACCGGCGAAGTCCGCGCGCCGCCGATCACCGTGAGATCCTCTGCGCGGCAAGCACCGTATTGTGCATGAGCATCGCGATGGTCATCGGGCCGACTCCGCCGGGCACGGGCGTGATGGCGCTGCACTTCGGCGCGACCTCGGCGAATGCGACATCGCCGACGAGCCGCGAGCCTTTCGCCGACGACGGATCAGCCACGCGATTGATGCCGACATCAATCACCACCGCGCCCTCGCGGACGAAGTTCGCCTTCACAAATTCCGGCTGGCCGATGGCCGCGATGAGGATGTCCGCGCGGCTGCACACTTCCGCGAGATTGCGCGTGCGCGAATGCGCGACGGTCACGGTGGCATCGCCGCCGCGGCCTTTGTTCATGAGCAGCAGCGCCATCGGCTTGCCGACGATCATGCTGCGGCCGAGGACGACGACATTTGCGCCCGCCGTCTCGATGCCGCTCTCGATGAGCAGCCGCTGGCAGCCGAGCGGTGTGCAGGGGACGAAGGCGTCCGCATCGCCGAGCGCGAGCTTCGCGACGTTGATGGGATGGAAGCCGTCCACGTCCTTGCGCGGGTCGAGCGCCTCGACGATGGCGCGCTCGTCAATGTGCTTCGGCGGCGGCGACTGCACGAGGATGCCGTGGATGGCCGGGTTGTTGTTCAAAGTGCGGACTACTTCGAGCAACTGCGCCTGCGTGGTGTCGTGCGGCAGCGCGTGCTTCACGCTGTGCATCCCGAGTTCCGTGGAGGTCTTTTCCTTGCTTCGGACGTACGCGTGCGACGCGGGATCATCGCCGACCACGACGACCGCGAGCCCCGGTTTCACGCCGCGCGCAGTGAGTTCCGCGACCGCGGCGCGGGTCTGCTCGTTGATGCGTTGTGCGATGGCTTTTCCGTCAATCAAAGTCATGCGAGACGAGTGGCGGGCGGCGCGGGCGGTGGCAATGACGAAACCTCCGCAGTCGCCGAAGCAAGGAGGCTGGCGCTCTATCGATCGGGCAAGAGTGCTCAGTGCCCGGTGCCCGGTTTGGATTCCTCCGCAAAGTGTGGGATTAGCGGTGGCGGGTTGCGCAGATTCTCGCGCAAGGTTTCGGGCGTGACTTCCTTTTCCCAACGGCTGATCACGATCGTTGCCACGCCGTTGCCGATGAAATTCGTGAGCGAGCGGCATTCGCTCATGAAGCGGTCAATGCCCACGAGCAGCGCGAGGGATTCGATGGGAATGCTCGGCACGGCGGAAAGTGTTGCGGCCAGCGTGATGAGGCCTGCGCCAGTCACGCCGCTCGCGCCTTTCGAGGTGATCATCGCGATGAGCAGCAGGCCGATCTGGTGTTTCAGATCGAGCGGGGTGTTCGTTGCCTGCGCGAGGAAGATCGCACCCATCGCCATATAGATGTTCGTGCCGTCGAGATTGAAACTGTAGCCGGTCGGCACCACGAGGCCGACCGTGGAGCGTGAGCAGCCGAGGCGCTGCATTTTTTCCATGAGCCCAGGCAGCGCCGTCTCGGACGAACTGGTGCCGAGCACGAGCAGCAGTTCGTCCTTGAGGTACGCGAGCAGGCGGAAAATGGACACGCCGCACGAGCGCGCGATCCCGCCGAGCACGAACACGATGAAGCATCCCGCGGTGAGGTAAAAGCCGGCCATCAGCTTCAGCAGATTGGTGAGCGCGCCGAGGCCGTAGCTGCCGATGGTGAACGCCATCGCGCCGAACGCGCCGATGGGTGCGAGCCTCACGACGATCCGCATCACGCCGAAGAAAAGCTGCGAGGCATATTCGATGGCATTCAGCACGGGCCGGGCGCGCCCGCCCATCGCCGTGAGGGCAAAGGCGGTGAGCAGCGAAATGAACAGCACCTGCAGCAGATCGCCGGAGGTGAACGCGCCGAGGAATGTGTCGGGGATGATGTTGAGCAGAAAATCCTTCGTGCTCAGGGCGTGCGCCTTGGTTGCAAATTTTTGCGCCAGCTCGATTTCGTGTGCGGACGCGGTGTGGTGGAATCCAGCGCCCGGCTGCATCACATTCACGACGACGAGGCCGATGATGAGCGCGACCGTCGAGGCGACTTCAAAATAGAACAGCGATTTCAACCCGACGCGGCCGAGTTTTTTCAGGTCGCCCATCGAGGCGATGCCGTGGACGACGGTGCAGAAAATGATCGGCGCGATCATCATCTTCACCAGTTTGATGAAACCGTCCGAGAGCGGCTTCATCGCCGACTCGACATCCGGCCACGCGAAGCCCGCGCCGAAAATTCCGCTGCGTACGGCCGCCTTTCCGATCGCCTGCCAATTATGCCCGACGACGATGCCCAGCGCCACGGCGATGAGCACCTGGATGTAGAGGACGCGATACCAACGCTTGCGGGGCAGGGGAGCGGACATTCGTGCGAGCATGATGGCGCGGTGTTCCGTTGGCAATTACGCGCTCGCGGATGTGCGCGGGCACGGCGCTTCCCTCACGCCTCGGGCGGTGTGGAAAAATCGTGGGCGACAGCGGGAGGGCGCGTGGCGGTGGCGCGCCACGCGTGGTCCTTTGGATCGCCGGTATCCGCGCCGGGGCGGCGCTTTTCCTCGAAGACCGCGACACCGACGACGCCGGCGTTTGCGGTGTTCCCGTGACGCCGGTGGCCGTAGCTGTCGAACATCCCGCCGAAGCGGAATGCGGCGACGGTGGACGCACTGGTGCGGAATCCGCAGACTTCAAGCGTCTCGAACGGCGCGAGGGCGTAGCCGCGCTTTTTGAACGACGCAGGCTTGCCGTCCATCACGTCGAGGCCGTCCACGCTCACGACAACTTCCACTGCGCGTCGCGCGTCATTTTTCAGCACGATCTCGTAGCGCGAACCGTGGTCGGCGGTCGCGATGTGGCGACCGTGCGACTCGCGGCACGCGAGCCATTCGCCATTTCCGCCGCGCAGGCCGAGGCGCAGCAGCGGGCCCGCCGTGAGATGCAGGCTCTCGCAGTGTTTCGGTTCGCCGCCGAGAAAGGCGAGCATCGCATCCGCGCCCTCGCGGTCGTTGTAGAAAATGCGCGCCTGCGCCGCGGGCCGCTCTGCCGACGAGCGCGCGAACGGCGCGGGCTCGATCCATGACTCTCGCTGCTCGCCCCACGACGTGCCGAGGCCGGGGCGTTCCAGCGCGGGCGTGAGGCCGCGGCTGCGTGCGGCTTCCGGGCGTTCCCTAGTCTGCGTCGCGCATCCGGCGAGAATGGCGGCAAGCAGGAGGAGTGCTGCGCGGGCGAGGTTCATCAGGGGTGTCGGGAGCGGAAAGTTGAGAGCTGATGGATGGCTGAAGTGTTTGGGTGCGCCACGTGTGCTTCGCGTGGATGCGCTGCGTCTGAAGGCAATGGTGTCATGTCGCAGGCACGCCTCTCAACTCTCAACTTTCCACTCCCTGCCGTGCGCGTCACCGGCGGTGCGTGGCCACGATGCCGCGCCAGAACGCCGGGAAGTCTGCGAAGAGTTTCTCCGTCGCCTCGCGCTCGACTTTTGATCGGGCGCGCTGAACCACGTCGCTGCTGCCCCACGCCATCGTGATGCCCGACTTTGCGCGGCTCTTTTCATCCGTGCCATAGACGTAGCCGGTGCGCGTGTCCACGAGCGCGGCAAATGCGGTGGCGATCAGCTCGTAGCGTTTGTTCGGCAGCAGGCCGAGCGAGAGTTCGGTGAGCGGCGCGATGATGCGTCCGTCGGTCGCCTGCGTCTCGATCGCGATGAAGAGGACGGCGTCCGCGTGCAGTTTTGCCGCGGCCTCGCGGAGCCGGAGGTCGGCGGAGATGCGGTGCTCGTGATCCGTCTCGCCGATGATGGTTGGGCTGATGACCGTGGTGCGCGCGAGCTGAGGGAGCGAATTGAGCGCGTCGAGTTTTCCAAATGCGGAAAGCGCGCGGACATGCTCGCGCACGCCGTGGTCGTTCGGCGCAATGGCGATCGTTGCGGGGAACTGCATCGTGGGCTTTGCATTCGCAGCGCGCGCGATGAGCGGGTCGGAGAACTCGGCGCGCTTCGCATCGCGTGCGCGGGTGGCTGCGGGGGAGTTCACGTAGGACGAGCAGCCGGAGCAAACAAGTGCGGCGGCGATGGCGACGATGACGAGGTGTTTCATGTGCTAAAAAAACAGCAGTATGTTCCGATGGAGGCAAGTTCTTTTTGCTAAAAAAGCAGCATTTGGCTTGACCGTCCGCCGCGAGCAGCCGATTTTCGCAGCCATGCCAGCAAGCCGTCACGACCACGATCCGCTTTCCCGCCGCGAGCGGCAGATCATGGACGTCATCTGGCGCGCAGGCCGTGCGACCGTGATGGAAATCCACGGAAGCCTGCCGGACGCGCCGAGCTATTCCGCGGTGCGCGCACTGCTCGCCGTCCTCGTGAACAAGGGCCACCTCCGCCACGAGCGCGACGGAAAGCGATACGTGTATGAGCCTGTCGCATCGCAGGAGAAGGCCGGAAAAAGCGCGCTGCGCAGGCTGCTCTCCACATTTTTCAACAACAGCCCGGCGAGCCTCGTCGCGACGCTGCTCGATCCGAAGGACGTGGATTCGGACGAGCTGGCCCGGATCCGGAAGCTGATCGATCAGAAGAAAAAGAAATGAACCTCGTGGCATTTCACGACTGGCTTTTTCGCAGTGTCGTCGTCGCGGGCACGGCCTCCGTGTGCGTGATGCTGTGCCCGTCGGGTTTGCGGCTGCGGCTGCGGCGGGTGGTGCAGATTGTACCGGTGATTGCGTTCGCGGTGCTCGTCGCGCTCGGCGTCGGCCTCGTGCGACCGCTTCCGGGCATGGATGTGAAAGCTCCGGAAATCGTGACGCGGTGGGCGGCTGCTGCGGGCGGATGGTCCGCTCCCTGGCTCATCGGGATTTTTGGAACCGTCGCCTCGCTGCTTCTCGTGCGCACGCTTGCGGGCATGTTTGTGATCGCGAGGTTTGTGCGACGGTCGCTTCCGGTGCGGGGACGGGCGTGGAGGAAGCTGCTCATCGAATGCCGTCGCACGCTCGGGCTGCGCGGGAATGTGCGGGTGCTTTTCGCAGGGCCGGGATTCATTCCGAGCGCGACGGGGCTTTTGCGCCGCGCCGTGCTCCTGCCGGACGAGGCCGCGGGCTGGTCGCACGCGCAGCGCCGGCTCGTGCTGCTGCATGAGCTCGGCCATTTCCGCCGCGGCGATCTGTGGGCGCACGTGCTCGGGCAGATTGCGTGCGCGATCCATTGGTTCAATCCCTTCGTGTGGCTGCTGCACCGGCACCTCGCGGTGGAGCGTGAATTTGCGTGCGATGCGCTCGTCGTCTCGCGCGGCGCCGCACCGGCGGATTACGCGACGGTGCTGTGGAAGATGGGAGCTGCCGCGCAGGGATCGCGTCTTGCCGGGGCCGCATCTCTCGCGATGGCCGCGCCTGGCCGTGGCAAGCTCGAACAGCGTGTGCATCGTATCCTCGTGCCCATGCGCGAGGCGGGGCGCTGGCTGCGTTTCACGGATTCCGCGCTGTGCTGCGGCGTGGCGCTGATGCTCCTCGCGTGCGCGTCCTTCAAGCCGGTGATTGCGCGGACATTTCCCGGGACCGGCCCGTGGACTGCGGAGGAAGTCGGTGCACGGCTCTCCGCCGATCCGTTTCCGGGCGAACGGTAGAGGTGGATTTGTTTCGGGACACAGCGGCGTGCTTGCGAATGGATCTCCCCGTCGTAGGATGCGCGGCAATGTCACCGGTCCGTATTTCACAGAAGCTTCCGTCCGCCCGCCGGCGGGCGCACCGGCGGGCCACCGGCGGGGAAAACGGGAATGCCACGGCGCGGTAGCTTCGTCTTTCTCGATCCGCGGGGACGCCGCTGGCCGCGGATGCGTCTCGCGCTTTTGCTCGGCCTGGTGTCGCTGCTCGCAGGCATCGTGCTCACGGTCTGGTCGCTGCTGATTCATCCCGCGCTGCGGCTGCCGGCCTCGGTGCGCGAGCTGAAGGGGCAGCTCAAGACGGACATAGCGAAGCATCCCGAGACTGCGCCGAACCGGAACGCGGAAAAGTGGAAGACCTATCTCGACAAGTCGCGCAGCGTGCCCGCGCGTCTCGCGCAGATGCGGGCGGTGACTGGCAAAGTGTCGGCTCGTCCGGCGGGCGAGGTGCGGCTGGGATTTTATTCCGACACCGATCCGAATGCGCTCGCCTCGCTGCACGATCATGCGGGCCAGCTCACGCATCTCGCGCCGGAGTGGCTTTCGATCGTCGGAACGGAAGGCCGGCTCGTGTCAGCGGGCGATCCGGCGCTGGTGGAATTCTGCGCGGCGCGCGGCATCGCGGTGATGCCGGTGCTGCGGAATCTCGAGGGCGACCGCTGGCAGCCGGAGGCGGTCGAGAATCTCGCGCGCGGCCCCGCGGAAAATCGGGCGCGGTTCATCCGGCTGCTCGTGGCGAAACTCGTGGAGCTGAAGGTGGCGGGCGTGATGGTGGAATTTGATCAGCTCGATCCGGCCTATAGGAAGGAGTTCACGACGCTGCTCACCGAGATGTCCGCGGCACTGCACGCCGCGGGGCGCGAGATGTGGCTGTGCGTCTCGCTCGGCGATCAGCTCGACTCGCTCGATCTGGAGGCGCTGGATGATGCGGCGGACCGGTTTGTCGCGCAGATGTACGACGAGGCGGATGACACGGACGCGCCGGGGCCGATCGCATCGCGCGAGTGGTTCCAGGGCTGGCTCCAGGTGATCGGAAATTACGGCGACAGCGACCAGTGGATTGCGGGCCTCGGCGCGTTCGGCTACGATTGGAATCTCGGCAAGGATCGCGCGGAGACGATCACTTTTCGCGATGCGATGAGCCGCGCGAGTTACGCCGGGCTGGACAAGGCGAACGGCGTCACGGTCGGTCCGCCGGAATACAACGGGCGCTACGTTTACTCCGAGCCGTATGGCGAGCACTCGGTGACGTTTCTCGACGCGATCACTTTTTACAACCAGCTCAAGATGGTGCGGACGGCGAAACTCGGCGGCGTCGGCATCCGGCGGATTGGCAGCGAGGATCCGCAGATATGGGACGTGCTGGAGATGAAGGGCGAGCCGGGGAAAGGCGCGCTCGCGGCCCTCGGCAAGATGCGCGCGGACCAGACGGTGACGCACATCGGCCGCGGCGAGGTCGTGTCCGTGGATGACTCGATGGACGACGGATTGCGAAAGCTGTGGATGGATTCCAAAGGGCAGATGCAGGGGACGTACACGGATTTCCCGACGTATCCGGTGCTGTATCATCAGGGCGCATCGGACCCGCACAAGGTGAGCTTTACGTTTGATGACGGCCCCGATGCGGTGTGGACGCCCAAGATTCTCGACGTGCTGAAGGCTCGCGGTGTGAAGGCGACGTTTTTCATCGTCGGACATAACGGCGAGTTCAATCCGTCGCTTGTGAAACGCATCGTCGAGGAGGGGCACGAGATCGGGAACCACACGTACACCCATGCGAAACTGACCAAGATTTCGCAGGTGCGGATGCGCCTCGAACTTGATGCGACGCAGCGGCTCATTGAGAGCCTCACGGGGCGCAGTACGACGCTGTTCCGCCCGCCTTACAACGCGGACTCGACGCCCAGCCGGCTGGAGGAGCTTATGCCGCTGAAATTCGCGGAGAGTGACGAAATGGGCTACACGATCGTGCTGGAGAAGATCGATCCGCAGGATTGGTCGCGGCCGGGTGCCGATGTGATTTTGCAACGCGTGAAGGAGCAGCGGAAGGACGGCAATATCATCCTCCTGCACGATGCGGGCGGTGATCGTTCGCAGACGGTGGAGGCGCTGCCGCGGATCATAGACTGGCTCCAGGCGCGAGGGGATCAGATCGTCTCCATCGGCGAACTGCTGAACATCCCGCACGACGATCTGATGCCGCTTGCGAGTGCGAGCAGCGAGTGGGGATTCTGGCGTTTTGTGTCGAGCGCGGCGTTCCCGATCAGCCGCAGCGTGGTGGAATTTTTCTGGGCGTTCATGATTGCGGCGACGGTGCTCACGGTCGCGCGCACCTTGCTCGTGATCTGGCTCGCGCGCCGACACCACGCACGCACCACCGCGGAGCCGGATGCCGCATTTGCCGCGCGCGCGCCTGCGGTGAGCGTGCTGATTGCGGCGTTCAACGAGGGCAAGGTGATCGAGCACACGCTGCGCGCGGTCGTGGACACGGACTATCCGGGGGAGATCGAGTTCATCGTGGTGGACGACGGCTCGACGGATGACACGGCGGAGGTCGTGCGGCGATTCATCGCATGGCAGCCGCGCGTGAGGCTTGTGCGGCAGGCAAATGCGGGAAAATCCGCGGCGCTCACGAATGCGATCGCAAATGCAAAACACGGCGTGTTCGTTTTTCTCGATGCGGACACGCACTTCGAACGGCAGACGATTCGCGCGCTCATCGAGCGGCTGGAGGATCCGAAGATCGCTGCGGTCTCCGGCCACGCGAAGGTCGGGAACCGGCGGAATTTCGTCACCCGCTGCCAGTCGCTCGAATACGCATGCGGCTTCAATCTCGATCGCCGCGCCTACAGCGAGTGGAACTGCATCACCGTGATCCCCGGCGCGGTGAGCGCGATCCGCCGCAGCGCGCTGGAAGAGGCGGGCGGCTTCAGCCACGACACGCTGGCGGAGGATACGGACCTCACGCTCACTTTCCATCGCCTCGGCTACCGGCTGGATTATTCGCCCGAGGCGATCGCGTGGACCGAGGCGCCGGAGACGTGGCGAGGGCTGGCAAAGCAGCGGTTCCGCTGGTGCTTCGGCACGATGCAGTGCCTGTGGAAGCACCGCGACATGACTTTCAATCCGCGCTACCGCGCGCTCGGGTGGTTCAGCCTGCCGGGCATCTGGTTTTTCCAGTTGCTGCTCGTCGCGCTCGTGCCGCTCGTGGATCTCGTGCTCGTGTTTTCGATCGTGACGGGAAGCGCGCTGGACATCTGGCAGTACTTCGCCGTCTTCCTCGGGCTGGACCTCGTGCTCGCCGCGCTCGCGTGCTGGATGGAGGAGGAGCCTCTCGTCCGCGCGCTGCTCATCATCCCGATGCGCTTCGTGTACCGCTGGCTGCTTGCATGGGTCGTGTGGAAATCCATCTACCGCATCATGAAGGGCGCGCTCGTCGGCTGGGGAAAGTTGGACCGCACCGCGATGGTCGGGAAGACGCAGTGAAAGCGGATCGCATGAAAACCGCGCCCCACATTGTTTCCGTCCTGCTGCTGCTCGTGCTGCCGTGCTGCAAGCGTGCCGCCCCGCCGGAGGCGAAGAGCGTCGCGGAGATCGAGGCGCTTGCGCAGCGTTCGCGGCTCGCGGTGCCCGAGCACGGGATCTACTCGGGCGCGTATGCGGATTTCGGCGATCACGAGGACGAGGTGACGCTGGAAAAAATCGAGGCGTTCGAGACGCTGGTCGGGAAGCATCAGGCGATCCTTGCGTCGTCGTCGTACTGGGGGGAGGAGCGATTCCCGGTTGAAAACATGAGGCTCATCGCGCGGCACAATTCGGTCCCGCTCGTGTTCTGGTCGCCTTGGGACCGGCCTTACAAGGAAGGACTCGGGCCGGACAAATATTCGCTGCGCCGCATCATCGCCGGCGAGCACGACGCTTACATTGACCGATGGGCCGACGGCGCGAAAGCGCACGCCGCGCCGATCATGGTCTCATTTTGCAACGAGATGAACGGCACATGGTTCCCGTGGAGCGGCTCGCACTACGGCGCGGGGAACAAGATCCCCGGTACCGATCCTGTGCGCTTCGAGGGGCCGGAGGTTTTCAAGCAGGCGTGGCGGCACGTCGTGGATCGCGTGCGCGCGCGCGGCGCGGACAATGTGCTGTGGGTCTTTCACGTGATGGATTTTTCGCTGCCAAATGACACCTGGAACATGGCGCGGGAATTCTACCCCGGCCCGGACTACGTGGACTGGATCGGCTTCAGCCTCTACGGAAACCAGTTTGTGAGCGACCACGAGTGGGCACCATTTTTCGGCCTCATAGACTGGCCTTACACGGAGATGACACTGCTCGACCCGAACAAACCCATCATGCTTTGCGAATGGGGAGTCGGCGAATTTCCGAAGGTCGGCGACAAGGGCGGCTGGATCCGCGACGGCTTCAAGCTGATGTCGGACGAGAAGAAATTCCCGCGCCTGAAGGCCGCCGTCTTCTGGCACGAGCGATGGCAGAACAGCGCCGACGAGGTGGACGAATCCACGAAGGAAAACGCGGGCACTTACAGCGACCTGCGCGTGAATTCCTCGCCCGGCGCGCTCGACGCCTACCGTAATGGAGTCGCCTCGCCCTTCTTCCTCGCCGAGCCGCGCTGGGTGCCGAAGGCGGGAAAGTGAAAATGGAAAGCCCGCCCGGACAGGCGCTCCTTACGCCAGCTTGTGCGCGATCTGCTCGTCGAGGATTTCGCGCACGGTCACGGGAATGATAATGCGCCACTCCTCCACAAATAACGATCCCAGTAACCCGGAAGCTGCAAAACCGCAGCCGGCCTCGCTCACACTGGTTTTTGCCGCTGGCCAACGCGGAGAGTGAGAGCGACGAGGCACGCGAGGCCCCCGAGCTGATAGACCTGATCGCCAAACCAATTGGCGCTGCCGGGCCATGGGTATAAGACGAAGCGGGCGAGACCGAGGAAGAATCCCCAATAGGCCAGCCGGTGAATCCAATGCTGGAGGCCGGAGAGACTGGAGGCAGGCGTGCGAAATGTGGCGAAGCGTGGGATCCGCCGCAATAAGGCGGGCTTGAGCCGATCGCTCACGGGCTTCTCCACCCAGCGGCGCATCAGATAGGCGAAGAGCAAAACGAAAGGAACGCTGGCAAGGAAAACCAGGAGCGGGCTGGCAACCTTGATCTTGAGCGCGGCGACGAGAGCGACCGGCCAGCCAAAAAGATAGATCCCGTATGAGACATCACCGGTCTTGCGCATGGGCCTCGAAATCCAGGCCCAGCGACCAATCCAGACAATCAAGGCGGGCCCGCAAAAGGCAAAGAACTCGACTTGGCGTCGAAAGAATCCCGAGACCAAAAGGACGAGAGCGGAGAGGGCCAGGATTTTTTGGGAATAGGGCCAGCGCTTGTGAATCGAATGAAAGGCGACGCCCCCACAGAAATAAGGGAGGGTCGTATCGAGCATCATGGCCGGGAGCTGGAACAGATGGGCACCCTCGTCCATATCCGCAGTGGCCCAGCCCATCCGCGGACCGAGCACGGCAATGAGACTGGCTATGGTGGCCACGATCCCCACTGTCTTCGCATTGCGCAGGAGCATGTGCAGCGAGAGCAGAAAGAGATAGCAGACCACTTCATAGGGAATGGACCACAGTGACCCATTGACAAAGCCTGCGAGACTTGGATAGCGGGAAGCGTGCGCCGGGAGCGAGCTGAAATCGCCCAAGCCGGCGATGGACCAATAGATGGAACTCCAGGCATCGTCGGAAAGGAGTAACTCCTTTAGGTTGAGGCCGGAGAGAAAGGGCCCGAGGACAAGGATCGTGACAATGATCGCAAAGCAAAAGCCCGGGACAATTCGCAGGATACGGTTGGCAAGGAAACGCAGCGGATCACTCTTCTCATGATCCAAGCTGCGCATGAGGAGAAAGCCGCTGAGGATGAAAAAGACGCGGACCGCGTAATTACCGAAGCTATTGCCGTCCCCGAGGAGGCTGGTGAGCGGGTCCAATACCTTTGAGTCAGTCGCGATCGAATAGGAATGGGAAAAGACAACCGCCCAAGCCGCCAGCCAGCGCACCCCGTCAAAACCCGGAAAGCCGTCGTGATTCCCCGTTTTTGGCAGCGATGTTTCCATGGACTTCCGGGAGTTCAATCGCAGGGGGACGGCCCAGCCGCAAGCGACGAAAATGCCGCAATCCCGCCTTTGCTGTTCCGAATTCGCCTTTTGCGCCCGGCGCACCGTGGACGGTCAGAGCGGAGACGGAGAAGCTGCGCCCGTCGAGCGCGATGACGTCTCGGAGACATTGCTTGTTACATTTCTCCACCCTCCGAAACAGAAGGTAGTTGAATCAAATTTTGTTTTGCAAGAATACGATCGAGGGCACCTTCATATTGAAGCAACGCGTCAAGGTTGTTCTGAACCGAATTCGGTAAGCCTCCAAATGGAGAAATTGCCAAAAGCAAGTTACTGGCGCGTTGGAGCGTCTCCTCGAATTCCTTCAAATTTTGCAGCGCCAAGGCGAGATCGCCACTCATCGCATACGGCAATTGTCCGGTAAATCCAAACAAGCTAGTAAGACGAAGGAATGTCTCCTCGAGTTCTTTTAGATTTTGAAGCGCGAGGGGAAGTTCAGTAGTTAACCCATAAGGCAGCAAGCCGCTGCTGCCAAACATGCTCAAACTCGGGTGCGCTATTGAATCAAGCAAACTTTGAGATTGCAGCAATGCATCCATCGGTGCCCCTCCTACTAGGCCGTTCTGAACTAGGCTTGCTTCGATTCTGTCTAATTGTTCACGTAATTGCTCACGCTGCTGATCAAACCGCTCAAGAAACCAAGAACGGAAGTTGGCGAAAAACGCGATTTGCTCCGTCTTTTCCATCTCAATATCAAGAAATTCGAGCCGTATTCCATAGCACCCTGGAGTATTCAAGATAGAACTCAACCTTTCCAAGTGATATATTTCCACTTCAACGCTTGCGTCATATAGTTTGAGTGTTTCTCGCTCCTTTATTCGCAATTCTTGGTTAGTAATAAATATGAATCCTTGAGCGTTATTTTTATGGCTCCCTGCTACATCGTCTTGGAATTTATTCTCGATGTCTTTGAATGTTTGCTGACCACGAGGAAAATATGCCGCCGCCACCCAGCGTTTGCCGTTGTGTTCACAAACCATATCCTTGAGCCCATCTTTTCCACCGAGAGGATGGCTTGGGTCAATAGAGCGGAAACTCTCGGTGTGTAGGATCAATGCGGCCAGACGTTCGGAAGCGGCTTGGTCTTTTGTCCACTCTAAGAGGCGAAACCATGTTTCCTCACCCTGTTTGCGTCGCGGGTCACTCATATTTGCAATTACATCTATCGGTGCCAGTCAAGGAAAAGTAATGCGAGGCGTGCCAGTCGCAGTGGTAGTAGGAATTGCCGGTCTTCTTGAGCACGCGGGCCATCTCCACGCAGCGCGGGCGCATTCCTTCCCCGACAATAGCCCAGCGCTTCAGCGCTGGGTGACGGGTGAAACCAAGGCGTGAGTCCCGCAAGGGACGGCAGAAATCTTCCGTCCCTGACGGGACTGGCATCGGGTAAATTGGACGCGATTCCCAGCGCTGAAGCGCTGGGCTAGTTTCAAGGATGCTCTCGCGCCGGTCCTCGAAGCTGCGCTTCTCCTTCATCTCGCCCCAGATGATGCCAGTCCGGCCCGGACCCTCGTAGTTGCGGTGCGAGTTGAACGGCGGGACGATGTAGATGAGGTCCACGCAGGCGGCGGGGAGCTTTTGGAGCTGTTCCAGATTGTCCCCGCAGTAGATGACGCGAGTATCCACGAGTGCGGAGGGTTTTGCCGGAGGCATGGGCGGGGACGCTGCCGCAGGCGCATGGGAGATCGCAAGGCGGATGTGTGCCGAAACCCAGCTTTTCAGGATTTTGGGAGCTTTTTTCCGTACGGGGAAAGGCCTTCCATGTACAGGGAAAACATTTCCACGTACAGGGAAGAGATTTCCCCGTACATGGAAGGGGCTGGCAGGTACGGGGAAGGGGAAAAGCGATATGGGGAAATGTTTTCCCCGTACAGGGAAGCGGCAAAACTGGGTGGTTTGAGCGTGAGCTAGGTAGGGAAGAGGCTTCCCTGTACAGGGAAAGGACAAAACCATATGGGGAAGAGGCAAAACCAGGTCTCGGAAAGCCTGGCCCGTACCGGGAAGAGCTTCCCCTGTACGAGGAAGAGTCAAACCTATGTCGGGAAAAGGCTGCGTGGCAGCGGGAAAATCGTCCCTCATGCCTGCCCAAAGCCGGGTATCATGGGTTCGATGTCGTGAGAACTTGGGTCGCGCGGATGAGCGGTGCGTGAGGCCTTTTCTGATCCCTGATCCTGCCCATCCCGGCCTAAAACTTCGCCTCGACGCCCACTTTCGCATACCGCGCACCGCCGATGGTCTGGCGCTGGTTTGCGCGGAAGAAGTGGAATTCACGCTCGAAGGAGTAGCCTCCGCCGAGGGTGATGGCGAAGGGCTTCCATCGGTTGCAGGTGAGCTGCACGCCGGCGCGGTATTCGCTGTATTCGACGACGGCATTGTGGAGGTTCAGGGCGCGGGAGGGGCGGATGACGTCGTCGGTGCGGAAGCTCTCGAAGAGCAGCTCCCCGTGGATGCGGAGTTCCCAGTCGTCCGAGAGGTCCACGACGAGCGCGGGCTTTGGGATGACGCCTTCGAGGCGGACCTTTTCGCTGATGAGCCAGATGATGCCGCCGCCGGGTGCAACGACGGGATCCTGGTAGAGCGCACCGCCGACGCCGAGGACGCCGAAGAGCCTGTCCTTTTTCAACGGGAAGCTGATCCAGAGGCGCCACGGCACGTCGAATGATTCGATGCCGACGCGGTTTTGAAAATAGAAGCCGGGCTCGATGCTGATGCCTGCGCCGGCGTGATCCTGCACGATGTATTCGAGCGCGAGGTGGGCGAAGGCTGCCTGGAGGTGGTTCGGCAGGCCGGCCTGCGAGCCGCCGAAGTCGAATCGCTCGTATTCGAAGCCGGTGCGGAAATACCATTTCCCGGAAACGGGGAAGCGGTGGTCGTAGGTGAAGTCGGTGTAGTGCGAGTCGCCGCGGCCCGTGGCGTTGTTCTTCAGGCTGCCGCCGCCGGTGTAGCTCGTGTCGTAGGAAAAGATGTCGCGGGCGGTCTTGTCTTCGTCGGGTTTGGCGGCAGTGCCCGCGATGGCAGCGGTGCAGGAAAGGCACAAACCGGCGGCGATTCGGACGAGCGGGGACATCCGGGCGACCGTAGCAAAGCCGCAGGGCACAGCAAGGAACGCCGCACGGCTTTTGATCATGCGGAACAGAATTCAGTAAGCAGGTGGTGCATGAGCGTCTGCATTCCACGGCGGATATGGCATCGTCATGGCGATGTGTTGTGGAAGCGCGGCAGTTGCGGAAAACGGTATGAAGAATGTGGAGCGGTGGAGAGGCCGCTGCGGGTGTCGTCACCTTTCGTTTGGCAGGAGCTTCTTCGTCGCATTCATCGGGAGGACGACGAGGCCGGCGAGGAGCATCGCGGTGGCGAGGGTGAAGAAGACGAAATACTTTCCGTCGCCGCCGCCGTGCGCCTTCAGCCACGGGAAGAGCAGCGCGCCGGCGCTCGCGCCGAGATTGCCCCACATGTTGCCCCAGCCGCCCGCGGCGGCGGTGGCGCGTCCGCCCACGTCGCCCATGAAGGCCCACATCGCGGGATTCGCGAGATCGGTGCAGAAGGAGACGGCGGCGCAGCACGCGATGAAGAGCCACACGGAGCCGGTGAAAGGCGCGCAAGCGTATGCGATCGCGGCCACGAGCATGGCGCTCGCGACCGGCAGCACGCGGCCCGCGCGCAGCCCGAGCCGTCGCGTGGCCCAGTCGCAATACCAGCCGCCGGCGAACTGGCCCGCCATGCCGAGCGCAAGCACGCAGGTGACCATTCTGCCGCCTTCGATCTCGCCGACGTGGTGCTCATTTTTGAGATAGGTCGGCAGCCATGTGATGAGGAAGCTCCAGCCGATGTTCACGAACACCTGATAGGCTGAATTGCACCACAGGCTTGCGCTCTTCGAGAAATTTTTCAGCGCGTGTCCGAGTTCGCGCCCGGTGAGGGGCGGCTCGATTTTGGGCCGGCCGATCAGCGCGAGTTCGGCGGCGTTCACGCCGGGGTGCGACTGCGGATCGGAGCGCACGATTTTCCAAAAGAGGAATGCGATGAGCAGGCCCGCGGTGCCGTCAATCCACAGCGAAGTACGCCAGCCGCCCATGTGGACGACCATCCAGATCGTGAGGAACGGCGCGAGCGTGCCGCCGATGCGACCGCCGAGCGCGACCATTCCGCTCGCGCGTGCGCGGCCCGCGAGCGGGATCCATTTTCGCACCATCGCCATTGCCGTGGGATACGCGCCGGCCTCGGCCATCCCGCACAGCAGCCGTGCGGCGAGCAGGGTGGCGAAGCCGACGGCGAGGCCGGTCGCGATCGTGAAGAGCGACCACAGCACGATGTAGATCGTGAGCGTGGAGCGCGCGCCGAAGCGGTCGCTTGCCCAGCCAGCGGGGACTTGCAGGAGGGCGTACGCAAAAAAGAACGCGCTGAGGATTCGGCCGGTCTCCTTTTCGCCGAGCGCCAGGTCCCCTGCGAACGAGGCCGACTTCACGATCTCGGCCATGCAGACGCGGTCGAGATACATGATGAACGCGACGAGCATCGTGACGCCGATGATGCGGCTGCGGATGTTCGTGGGCCGTGGGGAGTCGGGCATCGCGCGCATTCAATGGCCGCGACGTGGCGATGGGCAAGCTGCGTGTGGCGGTGCGCCAGCCTTGGCGAGAATCAGAGTTTGAAATTCCCCCGCACACAAAGTAGGACATCTCGCCATGCTGAAAGCGTTCCTCCTGCTTTGCGCGCTCGTCCTGCCGCCGAACCTCCGCGCCGCGGAGCCGGGCGAATTTTCCTTTCATCACGAGGGCGTGCTCGGCACTTCGCTCGATCTGAAGATTGTAGCCGCCGACGCGCAGCAGGCGGCGGCAGTGGAGGCGGCGGTGCTCGCGGAGATCGAGCGGATGCGGAAAATCCTGAGCACGTACGATCCTGCGAGTGAAATCAGCAGGCTGAACGCGGCCACGGGCACGGTGCCGGCCTCGCAGGAATTAATCGAGGTGCTCGCCGGCTACGACTGGTGGAACGCGAAATCCGGCGGCGCGTACAACGGGCATCTCGGCGATCTGATCGGCGTGTGGCGTGCGGCGGAGAAGGCGGGCACGCTGCCGGATGCGACGGTGCTCCAGCGCACGGTTGCGACGCTGCGCGTGCCGGCGTGGAAGCTCGATGCCGCTGCGAAAACGGTGACGCGCACGACGGCGCAGCCGCTGAATGTGGACTCGCTCGGCAAGGGCTACATCATCAGCAAGGCGGCGGCGGTTGCGGCTGCGAAGGCGCCGCAAGGTTTTCTGCTGAATATCGGCGGCGACATTTTTGCAGGCGGGCGCGTGTGGAAGATCGGCGTCGCCGATCCGAAGAGCAGCGCGGACAATTCGCCGCCGCTCACGGAGGTGAACCTCAGGAATCTCGCGATCTCCACGAGCGCCGCATACGAGCGCGGCTACACGATCGGCGGGCGGCGCTACTCGCACATTTTCGATCCGCGCACGGGGATGCCGGCGGCGGGCACGGCGAGCGCGACGGTCGTCGCATCGAGCAACGCCGTGGCGAATGCGCTTGCGACGACGCTCTGCGTGCTGAAGCCGGACGAGGGGCTCGCGTTTGCAAAGACGATTCCCGGTGTCGCGTGTCTCATCGTTGCTGCGGACGGACGCCAGCTTCGCACGGCGAATTTTGCACCGCTCGAAGATCGTCCACCGGCCGCGGCCGTGCTTCCAGGAACGACGCCGGCCACACCGGCTGCGACGGGTGGCGCGTGGCCGAAGGGATTCCAAGTCACGCTCTCGCTCACGCTCAAGACACCGACTGCGGGCGGTGGCGGGAAGCGTGTGAAACGGCCTTATGTCGCCGTGTGGATCGAAGATGCCGAGGGCAAACGCGTTCGTACGGTCGCCGTGTGGGGCAACGCGCGGAAGTATCTGCCCGATCTCCGCGAATGGTGGAAGATCGCGAGTGCGGACCCGGCTTGGGCCTCGACGATCACACGCGCGACACGCTCCGCCGGTTCGCACCGCGTCGCGTGGGACGGCATGGATGACAAGGGTGCGCCCCTGCCGCCGGGCACTTACACCGTCGTGCTCGAGGTGAACCGCGAGCACGGGACGTATTGCATCGAGCGGGGCACGATCGCGTGTGCAAAGGCTGCGGCGCAGGGGAAGATCGCCGCGTCGGCGGAATTCAGCGAGGGCCTGATTACGTTCGGGCCGCCGGTGCAATAATCATGACATCGCATCACTTCCGGCTGCTTTTCAAAAAGTGGTCGCGTCTCCTCCACATTTACCTCTCGATGCTCGGCCTGCTGGCGGTCGTGTTTTTTTCGATCACGGGCCTCATGCTGAACCACGAGGAATGGTTCGGCTATGCGGAGCCGCGCGTGAAAAAGAACGAGGGCACGGTGCCCGTGGCGCTGCTCGGCAAGCCGGATGAATCCGGCAAGTCTGGCGAGCCGGACAAGTTCGGGATCGTCGAGAAGCTGCGGAAGGATTTCGGCGCGACGGGCGCGCTCGATTCGTTCGACGTGCGCGACGACGATCTGGCGCTCGTTTTCAAATCACCGGGCCGCCGCACCGAGGCGACGATCGCGCGCGCCGACGGGCACGCGGAGGTGAGCATCGAGACGCACGGTTTTGCAGGGCGCTTCGTCGAGCTTCACCGCGGCACCGAGGCGGGCCCTGCGTGGCGGCTCGTGATTGATGCGACGGCGATCCTGCTGCTGCTGAGTTCGTTCACCGGCCTCGTGCTGTGGCTGCTCGTGCCAAAGTGGCGTCCGCTAGGGATCGCCGCGCTCGTGGTGTGCGCGGGCGTGTGCGTCGCGGTGTATCTCGTATTCGTGCCGTAGCGCGAGCTGTGGACAGGAGTGCCTGCGCTACATTTTCCGAGCTGTCACTTCATCGCCGGCGGCTGGTGCAGGCCGAAGCCCGCGCCCTGCGGATCGCGCAGCACGGCGATGCGGCCCGCCTCGCCGATGTCCATCGGTTCGAGGCATACCGTTGCGCCGAGGCTCTTGGCCTTTGCAAATGCGACGTCGAGGTCGGCGACTGCGACGTAGTTCAGCCAGTGCGGCGGGATTCCGGGCTGCGGCGGTGCCATCACACCGCCGAACATGCGGTCGCCGTGTTTGAAAAGCGTGTAAGGCTTCGGGCCGCCGCCGAAAGCCTCGGTGGTCCAGCCGAAGAGTTCGCCGTAGAATTGAATCGCGCCCGCGGGGTCGGGCGTGATCAGTTCGTTCCAGGCGATGCTGTTCATGTGTTGCGTGCAGTCGGATGATGAAGATTCGGGAGTGCTCATGCCTGTGATTTATTCCGTGGCTGTACGGAAATGCGAGCGCGGAGTTGTGACGATCTAGCGATCGTCGCAGGGCCGCCTACGGGCTCTTGTTTCGGAAATAGCGCAGCACGAGCTGCTGGCCTTCGGGCGCGAGGAAGGAGTACTGTTTCAACAGGTCTGCGACGGTGGCAAACATCCACGGGTAGATCGCCGTCGCGCCGTTTTTCGTGAACACGATCTCGTCCGCGATAAAGACTGCGGAGTGGACGACTTCGCCGTTCGGGGTGCTCACGATGACGAGGTCGCCGTAGCGCGGGTCGCCGGAAATCGGAAAATAGCCCGTGGCGATTTCCTTTGTGAAGGTCGCGGCGTCCACGGGCTTCGTGTCGGTGGGGTCGCGGAAGAAATTCAGCGAAGTCCAGTGGCAGTCATGCACGGTGACGGGGCCGTTGAGCGGATTGTCCTGCACGACGGGATAGAAGTACGCCTCGGATGCCGGCAGCGGCGGCAGCAGCGCGAGGATGCTCGTGAAGGTGCCGCCTTGCACGTGCTCAAGGCCGTCGAGGATCGCCCGGATGTTCGGCGCCCAAACGCCTTTTCCCCAATACTCGGCGAGCTTCTTCGCGTCGGAATCCTTCGTGATGCGGAGACGCACGAGCATCGTCCTCTGCCGCGTGAGCGCCTTCACGAAGCGCACCTTTTCGGCGGAGTCCGGCAGCAGCGCGAGCATGGATGGCAGGCCGCCGAAGACGAGGTAGTCGCCGTGTTCGCAGCAGAACTTCCGGAACATCGCCAGCGTGTCCTTCGCGATGCCGCTGTCGTCGAAGCGGTCAGCGAGCGTGTCTTTGTGGATGAAGAAAAATGCGGAGCGGTTTTCCTTGAATGAAGCCAGCTTTCGGTAGAGCGCGGCGCGCGCCTTGTCCGGCAGGGCTGCGGCCATCGCGGGCGTCGGTGTGACTTCGAGATCGATGCCCTTCACCTGCGCGACCGGCGGTGCGAGCAGGGCGTCGCGCTGGTCCGCGGGCATGTCGGCGGATTCGAGCAGGCGCGAAATTTCGGAGACGGTGCAGTTTTTGAAAACCCAGTGTGTGCCGCCGGATTCGATGGCGCGCACGGGGAGGAGTTCATCCGGGGCGGCGATGACAAAGGGAACCACGTAAACCTCGCCCCACGGGCCTGATTTCAAGCGTGAGCCGAGTTCCGCCGCAAGTTCGGCGTTATGTTTCTTATATGGAATGAAATGCGCCGCGATCACGCCGATGGTGATTCCTGCGAGCAGAAGCAGCACCCGTCGCAGCATGCGACTGCCGGGGACGCGCCGGGTGCTTTTTTTGGAAGTCGGAGTTGAGGCTGCGCCTCCGGGAGGGGACGACGGGGTTACCGGCGCACTCCTTGGAAGTGATGATGGGGTTGGGGAAATGCTCGTCATTTGGTGCGTTTGGCTACCTCGCCGCGGCTTGCATGTGATGCAAATGTTCCCGCGATGAAAAAAAAGTTATCGCGTGTGTCTTTAGGATCGCGAAACGCACGGCTGGGGCGGCTGTTGGACCCCTCATTCCAGTGCGTGCCGGATGTTGCCCCGCACTCACGCCCGTGATTCTCTTCCAAGCATGAGCACGCCCGCGCAATTCATCCACTCCACGCCCGGTCACTTGAAGGTCTTTTCCGCCGTCGGCGACAAATACACGGTGCTCGCCACCGGCGAACAGACCGGCGGCGCCTACTGCCTCGCCGACGCCACAGTGCCGCCCGGCGGCGGCCCGCCACCGCACTACCACACGCGCGAGGAGGAATCGTTCTATGTCACCGAGGGCGAAATCACGTTCACAGTGGATGGTCGCACGGTCGTCGGCAGGCCGGGAACATTCGTCCAGATTCCCCGCGGGACGCCGCATGCGTTCAAAAACACCGCGGCAAAACCCGCGCGCATGCTCATCCTGTGCGTGCCTGCGGGCTTTGAAAAATTCATGGCGGAATTCGCCACCGAACTTCCTTCCGCCGATGCGCCGCCCATTCCTCCGCAGCCCGGAGAAATAGAAAAGCTCCTCGCTGTCGCACCGCGCTACGGCATCGTGATGCTCCCGCCTCCGCACTGAGCGCCCTTTTTCCGTGAACCGCATCCTCGTCCTCTACGATTCAAAATCCGGCAATCTCGCAAAGATGGCCGCGTTCATCGCCGGGGGCGCGCAGCGCATCGCGGACACCGAAGTGCGCGTGCGCTCCGTGGACGATGCGACCGCGGACGACGTGCTCTGGTGCGACGGCCTCGCCGTCGGCAGCCCGACGAACATGGGCATCCTTTCATGGAAAATGAAACGCTTCTGGGACGAGGCCATGATGCCGCACTGGATGGAAGTGGACGGAAAAATCGCCTGCGCCTTTTCCTCCGCCGGCGCGTGGGGCGGCGGCATGGAACTCGCCTGCCAGTCCATCCTCACTGTGCTGATGAACTTCGGCTTCCTTGTCTTCGGAGTCACCGACTACGCGACGAAGCTGCGCACCGCCCACTACGGCGCGGTCGTCGCAAAGGAGCCGCGCAGCGAGGACGATGCCGCCGCGTGCCGACTGCTAGGACAGCGGCTCGCTGAGTGGGTGGCCGTGTGCATCCACGGGAAAAAGGACGAGCATCCCGCGAAGAAAAAAGATCAGCGGCTCGGCGCGGGGTAGGGGACGCTCCGCGCGCCGCGGGAGTCATTTTTTGATCTTTGTCGCGAGATCCGCCGCCACTTTCGTCAGCGTCTCGTGCTGCTCGGCGTTCGTCCTGCTCCAGATCAAATCACAGAGCTTCTTTGCAGCCGGATCGCCGTCCGCGGCAGCCAGGGAGCACCACGCGTAGGCCTTCACGGAATTCGCAGGCACGCCCTGACCAGCCGCGTACATGAAGCCGAGATTGTACTGCGCCCGCGTCATTCCCTGAATTCCCGCCCTGTCAAACCACGTGACTGCACGCGAGAGGTTTTCCGCCGTGCCGTGTCCTTCCTTGTACAACATGACTGCAAGGTTGAACTGCGCATCCGCGAAGCCCTGCTCCGCGGCTTTTTCAAACCATGCGAACGCCTTTGCCTGATCCTTTCGCACGCCGGTCCCGTGTGCGTACATCGTGCCGAGGTTGAACTGCGCCTCCGGGACGCCCTGCGCCGCCGCCTTTTGATACCATTCTGCGGCCTTCCGCCGATCCTGATCCACGCCGCGGCCTTCATCATACGCCTTCCCAAGCGCGATCTGCGCCGCCGGGTCGCCGGCAGTCGCTTTTTTTTCCAGCGCCTTGAGATCGGGCGCATCCTGCTGGGCTAGACATGAGGCGGTGAGAATGAGGAAAGCGAACAGTCGGGTTTTCACGATGCGCGGAGCGTAACGCCGGGAATCGGGATTCCGCAAGATGCGAGGGGTGGACTTATCGAAAATGCGTCGCATGGAAGAGCGAACGGGTGCGCCGCAGGAATGGGGTCCGATGCTGCGATGTGGACGCACGCGGCCGTTTCGGCGACACTCGGGCGTGTCTCCGGTGTCTCCGATTCCCACAGAACAGGCCCTGCGCGCGCACCTGCGTTCGCACAATGCCAATGTGCTCATGGCCTCCGGTGTGGCGCTCATCTTTTCCACCATCGGGTGGGCAGTGCTCTACGGGGCTTCATACTGGGCGACGCTGATTCTTGTCTCGGTGCGAAACAACGGCGATGGCGGCGTGCCGCAAGTGTTCAACCTGGTGTTCTTCGGCTCGGCCACCGTCCTCATGCTCGCCGCGCGGATTGACCAGTGGTTCTTCCCGGACGAGCGCATGCCCGACGAGCGCCCGCCGGTGGAGCATTTCGCGGACATCCTTTTTTTCGTCCCGCGGTTCACCATGTCGTGCTGGCAAAATCTCGGCGCGCTTGCGCATCTCGGCCGCCGCGAGATGCCGGACGCCGTGCGGCTGATGGATCACCTGAAGACCGAACAGCGCACGTCGCTGCAGGAACTCCCCGCGCTGTTTCCCGACGAGCGCCGCCGTCGTCGGATGCTCGACGCACTGCTCGTGACGGGCCTCGTGGATCAGCGTTGCGAGGACAGCCTCATCTGGCTTCAAATCGGCGCGCTCGCGCCGGATTCCTTCCGCATCCGACCCGGCACGCTGCCAGCGCCGGAGGATCCGCTGGCTGGGGTGCCGCAGGTGAAAATCCGCCGCCGCGTGCGACTGCTGCGCGAGCGCGGCGAGCGGGAGCAATGAGCGGCACTTTTTCCGACGATTTTTGTCGCACTGGCCCGCCCGTGCGCTGTTCCTGTTTTCGAATCGGAGATCCGGCACACACTGTCGCTGCAATTTCCGACCAACACCGTCACAACATCCAAAATGAAAAAACTCCTCTCCTTCCTGCTCATCGCAATCCTCATGCTCGGCATTCCTTCGCCTTCGATGGCAAAAGGCAAAAAGGGCGGACTCTCCGTCCGTGGAAAAGTCACCGCCGTCTCCGATAGCTCCATCACTGTCCAGTCAGGCGGGAAGAAAAACCCGAAGAGCGAAACCATCACCGTCCCGGCGGGTACATCCATCAAGGATGAAAACGGCGGCACCATCGCGCTCAGCGCGCTCAACGGCAAAAAAGTCATCGTGAAGGAAAGCGCCGCGGGAACCGCGAGCGAGATCACCGTCGGTGGGCACAAGCGCAAGAAGAACAAATAGGGACCGCATCTGAAGCATGTTTGTATCCGGGAAAAGTCCAGCAAGACTTCACCGGAACAACCTGACTGGATTCGCAGCAGCCGCCGTGATAGGGGATCCCAATCATGATCCCCCAATTCCAACGCGCTGCCCGTTCATTCATCCTGCTCATCTCCGCAGCGGCTCATGCCGCCGAGGCTCCTGCGGAGTGGTCGGCGGGCATCGCGACGGCGAAGATCACGCCGGCCAGACCGATCCCGCTTGAGGGCTATGCGCACCGTGTCAAGCCGTTCGAGTCGGTGGACATGGACATTGATGCCAAGGCGCTGGCCTTGAAGGACGCGCAGGGATCCCGTGCGATTTTGCTGACGGTTGACTTGTGCGTCCTGCACGGCGAGATCGGCCAGCTCGTGCGCAGGCGCGTCGCGGAAAAAACGGGCATCGAAGAATCGGCCATCCTGCTGAACGTCGCCCATTCCCATTCGGCCCCCGCCGTAAAGCTCCACAACAAGCCCGCGACCGACGGGGTGGTTCCCGTGACGAATGACGAGACCATCGCCTACACGCAATGGCTGTGCGATCGGCTGGTGGAAATTGCCGGGGAGGCCGCCGCGCACATGGAGCCGGCGAAGCTGTCGTGGGGCGTCGGATTCGCCAGCTTTGCGATCAACCGGCGTGAATTCACCGACAGGGGAATCATCCTCGGCCACAATCCGCGCGGGCTGGTGGATCGCAGCGTGCCCGTGCTGCGCGTGGATGCGCCGGATGGAAAGCCCCGCGTGGTGCTCTTCGGCTACGCGTGCCACAACACGACGATGCCGCACGATCGCCTGGCGGTGAGCGGAGACTACGAGGGTTACGCCAAGCAGTACATCCAGGAACATGTGCCCGGCGCACAGGCGATGTTCATGATCGGCTGCGGCGCGGACGCGAATCCCTACATGCGCAACACCTTTGAACGGACGAAGGAATACGGCGACATTCTCGGCAGGGAAGTCTGCCGGGTGATGGAGGCAAAGCTCCTGCCTGTCCACGGCCCGCTGAAGTGCGCGGAGGTGACGGCGGAGCTTCCGTTGCAGACGCCCGACCGCGCCGCGCTGGAGGCGATTGCGAAGGACGGCCCCAGGCTCAGCAAGGGCCCCGCCCAGCAAATGCTCGCCACGCTCGATTCCGGCAAGCCGCTGCCGCCGGTCTTTCACGCGCCGGTCGGGGCGTGGCAATTCGGACAGGACCTCACCCTCATCGCGCTCCCCGACGAGGTCGTCGCGCAATACGTCCCGGACATCGAGCGGGCCGTGGGCCCCCTTCGGCTCTGGATCAGCGGATACAACCAGGAAGTCGTCGGCTACATCCCCTCCGATCAAATCATCCGGGAAGGCGGCTACGAGACGCGCGGCCTCTACTTCGGCACAGGCTGGTTCGCCCTGGGCGTGGAGGAAGCCCTCGTCACCGCCGTCAGGCGCGCCGCCGCACAGGCCGGGCGGACGGTGAAATGAGGAGTGGAGGACGGGAACGCCGCGCAGTGTCCACCTCGCCCGGCTTTCTCCTTCCAGCACAGGCGATCTTCCGCTAAAACCCTCCCGCGCATGGGCACCCTCTACTACGGCGACAATCTCGACATCCTCCAGCGCTACGTCGCGGACGCCTCCGTGGACCTCGTCTATCTCGACCCGCCCTTCAACAGCGCGCAGAACACCAACGCCTTCTTCCAGAAAAAGGACGGCACCGCCGAGGAGGCGGAGGGGAATAGGGAGGCTGGAAGGAAGGGCGAGCAGCCGCCGCGCAAATTCAGGCGTTCGAGGACACGTGGGAGTGGAACAGCGAGAGCCAGCGCGCCTACGAGGAGCTTTCCCTGCGCAGCGACAAGCTCGGCAGCGTCATGCGCGCCTTCATGGAATTCCTCGGCCCGAACGACAGGTTGGCCTACCTCGCCATGATGGCCCTGCGCCTCGTCGAACTCCGCCGCGCCCTCAAGCCCACCGGCTCCCTCTACCTCCACTGCGACCCCACCGCCTCGAAATATGAGTGAGCTCGCAGACAAGATGTTTGAATGTGCAGATAGGCTTGAAGTGATCGGAAAGGAATCCGAGTCGCCAAATCTCACTGAGCCACTTTGTAAGCTCCGTGACGCCGCAAACAAAATCGGGCGTGCTTCAAGCGGTTCTTGGATGGGATACCATTCGCGAGTCTACTACGATGGTCTTCAGCCCCCTCCGCCAGGCGCGAATTTCAGCGTTGAATGGGGCATGAAGCATTTTTGGTCTGGGGATCACGGTTCAATAGGCGAATGGGCAGAATACACGTTTGAGGGAGTTTACGGTGCCATCTTCAGCATGGCTGGGTTGGAATCACTGACTCAATTTGACGAGATGATAAGCCGCGCGAAAACAGCATTCGCCGACGCTCGTGAAGAATTTCTGTCAATTGCAACCGTCTCACTTGAAAACAAGTCCGATGCCTTTCTCTCTAGACTGAAAGCGCAGGTCGAAGAGATGAAGATTGCGGGTAAATACAGTTATGCGAACGCGGTTCAGCCTAACGTCAAAGTCATCACTTACGACACACTTGCTGCAGGCCAAGGTTTTCAAGCGCCGCCACACATCGTAGTTTTGTCGGAAGTTTATTCTGTCGAAGATGCACCCAAGAAATGCGCAGAGCTCGCCAAAGTTCTACGTAGGGCAGCTTCCCACCTCGATACGCGCGAACGGCACAAACACGAGAAGCGCACGGTTGGCACAAACGTGTTTTTTGGCCACGGGCGATCTGTTGTTTGGAAGGATCTGAAAGATTTCATTCAAGACCGGATGGGATTGCCTTGGGATGAGTTCAATCGAGTTCCAATCGCAGGAACGACTAACATTTCCCGCCTATCACAGATGCTCGATGAAGCCGCGATTGCATTCATGGTTATGACTGCCGAGGATGAACAACTAGACGGAACAGTGCGAGCCCGTGAAAATGTGATCCACGAAGCAGGCTTATTTCAAGGAAAGCTTGGATTTACGAAGGCCATCATCTTGCTTGAAGAAGGATGCGAAGAATTCAGCAACATCCATGGCCTTGGCCAAATTCGATTTCCAAAAGGGAATATCAAGGCTGCGTTTGAGGAGATTCGGCTTGTCCTTGAACGCGAAAAAATCATCGAGTCCTGAAAGGCGCGGATGGCGGCGTGGACGGCAAGGTCTTCTTCCGCGACCACCCGGACGCGAAGGCCAAGCCGCAGGTGATCCTCTTCTCCGTGAAGGGCGGCAACGCCTGACAATAGCCCAGCGCTTTAGCGCTGGGT
>CAIRYQ010000029.1 GCA_903882875.1 uncultured Spartobacteria bacterium | reverse complement strand
TGCCGCCATTGCGCTTCGCTGAGTAATGACGCTTGCATCCCCAGTCTTTCATCACTCCCGATTTACATTGTACAGACATATTTTCCGGCCCGCTCGGAACTTATGAAACCACTTCTAGCAGATCTCTCGGTGCTCCCGTTGAGCGAGCGCCCATCTGCGTTAGCGGTGCTCACGTCCATTCCAAGTAAAGCTTGGCTCGCCTCCGTCACGGGCGATCCAAATACGACATTCTTCCTCAATGCTGATGGCAGGACGGACCTACTACAAAGACTTCAAATTTCTCTCCCCTCGCTCAACGACGCGACAATCGCTGGAATTAGCAGGGGGGTAAGTCCAGATATCGCCGAGCCACATGTCCTTTCCGATAATTCTCCAGACCTTGCGGCGATGGAACCGATTGCACTGCGCCGGAGCATCTCGGGCAAGCTGATCAAACGCTACACGACCCCGGTCCCTGACCAGTGGCTGATCTACACAACGCGGGAAATGAACCCGAAATCATTTCCAAGAGCGTATGAACGTCTCGGACGATTCAAATCTCAAAATACCTGCAAGGAAGTTTCTGAAGGGAAGCATCCTTGGTGGGCGCTACACCGGCCCCGCGACCCAAGCATATTTGCTTCGCCGAAAATCATCGGACTGACGACGACGAAGCGCATTGAAGTCATCTTTGATAACTCTGATAACTTGGTCGTCACCGATGCAATGTATGTGTTCCGCCTCAAGTCCGGAATTCACCCAATGGCAGCTTTGGGCGTTCTTCATTCCAGCCTATTCTTATTCCTTTATCGCGTCTCCAATCAGGGCGAGGCACGAGTAATTCCGCAGATAAAAGCTGCAAAGCTTGGTCCGCTGCCATTTCCCGATTTAGCCAACATTGCGCAGAAAGCTCAGCACGACCGGATGGTGCAGCTCGTGGAGCAGATGCTGAAGACGAAGGCGCAGGTCTCCACCGCGAAGACCGAGAGCGACCGCACTTACCTCGAAGACAAATGCGCCGGGCTCGACCGGCAGATAGACCAACTGACCTATGACATCTACGACCTCACACCCGAAGAAGTCTCGCTCGTCGAACACGGTAGCTAACCGCGAAGGAGCAAAGCAGCGAAGGGCGGCAACGCGCTCCTACGTTTCTGCACGCAGTTCACTGCTCCAAGGTGCAGAACCCGCCGGTGCCGCCGCGCGCCGCCAACGCTACCGGAAGGGGATGCCCGAGCCGATCCCGCTCGCGAAGCTGGATACCTCCCTGCGCGCACTGCCGCGGCTGGAACGGCAAACCTACCTGACGCCCTACATGATTGCGGATCAGATCTGCCGGGAAGCGCGATCCCTCACCCGCAGCGATGTGCCGATGGGCTACGAGACATGGCTCGTGCGCCGCGCCCGCCAGCTCTACGCGGTGAACCGCGGATTCAACCACCGCCTGCGCGGAGAGTCCGGCCTCGAATGGCTCCGCGTCTTTCTCCGCCATTGGATCACCGCCCGCCTGAAGCGCGAACAGCCGCGCCTCGCGCGCCTCGTGCCCGACAGCTTCGGCATGGGCATCGCGCCGGGAGAGGCACGGCGCTGAGCAGGGAAGAGTGCATCCCTTTTGCAGAACCCCTGAAACCAGCCATGGACGACGAACCCCAGCCATCCGCCAAGCCGCAATTCAGTGCGGAGATCATCAAGGAAAGGATCGAGACGATGAAGTCGTGGCTCAAAACGGCGACCTTATTCGCGCACCAACTCGACTGGCTCGGCGATGCGAAGGATCACCCGGCGGACTCGGAGGAACATGCGCTCGCGCTGCTGCGGGACGATGTGGACTTCTCGTTGGCGCAATTTTTCGCCGACGCAGCCTCCAAACGCCTTGTCCGCGCAGAAAGCACGCGGTGCCTGGATTTGCTGCTTCCCGCGGCACTCGAACGGAAAGGCGACGGACACGATGCGCTACACCTGATGCGGCGCTACCACGGACTTTTCGGGGATGAAAGCGAGCCTGATGGCGAGGTCGTGGACGGAGGATTTCCCGACTTGTTTGTGTGGGACACGTATCAGCGCGTGTCCGCGCTTGCCCGCCTCGTGGAAGAGTTTCCAAAGCATCTCCGGCACGGCGCCCGGTTCATGCACGGCTGGCCGATGATTGTGTCGCACCACCTCGACGGACGGGCCGAGTTTGAGCGGGTAGCCAAGCTCCTCGGCATCGGTGCCGAGTATCCGCTGGATGTCGCCCCTCGAAAGAAACGCGGGACGGAAACGCCGCTGCTGCGCTTCCTCGAACCGCTGGTGTGGCGGCTGCATACCCTCCGGCAAGTCCTCATCGAGACGGAGGAAACCCGCAAGGGGGAGGATTTTGTCAGCCGTATTTCTTACTTTTGGTGGCAGCGCCCCGACCCGGAGCCCGGCCCGGAAACCGTGGCGATCCTCAAGTTGCTACCGTCCCTTCCCCCGCTCACACAAAAAACCGCGCGGGAGTGGTCGCGGAAGGTCATCGTCCCGCTCATCATGCTGGGTGATGCGGGCGATGCAGAGACGTGCGGGGAACCCGCGCTGCAGAACATCTGGCGGCATCGCGCGGTGAAGAGCCGCGCCACCTTTCAGTCGCGGCTGCACAGCGCGGTGACGGATACGCTGGAGCGGTTTGGCAGGCCCGGCTGACGGACTGCGCGGACTGCGCAATTCGTCAGGCTTGCGCGGCATCGCGGCACAAGCCGCGCAAGCGCGGCGGTTGCCCGCCGGCGGGCACGGAGGGAGATTCGGGCCGCACCAAGCCAACCGCCATGCCTTCGCTGAATTCATCCGTCCTTTCACGGGCCGAGTACGAACCCGGCTCCCGCACCCTGCAGCTCACCTTCCGCTCCGGCCGCACCTACACGCTGCGGGAAGTGCCCGAATATCACTTCACCGGCCTGCTCAATGCGCCATCCGCCGGGCGCTATTTCAACCTCTACCTGCGGGGGAACTACTGACCATGACGCGCCTCGGGAAGATCGCCCGGCTGCCGCGCCGGATTCGCGAGGAACTGAACCGCAAGCTTTCCGATGGCGAGGTCGGCAAACACCTCGTTGCCTGGCTCAACACGCTTCCGGAAGCGCATGCAGTGCTCGCGACGGAATTCGGCGGAAGGCCGATCAACGAGCAAAACCTGAGCGACTGGAAGCAGGGCGGGTACGAGGACTGGCTGCGGCATCAGGAGGCGCGGGCGTGGGTCCAGTCGCTCGCCGAGGAGGAGGACGAACTGCGGGCGGAATCGGGCAGCATCCCACTGGCCGAGCGGCTGACGGCACCTGTGCTCGTCGGCTTGGGTAGGCTGCTGCGTGATGCGACGGCAGCATCCGGCGGAGCGGAACAAGGCCGGCTAATGCTGGGCGTGGCGCAACAACTGGCGCAGCTTCGCCGGGGGGATGCGCAAACGGAGCGGCTGCGGCTGGAGCGCGAGCGCTGGGAGACCGAGCAGGAGGCGGCCCTCGAAGAAAAGCGGAAGGCCGCCAAATCCGCGGCCACTTCCAAGCGAATCCGCGAGCGATTGTACCCCGAGCTGGATGAGGACTTCCTGCCGCGGGCCAATGCGCTGCCGCCAGAAATCGAAGCCTGCCTCACAGCCAACGAGCGTCTCCGCAAAACCCATGAACATGAGGGAGATCAAGCCCAATCAAGGTAAATCAAGCCGGATCAAGGCTGATTTCATTGGACGAACTCCGGTTGTCCGCGGTAGTCGAAACGGGGAGGCCCGTTTGACTTGCAGGGTTTGACGCAATTTCTCACTTTAACCGCCCGCAGGCGAAAAGACAACGGATCACAACAAATCTGAAAACGCCCCCACGAATCCCTTTCCCAATGAAACTCATCCTCTCCCTGGTGTCATTCCTCAGCGGCCTGCTCACTCTCGCCTGTATCGCCGGAGACGTGCCGACGAAAACTGCGTCCGCCCACATCGTCTTCATGATCGGCGAGGATGAATATCACACTTGGGAGACGTTGCCGGAATTTGCCGAAAAGGATCTCAAGCCGCTTGGTTACCGCATCTCGATCATTCACGCGGATGCCGCGGACAAGAACCAGTTTCCCGGTCTCACCACCGCGCTGCGTGAGGCCGATTTGCTGTTCCTCAGCGTGCGCCGCCGCACACCGCCGAAGGAACAGCTTGATGCAGTCCGGGCGTATCTCGCGACCGGCAAACCGCTCGTGGGCATCCGCACCGCGTGCCACGCCTTTGCCCTGCTGCCGAAGGACAAGCCCGCCGATCCCAAGCTCGCCGCGTGGCCCGAATTTGATCCCGAAGTCATCGGCGGGCATTACACGGGGCATTACGGGAAAGGGCAGGCTGCGGTGTCGCTCGCGCCGGGTGCGGATGCTCATCCGATCCTGCGCGGAGTCGCGGTGTCGAATCTCATCGGCACCGCCGGCCTTTACAAAGTCAGCCCGCTCGCGGCGACGACCGTTCCGCTGCTCATGGGCGCGATCCCCGGCCAGCCGGCGGAGCCGATTGCGTGGACGAACCGGCACGGAGAAAAACAAGGGCGCATCTTTTACACATCGCTCGGCGCTCCGGATGAATTCAAGATTCTGGATTTCCGAAAAATGCTCGTCAACGCCGTCGCGTGGGCGCTGTCGAAGTGACCCGCGCCGCGTACCGAATTTCTCATCCCATCCGAAATCATGACTTCCACGAAACCCACCGACATCCGCATCACGGCGGTCCGCACCACCTACGAGCACTACGACTATCGCACGACGATGAAGTTCGGCGGGATGGCCGTGGACAAGGCGACCATCCTCAACGTCGAGTGTGAGGTCGTGACGCGCAGCGGCAAGGTCGCACGCGGATTCGGCTCGATGCCGCTCTCGAACATCTGGGCGTTCCCGTCGCGCACGATGAACTACGACCAGACGCTCGCCGCGATGACAGCGCTCGCGGAGCGATGCACGCGCATCATGGAAGGCCACGCGGAAGTCGGGCATCCGGTGGATCTCGGCGTCGAGCTGGAGGAAAAATTTCTCGCCGCAGCGGATGAGGTGAGCCGCGACCTGAAGCTCGATCAGCCGATCCCGAAGCTTGCGACGCTCGTCACTGGCAGCCCGTTCGACGCGGCGCTGCATGACGCATTTGGAAAGGCGCACGGCCTGAACTGCTATCACACCTACGGGCCGGATTTCATGAGCCGCGACCTCGGCGCGTATCTCGGCGCGGAATACGCCGGCAGATGGATCAGCGACTTCGTGCTCCGCACACCGAAGGCGCGGATGCCGCTCTACCACCTCATCGGCGCGCTCGATCCGCTCGACGATGCCGAGCTGACAAAGCCGGTCGGCGACGGACTGCCGGAGACGCTGCCGCAGTGGATTCGCTTCAACGGGCTGACGCATCTGAAAATCAAGCTCAACGGCGACGACGTCGCGTGGGATCTGGAGCGCATCTTGAAAGTGGACCGCCTCTCCGCAGACACACAGCGCGACATCGGCGTGAGCGCCTGGCTCTACTCGCTCGATTTCAACGAACGCTGCCCGAACGTGGACTACCTCACGGAAATGCTGCGCAAACTGCGCGAGCGATCACCGGCGGGATTTGACCGGGTGCAATACGTCGAGCAGCCGACTGCGCGCGACTTGAAGGCGCATCCCGGAAACCGCATGCACGAGGCTGCGAAACTGAAGCCCGTGGTCATTGACGAATCGCTCACCGATCTCGAATCGCTGATGCTCGCCCGCGAGATGGGCTACACCGGCGCGGCGCTCAAGGCGTGCAAAGGCCAGTCGCAATCCATGCTCATGGCCGCCGCCGCACAGAAGCTCGGCATGTTCCTCTGCGTGCAGGATCTCACCTGCCCCGGCGCATCGCTCATCCACTCCGCTGGCATCGCCGCGCATGTGCCCGGTGTCGCTGCCATCGAATCGAACTCACGCCAGTATTGCCCGGCTGCGAATTCCGCGTGGGCCGATCGCTTTCCCGGCATCTTCAAAGTTCGCAACGGCTCGATGGACACGAGCTGCCTCACGGGACTCGGGCTCGGCTCCGTTTGATTCAGCCTGTCACCGCCAATGCCACTCAAGTTTCGCGTAGCGCACCTCGCGTTCATTCTTCTCAGCGCAGGCATCTCTCTCTCGGCGCAGGGCGCTGGCGACAAGGCCAAGCCCGCCTCCGCAATTCCCGTGAAGCCCTACGGGTCGCCGCTGCCCGATGGCGTGGCATTGCTCGATGCCAGGGGCCGCGACAACGGCGTGCGGTTCGTGGATCTCAATGGGGACGGTTACGACGACATCGTGTTTTCCAACGGCGAGCGCTACGGCATCTATCTCTACAATCCCGTGGAGAAAAAGAACGTGGACTGGAAGCTCGGCTGGACGTTCGTGATGCGCGAGGGAAGAGCGGGCGATGCAAGCAGCATCCCGCCGATTGTGAGCGCGGATGGCACGAGCAACGGCGTCGTGTTCAAAGACGGCGCGATGATCGCGAACGGAAAGCGCATTCCTTTCAGCGAACTTCTGAAGCAGCCCGGCCCGCCGCCGAAGTCGCCCGAGGAATCGCTGCGCGCGATGCATGTGAAGAAAGGCTTCACGGCCGAACTCGTCGCGAGTGAACCGCTCGTGCAGGATCCCGTGTGGATAGACTGGGATGCGCGCGGGCGCATGTGGGTCGTGGAGATGGCCGACTATCCGTTTCACGAGCAGGATGGAAAGACTTACGCGGGCCGCGTGAAGATTCTCGAGAGCACGCGCGGCGACGGCATCTACGACAAGGCCACGCTTTTCATGGACGGCCTGAAATACCCGACCGGTCTTGCTCCGTGGAAAAATGGCGTCTTCATCGCGAGCGTGCCCGACGTTGTTTTTGTGGAAGAAAACGACGGCAAGCCCGGCAAGCGCACGACGATCCTCAGCGGCTTCAACGAGGGAAATCCGCAGCATCTCGTGAACGGCTTCTGCTGGGGACTCGACGGCTGGTTCTATGGCGGCAACGGCAATAGCGGCGGCAAAGTCGTCGAGGCGAAGAGCGGCAGGACATTCGATTTCAGCGGACGCGACTTCCGGTTCAATCCGATCACCGGTGAGTTCCAGCTTCAGGCCGGGCAGACGCAGTATGGCCGCTGGCGCGATGATTTTGGAAACTGGTTCGGCTGCAACAACACCTCGATGGGCTGGCATTATTTCATCGAAGAGCGCTACCTCGCGCGCAATCCGAAGCTCGCCGTTCCGTCGTTGCGCCGCACGCTGAACAAGGAGCCGGACACGCTGCACATTTTCCCCGTCGCGCCGGCGCGGCGCCGGTTCAACTGGCCCGACGCCGTGAACACGCTCACGTCCGGCTGCAATGCGATGCCGTATCGCGACACGCTCTTCGGCGAGGAATACGCGCACAGCTCCTTCATCTGCGAGCCCGCGAACAACCTCGTGCATCGCGAAGTGCTGGAGCCCGACGGCATCAGCTTCCGCAGCCATCGCGCCGCGGATGAGAAGGACCACGAGTTCGTCGCGAGCGAGGACAACTGGAGCCGCTTCACGATGGCCCGCACCGGCCCCGATGGCTGCCTGTACGTCGTGGACATGTATCGCCTCGTCATCGAGCACCCCGAGTGGATTCCCAAGCAGATGGTCGAGCACCTCGACCTGCGCGCGGGCAGCGACAAGGGACGCATTTATCGCATCAGGAAAGACGGCGTGGAACCGCGGAAGGTGCCGCAGTTGGACAAGGCCGACAGGCAGGGGCTGGCGAATGCTTTGAAGTCTCCCAATGGCTGGACACGCGACACAGCCCAAAGGCTGCTGTTCGAGAAATACAGAGGAAAGGATGGGCAGCTCTCCGATCACGATAAGCTTCCGACGGAAACAGCGGCGTCAGATATATTTTTCGTCGAACTGCTCTCGACCCGTTTCGGTCTGGGCACGTTGACTCCGCATTACTTGGAGGCCTTCATGCAGGATCGTGAAGACGCACGGGTGAAAACGTATGCCGTCAAGCTTGCCGAATTGTTTCTCGCTGATCGTGCAATTCTGGATCGTGTGTGTGAACTCGCCAACGACCCCGACCTCCGCGTCCGCATCCAAGTTGCCCTGACTCTTGGCGAAAGCTCCGATCCGCGAGTGCCGGATGTTCTGCGCTCACTCGCGAAGCACGATGGCGAAAATCCCGACATGCTCACCGCCTTGCTCACGGCTTATCCGAAGCACGAGGCCGCACTCGCCGACGATGCGAAGCAATGGCAGGCGAAGCTGAAGGACTTGCTGAAAAGCAACACCACCAACAAAGCGCCCATACAGATCATCACCAATCACAATCCCGACCGCGACAAGGTCGTGAAGCAATATGCCGCCGTCGCCGGACTCACCGGTGATGCCGCGCACGGGCACACACTTTACAAGACCGTCTGCTTCGCCTGCCACAAGCTGAAGGGCGAAGGCAACGAAATCGGCCCCGACCTCGGCACCGTCGCCGGCAAGCCGACCGATCAGATCGTCGAGGCCATCATGGATCCGAGCCGAGCGATCGAGGCGCGCTACCTCGCGCAGACCATCAAGCTCAAGGACGGCCGCGAAGTCATCGCGATGGTCGCCGAGGAAACCGCGAACAGCCTCACCCTGCGAACCGCTGCCGGCACCGAGGTCGTCTTGAAAGGCGATGTCCTCAGCCGCGCCGGCAGCAACAAATCCGTGATGCCCGACGGCCTCGAAAGCATTCTCAAACCGCAGGACGTCGCCGACGTCATCGCGTGGATTCGCGAGAAGTGAGACTCAGTTGTTTTCCGGCAGCCCTTCCTTGTGGCCGATGTTTTTCACCGGCGCGAAAATTGATTGCACATCGCGCAGCAGTTCGCGATCGAGCGGCTCGGCGGCCCACTTCGCCCAGTTGCGGATGTTGTTCGGGTTCGCGCTGCCGCTGACGGTCGTCGTGATGTCGGGATTTGCGATGGAGAATTGCAGCGCGAGCTTCGCGATGTCGCTCCCGCGTTTCGCGCACAGAGCGGCGGCCTCGCGCGCTGCGGCCTTCACGCTTTCCGGTTCCTTCAGCCACGCGGGCAGGGGAGCATTCGTGAGCAGACGCGCGCTGAACGGCCCGGCGTTCATCGCGCCGACTCCCTTTGCTTTCAAATACGGCATCGCCTCGTCGGCGAAGCGCGTGTTTTGCAGCGTGTATTGGTTGTAGCTCAGCACGCAGTCCGCGTCCGTTTGGTCGAGGATGAACTTAAAAATCTTCATCGGGTAGCCGCTGAAGCCGATGAAACGCACCTTGCCCGACTGCTGGATTTTCCTCAGCGCTGGAATCGTCTCATCCACGATCTGCTGCATCGGCACGAACTCGATGTCGTGGCAAAGCACGATGTCGAGATGGTCGGTGCCGAGGCGGTGCAGCGACACGTCCACGCTCTCCGCGACGCGCTTCGCAGAAAAATCAAAATGCGCGAGATCGTAGCGCCCGAGCTTTGTGCAGAGCGTGTAGCTCTCGCGCGGCACGCCTTTCAGCGCGATGCCGAGGAGCACCTCGCTCATGCCGCGTCCGTAGAATGGCGACGTGTCAATGAAGTTCAGCCCGCAGTCGAGCGCCACGCGGACGCTCTCCATCGCCTCGTCGAGTTTCACGCTGCGGAATTCCGCGCCGAGCGACGATGCGCCGAAGCTGAGGATGGGAAGCTGGAGGCCGGTTTTTCCGAGTGTGCGAGTTTGCATGGGTGTGAGGGGGAACTTGAAACGGGGCGTCGGCGCGGACATCCAGAACAAAATGCGCGACGCGTGCGTCTGGCGGTGAATTTATTTTTCCAAGAATACGATGAAGTCGCTGTGATCACCGTGCCTTTCATGAAAAGCCGCCGCTATTTCGCGCTGTCCGCATTTTTTTTCTCCGCCCTCGCACACGCCCTGGCGCTAGATCTTGTCCGCGACGGCCAGCCCATCGCAGTGATCGTGAGCGCCGCACCGCGCGAGCGAGAGCCTGCGCCGGTGAAGGGCAAGGGTGCGCGCAAGAAGGCCGCGCCGCAGAACGACGAGTCACTGGCCGCATCCACGGTCGCGGAGTGGGTGAAGAAAATCACGGATGTCGAGCTGACGATCTCGGACAAGCCGACCGATGGCGTGCCCGCGATCTTCATCGGACGCGCAGCAGTCGCCGCGGGACTGAAGCTCGATGACATCGCGAGCGCGAGCCACGAGGGCGTCCGCATCATCGTGGATGAAAAGCGCGTGCTCATCGGCGGACAGAATGATGAGGCGACGCTGAAGGCGGCGTGCCGTTTCCTCGAGGAACTCGGCTGCCGCTACCTCATGGACGGTCCGCTCGGCGAAGTCTTTCCGCGCTCGCGCACACTCACGGTGAAGGCCATGAGCATCACGGAAAAGCCGGGACTCCAGTGGCGAAATCCGAAGGGCCCGAGCTGGGGGCCGCGGCTGTGGAAAGTGTGGAATGGCGCGGGCGGCGAACCGTTCGGCCACTCGCATTCGTGGGGGAGCTACGTGTCGCCGTCGCTTTTTGCGGAGCACCCCGACTATTTCGCGATGGGCGCAGACGGTCAGCGCAAGGCGGGCGGATGGATTTGCACGTCGAACCCCGGGCTGCGCGAGCATTTTGCGAAAGGCGTGATCGCGGCGATCGAAAACGGAATGAGGAATCCGTCGCTCTCGCCGACGGACGGCCGCGGCTACTGCCAGTGTCCGGCATGCAAGGCGCAGGACGATCCGAAGGCCTTCGAGCCGTCGAGCGGCACGATCTCGGTGACGAACCGCTACCTCGACTTCTTCGACTGGATCGGCAAGCGTGTGGGGAAAGAGCATCCGGAGTCCGTGCTGAGTTTCTATTGCTACGCCGACTACACGCAGCCGCCGACGGTGCTGCGCAAACTCGATTCCAATATGGCCGCGATGATCGCGCCGATCCGGTATTGCCGCCTGCATCCGCTCGGGCACCCCGGATGTGCGTCACGCGAGCAGCAGGTTGTGATGACCGAGGGCTGGGCAGCCGTCGCGAGCAAGCTCGGGTACTACAATTACATGTACAATCTCGCGGACGGCACGCTGCCGATGTTCAAGTTCAGCGCGTGCAAAAAGGAATTCCCGTATCTCGCGGACAAGGGGCTGACCTACATGACCATCGAGGTGCTCTCGAACTGGCACATCTACGGCCCGCAGATCTACCTGAGCCTGCGGCTCGCGTATGATCCGCACGCGGATCCCGCCGCGATCATGGAGGACTACTTTGTGAAATTTTACGGAAAGAAAGCCGCATCGCACATGAAGGCGTACTGGATGGGAATTGACGCCGCGCAGCAGAAGGCCACGACGCACGCGGGCTGTTTCTACGGGCTCGCGCAGATCTACACGCCAGAATTTCTCGATCACTGCGAGGGCCTGCTGGCGAAAGCGGCGGCGGCGGCGAGGGGTGATGTGGCGCACGAGCAGCGCGTGGCGATGCACACCGAGGGACTGCGCAGCGCGCGCGCGTACCGCACGATTTCCGATGCGATGAATCGCGGTGATTTTGCCACGGCGAAAAGCGAATATGAGGCGACGCTCGCGCGGCTCGAGGCGGCAATTGCGAAGGGCTGGGCGAATCGCGAATACGGCACCGCGTATCTGCGGCGTTTCCTGAGCAAGACGGTGCTCGAAGGCGCGGCTGCGACCACAGCACCGAACCGCGTGCTGCAAGTGCTGCCGGATCGCTGGCGCTTCAGCTTCGACGACGATGACTCGGGGAACACGAAGGGCTTCCATCGCGCGGATTTTGCGGATGCCGCATGGCCGGAGGTCGCGACGCTGAGCACGACGCTCGACACGCAGGGTTACGACAAAAACACCGTCTTCTGGTACCGCACGAAAATCACCGTGCCGGAAAAATCCGGGCGGCTCGCGCTCTTCTTCGGCGAGGTGGATGGCAAGGCCGAGGTGTACGTGAACGGCGAGAAGATCGCGGTGCCGGAGAAAGTCCCAAACGCGAAAAAGCCCGCCGCGCCCGCCGCTAAGGAGGCGCGCGAAGGCATGGCGAAGCCGCGCATGCCTTTCGAGGTGGATGTGACTGCTGCGATCAGGCAGGGCGCAAACACCGTGGCCGTGCGCGTGGATCACTCGCAGATCACGGACCTCTCGCTCGGCGGCATCATCCGCCCCGTGCTTCTCATCGCGAAGCCGAAGGCGGATGTCACGAAGTGAGCGTCGCGTCCTTTCGCTGAACTCCGAACAAGCGGGTTTCCTGCTCCATTTTCTGTGCACTCAAATCCGAAAATCCCAACGCCGATGAACACACGCCCGCGAACACGCCTCCCCTGCGCGATTTTTGCCGGCACACTTTCCGCATTCACGGCACTCGATGCCGCGACGATCGCGCGCGACGGCAAGCCGTCCGCCGTGATCGCGCTGCCGCCGGAGCCGACGGAATTTGAGACGCTCGCCGCGAAGGAACTCGCGACGCACATTGAGAAAATGTCGGGTGCAAGACTGGAGACTGCGACGGTGGATGCGGCGGGCGCGGATGCGTTTGCAGCGAAGGCGCGCGGTGAGAAAAAGGCCGTGATTTTCATCGGGCAAAATGTCGCGTCGAAACTCGAAAAGCTGCTCGGCGACAAAGGAGGGGTGCGCGGTGCGTTCGTGCTCAAGGCGACGGACGATGCGGTGATGATCACGGGCTCCGGCGAGGGCCCGGCCTATGGCGTGAGCGAACTGCTGGAGCAGCAGGGCGTGCGGTGGTTCATGCCGGGTGATCTCGGTTTGGTGATTCCGGAGGTGAAGACAATCACCGTGGCGAAGCAGGAGACGATGCAGGTGCCATCGTTCGCGTCGCGCTGGATGCAGATGCCGGACAAGGACTGGCAGGTGCGCGTGCGTTGCGGTGGCGATCCTTTTCCTGGAGGGCACGGACTGCCTGCGCCGAAGGTGAAAGTGGACAAGGCCACGGACGCGATCGAGCCGGCGGAATTTGCAGGATTTTTTTCACTGAACAAAGGCAAGCGCACGATGCGGCAGCACTGCCTGTCGAATCCGAAGCTGCTCGAATTTGCGGCGAACGCGGTGCGCGAGATGCGCAAGAAGGGCCGCGGGCCGATCATCGGCATGGGGCCGAATGACGGCGCGGGGTTCTGCGAGTGCGAGAAGTGCCGCGCGCTCGATGGTGGCGACTTCGATCCGTTTTCCAACGAGCCGTCGGTGACGGATCGCTACATCTGGTTCTTCAATCAGGTGCTCGCAAAATTGAACGACGAGTATCCCGACACGCGGATCGCATTTTACATCTACCACAGCTACATGCGTCCGCCCGTGCGCTGGAAGCCCGACCAGCGCATCACGGGCGCGCTCGCGCCGATCGCGCTCGATCGTGTGCATGGATTTTCCAATCCCGTCGCGCCCGAGAAGAGCTACGCGAAATGGCTCTGCCAGGAATGGTGCAAGATTTTGCCGGACATCTACGACCGCAGCTACTGGAGCAATCTCGCGTGCCCCGGCTTTCCGTTCATCATCGTCCACCGGCTGCGCGATGAGATTCCAGTGAGCCACGATCTCGGGCTGAAGGGCTGGCGCGTGGAGACGTTTCCAAACTACGGCCCGCAGCTTCCCTCCATGTATGTCGCGTCGAAGCTGATGTGGAATCACAAGCTCGATGTGGATGCGCTCATGCGTGACTTCAGTGAGAAGTTTTTCGGCCCCGCAGCGAAGCCGATGGGCGGCTACATCAAGCTCATGGATGCGGCGCTGCGCGACGGCGATTTCTGCACGGGTTCGTCGTGGGACATGCCGCATTTTTATCCAGCGAAGCTGCGCGACGAGGCTCGCGCGCTGCTTGCGGAAGGGCGCAAACTTTCCGCCGGCAAGGGCGACTACGAAAAACGCGTGCAGATGGTAGGCGAGACGTTTGAGATGCTGGAGGCGTTCATCGCGATGATGGACGCACGTGTGCGTGTGGACTTCCCCGCCGCGCAGCACGAACTCGAACGGCTCGACGCGGTCGCCGGAAAACTGATGGCCTACCAGCCCACGCCGATGCTCTCCGCAGGACGCTTCAGCACCTACGTGAACTACATGAAGCGCTTCTTCCGCCCCGCGACCGAGGACGGATTCAAGCGCGTGACGGGCGGCAACCGGCTCGTCGCGGCGGCGAAGGACGAGTGGGATTTCATGATCGATCCGCAGCGCATCGGCGAATCCATCGGCCTCTGGCGCGCGAACATCACGGGCGGCAACTGGCAGCGGATCAAGTCGAGCAGCTCATCGTGGAGCAATCAGGGCCTGCGTTATTACAAGGGCATGGCGTGGTATCGCCAGACGGTCGAGGTGCCCGCGGCGGATGCGGGCAAGCGCATCTTCCTCTGGTGCGGCGGCGTGGATGAAAAGGCGAAGGTCTGGGTGAACGGCCAGCCCATCGGCATCAGCCACGGCGCGGCGTTTTATCCATTCGAACTAGACGCGACATCTGCGGTGAGGCCGGGCAGAAACGTGATCACCTTTGCCATCGTGAACGACGTGGTGAATGAAATCGGCACGGGCGGCATCGTTGCGCCGGTCATGCTTTACGCGCCCGCCGAGGGCAAGGATGCAAAACTCGACAACGGTCGTTTCGAGCTGAAGCCGACTTTTCCGTAAGACAAACGAGAGCAGGCATGAGGCCCACCAATCCTTGCTTCACGCCTCGGTGAATAGGACGTGCTTTCAGCCCCCTGCCTCTTGAATGTGGCCGACCGAGAGTGGCGTTGCGGGGTTGGTACGCGGCAGGGTCGTCGGCCCTTGCTGAAGACACCGCGAGCTCAGTGTGGAATTGCGAAGCCTTCCGCTCGGCAATTTCAAATCAGGATGCTGACCGCGTTGCCTGCCGGTGCTTTACCCGAACAGCTCGCTCACCGGTTTTGCGCCTTCCCTCACGAGCTTCATCGGGCGGCCCAGGGGGGTGGTGAGTTCCTTGGTGTGATTGATGCCGAGCGCGAGGCAGACGCTCGCGTGGAGGTCGGGCACCTGCACGGGGCGATCCTTCGGCTCCATGCCGTCGGCGTCCGAGGAGCCGATGACCTGGCCGCCTTTCACGCCGCCGCCGGCCATGAAGCAACTGAACACTTTCGCGTGATGATCGCGGCCAGCGTTGATGTTGATCTTCGGCGTGCGGCCAAATTCGCTGAGCACGATCACGAGCGTCTTTTCGAGGCGTCCGGATGCGGAGAGATCCTCGATGAGGGAGGCGATCGCGGGGTCCATCACCGCGCCGTGGTTGCGCATCGCGGGGAAGATGTCCATGTGGTTGTCGTATCCGCCGCGGTTCACCTGCACGAAGCGCACGCCGGTCTCGACGAGCTTCTTCGCAAGCAGCGCGCCGCGTCCGAATTCGGTGAGGCCGTAGCGTTCGAGCGTCTTCGGATTTTCCTTGTCGAGATCGAACGACGCGAGTGCGGGGCTCTTCATTAGATTCACGGCATCCTTCAGTGCGACTTCGGCTTCCTTGAAATCGCGCGAGGCGAGCTTCTGCGACGAGCGCGAGTTCATCTTCGCGAGGATTTCGAGACGGCGATCACCCTGCACTTTGCTGATGCCGTCCGGGAACGCGAGATACGGATCGCGCTCGCCGGGCAGGCCGACGTAATACGCCTCGCAACGCTGCCCGAGGTAGCCCGCGCGCGGCGCCATGCCGCCGATGCTGATGTAGGCGGGGAGGTCGCCGGTCGTGTTGCGCTCGTTCACGACGAACGAACCGAGGCCGGGATGCACGAGCGCGGGATTTTGCTGATGGCTCGTCTGAAGCTCATACGTCGCGCGGCCATGGTCGCCATTCGTCCCCGCGATGGAGCGGATGATCGAGCAGTGGTGCATCTGCTTCGCAAGCTGCGGGAAAATCTCGCTGATCTGCACGCCGTCTGCGCTCGTCTTGATCGGCTCGAATTCGCCGGCGACCGGGCGGCCCGGCTTCGGATCCCACGTATCAATGTGGCTCATGCCGCCGCCATTCCAGAAAAGGATCACGGATTCGGCCTTCGCGGCATGGTCGGTGCCGACGGCGGAGAGCAGACGATTGATCGGCATGCCGAGGATGGCGGCAGTGCCGGCGCATTGGCTGAGGAAACGGCGGCGGGAGACGTTGTAGTCGAGGCAGGAGCTCATGGTCGTTGTGGTGTTCGGGTGTTTTATTTGGGTGGAGAGCGGGTCAGGGCAGATAGCGGAATTCGTGGCAGTTCAGCAGTGCCCAGCGCAGATCGGCGAGGCCTTCGGTGCGCGAGGCTGCACCGCCGATGACTTCACGGCCTTCGGCGATTTCCTCTGCGGTCGGGCGGCGCGTGAGGATCTCACGGTAGGAAAATTCGATCGCGGCGTCAGGCTTCGCCTTCGGATCGGCGATGAGCGCGTAAACGGGTTCGAGCGGGCCTACGCGTGATGCCTCGTGCGTGGCCTTGCCGTTCAGCATCAGCAATTCCTGGCGGAGCGACGGCGACTCGTCGCGGAATTCGCCGAGGTTGTCGCGCGCCGGCTGGCCGAAGACGCGCACGAAATGCGACGGCGGCGCGGGCGTGGCCATGCGCAGCGTGCTGTCGAATTTCGGATTGTCGTCCACCGTCTCCGTGATCGTCTCAAGCCGGAAACGCTCTGCGTTCCCGGAGCGCAGTGCCGCGAGCCGCGCCTGCTTCGCGGCCTCGGTCGCGGCGTCCTCCTGCTTCTGCCGCATCTCGACATCCATCTTCGACTCGGCGAGAACGCGTGCATTTGCGGATGGATCCACCTTGTCCGCGTCCACTTTCAGCAGCGCGTCAAAGTCGAGCTTCTGTCCCTTCTCGATGTCGTAGGGCGCGACCCCGGCTTCGGGCTTCATCGTCGCCATCATCGTCGGATCCTTTTCCGTGTCGTTCGCGGCGGCGACAGTCGCGGCCGGCGCGAGCGGGATGCGAACTTGGCGCTTCACCTCGCGGCGGTTCGCGCCCTCGGGCCATTTGAATTCCTCCACATGCCCCGCTGCTGCGACGCTGTCGAAGAGCACCTCGCCAAGCATCCGGCGCACGCGCGTGGCGGTGAACGACTCCTCGGCCCGCGCGACCTCGCCGGGCGTCGCGCCCGCCGGCAGATGCCCGCGCTGATATGTTGTCGTGAGCATGATCGTCTTCACGAGCGAGCGGAGGTCGTAGCCGTTCGCCGTGAATTCCTGCGCGAGAAATTGCAGCGTCTGCGGATGCCGCATGTCGTTGTAGGGCGAAAAATTGTCCAGCGGCTCGACGAAGCCGCGACCCACGAGTTCCGCCCACACGCGGTTCACGAATGCGCGGGCGAAGTACGGATTCCGCGGCTCGGTGATCATCCCGGCGAGCTGCTTCCGCAGATCGCTCTCGCGGTAGATCGTCTTTGAATAATCGAGCTGGTGTCCCGCCGCGATTGACTCCGCGAGCACGTCCGCACCGGGCAGGCTCGCCTTGATCGCGGCCTTTGGATCGGCCGCGTCCACGAGATCGTCGAGCGCCTTTTTCGCGAGCAACGGATCGGGGCCCTTCGGCTTCCTCAGTTCCTCAAGGCGCGCGATGTAGTGAGGCTTCGTCTTGAAGCTCACGAGGTTGAACGGAAACTTCGGCGTCACGCCGTCGCGCTTCGGCGCCTGCTCGCGCTCCGGCGGCCATTTCACCGTCGTCTCGTCGCCTTCGGTCGTGTAGATTTTCTTGATCTTCTTGCCGGTCTCGACGCGCTTCGTCTGGCCGAAAAATGCGGCGAGCTGGTAAAATTCCGTCTGCTTCCAGTCGTCGAACGGATGGTCGTGGCACTCGGCACACGAGATGCGGACGCCGAGGAAAATCTGCGCCGTCGCGCCCGCGAGCGCCATCGCATTTGCCGCGTCGCCGAGCACGAAGCCCGCGGCGGGCGCGGCCTCGGGGCGGCCGTTCGTTGAGATCAGTTCGCGCGCCATCGCGTCGTACGGCTTTGCCTCGGCGATGCTGCGGTTCACGAACGCGAGCAGTTGTCCGCCGCCTTCGGAACGCGAGCGGATGCGCAGCATGTCCGCAAAGAAAACCGTCCACCGCTCGGAGAACCGCGGGTGTGCGAGCAGCCGGTCAAGAAGCTTCTCGCGCCGCGTCGCCGCGGGCTCGCGCTCGAATGCCGCAATCTCGTCCGTCGTCGGGATGCGCCCGATCAGGTCCACCGTCGCGCGGCGCAGAAAGGCGAAGTCATCAACCGCTGGAGCCGTGCGCGGCTTCGCGCCTTTCACCGCCGCATTTTCCTTTTCCAAAATCGTGTCCGCCGTGGCTGCCGCAGCACGCAGCGAAGCCGGAGCCTTGTCGGGAATGAGGCGCATGTCTGCCAGCCCCGGCACTTCCTTTTTCCGCACTTGGAGCACCTCTCCGTCCGGCCATTTCGCGCCCTGCTTCACCCATTCGACGAGCCAGTTCCGGTGCGGTCCGGAAAGCGGCTCGCCCTCCTGCGGCATGAGATCGTCGTGCCCTCGCGGCAGCAGGATGCGCTTGATGAGTTCGCTCTTCGCCACGTCGCCGGGGACGACGATGGGGCCGTGCTCGCCGCCTTTCAAAAATCCCGCCTTCGTGTCCAGCCGCAGCCCGCCCTTGGTCTTCTCCGCGTTATGGCAGCGGATGCACAGGTTTTCAAACACAGGTTTCACCTGCGTGTGAAAGTCAAATTCGGCGCGGGCGAGCGAGGCGGTGGAGAGGAAAACGAGTAGGGCGCGTGTGGTGGCTGCCATGGGGTTCGTTGATGTTAGCGGGAAAAGATGGGAGCGCTAGGAACATTAGGGGGCAAGTGGTGAATTGATGCACAAGGCGCGTTACCGGACGGCGGCTCAACTTGGACTGCCCTGCAAAGGGCGCGAATCACACGAAGGGGATTCAGCGTTCCTCGGCAGGCTTTTCCTTCGGTGTCTCGCGTTCCGCCGCCTCGATCATCTTCCGCGTGCGGCCGGAGTTCATGATTTCATCGAAGCGCCTCTTGTCGCGCGCCTTCTTCAGCGGGCCCATCGCAAAGGGGAGACCGAGCGCGAGCAGCGCCAGCACGATGCAGGTCAGCTTCAGTACGCGACCCATGGATTTCAAAGTGATCGCCATGATGAGCGCGGCGATTCCGCCGGGGATGCAGACCACAAAGACGAACAGCACGCCGAGGCCCGACCATTCGCCGCCGCCACCGCGCCCATAGGCCACGTCCCACACGCCGCACGCGGCCACGAACGCGGAGAGCGCCGCGATGATGAGGGCCGCGATCGCGCCCGCGCCCACCGCGATTTTCCTCCCCGCCGCGGCCTTCACTTTCATGCACCAGGCGATGCCCGTGGCGAGGAGGCAGATGATGACGCCCGCCATGAGGAGCCATCTCGCGATGGCGATGAAGAAAAATCCCGACGCCCAGCCCGTCTGTCTGCCATTGAGGTAGAAACCCAGCGCCAGCCACGCGCCGAACATCATGAGGATGGCGACGATCATCGGGCGGGAGACGCGGCTGTTGTTCATGACGGGGCACATTGCACGGCGGGTGCTGCGCGGCGTCAAGACCGGGGTATCCGCTTTGGGTCGGGCGACCGGATAACCCAAGGCGCGGACGCCCTTCTGCACCCTGCGCGAAGCAGTCCTGCTATTTCTTGGATGGATGCTCCTGCTTCCATTCCCCGTCATCATGTTCCAGTCGCATTCCAGCGCGCGGCAGATTTTGCGCAGGCATTTGAATTCCACGTCCACCCTCCCGGCTTCGACCTCCTGAAAGTGCCGGGGATCAATGCCCACCTTGGCCGCAAACTCCTCCTGAGTCAGATCGGGTTCCTTCCGCAGGCTGCGGATGTTGTCGCCTCGACCCCGCGCAAAAGCAACTTCACGCGTTCACCCGCAGCTTGGCGGGCAAGGTGGACATCATTAGCTGAGGCGGGGACTCCCTTGCTGCGGCCGCATTTTGCCGTGTCATTGTCCGCCGTATCGGTTACTCCGCACGCATGGCCGGAGAAATGCCACCTTTCCAATGACTGCCCGCGAACTCCAGACGCTGCTCCAGTCCGCGCATCCCCCGATGCTCCTTCACGTCCTCCCGCCGGAAGTCTTCGCCGCCGCGCGCATCCCCGGTTCGCTGAATGCGTGCGTGTATGAGATGACCTTCCTCGATCAAGTCCGCGCGCTCGTGCCAGACACCTCCGCCCCCATCGTCGTCTATGGCGCAGGCGAGGGATCGCTCGACGCCGCGACCGCCGCGGAAAAACTCCGCGCCGCAGGCTACGCGCAGGTGCGACCTTTCGATGGCGGACTCGCGAACTGGCACGCCACCGGGTTGCCCCTCGAAGGCAACGGCCACCTGCCGCAGCCGCCCGTCCCCGATGGCACTTTCCGGCTCGACACCGCGCAGAGCGTCATCCGCTGGACCGGGCGCAATCTCTTCAATCACCACAGCGGCACCGTGAAGCTCTCCGCCGGCGAAATCATCCTGCGGCAAGGCCAGCTCGCGAGCGCCCGCTTCACCGTGGACATGACGAGCATCGCCAATGAAGACATCAGCGACTCCGCGATGAACGTCCTGCTCATCGCGCACCTGCGCACCGCCGATTTTTTCGACGTGGAGCACCATCCCACCGCGCAGTTCACCGCCGACGCCGCGGAGAAAATCGCCACCTGCACCGAGGGCACGCCGAACTTTCTCCTGCGCGGCACCTTCACGCTCCGGGGCATCAGCCGCCCGCTGGAATTCCCCGTGCTCATCGCCATGGACGGCCCGCGCATCACCGGCCAGGGCGTGCTCCAGCTCGACCGCACCGAATTCGGCAGCCACTACGGCTCGGGCAAACTCTTCCGCTTCCTCGGCAAACACATCGTCAACGACCACATCCATCTCCATGTGAAAATCCATGCGGAGCGGGAGGGTTGATCACCACGGCCCCCCCGCCTAATCTCCTGCCATGACCATCACATTGCCCGACGACCCTGCCTTGCAGCACCTCGACGAAATGCAATTGAGGCTCGACCTCGCCTGCGGCATGTTTGCCGCCGGGCGCGTCTCGCGCGGCGTGTGCGCCCGCATCGCCGGGCTGGATCGCGCCGCCTTTGATGAGGCACTCTTCGTCCGCCACATCCCGTCCTACACGTCCGAGATGCTCGATCAGGATTTGGTGGCATGGAAAAAGATGGAGCACGAGTGATCGTCGTCACCGATACGTCGGTCGTCCTGAACCTCGCCTGGCTGCGCGAGGAACGGCTGCTGTCGGAGCTTTTCGGGAGCGTGCTCGCTCCGCCGGCGGTACGGGCCGAATTTGAACGCCTCGCTCTTGCCGACCATCGTTTCCGCGGCCTGCGCTTCCCGGATTTCGTTACCGTCGTGGCACCCACCCACATTCCGGATTCGCTCACGGCAAATGACGATCTCGATCCCGGCGAAATCGCCGCCCTGGCGCTCGCGCTGGAGCGAAGGATTCAAAATGTGCTGATGGATGAGACGGCCGGGCGTGCGGCTGCGATTGCGCTCGGTTTGCAGCCATCCGGTCTGCTCGGTCTGCTCGTCGAGGCAAAAAGGCGCTCTCTCATTTCCGCGGTTCTGCCAATGCTCGACCGGCTCCGTGACGACGCCCGCTTTCGTGTGGCCGACGATCTCCGCCACCGCATCGCCACGCTCGCAGGTGAAACGCCCTGACGCACCCATGTATCGCACCGAATTCGGCAGCCACCACGGCTTGGGCAGGTTCTTCCGCATCCCCGGCAAACACATCGTCAACGACCACATCCATCTCCATGTCAAAATCCGCGCGGAACGGGAAGGATGAACACCTTTAACGTCGCAGGCACCGGCTTGCAGACGTAAGAAGGAACGGCAGAATCGAAACCATGAAATCAGCACGAGACTGGCGAGAATTTGAGCAATGTCATGGACCGTTCAACGAAGCGTCTGTTTACGCAATGGTTGGGGAATTACTGTTTTGCCTGCATCACTTCGAGGCGCTGCTGAAGATAGCCGCGGGAGTTCTAATCGAAACCGCAGTCTCCAATGATGATGAAATCGACGCGACCGATCAAATGTGGCGCCTGCGTCGAGACACACTCGGAAAAATAGCAAACAGGCTTCGTGAAGTCGTGAGTTTGGAAGTGAGTTTCGACGTAACATTCAAACGGTTGATCCGACGGCGAAATGCTTTTGCGCATAAGCTCGCCGCTCACACTCCCTTTGATTTCAAAGGAAGAAGTTGGCTGCAGAACGTCCCACGCTTTGTTTTCGAATTGAAGAAAGACCTTGTGACAGTTCAGAAGGTTTTTGAGGCCTATCTGACGGCGCTCATGCACCAACAACAAGGCGAACGCCATACCGAGCATGAGACGACTGCTGACGCCGCAATGAGGTTTAAGAAGTAACAAGTGAAAATAGGTGATCTTTTCCGGCGCTCTCGGAGAGTTGGATTTCTAAACAGATTTTCGATGAGCCTGCTGCGTCCCTGCTTTGAACCGATCTTACCGGGCTGCCTCGCGGCGCGCGGGAGGCGGGTTGTCGGGGTGGACTGGATGGACGGAATTGACGGGATGGACTTGGGAGGGGGAGAATAATCCAGTGGAACCCGAACCGCTCATCCCGAAGCACGGTGGCTATCGGAAGCTCAGGAGCTTTCAAATCGCGCAGCTTTGCTACGATGTGACGGTGCGGTTTTGTGAACGCACCATCAGTCCGAGGAGCCGCACCCACGACCAGATGGTGCAGGCCGCGCGCTCGGGGGTGCAGAATATCGCCGAGGGCAGCAAGGCCAGCGGCACCTCGAAGAAATTTGAGCTGAAGCTCACCAACGTGGCCCGCGCCAGCCTTGAAGAACTGCGCCTCGACTATGAGGACTTCCTGCGGCACCGCGGGCTGCCGCTCTGGGCTGAGGGCGACCCGCGGCGTGCGGCGCTGGTGGTACGGCGGTGTGCCACGGCTGACGCCGTGGCGGAGTGGGTGCGGGAGGTGCATGGACCGGATGGACGGGATGGACAAAATGGACCTGATGGACAGCTCAGCAGGAAAGCGCCGTCCATGCAGTCCAGGGGGGGCCACCTACCCTGAGATCGCGGCGAATGCGGCGCTCGTCCTCATCGGTGTGGCGTGTGCGCTTTTGGATCGCCAGATCGAGGCCCAGGCGGCGGCGTTCACCAAGGAGGGCGGCTTCACGGAGCGACTGCACCGCATCCGGACTGAGCGGAGAAAGCACGGCTCCCGATGAGGCGCGCGATGTCTGTGCCAGGCTTTCATCCTTGGATATGAGGGGCCGGACGGGAAGCGATGAAGCGTAACTCCGCGCAGCGCGGCGGCCTTCAAACTTTACGAGTGGTGGCCTGCGCTTCGAGTTCCGCAATCCGCGCCTTGAGCGGGGCCGTGTGCGCCTCGATTTCCGCCTCGGTGAAGCGCGGGGTGATGTATTGCGGGCAGTTCCAATCGTAGCTCACGGCTTCGATGAGGAAGAGGCGCTCGATCTTGCCGCGCAACTCGGGTGAAGGGCTGAGCTGATCGGCGAGGGCGGTGTGTTCGCGGGCGTCGATGACGCGGGCGTGGCCGAGGATTTTCAGGCGCTCGCGGCGCGGGTAGTCCATGAGGAAGAGCCATGAAAGATCGGAGGGCGGTCGTCGCCGTCGAGATTGCCGGTGCTGAGGAGCTGGCGGTTGCCCTGGAGATCGGCGAAGCCGAGCTGATGCGGGCCGAGCACTTTCAGGAATCCGGGCGGGCCGCCGCGGTGCTGGAGGCAGGGCCAGCCGTCGGCGTTCACCGTGGCCATGAAGCTGTCGCGGCTCGCGATGAACACGGCTTCGTCACCGGGTGAGCGGGTCGCGTGCGGGCGCGTCGGCGACGGACTGGTGCTTGCCAAAGTATCGCTCCTGCGCGGCCTGCACGGCGGGCGTGAGCACGAACTGCATGAATTTCGTGGCCATGCGCGGGAGTGTGCACACTTCGCGGGAATTTCCGAACAGGGATTTGCCGGGCGCGTCTCTGCTGCCGACGAGTCACGGAAAAGCGCGGCCACATTTCTTTGGAATGATGAATCGCAAGAAACGTCACCAGTCATGCGGGCGGGCAGGGGAGTTTGACCGGATGCCTCTTGCGGGTAATGGCGCAATTTGGATTTCACCACGAAGGGCGCGAAGCACACGAAGAAGATTCAACGGAGAGGACATGCAGGGCCGCCCACATCTTCGCACCCTTTGCGCGCTTCGCAGTTCAAGCAGAGTCACCGCAATGCCGCGTGGGGCCGGTGCCGGTCAGTCCTCCGGCTCATCAAACAGCGCAGGGAATGCGGTGTCGGTCGGAATCTCTTCCAGGTTCCGGTCGTCGGTCTGTGCCGCGAGGCTGGCGTCTTTTCTCTCCGTCATCTGGTGAAGGCAATCGAGGTAGTAAAGGGTGCGCCGTTGAAAGGTCGAATCGGCACGCTCGGGCGAGACTCCCGCGCAGACGGCGAGCTCCTGCACCAGCGATCGGAGGGCGAGCAGCTTGGCCGTGTCCCGGATTTCCCACGAAATCTTGCGGTGATTGGCGTCGCCCTGTCCGGCTTTTTCCGTCTCAGCCTTGCCGAGTCTCTGTTCGATGTGTTGGAGCCTGAGTTCGAGTTCGGATTCATTCATGGTTTGGATGGGATTTTTCTGCCTGCAATGACTGCATATTCCGCGGTGGCTGCCCTGCTTTCAGCCGGACTTTAACCCGCCTCCTACGATGCGCGAATGGTTTCTCCCGGCGAATGCATTGCTGCTTCCGCATTCCGGTGGGAGATGGCAATTCAGAATTGCAGGCGAGGGGAAGGAGCGGTCTGATGGCTTTCATGAAGCCCGTAACCCGAAGAGGAATCTCACGCGCAAGGGATTCACGGCAGACAAGACAATCCGACGATGGACGGCGCGAAAGGCCGGGCCTGATTGCAACGGCAACGGGATGCTCCGCCATAACTGGAGCCTCGGTGGAAATTGCAAGGAATCCGTCAGGCACCGCATGACGATTGCACCGCTGGGCGACTCTGCGGTCGTCGTCACGATCGGATCGGGATGCGATGAGGCGTTGCTCGGCCGCGTGCGGACGATTGCCTCGGAGCTTGAGCGTGATCTGCCGCGGGGTGCGACGCACATCGTGCCGGCGTTTGCGACGATCACTGTGTTTTATGATGCCGGTCGCGTCGGGGAGTTCGGAGACTTTTGTGCTGAAATTGTGAAACGCGCGAGCAAAGCCGATGCGACATTTTCACCGGATGGTGTGCGGACGGTGGAGGTGCCGGTGTGCTACGGCGGTGAATTTGGCCCGGACATCGGGGACGTTGCTGCGAGTCATGGGATGAGTCCCGCGGAGGTGATCGCGTTGCATTCGGGCGGGACTTATGCCGTGCAGGCGATCGGGTTTGCGCCGGGCTTCGGGTATCTCGGCGGGCTGGATGCGCGCATCCACACGCCGCGACGCGCGACGCCGCGCACGCTCGTCCATGCAGGCAGCGTCGGCATCGGCGGCGTGCTCACGGCGGTCTATCCGTTCGCATCGCCCGGCGGATGGAATATCATCGGACGGACGCCGCTGCGGATGTTCGATCCGTCGCGTGCAGAACCTGCGATCCTTCGCGCCGGGGATCGCGTGCGCTTTCGCGCAATCACCGAGGGGGAATTTACCGCATGGAAGTGAAAGTGATCCGCGCGGGAATGCTGACGACGGTGCAGGATCTCGGACGCCCAGGGCACCGTGCCGCGGGCGTGCCGCTCTGCGGCGCGATGGATGCTTTCGCGCTGCGCGTGGCGAATCTGCTCGTGGGAAATCCGGAGAACGCCGCAGCGATCGAGTTCACACTCGCCGGGCCGGAGCTGGTGTTTGAAAAAGACGCGCTTGTGGCGGTCTGCGGTGGTGACTTTGCCGCGCTGTCGCCGTGGCGGCCCGCGATAATCCGCGCAGGGGAACCGTTGAGGTTTTCGCACGCGCGCCGCGGCTGCCGCGGCTATCTCGCAATCGCGGGCGGCCTGCGAATCGCACCGGTGCTCGGGAGTTGCAGCACGTTTTTGCGCGGCGGGTTCGGCGGCTGGAAAGGGCGCGCGTTGCGCGACGGCGATGTGCTCGATGCGGAGGAATCGGAGCGGCGCGTTTCCGGGACATGGCGCGTGGACGGGCGAATCATTCCGCCGTACTCGGCTGCGCCCGAAGTGCGCGTGGTGCCCGGAGCGCAGGCGCAGGAATTTGACGGCGAGTTTTTTTCCACGGAGTTCGACGTGTCTCCGCAATCGGATCGGATGGGTGTGAGGCTGAAAGGCCCTGCGCTCGTGCGGAGCACTGCCGATGGCGTGGCGTCTGCGACGGTCGTGCCGGGAACGATCCAGGTACCGCCGGACGGCCAGCCGATCGTGCTCATGGCGGATGCGCAGACCATCGGCGGCTATCCGCAGATCGCGCATGTGATCGGCGTGGATCTGCCGCTCGTCGCGCAGCTTCGTCCGGGCGACAAGGTGCGCTTCCGGCAGATCACTCTGGGAGAGGCACACGAACTCCTGCTTGCCCGCGAGCGTGCGATCGGAATCCTTCGCGAGGGCATCGCCCTGAAATTCCTGTGAAACTGCGCATGGATCTCAACTGCGATCTCGGCGAAGGCGCGGGCCACGATGCCGCGCTGATGCCGCTGATCACCTCCGCAAACATCGCGTGCGGTGCGCACGCGGGCGATCTTGCGACGATGCGTGAGACGGTCGCGCTCGCGCAGCGGCACGGCGTCGCCATCGGCGCGCATCCGGGCTTTCCCAATCGCGAGAATTTCGGACGGCGTGAACTCGCGCTGACTCCCGAGGAGATCCGCGCGACGGTGCGCGGGCAGATCGAATTGCTGCTCACGCTTTCTCCCATCCGGCATGTGAAGCCGCACGGCGCGCTTTACAACATGGCGGCACGTGATCCGGTGATTGCGGAGGCTTTCACGTTCGCCGTGCATGAGATCAATCCTGCGCTGATCGTCTTCGCGCCCGCACACAGCGAACTTTCGCGTGCCGCACTTTCCCGCGGCTTGCGCGTGGCGAACGAGGTCTTTGCGGATCGCACGTACCGCAGCGACGGGTCACTCACGCCGCGTTCCGAATCCGGCGCGCTGATTCACGATGAGCACGCCGCGGTCGCACAGGTGCTTCGCATGATCCGCGAGGGCCGCGTGCGTGCGACGGACGGGACGGATGTCGCCATCGAAGCGGGCACGGTGTGCCTGCATGGCGACGGCCCGTCGCCTGTAAAATTCGCACGCCGGCTGCGGGCGGAACTCGCCACAGCCGGCGTGGAAATTTGCGCGCCTTAGATCAAATGCAACACGGACAGGGCAGGGGAATGCCGCAGTCGGGGTGTGCTTCGGATACGAGGCGGGAACCGAAATGTTTTTGAAGCAGGCTTCTGCCGGCTACTTCGCCGCCACGCCCTTGAGGGACTTCATGAGGTTTCCGATCGCCTCGTCGTCTTCCTTCGGCAGAGAGGCGGGATCCGACACCACGATGTTGCCGAGGATTGCGCGATCGTTGCCGCCCTTGAACAGCACGAAGATGCACATCGCCGGCTTGTCTTCGATCTTGCCGATGTAGGTCGCGGTGAATCCGGTGAGCCCGTCCTCGGAGTGCTCCTTGGCCTTCTCGGCGACGGTCGCCTCTTTGAGAACCTTGATCATTTCGGGGAGCATCTTCTCGAAAAGCTCCAGGGATGCCGCGACGGGCACTTCGCCGAAGTTCACCGACACGCGTCCGTCCGGGGAGTTGACGGCGATGCTGCCGTCCTTCTTGTCCACCTCGGTCTTCCAATTTTCCGGCGCGACAAATTTCAGCACGGGATCCTTCGCGGGGAAGGTCTACTCGCCGGCGGAAGCAAGCGGGATGAATGCGGATGCGAGAATTGCGATGGCGAGGCGGAGTGTCTTTTTCATGATGTTGCTTTTGTGTGTTATTGTCGGCCGTGATTGGCGCGTCGGGTTTAGAGGGATTCGGCCATTTGCGGTCAAAACATTCCGTCCGAAAAATTCCGCAGGCGTGGAATCCCCTTTGCGCTCAGACTGGACGTTCGGCGTTTGCGCCTCGGGTTTTGGGCCGTTCATCTGGAAATCGTTGCAGGGCAGGGCGACGCAGAACGGGGGCGGCACGAATGAAGCGGGGCGGAGATAACGAACAGTTTCATTGCACAGCCCGGTATTCGGGGCATGATTTGGGACATGATTCCCCTCATGAAATCCCGCGTGTGGATGCTTTCGCTCGTGTCCCTTGTTTCGACTGCCAGCGCCTCCGACATGTCCGACCTTTTGGCGGAGGCCCAGCGCGCTTACATCCGGAACGAATATGCTGCGGCGAAGGAAAAATTCGAGATGGTGCGGAAGCTCGACCCCTCGAACCGGACCGCGAACGCGTACCTGCGTCTCATCATCGCCGAGGAGATGAAGAGCGGCGGCAAGCTCACGCGCAACGACACGGAGGAGTCGTGCAAAAAGCTAATCATGGAAAAGGTGGATCTCCGCGAGGCGTCGCTTGCGGAGGCGCTGGAGTTTCTCAAGCAGAAGGCTGCGACAGTGAGCGGAGGAAAAGTCGTGGTGAATTTTGTCCTGCAAGTGGACGAGCAGACGCAGGCGAAAAAGGTGACACTCTCGGTGCTAAAGGTGCCGTTCTCGGAAGTGCTGCGCTACGTGGGCGATCTCGCGGACGTGCAGTTCAAGTACGAGCAGTATGCGGTCGTCGTGAAGCCGAAGGCCGGCGCGCAGCCTGCGCCGGTGGTGCCAGTGGATCCGCCGGGCACGGTGAAAATTCCGGGGCTCAACTAGGAGTCGGGGCGCCTTTCGCGTCAGTAAAAAACCCTCGCGAGATAGAGCCCGCCAGCGACGCCCATGAAGTGCGTGCGCGCGCGGATGTCCAGATCGAGAAGGTCGGTGATGAAAGAAAGCGGCGCGCGCCTTTCCGCGACGCGGACGATCGTGCCGGTGAGCAGCCGCACCATTTTGTAGAGGAATCCGTCGCCCTCGAACGTGAGCGTGATCAGCGGGCCGCGCGACTGCACGCCGATGCGATGAATGGTGCGCACGGTGTCGGGTTCCTTCTGCCCGCGGTTTGCTGTGAAACGGGCGAAATCGTGGCGACCCGTGAGCTTCGCGGCGGCGGCGCGGAGCAGGTCGAGATCGAGCGCACGCGGGACGTGCCACGCACGGCCAATTTCGAGCGGGTGCATGTAGGGCGCGTTCCAGAGACGGTAGAGGTAACGCTTGCCCTTCGCGGAAAATCGCGCGTGAAAGCCGTCGTCTCCGCCACGCACGCGCGACGCGCGGGTGATGCGGATGCCGTCGGGAAGGTTCGCATTCAGCGCGGCCATCCACGTCGCGGGCGAAAGCCGGCCGCAGGGGACATCTGCGTGCGCGATTTGTCCCGTCGCATGGACGCCTGAATCCGTGCGGCCCGAGCCGTGGATGCGCAGCCGCAGGCCCGCGACGGTGAGGAATGCGGCCTCGATGTGATCCTGCACGCCGTTCGCAGTGGCCTGGCTCTGCCAGCCGTCGAACGGCGTGCCGTCGTAGGCGATGGTGAGCTTGATGCGTTCGAGCGCGTCAGCCATGCGGCGTCACCCCAGCATCGCCTGCGAGTCGAGCCAGCCCTGCAAAATGATTTGCGCGGCGACCTGATCGATCACGGCGCGGCTTTGCTTCACGTTGCGTCCGGCGTCGTGCAGGTAGCGTTGCGCGGCGACGGTCGTGAGGCGCTCGTCCAGCAGCTTCACGATGCAGTTCACTTTTTCGCGGAGCTTGTCGGCAAATGCGCGCGTCTTCTCCGCGGCTGCACCGGTGGTGCCGTCCATGTTCTTCGGCAGGCCGATGATGATGTGGCTCACGTCTTTGTCTTTCGCGATCTGCGCGACGCGCCCGAGCGGATCGGCGGTGTCCTTCACCACGATCGTCTCGACGGGATGCGCGAGCATTCCGAGTTCGTCGGAGACGGCGACGCCGATGCGCGCCTCGCCGAGATCAATGCCGAGCGCGCGCCTCATTGCAACTCCGGCGGAATTTTCGCGACGAGGTGCTTGATGCGCTCGGCTTCGTGCCGGTTGCAAACGAGCAGCGCATCGGGCGTGTCCACGACGATGAGATCGCTCACGCCGAGCAGCGCCACGCGGCGTTTCTGCGAGGAGAAGACAATGCTGTCGGTCGCATCGAGCGCGCTCACGTCGCTGTTGCCGACATTGCCCGCGCCCTGATCCGCGAGGTACTTCGCGACTGCCGTCCAGCTCCCCACGTCGTCCCAGTCGAACGCGCTTTCGACCATGAGCACGCGTCCCGCCTTTTCCATCACGGCGTAGTCAATCGAGATTTTCGGCAGGGTGGGGAACACCTCGCCGAGCATCTTTGCAAAGTCCTCGCCCGAGTGGATGCGCGTGACGAACGAGCCCAGCTCCGGTGCGTGCCGGCGGAGCGCGCTGAGGATCGCGGGGATCGTCCAGATGAACATGCCGGCGTTCCAGCGGAAATTGCGCTGACGCAAAAACTGCTCGGCGCGCTCGGCGTTCGGCTTTTCGCGGAATGAAATCACGTCATGCACCGCGGGGCCGTCTGAATTTTCGCGGAGCGTGATCGCGCCGCCGCATTCGATGTAGCCGAAGCCGGGGCAGGCCCATGTGGGCTGGATGCCGATGGTGACGAGTTCGCCGGTCTGCCTCGCCGCGGCGACTGCGGTGGCGAGCGTCTTTTGAAAACCGGCGGTGTCCTTGATCAGATGATCCGCGGGGAGCACGATCATCGTCGCCTCGGTGTCGCGCGCGGCGACCCAGCCGACGCCGAGAGCGATCGCCGCGGCAGTGTCGCGTTTCGCGGGCTCGGCGACGATGTTTTCCGCAGGGAGATTTTTTGCGAGGGCACGCACGCCGGCTTCCTGATCGGCGTTCGTGAGGATGAGGATGTTCTTCGCGGGCACTAGTCCGTCGAGGCGCGAGAGGGTGGCTTCGAGCAGCGTTTCACCTCCGAAAAGCGAGAGGAGCTGCTTCGGGCGGGACTTGCGGCTGAGCGGCCAGAACCGCTCGCCGCTGCCACCTGCGAGGATCAGGACGTAGAGTGAAGGGGACGACATCGGATGGATGTCCTAGCGGAACACGCTCCGTTTCACTAGGGAGATCTGAGGCGCCTTTCATTCGCATCTTCGCGCGGTGCTGGCCCAGTCGGTGCTTTACAGGCTGGCAATATTCCGCATGTTTCGCACGAGCCACATGGAAACCGCCAAGCAATCCGACGTCCTGAACACTTCGCTTCTCGCAGTCACGCAAACTGCGGTGGGCTGCGGCCTCGGCCTGCTGCTCGGCGGGAAAATGAGCCGCGGCGCGCAGAAGGCAACCGCGTTTTCCCTGCTCGGCATCGGCGCGCTGCTCGCGCTCCCGGCGATCGTGGATGCGGTGACGCATGTGATCAGCGGCCCGGCGACGGAGCGTGGCGCGAAGAAGCGGCTCGACAGCATCCGGCATGATTCCGGGCTGCCGGACGACGCGGAAGTTTTCTAGCATCCGCACGCGGCGGTTTTGCGAAAGGAGGGGAGTTTTCGGAAGGTGCCGTTTTGTCTTGCTGCAAACCGCGCGTGGGAAATGATGCGGGCAGCGAACCATTCAGCGGGCTCCCCATTTTTTAGAACTGCGGGATTTTTCCGCCACACTTCACCGAATCATGAGCGGCACCCCCATCCATGTTCTGCTTGTCGAGGACAATCCCGGTGATGTCGCGCTGTTGAAAATCCTCCTGGCGGAGGAATCCGAGGGGCGCGTGGTCATCGAGACGGCCTCGCGGATCTCCGAGGCTGCGAAGCGGCTGAATGCCGGCGGCTTCGATGTGGTGCTGCTCGACCTGACGCTGCCCGACGCGCGCGGCACCGAGGCGCTCGATCGGCTGCAGGAGCATGTGTCGCGCGTGCCGATCATCGTGCAGACCGGGATGGATGACGACGATGTCGCTGTGAAGGCGATGCAGCTCGGCGCGCAGGATTACATCACCAAGGGCAGGTCGGATGGGCGGCTCCTCATGCGGAGGATCCGCCAGGCCATCGAGCGCACGCGCATGGCGCGCGATCTCGCCGAGCACCGGCGGCGGCTGGATGCGCTGCTCGAGAACATCCCCGACCGCGTGTATTTCAAGAATCGCGCCGGCGAGTTCATCCAGGTGAACCCCTCGCTCGCGCGGCTGTACGGATTCGACGATCCGCGGCAGGTGCTGGGCAAGACGGATGCGGATTTTTTCTCCGCCGAACATGCGGTGCAGGCGCGCGCCGACGAGGACGATGTGCTGCGCACGGGCAGGCCGATCGTCGGAAAAATGGAGAAGGAAACTTTTCCCGACGGCCACACGACGTGGGCGCTGACGACGAAGATGCCGCTGAAAAACGAGGCCGGCGAAATCATCGGCACGATCGGCGTGTCGCGCGACATCACGGAGCTGAAGACGGCGGAAATCGCGCTTCGCAGCAGCGAGGAGCGATACGTGCGGCTGCTGGATTCGGTGAAGGACTATGTGTACTCGGTCGTGCTAGACAAAGGCAGGGTGGTCTCCACGCAGCACGGCGCGGGATGCCTCGCGGTCACGGGATATTCGCCCGAGGAATTCGAGAAGGATGCGATGCTCTGGCACCGGATCATTTTTCCCGAAGATCGCGACGCGGTGGTGAATATGGTCCTCTCAGCGGTGAAGGACGACACGCCGTTCGAGGTCGAGCACCGCCTCGTGCGCAAGGACGGCGAGATCCGCTGGATCCGCAACAAGCATGTGCCCCGCCGCAACGCGTCGGGACGCATCGTGGCGTACGACGGGCTCATGTCGGACATCACCGAGAAGAAGCGCGCCGACGAGGATCTGCGGGCGGCGCAGGCGCAGCTCATGCAGGCGGAGAAGCTCCACTCGAGCGGACAGCTCGCAGCGGGCGTGGCGCACGAGGTGAAAAATCCGCTTCAGGTCATCCTGATCGGATCCCAGTTTCTCAGCGATTCGCCGCTCGCCGCGGATCCTCAGATGCGCGCGGTGATTCAGGAGATGCTCGACGCGGTGCAGCGCGCAAATGGAGTCGTCCAGGATTTGCTCGACTTTGCCTCGCCGCGCGAACTCGGCATGCAGCCGCGGTCGTTGAATGCGTTGCTCGAAAAGGCGATCCGTTTTGTCCGCCACGATATCACAAAGGCGGGCATCCAAATCGTCACGCACCTTGCCGATCGTTTGCCGGAGGTGTTTGTGGATGCGACGAAAATCGAGCAGGTGTTCGTGAACCTCATCACAAACGCATGCCATGCGATGCCCCACGGCGGGAAGCTCACCGTGACGACCAGGGAACGGATGATGAGCGCGGCAGAGAGCCCGCGGCATGATTCGGGAGACCGCAGCGGCATCCGCTTCCGGCCCGGCGAAGCGGTGGTCACGGCGGAGATTCGAGACACGGGCACAGGCGTTCCGCCGGAAAAGCTCGGCAGGATTTTCGAGCCGTTCTTCACCACGAAGAGCACCGGCAAGGGCACGGGTCTCGGCCTTTGCGTGACGCAAAAAATCATCGATCTCCACCGCGGAAAAATAAGCATCGAAAACCATCCCGAAGGGGGCGTAATTGCCTCCGTCACATTGAAAGCAATCAAACAGGGCGACAACGCCCGGAAGGAACGACCATGAGCAAGAAACGGATACTGTTAGTTGACGACGAGTCGGGCTTCACGCGCCTGCTCCGCCTCACATTGCCCTCGTACGAAATCCGAGAGGAAAACAACGCACTCAAGGCCGTGCAGGCCGCGAAGGAATTCAAGCCGGACATGATTTTCCTCGACGTGATCATGCCCGACGCCGACGGCGGTACGATCGCTGCGCAGATGCGCGAGGAGCCGACGCTGAAAAACGTCCCCATCGTCTTTCTCACCGCCATCGTCTCGAAGGACGAGGCCAGGAGTGGCAGCCAGATCGGCGGCTGCGAATTCCTCGCGAAGCCCGTCAGCCGTGATCAGGTGGACGAGTGCATCCGGCGCCACCTCGGCTGCTGACGGGCGCGGAGCCGATGCAAGAAACGCCCCACGCTGCGGGAGAGCACCGGCAGGAGCTGGTGAAGTTTTTCGAGATGTCCATAGACATGCTCTGCATCGCGGACATGAACGGGTGGTTCAAGCAACTGAACGCAGCATGGCAGGCGACCCTCGGCTTCACCACCGGGGAGCTGTGCGCCGTGCCGTATGTGGAATTCGTCCACCCGGACGACCGCGACGCCACGCTCGCGGAAGCCGCGCGGCTGAAGGTAGGCATGGACACGATCTCGTTTGAAAACCGCTACCGCTGCAAGGACGGCTCCTACAAATGGCTGCTCTGGCAGGCGCACGCGGACTTCCAGACAAACCTGATTTACGCCATCGCGCGCGACATCACGGAGCGCAAGCGCGCTGAGGACTTACTGAAGGCGACGGCCACCGAGCTGATGCGCTCGAACGACGAGCTTTCGCAATTTGCCTACGTCGCCTCGCACGACCTCCAGGAGCCGCTCCGCATGGTCGCGAGCTTCCTTCAGCTCCTCGAGAAACGATACGAGCGCGTGCTCGACGAGGACGGGAAAAAATTCATCCACTTCGCGGTGGACGGCGCAAAGCGGATGCAGGCGCTCATTCAGGATCTCCTTTCACTTTCCCGCGTGCAGACCCGTGCACGGCCTCTGGCGCCATTGGACTGCGCAAAAGTTTTCCGCGACGTGTGCGAGAACCTCCAGCTCGTCATCGCCGAATCGAACGCCACGATCACATGCGATAGCCTCCCAGAGATCGTCGCGGACAACGTCCAGATCGCACAACTTTTTCAGAACCTTATGGACAATGCGCTCAAGTTCCGGGGAGTTGAGCCCGTCCGCATCCACATCAGCGCGGTGCGCAGGGCGGGCGAGTGGGAGTTTTCAGTGAGCGACAACGGCATGGGCATCGAGCCGCAGTTCTTCGATCGCATCTTCGGAATCTTCCAACGCCTCCAGACGAGAGAGGAGCTTCCTGGCACAGGCATCGGCCTCGCCGTCTGCAAAAAAATCGTCGAACGCCACGGTGGGCGAATCTGGATCGAATCCGAGCCGGGGCGCGGCTCCACATTTTTCTTTACGATTCCTGATAAGAAGCCCGACGGCCTCGGGTGAACGGAGGCATCATGGTCATGGCACAACAGCGCACCGTCGAAATCCTCCTCGTGGACGACAACATTGGCGATGTCGTGCTCACGAAGGAGGCGCTCAAGGCTGCGGAGTTTGCCAGCCACGTCAGCGTCGTGCGCGACGGAATCGAGGCGATCGAGTTTCTCCGGCACTCCGGAAAATTTGCGAATGCCAGAAGGCCTGATCTGATCCTGCTCGACATCAACATGCCCCGGAAGAACGGCTGCGAGGTTCTTGAGGAGATCCGTTGCGACGAGGATTTGCGCCTGATCCCCATCGTGATCCTCACGAGTTCCGAGGCCGAGGAGGACATCCGGCGTTCCTACGAGCTTGGGGCAAACTGCTTTGTGACCAAGCCCGCGGATCTCGATGAGATGGTAAAGGTCGTCCAGGCGATCAACCATTTCTGGATCACGATCGCCAGGCTTCCTCGGCACTTCTGATCCGCCCCTGCGCTACTTCAGCGTCTGGATGAACAGGATCAGCGACTCGACCTGCGAGGCGGTAAGCGCCCCGGCGTAGCTCGGCATCGCGTATTCGCCGCGCTCGTAGCCGGCGACAATCTTCGCGGACGGATCGAGGATGGATTCACGGAGGTAGGCGGCGTCCGCGATGGTGCGCCCCTTCTTCTTGTCCTTCGTGAAAAAATCGCGTCCGCTGCCGAAGAGTCCCTTCCACGTCGGTCCCACATGAGCCATGTCCGTGCCCTCCTGCGAGTGGCAGGCGACGCAACCGAACATCTGCGCGACGCGCCGCCCTTCTTCGGGATTCGATGGCGCGGGGTTCTGAACCGCCGGTGCGTGCGGGGTGAGATCCACGGTGATGTTCCCGAATCCCTCGCGATCCGCGTCGCATTTCGTCAGCGTGTACGGCGTCGTGTAGGCATTCCCCTCAAACGTCTGGCCGGATTCCGTCGCGAGCGACCAGCCGACGCGGAGCTGCTGCACGGGCCTGATGCCCGGCACGCCGATGAAGACGCTCCGCCGGTCCAGCGAGAGATACGCGCTGCTCGCCGTGATGTTGTCCTGGCCCGGCGTGCCATCCGCCTTGTAAAGCGCGGAGCCGTACGTATGCGCGCGGACGTAGTGGTTCGTCGCGAGCGAAAAGTTCGCGGGATTGGTCGCCGTCTTCTCATTGAGCGGCACGTCGAAGCGGAGCAGCACGCCCTTCTGCGTCGCGATGACCGCGCGCGGCAGCACACACGGCGCGCCGGTGTGGCGGACGCGCGCCAGCCCGCTGATGCGCGTGGCTGTCGTCCCCCATCCCGTGATCTGGAAGCCCGTGACGTAGAGCTGCCCGTCCACGGTGTTCACCGATCCGTTCAGCAGCGGAAAGTCGAATGCGCTCGTGATGCTCGTCACCGCGGCCTGCGGCTTTGGCGAGCGGTTGTTCATCATCACGCGGAAAATCTCCGGGCGATTGAAGCCGATGTGGATCATCGAATTGTCGAGCGCGCCCATCTTCGCGTCGAAAAGCCACACCTGCGAAATGCCGGACGCATTCACCGCATGAGGAATCCATGTGAGCGGATCGGCGATCGGTGCGGGATATTTTTCGTGCGGCTCCAGCTCGCTGAGGAAGCCGTGATACTCGTTCTTTTCCAAAATGTAGAGCGGCGTGGTCGGCACGTACTGCCCCTCCTGATCGCACGCGGTGACGAGCCCTGTGCGGACGTTCACGCCGATGTTCGGCTGGCGGAAGCCCCAGCCGAGCACGGTGGCCTTGCTGCCGTCGGCGGAGATGCGGAGCACGCTGCCGTTGTGCTTGCCGAGCGTGGTGTTCTGCTGGCCGCCCTTCGCGATCACAAATTCGCCGTCGGGCGCGAGCCGGATGCCGTTCGGGAATTCGCGCATGTCCGCGGTCTGCGCGAACGCATTCGAGAACAGCTCATGCACCTCGGCCTCGCCCGTGTCCTTCGGATCGCGCAGCCGCCAGATGCCGTTGCGGTCGAACACAAAAATCTCGCCGTTGCGGATCGCGAGCGACATCGGCTCATGCAGGCCGGAGGCATAGCGGCTCCAGCGCACGGTGCCGCCTGGCTCGTGCAGCCCGCGGATCATCCAGACGTCGCCGTCAATCGTCACGCCGACGCCCGTGCCGTCCGGCAGGAATTGGATGTCACCGAGACGCACGTCGCGCCGCCACGGGTTTTCGAGCGGCAGCGCGATGTCGTCCACCACGTAAGCGTCCTTCGCGGTCGAGGGCTTCACATGCGTGACGACTTCCTGCGACCACCGCTGTCGCGGCACTTCGCCGGGAATCCCGCGCGGGGCGATCACGGGTGCGCTCGCAGTGTCCGAGAGTGCGATGCAGAAATTCACGGGCCTGTCGTGCTCCGGCACACGGACGATCCACATCGCGGTATCCTCCTGCACTTCCGCCGTGCGATGTCCCATCGGCGTACCGACTGAAATGGAAGCGACCGTTTCTTCGACTGCGCCGCTGCCTTTCGGTCCGATCAAAATGAGCAGCGGTTTCGCGGAAGGCCCGACCTCGACATGCCGCTCAATCACGGGCTGTCCGGCATGATCCGAAATCGTCGTCCACTCGCGCACGTCCGCACCGTGTGCGGTGTATTCGAGCACCACGCCGCCTTTCACATGGCGCACCGCTTTGAATTTTCCCATCGCCGACGGCAGAGGGCCGCGGCCGACTTCCTCGGGGCTTGGCGCAGGCTCGCGCGGATCCTTCAGTGCGAGATGCCCCGCGATCTGCCAGCCGGGATAGATTCCGTTTCCAAACCACAGCTTCCCGTCCGGCTCCGGCGCGGGGAACTGTCCGCCTGGCGTCTTTCGCCCGGAGTCGTGATACGAGCCGGGCGCGAGGGCCCTCGGCGTGACGCCCAGCCCGCGCCAGACGGCGGCGACGCGGAGGAGATCGGTGTCGAAGCACACCCAGCATTCGCGTCCGAGATTCAGAACGAGGCCGCGTGGCGTGAGGTTGTTCGCGCACATTCCGGGGCGGCGCGCATCGAGGATCGAGGAGAAAAATGGAAAGTCCTGCTCGACCCATGCGGCCCACGGCGAGGGCTCGGGTGCTTTTGACTCAGGCGCGTGCGGCGGTTGTGGCTTCGCATTTCTCTCCGCCCGTGCAGCCGCGCCTTTCGTAAGTGAGGCGGTTTTTTTCTGGATGTCGGCAGCCCGGATCGTCAGGCAGGGAACAAAGAGTAATAGAAAGCCCGACAGGGCGTTTGCTGAGAACTGCTTCCAAGAAAAGGGAGAAAAGTTGATGAATGGCATTGGGCTGTGCCGCTCGGCACCGCAATTTTGTCAGCGGAACCTCGCTGGTTCAAGCCCTGCCAGTCGCAGACGCCGTGCCATCCCGACCTCGAACGGCGGTTTTTCCTCGGGCCCGCAGGCGAGCAACGATTTCCAGTCCGCGGTGTCACACCTACCGGCCATGCTTCCAGCGTGAAAAAAGATCAGCCCGCGCTTTCACAAGCGCGGCTGTCTGCGTTCACTTCATCCGGTCGAAATTCCGCTGCAGGATCTGCCAGTCGGGAACGCCTGTGAGCTTCGCACGCGCGTCGGTGATGAGCTTCGCCTCGTTCGCGTTTTTCGTCGGACGGTTCACTTTGAAGAACGTGCCGAACATTCCGGGCCACGGCGCGTCGCAGAGTTTGTAGGCGGCGTATTCGTCCGCCACGTCGTGGTCGGCGGGAATCTCGGGGAACGTGCCGCCCTTGCGCGGAATCGCGGCGTCGAATGCGCCGGGGAAAAATTCGACACACTCGCTGAGCACCTCGATGAACGAGAAGCCATCGTGATCCATCGCGGCTTCCATGAGCTTGAGCAGGTGGTTCACATTCGTCGCCGTGCTGCGGCCGACGAAAGTCGCGCCGGCACTGATGGCCTGCTTCATCGGATTCACCGGACGGTCCGTGCTGCCGCCCGCGTCGGTCTTCGACTTGAAGCCAATGGGCGAAGTGGGCGAGGTCTGCTTTTTCGTGAGGCCATAGACGAAGTTGTCCATGACGACGTAGGTGAGCTTGATGTTCTTGCGCGCGGTGTGCGTGAAGTGGTTGCCGCCGATGGAAAATGCGTCGCCGTCGCCGCCGAACACGAACACGTGAAGATCCGGTCGCGAGAGCGACACGCCGCTCGCAAACGCCAGTGCGCGACCGTGGATGAAGTGCGCGCCGTGCGCTTGCACGAAATACGGGAAGCGCGACGAGCAGCCGATGCCCGCAACGGTGCAGATGTTTTCATGCAGCATCTTCCGCTTCTCGATGAGCTTGTAGTAGAGCGCGAGGACGCTGAAGTCGCCGCAGCCGGGGCACCACGTTGGATGGTCGGCGGCGGTTTCTTTTTTCGTGAGCGGCTTGCGGTCGGCGTCGGCGAGCGGTGCGGGCGCGGGGAGCGATCCGGCGACGCCGGTGCGGGGGAGGGATTCGTTGGAAATGGCGATGGTGCTCATGTCAGGGAAAGGGTGCGGTTACTTCGTGAGGGTGAGGGCGCGGGTGAGGATTTCCTTCACCTTCCAGGGCAGGCCGTCGGTCTTCGTCACGCTCTTGATGCGCGGGTCGCAGTAGCGCGCACGCAGGATCGAGGCGAGCTGGCCGTGGCCGTAGAGGCCCTCGTCGTTGATCTCGCAGACGACGACGTGTGTGAAACCGCTGAAGAGCTTTTCCAGATCGTTCGGGAGCGGGTTGATGTATTTGATGTGTAGGCCGGAGACCGCCTCGCCCTGCGAACGCCCGAGCTTCACGGCTTCCTCGATCGGGCCCTTGCTGGAGCCCCAGCCGACGAGCAGCACGTGACCTTCGCTCGCGCCGTAGATTTTCGGAACGGGAATCTCGCTCGCGAGTTTGCGCAGCTTGTTGCGGCGCTTGGCGTTCATCTGCGTGTGCAGTTTGCCGGAGCCGGTCGGGTGGCCGAGTTCGTCGTGTTCGAGGCCGGTGGCGACGGGATATTTGCCGCTCGCGATGCGCGTGCCGGGCGCGACGTGGCGCGTGATGCCATCCGGCGCGGAAAGGTCGTATGGCTTGTGATCCGCGACGGGCGTGAAGTCCGGCGAGATGTCCTGGCAGATTTTCTGAAGGTCCGGCATCGCGAACGCCTCGATGCGCGTGGCGATGGCCTGATCGCTCAGAATGAAAACCGGCGTGCTGAATTTCCGCGCGATGTTCACTGCCTCGATCGCCGTGTAGAAGCAATCCTCCACGCTCGCCGGCGCGAGCACCACGCGCGGGCTGTCGCCGTGGCCACCGAAGACCGCGATGTTCAGGTCGCTCTGTTCCTGATTCGTCGGCATGCCCGTGCTCGGGCCGCCGCGCTGCACGTCGATGATCACCAGCGGCATCTCCGCCATCACTGCCCAGCCGATGGCCTCGGTCTTCAGCGAAATGCCCGGGCCGCTCGAACCCGTCACCGCGACACGCCCGCCGTAGCTTGCGCCGATGGCCATCGAGACCGCCGCTATTTCGTCCTCGGTCTGCATGAAAGTGCCGCCGTATTTCGGCAGTTCGCGACGCAGCAATTCCATCACCTCGCTCCACGGCGTGATCGGATAGCCCGCGCCGAACCGCACGCCCGCCGCGATGATGCCGTACGCCAGCGCCTCGTTGCCGCTCATCACGACCTGCTGCGTGCCGGACTTGTCCGGGTGCTCAAAATGGAACGACTCTACGAGCCCTTGGATCTGGTGCCCGTAGCCGCCGTTGAAACACGCCAGCGCATTTTGCACCACCGACGGATCCTTCCCGCCGAATCGCTCCTCCAGCAGCTTCGTGAGCTTCGGCACGTTCAGGTCGAACATCCGCGCCAGCAGCCCGAGCGCGTAGATATTCTTGCCCTTGTCGCGCCCCGTGCCGCCGATGGCCTCGACGGTGAGACTGGAAATCGCCACGCCCACATGCCGGTAGCTGCCGAGCAATTCCTCGTTCGGCTTCACGTGATCCGAATCATACAGCACGATGCCGCCGCGCTTCAGCGAACTGATGTGGTTCGCGTAGCTGTGGTCGTAAAATGCGAGCAGCACGTCCGCCTCATCGCCTGCGCTCAGCACTTCGCCCGAGCCGATGCGCACCTGGAAAATGGACGCCCCGCCCGAGATGGTGGACGGGATGGTCATGAACGTCATGACTTCCTGCTCGCTGCGCCCCGCGAGCCGCGCGAGGAAGCCGCCGATGGCCTGGATGCCATCCTGCGAATTGCCCGCGATTCGGATGACGCTCTCTTGGATTTTGGAAACGCGGGAGCCGCTGGGGGCAGCGGCGGCAGTGGTGTCGCTCATGGGATTAGGGTCGGTGGAAAAGAGGGTGAACGTAACAAACCGGGCGTGAGGGTCAAGACCAGGCGCTATTTTCACCTGAGTGGATTTTGGCGTTTCGGTTCAAAAGTTTGATTCTGCACATAACGATTCGGCAACCTCGCCACCTTTTGCGCCTCGGGTGCAAGTCGGATGGCGCGTGTTTCTTCACCTCTTCGATTTCACTGCATGCGGCTGGCTTTCACTGCATTTTGGCTCCCCAAGCATCGGTCCATCCGGCAGGCTCATCATGTTCAGCAGTGAATCTGAAACCTGCACCGATGAAATACGCACTCACACTCCTTACCGTCATTACCGCTTGGCTCGCCGTTCCTGCGGGAGCTCAAGACGTCAGACCTGGCGTGCCGGTGAGCTACGAGCTTCCCGTGACCGGCCCGCTGCCAAAGTCGTATCTCGTTACGCTCGCCATCGTCGAAGCTAAGAACTCGGACAGCATCGTTAGCCAGTTCGCGAGCGGCATCGTACGCACGATCACAGACAAGAACATGGGCAAGTTCAGGGAGATGTGGGACGGGCTGGATGACAACTTCATGCCCGTGCCTCCCGGCGATTACGCGGTGAAGGGCATCTGCTCGCCCGCGCGCAAGTGGCAGGTTGATGGCGAGTATCATGCGATCACGCCCAAGTTCGCGGGCGGAGCATCGCCTTGGTTGCCTTCGCCGGACGACTGGCAGAAGCCGGAGCCCTTCGGCGGCGATCCCGTGGGCTCGCCGATGCGCGATGTGGCTGTCGGACCGAATGGCATCGCGGTCTGGTATTACCAGTATCTGGAAAACGGCACGAACCTGCCCATGATCGATCTGAACAAGCCGCTGGGTCCTGAACAATTCATCCGTTCATTTAATTCCGGCGGTGCAGGCGGCGGCACATGCGTTGCGACCGACGGCATCAGTGTCTGGGCTTTCTCGACTGATGGCGGGCCGAAGTATGTTTACCGCGCCGACAACAAATCTTTCGGGGTCAGCCACGGTGCGAATCGCTCGAACGGCTATTTGCCCAAAGGCTGGGTCACCGCTATGGCCGCATGGCGTGATCGGGCCGCGGAGAAATCATTCGTCTATCTCGCGCAGCGAGGAAAGATTGATGAAGTCAAAGGCGAGCGTGCTCACATGCACTACAGCGAGAGCACCACCGAACTAATCAACACGCTCACCGTTCACGACGGCGACAACGGCACTGTGTTTGCGGAAGTCCCGCTCGCAGGCACACAGGCATTGGCCGTTCGTGGCGATGTGTTCTACGCGATGCAACACATCGGCGATGCCTTCATCGTGAGCCGCGCGAAGATTGAACATGGTTTGCCAGCCGCTTGGCAGCGTGTATTTACGGTGCCCGCATCGATCCATCCCTTCGACATGGAGATCGACAGCCACGGTCGCTTTTACATCAGTGACTCCGCGGCCAACAAAGTATTCCAGCTCGGCGAGACCGGGAAGGTCACACGCACCTACGGCCGGCTCGCGGCGCAGAAGCCCGGCAGCTACGACAAGGAAACCTTCATGGCACCCGAGAAGCTCGCCACCTGGACGACGCGTGATGGCGAAGACCGGCTCATCGTCATCGAGATGGCCGGGCCGAATCGCGTGAGCGAATGGAGCGCCGATGGCAGGCTCGTGCGCGAATTCATGTCGTTGCAAACACACGCGAACGACGGCTACGGCTTCGATCCCGAGCACCCGGAGCTGGTTTACCTTCCCGGCAAAGAAGGCTGGATGACACGGTTCAAAGTGAACTATGCGACGCGCGAATGGACAGTCGATGCCGTGTGGCCTTACGATGAAACCGATCCTCGCGCGGGCCGGCTCGATCGCCTCCAATTTATTCGCACCAACGGTCGCGTTTACCTTGCGGGCCGTCGCTCGTTCACGATCTATCGGTTTGATGGCGACAAGCTCGTCCTTTCCGCCGGCATCCTGCGGGATCGAAAGAGCAACACGACATCCTTCTGGCACGACGCCAATGGCAACGGTTGCGTGGATGACGATGAGCTGACGCCCACGCAACTGCCCGGCCAAGTGCTGACTTACCACGGACAGAACTGGCTCGAAGACCTCTCCTTGCTCGCGCCCGCGCAGGGTACCCAGGACGTGTATCGCCTCGCACCGAGCGGCTTCGACGCGCACGGCAATCCAATTTTCAAGACATGGAGCAAGCTCTTCAGCGATCCCATGTTCGTTGCACGCACCAGCGGCAACGCCGACGCACTGCATGGCGGCAACGAACTTGCGGACAACTTTCCGAGCGACTGGCTCGGAGCCGACGGGACGCCTGATACGGGCTTCTACGTGCAAGCACGCGGCGGCAAGAACTTCAGCGCAAACGAAGGCCCGCAGCACAAGCTTACGCGCTATGTGCCCGACGGCAAAGGCGGCTACGCGATGAGGTGGCGCACGGGCCGCACGGCGTTGCAGCGGCTTGCCGAGCCCGGAGAGTTCTATGGTGCGATGCGCGTGCAACGCCCAATCAACGGGCTCGTCAGCGTCATCGATCAATCGCGCTGCGGCATCGTGCTCTTCACCGACGAGGGCTTGTATGTGGACACGATCTTCCCCGATGGCCGACGCATGCACGCGAAGGACGCCGGTTTGTATCCGCAGCCGGGCGAATTCTTCGCAGGCCAGCTCTTCGCCAATCGCGACAACCAGACGATCTATGCTGCGATGGGAAAATACACGCCGCTGCTCTACGCGATGGAAGGCTGGTCGCTCAAAGACAACCCGGTGCGCCGCATCGCGAACGTGCAGCCAGTGGTCACCATCGCCGCATCGCAAATCGCCTCACCGCCCGAGATCGCGCTCGCAATTCGTGGTGGAGCCGGCGCCGCGAAGGTCGCGCGTTTTGCGGCGGCGCTCGGCGAGCCCGCGATGGATGGCACGCTTGCCGGTTGGGAATCGTGCGAGCCCGTGACGTTCAGCGCGGACAAGGAGCACAGCGTCGAAGTGCGCTGCCTTTACCAGCCCGAGCGATTGCTGCTGCGCTGGCATATCCGCACCGCCTCGCGTTTCGAAAGCAAACCGATGCCGCGACCCGAACGGATCTTCACGCACGATCAACTTGCCGACACGCTCTCGCTCTATCTTCAATGCGACGCGCAAGCAAAGCCCGCGCGTGATCCGCGCAGGCCGCGCGGGCGATGTGCGCTTCGTGTTCGGCGTGTTCGACAACAAGCCTGTCGCCGTGGGCATGTATCCCGACTGGCATGGTGCCAAGGCGAGCCCGCAAGTGTATCGCACGCCGGTGGGCGAAGCGAAGTTCGCGCATGTCGGCTTGATTGAGGGCACGCAGTTGCAGCATCGCGTTGATGAAGACGGCAAAGGCTACGTTCTCGTCGCCGAGATCCCACGCGCAGCTTTGCCCGCGATGACGAAGCCATTCACCGGCGGTTTCCGCACCTTGGTGAATTTCTCCGCCACCCTCGGCGGCCACAACAAGTTCTGGTGGGCCAACAGCGATGGCAGCGCGAACCGCGAGACATACGACGAGCCGAGCGAGGCGCGATTTTATCCCGGGGCATGGGCGCCCGTGGAGTTTAGCGGCCTGGGCAATGGGGTGGTGGTGCGGCACTGGCTGCACTGCGGACCATTCGGCGGGCCGGGCGCGGAGCAGTTCAAGAGTGATCCGAACGGCGTGATCAAAGGCACGTCCATCGAGATGAAGAAAGCGGTGAAAGATTTCTGCGAGGCTGCACACTATCCGCCCGACGACGGCAAGGTCGATCTCAGCGCAACTTTCACCGGCAGCATGATCCAAGGCTACTGGAACGATCTACATCAGGTGCGCTGGAAGCCCAAGACCATTGAAGCGCTCGACACACGGGCGATCGTCGGCACTGGCGGCCAAGTCTGGTATGGCACTACATGGATCCACTCGCCCGCTGCCGTGGAACTCACCGCCGCGCTGCAAGGCCATCCGATGACGGAGATCCGCTGGACTTTGAACGGCGAACCTTTGTCCGTGAAGGCAACCGAGTATCACGAAGCCGAAGGTGAGAACCGCCTGCTGCGCACCGCAAACCGAACGATCACTCTGCGCGCCGGATGGAATCAAGTTTCGTTCCGCGCCTACTGTTACGGCTACGCGCCGTTTCGTGTGGGTTTGGTGCTAAAGGCGGGGGAAGCGAAGTTGTGGCCGCTGAACCTTTCCGCGGAGCCACCGGAGCAACGTAATGGGAGCCGCTGAACGCCGCTGCCATCCTAGCGGCGGCACGCGAACAGGCAAATCAAGGATCGCTGGGCAACAGTCCCTATTTGGTGCAAGGCACCAAATAGTCGTATGGGGACGAACCTCCGGCGCGGTAAAGCAGGTAGCCGGCTTTTGGGCCGGTGAATTGGACCCATGAGGCGTCTGGATCCCTGGCATCCTTGGACACGACAGGAATCACCTTGCTCTTGTCATCGGGCACCGCCTTTCCAGCCAAGGTGACTTTGGCGCGATGCTCTACGCTGCCGAGCATGGCAATCTTTCGCCGGTTGAATCACGCCTTGCCCCGCAAGGCTTTCCAAGAATCCAGGCAACGCTGCGCAGTTTCAAATTCCGGGAAGCGGCTGCCTTCCTGCTCCATCAGGTAATACTCCACGCCGCCGACGGACTCGACTGTGGCGATGATTTCCTT
>CAIRYQ010000028.1 GCA_903882875.1 uncultured Spartobacteria bacterium | reverse complement strand
CTGTCCGAGAAGTCGGTGAAGACCATGACGAGCGACCAGTCCGGCGAGGCGAATTCGCACTACGGCTTCGGCTTCGGCACGGACGGGAAATCCTTCACGCATGGTGGCGCCTACGGGACGAACTCCCGCTACGACATGGAGCAGAAGCTCGTCACCATCTACCTCGTGCAGCACGCGGGCTGGGCGGGCAACGGCAAGGACATCCTGCACCAGTTCCAGGTGGCGGCGACGGAAGCCTACGGTGCGAAGGCCGTGACAGTGGCAAAAGGTGGCGCGCCTAATTTGGTCGTCGGCATCACGAGCGCTCCGACTGTGAAAGCGAACGGGCCCGTGATCGTGGATCGCGTGCGCTTTCTTCCCGCGCCCGAGCGCGAGCAGGCGATGCTTGGCGGGAAGTTCACGGGATCGAATGTGTCATCGAGTGAGGGCTTCAAGTTGCTCACGGAAATCAAGACGACGCCGAAGCGCGGCGATTGGACTGAGATGAAATTTGAAAACGCCACGCCGTATCGCTGGGTGCGCTACGAGGCTCCAACGGGCTCGCACGGAAACGTCGCGGAACTCGAATTCTATTCAGGCGAGAAGAAGCTGAAGGGCTCAGGGTTCGGTTCCTCGGGCGGAGCGTGGAGGGCGGCGCTCGATGGGAAGCCGGAGACGTTTTCGAACTCGGCCACTGCAGACGGCCAATACGTCGGCATCGATCTCGAAGAGCAGTCGGCGACAGCGCGGCCTGCGATCGCTCCCGGCGGCGGAGATTTCGACAAGCCGCAGCTTGTCACGATGAAGAGCGCCACGCCCGGTGCGACGATCCGCTACACGCTGGACGGGACGATTCCGACTGCAAAGAGCGGTGAGGTTTTCAGCAAGCCGTTCACCATTGAAAAGAACGCGATGATCACCGCGGTAGCGTTCAGCGAGAAGCTCGCGCCCAGCCCTGCGGCGCTCTCGACTTTGTGGATTGGCAAGCAGCCGCACGCGGTGATGAATTCATTTCACGTCGGCAACAGCCTCACGGGCAATGCGAGCCGGTTCAAAAATTTCATCCGCACCGCAGGAGGGCGCGATGATTTCCCCGCGTATCTCATCGGCGGCTCGCTCACTGTGAAGCTCTGGAATGAATCGCAGGGCGCGGACAAAAAGCGCTGGGACACCGAGTATGCGAAGGCCGTGCATCCGCTCGATTATTTCACGATGCAGCCGCGCGACTTCAACGTGCCGCAGGAGGCCGAGCACTGCGTGCGCTTCATCAAGCTCATCCGCGAAAAATCGCCGGACGTGCAGCCGTGGCTCTACGCCGAGTGGGTGGAGATGAATCGCGCGCGCCCGAGCGACAAGGGCGAGGTGCCGAGCTTCCAGATGAAGAAGACTTTCCCCGCGCTGACGTGGCAGGAATCCATGGGCGCGATGCTGCTCTACAACGAGGAAGTGCAGCACCGGATCGCGGCACAATATCGCGAGGGCAAGCCCGTGCACATCATCCCCACGGCGCTTGCAATGGGCTGGGCGCGCACGTTGATCGATCAAGGGAAATTTTCCGGTGTGCAGCCCGGCGAGGTGAATTTTTACGCGACGCTTTTTGCGGACCAAGTGCATGTGAACGAGGCGGGCTGCTTCCTCGTGGACTGCACCTGGTATGCTGCGCTCTATCACGAATCGCCCGAGGGAAAACTGCTCCCCATCGGTACGAATCTCACCGCGGAGCAGGCCGGCGTGCTGCAACGTCTCGCGTGGGATGTGGTGAAAAATTATCCCGACTGCGGGCTGTTTGAAAAAGGCGCGGAGCCGTGCGGCAAACCCGAGATCGCGAACGACGGCAAGACCGTCACGCTCACGTCGTCGACGCCTGGCGCGTGGTTCCGTTACACGCTCGACGGCACAGAGCCGACGCGAATGAACGGCTACGTTTATTGTGGTTCGATCGGCGTGCAGCCGGGCATCGCGGTGAAAGCCGTGGCGTTCAAGAGCGGCATGGCGGACAGCGCAGTGGCTGCGATGAGCGCCATCAAAGCGAAGTGATTTGCGAGAGAAAGCCCGCTGCACTTCAGCTCATTTTGCAGCAGTATGCGTCGTGCCTTCCGTCAGCCACGCGAGATTGAAGACGTAATAGTTCCTGCTGGAGATGAGATGAATCCGTCCATCCGAGCCCTCGCAGCTCGCGAGGTAGCCGTTGAGTTCGGCGTGAGTGGTGTCCAATACAATTTTGCCGCCATCGGTGCCTTGTGCGGTCATAGGTTGTCCGCCGGGGGAAACCGGAGTGACCAGGCGGCGCACGGGCCATGTGGCCCCATCATCAAATGAGAGTGCGGCGAAAATTCCGAAGCCGGTCTTGGTGCTGCCGTCGGGTTGTTTGAAGGGCAACCCCTTGCGCTCGGATTCCTTTTTACCCCGCGTCACCTGGCCCTTGGCATCGCGATAGGCGAGGTCGTCGGTGAACGAACAAAGCAAGAGCGGGCCTTCCTTTAGCCGCTTGAGCGTGAGGCGCTGGCCGGAGGTGATGTCGGGAAATTCGCTGACGCTGTAGCTCCACGTCTTGCCGCCGTCGCTGGAAATGCTGATGGGCAGTTTGAAATCGAACAGCGAGGCAGCGTCTTGTTTGTCCACTCGGCCCAGCGCCCAAAGAGTGCCGTTCTTGCGTTCGATCAAACCGACGTGGATGCCGGCGATGCAGGGGCCGGAGCCGCCGGGTTTGTAGCTGGGCTTGGTGGTTTCGTCGGAGAGATGCGTCCATGTTTTGCCGTGGTCGGCGCTCATGGTGACGGTGCCGGCGTTGTCGTAGATGCTGTCGTTGGTTTGAAGGATGCGGCCGTCGGCGGTCTCGATGTTCGATTCGCTGGGCTGGAGGTCGTTGTTCAGCGGGCGCGACTGGCTCCATGTCACGCCATTGTCAGTCGAGGTGCGTACGGTGGAGCCGGGCATGGCGCGGTTGCCGTTGAAATGGAAGATGGTGCCCTGCTTGTCCACGAACAGTCCGGGCGCGTGGTTGTTCGCATCCGCGCATTGCCAAAACAAAAACGGCGGCGTGAAGGCGGCGGCTCCGGCGGGCAGACGTGTGGCGGCGACCGCGAGTTCGTGGCCGAACTCCGTGTCGCAGGTGTAGTCCGCGATGAAGACATCGCCGCTCGGAAAGACGGTGATGGCGGCATCGTGATTGTGCGTGGAGAACAGCGGGCCTTCCGAGTCGGGCGTGCGGTAAACGTAACGCGCGGGGCCTGCGAAAAACGGCTTGCTCATGTCGACCGCCACATTCGGTGGCGCAGGCGCCGGCCCTACGTCGTCAGGCGGGACTTGCAAAGCCTTTACCGTGGATAGGGCAACAGGTTCTGCCTGCACCACGCGAAAGCCGATTTTCGGATTGCGCACCCAAGGGTTCATGGATGTGCGATTCGCCGAACGCAGCATCCGCGCAAGTTGCGAGTGCGCGCCGCCGCGCACAACGCGGAAATCTCCGGTGATAGGACCGACGGGGTCGGCCGTCTGGCTCGGGTCGTAAGGCGCATACCAATCGGCGCACCATTCCTGTGCATTGCCGTGCATGCCAATGAGTCCCCACGCATTGGCCGGACCGACGCCGGTTTTCAATGATGCCTGCTTTACCTCCCAATAATACGACGGCAAGGAACCTTGAGTTGTAGCACCTGTGCTCGGGGTCGAGGCTGCGACATCGATCTTGTTGGTGACGGCGGCGGTGCTGCTGGGGAAGAACATGACGTAGGCCTCCAGCCGTCCGCGATCCATCTGCTGATAGCCATCCGGCAATGTGTCCCCGGTGTTGAAAAGCGTCGTCGTGCCCGCGCGGCAGGCATACTCCCATTCGGCCTCGGTCGGCAGGCGGTAAGGCTTTCCTTCCTTCTTGGTCAGCCATTGGCAAAAGGCGTTGGCCTCGTCCCAGCTCACATTCACCACCGCGTCATCATCGGCGGACTCGGGCTTGTAGCGCCGATGCTTCGCATCGAACTGCTCATACTGCGCATTTGTTACTTCCGTTGTGCCCATGAAAAACGCGCGCGAGATTTCCACCTCGCGTATGGGAGCTTCATCCCAATCGGCACCCGTGTCCTTCTCCACGCTCCACGGATTCTTGAAGGATTTCTGCCGCTCCGCCTGTCCCATCTGGAAGCTACCGGCGGGGATGGGAGCTAGGGTGATGCCGATGGAGTTGACGCGCACTTCGCCTGCCGGAGAAAGGAGGGTCGCGGCTAAGAGCAGACCAAATAGTGACAGAGCAACGCGTGAACTCATAAGTTAGTAATGGGAATTAGCAGTGGTGGTGGGGAAAATATCAGTCCTGAAGGGTGAAGCTGGCAGCCCGGCACCGTTGGTTAAATTGCACGTCGGATTGTCCGCCCACGCATAGCGCACCGCGACGGGCTTTGGCACTTTGTCTGACCAGACGAGCACGGTGTCGCCATCGATCCTGGCGTCGGCCCAGAACCATTTGTGGTCTTCACCGCAGATGGCGAAGCCTTCGAGCTGGCTCTGCGGGCGGTTGTGGATGAGCGGCGCGGTTTCCCCGAGCAAGGTCTTCACATTGTAGGTCGGTGACAGCTTGCCAGCTACGAGATCGCCGTATGCATTCCTGAACTTGATCCGGGCCTTGTCGCCTTCGAGGGCGATGGAATCGTAAACCGGACCAGAGCACGAGACCGGCTCACCGTAGTGCCTGGCTTGCGCGATGAGGAACAAACGGTGACCGACGGTTTTCTTATCGCGGAAATGGAGGTCGCCGGCTTCGCCCAAATCGATCGTCACCGCCTGCCCTGTGTTGGGCAATGCGAGCGCCAGCGATTGGGACTCACGCAATTCCGCCCACGGAGATTCGCCGGGCGCGGGGAGCTTCGCGTAGTTGTTGCACACTTGGCACCAGTAGAATGGCAGGTCATCGCGCTGCCACGCGGCTCGCCAACCTTGGATCAATGCGGGAAAGGCGATGCGATACTGATAGGCGCGCCCGACGTTGCTCTCGCCTTGATACCACAACACGCCAGCGATGGCGTAGTGTTTGAGCGGATGGATGCGCGCGTTGTAGAGACTGCCGGGGACCATGTCGGGCAGCTTGTAGGTTATCTGCGGGGCGGACTTCAGCACGTCGGGCGGGAGGTCGGGAAAAGTGCGCTCCACTTTGGCGGACCACTTTCCATCGAGAATAATCGGTCCGGCCCAGAGCGTTCCTCCACGGACGACGAGGGGTGACGCAGGCGAATAGATCCGGATGGCGAGCGTGTTCTTGCCAGTCAGGATCAGTTCCGGCGGCACGGCGAAGTAGCAGGTGAAGTCTTTGCCCGGCAACTGCGCATAGGTCGTCTCGGTCAGCAGCTTGCTGTTCCAATACACCTGCCAGTAGCCGCCGAGCGGGCCGATCATGATCTTGAAGCCCTGCTTTGCGACGATGGCGCAGACATCCACGTCGCGTCGCAACCAGAACACGCCGCTTTGCGGAAAGCCTGCGACGGCTGTTTTGCAGGGCAAGGTCACCGTGATCCAGTCGGCCGTGCTCGTGTTCACGGCAGCGAAATCGTCGAGGTTCGGATAGCGCTTGTCCTCGCGGTCATTCGCTTTCAACCAAGCCGCGAAGTCCTTGGCGAACTTCGCCCTAAGCGCCGGATATTCCGCTGCGGTCTGGATGATCTTCGCAACGGGCTCACGAAATGCCTCGATCCTGTTGAGCGCATCCGCCGGTGTCCACGGTTCGATGAATGTGCCGCCATTGGAGGCGTGGATGATGCCCACAGGCTGTTGGCGTGCCTGCTGCAACTCCTTTCCAAAGTAATATCCAATCGCAGTGAACTCACCCGAAGTCGCAGGCCCAGCGACAGTCCACTGACCACCGCAGTCTTCCACGGGCTGATTCGCCCCCGTCTTCTTTACCGCGAACTGACGGAGCAAAGGATTCGCCGATTTGGCGATCTCAGCATCTGCGTCCGCAGTGACGCGGAGCGGCAGCTCCATGTTCGATTGCCCCGAGGCCAGCCATACCTCTCCGACGACTGTGTCCGGAATCACGATCCGGTTCCGGCCCTTCACCGTCATTTCAAAAGGCCCCTGCGCGGAGTCCTTGAGGTTCAATTTCACCTGCCATCGTCCAGTCTCGTCGGTGTCGGTTTCCGCGGTCTTTCCGCCGATCGTGATGCGAACGTGTTCGCCTGCGTCCGCCTTGCCCCACACAGGAACGGACTCCGCCCTCATAAGAACCATGTGCTCCGAAAAGATCGCCGGAAGCCGGATATCCGCGCGCAGCGGGTTCAAGGCGCCTGCAACCAGGAGAAGTTGAGCGAGGAAGCGGCGGCAGGAGATGGAGGATTTCCGCGGGATCATGGTTTGGTAGTAAGTCGGCTTGCGAGAGTTTGCGAAAGATATCGAGGTTCGCGTTCACGGACCCACACGGCCCGGCAGGCTTGCATGGCACCTTCGCATGCTCCGCACGCCTCCCGGCTTCCTCATTCCCCGTCAAAATGTTCCTGAGAAAGTGTACCGAAAGTCCGGGAGGTGCGGAGGAATGTCTGTGCTTTGTGAATGCAACGAGATGGAAAGCTTGGGATGCAAAAAGCAACCCGAGAGTAAAGGCCGCCACACCGACACGCGCGAAGAGGAATGGGCGATCATGGAAAAGATCCTCGGAGGGCCACCCAAGCTTGGGAGACCGCCGCACCATGAGCGCCGCGCCGTGTTCGGCGCGGTTGCGCACGGGCGGCTCGTGGCTGCTGCTGCTGCGCGACCAACGCCGGTGACAAACTGCGCGGCTGGATGCAGCAACGCTTCGGCACCCGGCCCCTGCGCATGGAGATCGTCCGCCGCAGCGATGCCCAAAAGGGCTTCGCCGTCCTGCCCCGGCACCGGGTGCTCGAACGCACCTTTGCCTGGCTCCACACGCGCCATTCAGTACTTCGATTGCGGATGTTTCCAGACGAATGACATGTGAGCCTCCTGCTAAGACTATACGGTCATGTCCAACGAAATCCGGCGATGATTTTTACTCTGTAGAGGCGACATCGGCGGACATCGGGAAGTCTCTGTTGTGGAACCGTGGGTTCGAATCCCGCCAGCCCGACCACTGAACCGGAACGAATCCGTTCCGTCCCGCGGGGCTTGCAAAAAAAGGCGCGGTGTCTGTTTTGGCTTGAGGTTCTCGGTGCGCTGCGACGTTTTTCCGCCATGCCCAGACACTGGATGGTCAAATCGGAGCCCGCGTCGTATTCATGGGAGCAGTTCGTCAAGGACGGCCACGCTGCGTGGACGGGTGTGCGAAATTTTCAGGCGCGCAACAATCTTCGCGCGATGAAGACGGGCGACCTTGTGCTCTTCTACCACTCGGTGACGGGCAAGGAGGTCGTCGGCATCGCAAAGGTCGCGCGCGAGGCGTATCCTGATCCCACTGCCGACGAGCCTGGCTGGGACTGCGTGGATCTCGTGCCCTCAAAGCCGCTGAAAAAATCCGTGACGCTCGAAGCGATCAAGGCCGCGCCCGATCTGAAGGACATCGCGCTGCTGAGGCAATCGCGCCTTTCGGTGATGCCGCTCGCCGCCGCGGAATACGCGGCGATTACGAAACTCGGCGGAGGGTAGGGGAGCCGGAGATGACGCAGATGCGCGCAGATTTCGGATCGGACACCTCATGGCGCCCGGCCGCGGCCACGGCTTGAAAATTGAATAACCGTGGCCGATCGTGCGCCAAAGCTCCACACGCCCATGAAAGCACGACTCCTCATCGCAGCCATCGCCCTCGCCGCGCCCGCGGCGTCGTTCGCAGACCCCCACGGCATTTATCCGTACGGTCACCGCCACCCGCGCGTCCGCTATCCCGCGTACCGCTATTACCCGCCCTTCGGTTTCTACTTCCCGGCACCGATCGTGGGTTTCACATTCGCGCCGGACAGTCCGCGGGTTTACCAGGCCACGCCATACTCCGAGACTGCCGAATCCTCGCTGGAAGCCACCGTGCAGCGCGCGCTCCGCAAACGCGGCTACTACTCCGGGCCGCTGGACGGCGACCTCGGGCCGCGCAGCCGCGCGGCGATTCGCGAATACCAGGCCGAGCATGGGCTCGAAGTGAGCGGACGCGTGGACGACCCGCTGCTCCAGTCACTCGGCCTCTGACGCGGCGGCACCCATCCATTTGACACCCCGGCAGACCGGCGATATTCGCAGCGGGTGATTCGTCTCCTGACTGCCGCGGTCGCAGCATTGAGCAGCAGCGCGCTGCTCGGCGAGCCTGCGCAGGTGAATCCTCCGGCTGCCGAACCGGAGGGGCCGCCGCAGGCGCAGACGCCGTCGGCACCCGTCGCGCAGCCCACGGGACGATCGCTCGTCGCCATCGCGCACGATCTGCGTGCGATGGAGGGCTACGACGAAAATGCCGCCGTCACGCGCCGCATGGTGGATGCACTCGCGCGTACCGTCACGGGCTGTTCGGACACTCGCGCCGCGTGGCGCGAATTCGCAGGCACGGACACGCGCGTCGGCATTAAGGTCACCGCGTCCGGCGGCCCGTATTTTTCCACGCGCCGAGGAGTCGTTGCGGCGGTCGTCGCGGGCCTGCGTGATGCGGGCGTGCACGAGGTGATCGTGTGGGATAAAAATGCCGCCGATCTGCGTGCGGCGGGCTTCACCCCGCAGCGGCTCGGTTGCGAAGTGCGCTCGATCGATCCGCCGCACGGATGGGATCGCACGGCGAGCTTCCAGGCGCCCGTGCTCGGAAAACTGATCTGGGGCGACCTGCTCTTCAGCGAAAAAATCCGGCCGCACGGGTTCGCCGCCGGTGCCGACGATCTGCTCAGTTCCAAGAGCCATCTCGCCACGATCCTCAGCAGGGATGTGCCGCGCTTCATCAATATCGCCGCGCTCAGCGACGAGCCCGGCTGCGGCGTCGCAGGTGTGCTGCACGGTGCCGTCATCGGCAATCTCGACAACTGGCGGCGCTTCACCACGCACGGCGAGGGCGGCGCATCCGCAATCGCCGACTGCTACGCGGACGTGCGGCTCGGCGGCAAATGCGTGCTGCACATCCTCGACGCGCTTGCATTCACCTACGCTGGCGGCACCGGCGGGAGCCCGCAGAATTCCGCGGTTCACAACACGCTCTACGCAAGCCGCGATCCCGTCGCGCTCGATTCGCTCGGCCTTGATCTTCTGGAAAAATGGCGCAGGCGCGCGAGCTTCGGCCCGATCGGCGCGAAAGCTGCATGGCTCCGTGGGACGAACGCTGGCAACGCCGAGCGCGAAATGATGATCCTTTCCACAGCCCGATGAACCACGACGATGTCACACGAGGGCTTCTGCGCTCCGTTTCGCGCACCTTCTACCTCAGCATCCGCATCCTCCCCGCGGAATTGCGCGAGGCGATGGGTGTCGCCTACCTGCTCGCGCGTACGAGCGACACCATCGCGGACTCGGAGGCTGCCGCGGTCTCCGTGAGGCTGCGGCGGCTCGAGGAATTCGGGAAGATGCTCCACACCGGCGCATCGCAGCAGTTCATCGGCTACATCCAGCGCGAGATCCGGCCGACACACGAAGGTGATCGTGCTCTCATCGCCGCGATGCCCCTCGTGCTTTCGCGCTTCGGCGCATTCCGCCCGTGGGAGTGGAAGGAGACGATCGAGCTGCTCACAAACATCATCCAGGGCCAGTCGAACGACCTGCGCACATTTTCCGATCCGGAAAAAATCGCCGCGCTCCCCGACGCCTACAGTCTCGAGGACTACGCCTACCTTGTCGCAGGCTGCGTCGGCGAATGGTGGACGCGCATGAGCTATCATCATTTTTCGCGCTACTCGAATCGTACCGAGGAGGAACTCATGCCGCTCGCCGCATCATTCGGAAAGGCGCTCCAGCTCGTGAACATCCTCCGCGACATGCCCGCCGACCTCCGTGCCGGGCGCTGCTACCTGCCCGCGGACGAACTCCAGAGCGCCGGCACGGATCCCGCCTCGCTGTCCGACGATCCATCCGTCGCGCAGCCCGTCTTCGACGCATGGATGGCAAAGGCGGGCGCCTTTCTCGATGAAGGCCGCGACTACATCCGCGCCATCCGCCCGTGGCGTGTCCGTTTCGCGTGCTACGTGCCGTGGCGGCTCGCGAAACAAACGCTCGCTCTCATGGCCGCAAAGCCGCCGCTCCTCAGCGCGGAAAAAGTGAAGGTCTCACGCATGATGGTGTACGGTACGATGCTCCGCGGCCTCGTCGCCGCGTTCACCAATTTCCCTCTGCGTTGAACGCCGTGCGGTTGTAGCGGGAATGGAGCGTTTTGGGAGAATGGCTGCGGCGCGGAGCCCGCGCTCTCATTCCTCGAAATACTTTCCTTCGCCGCCGATCGAGCGCACATGCTCCGCGACTTCTTTCGCGCGTTTCTTGAACAGCTCCCAGTCCTTCGTCATGGAGATGCTCATTGCATCGGCGAGCGACTTCTCATCGCTGAAGCCGAGGAATTTTCCACGCTCCGCCGCGGGCACGCCTTCTTTCTGCGAATCGAAAAACTCCTCCAGCGCGAAAAGCTGTGTGACGACCCGCCGGTCAAAACGCGTCACCCATTTTTTGAACAGCGCCATGTAACCCTGATCATCCTCGAAGCTCGCACCGCCGTTGTCCACGGCGAGGAAATGCGCGTGCTTCTTCGTCCCCACGACATGCAGATTGCCGCCGCTGAAGCGGTCCCACTGACCTGCGAGCGCGTCCACGAGCAGGATGTCCGACAGCTCGCGCGCGAGGCTCACCGCGGGCGCGTGGCAGTCGAGGCCCTTGAGTTTCAGCTTCGCGGTGCCGGGCTGCGGCGCGCCCGATTTCAAAAACACCGCCACGCGATCCTGCTCGTTCAGCCCGCCGTTTGGCGGCGCTGCCGGCGACTCGATGGCGTGATATTTTTCCGCATTCTCCGGCGTCGCCATCCGGAAATCGCCGCGCATCCCGCCCGGATTGTCCTCGATTTCCTGGAGCAGTTGCAGCCGGTCGTCCTCCTTCTCTGTGTCGGGGAAGCGCGCCTCGGTCATGAGCTGCTTCAGCGTCGCGAGTCCTTTTCCGCGCAGCGTGATCGGCGCGGCGGGTTGGAAAAGTTCGCCGCATCCGAGCGCGCGCGCGATGTTGAAGCTCGCGATCTCGCCGTCCACGCACGTCGAGGAAGTCTCGGAACGGAACGCGCCGATCACCGCGCCGTCGCGCAGCACCTTCGCGTGGACGTGCATTTTCTTCATCTGAAAACCGTAGCGATTGTCTCCGTGCTCCAGCCCGCGCTCGACCTCTTTCACGAGTGAAAACCAGCGGCGCAACTCCTCGCCCTGTGGCAGCGATGGAGGTGCATTTTTTTCTGCACCGGACGCGCACGCGCACGCGAGCGTGAGTAGCAGGGGGAGAAAAATGATGCGCGTCATTGGGAGGGGAATCCGTGGTGTCACTGGAGTGTAACAATCCGTCCGCAGTGAAAATGCGAGCCCTGCCTTTGCGTCACCTGCACTGCGCGGCCACCCACGCGAGATAATCGGGCCAGCCGGTGGTCACGGGCACGAGCAGGATCTCCGGCACTTCGTACGGATGCAGCGCGCGCAGCCGCGCCATCGCTGCCTCCGCGCGATCCGCAGTGGTCTTCGCGATCACCATCACCTCGTTCGCGTTCTCAATCTTGCCTTTCCATTCGTAAATGGACTCGACGCCCATGATGAGATTGCCGCACGCGATCAACCGCTCCTCCACGAGCAGGCGCACGGCCTTCCGTGCGGTGTCCGCACCGGGGAAATTGCTGATGAGGAGAAAGACGTCCTCGTGCATGGCGTTACCGTTTCGCGCCGCAGCCCGCACCGAGCCCCGTGAGTGTTTCAAGATCGCCCTCCGGCTCCGCAAGCACCGGCTTGCGTCCGGCCGCCTTCTGCCGCGTGATCCAGCCGCCGCCGAGCACCTCGTCGCCGCGATAGCACACGGCGGCCTGGCCGGGCGTCACTGCGCGCGTGGGCACATGCAGCCGCACGCGGGCCTCGCCATTTTCACCGGGAAAGACCGTCGCCGCCGCTCCGGGATGCGCGTAGCGGATCTTCACCGTCACCTCGAAAGGCGCACTCGCATCGCTGTGCCACGAGCAGTGGTCCATCGTGAATTCCTCCGTGATGAGATCCTCCGCGTCGCCCACGATCACGCTGCTCGTCGCCGGATCTATATCAATCACATACACCGGCTTCGGCGAACCGCCCGGCAGTCCCTTGCGCTGACCGATGGTAAAAAGCTCGATGCCCTCGTGCTCCGCGATGCGGCGTCCGCTCTTGTCGTAGATTCCGCCGGGATGGAAATCGCGCGCGCCCATGTGCGATCGCAGGAACGCCTTGTAGTCGTTCCCCGGCACGAAACAGATTTCCTGGCTGTCTTCCTTTTCCGCGACTTTCAGCCCGAGCTTGCGCGCGATGGCGCGGATCTCCGTCTTCTCCATCGCGCCGAGCGGCAGCAGCGCGCGTGTGAGCTGCGGCTGGCGCAGGCTGAAGAGAAAATACGACTGGTCCTTCCGCGGATCGCGCCCCTTGCGCAGCACGGCGCGCGTTGAGCCGTCCGCATTTTTCACGCGCTCGACGATCGCATAGTGCCCCGTCGCGATGAAGTCCGCGCCGATGCTCTTGGCCTTTCCCCACAGGTTGCCAAATTTCACCTTCTCATTGCACATCACGCACGGGTTCGGCGTGCGTCCCGCCTGATATTCCGCCGTGAAATAATCAATCACCGCGCGCTCGAAATTCTCCCCTTCGTCCACGACATAGTGTGGGATGCCGAGCGCGTGCGCCACGCCGCGCGCATCGGCGATGGCCTGCGGGCCGCAGCACTTGTCCTCCGCGCGCGAGATGCAGTCCTGCGGCCACACCTTCATCGTCACGCCGACTACCTCGTAGCCTTGCTCTTTCAGCAGGAAGGCCGCGACGCTCGAATCCACGCCACCGCTCATCCCCACGACGACACGCACGCCCTTTTTCAAAGGCGGCGTCAAAATATCGGCAGAAGTGTCCATGGCGTTCAGGCGCGGACGTTCCGGTGCGGCGACCGGGACGGCAAATGATTTTTGACTCCGGCTCACGGCAGCAGCAAGCGAGGCGCGAGCCGTGTTGCGCGTCACTTTATTTTATATCATTCCGTTGGCTCCGGAGAAGTTGGATTTGAAACGCGAGATCATTCTGTTGAGCGTTTAGCGCCCTGAGAGCCTCGGTATTTTCGGCAATGGCGGATGCTACGTCTTGTGTTGCCCAAATTTGTTCCAGTTTGGAAATATCCTGATGGAGAATTGCAGCGACAAAACGGATTCGGTTCCGGCCGATACGGATCATTTCCTTGGTTTCAGCGTGTTTGCCATCACTGCCACAGCGGGCTGGAACAAGATCGTGCATTTCCAGAAATCGCTGCATTTCTCCAGTCCGGCCACCTACCACACCGATCGCAACTCCATCATATGCCATGCCGCCCTTTATTTCTCCGCTCATGCCTACGTGGCGGTTAAAGATGCTTTGAGGAACAACTCGGTCCGCCGAGTAGATACCGCTGGCTTTCGCGGCGAAGATGGCAAGTGCGGCGGGGTCTTTCGCGAGTTGCGGGTTCGCCTTTGTAAGGCGATCAATTTCAGTGGCGATTTGCTGAGGAGTTGGAGGAACTGCCGAGAGAATTGAAGTTAGAGCCCAAGCGACGACTGAAAAAAACGCGCTCCAGATCGGATGTTTCATAGTTCCCGTTTATTTTAATGCATCTATGACGCAAGCTGAATCGTGGTGAGTTTATCGAGAGTCAAGGCGGGGTGAGCCATGTTCACCGTGAAGTCAATCCCCTTTCCTCAAACGGAAGCGCAAACGCATCCGCCTGCTGGGCGATGTGTTTGCCGAGGGCTTCGCCCACGCCGTGGTTCGAGGCACGGCTGAACTTCCTGTTCGGTGACTTGCGGCCTATTTTCCAGCGCCCTGCTGGAGATACTTGAGGATCTCCCGGGCCTGTGCGGCGGGAAGATTGGCGCGGACGCGCATGTGCATCACAATGTTCTGCCAGTGCGCGGCGGTAAATTCGTTGGAGCCGCGATAGGTATGGCAGCGGTTGCAGTGGATGCTCCATAGCTCGATACCGGAGAGGCCGGCCTTTGTCTCGACGGGCGGTGCGTCTTTGGAGCCGGCGAAGCCGTTGGTGGTGATCGTACAGGTGATCGTGATCAGCGACAGGAGACGAAATGCGATGGAAAGGATCGGGTTTGCTTTCATGGGCAGATGGTGTTGGTCGCTATTTTTTTCCCTGCAGGGTGCGGATGTAGGTGATGAGTTCCCAGCGTTGCTTTTCCGAATAGGCGGTCTTGAAAGGCACCATCGCGCCGCGACCCTCGCTGAGCTTCCAGAAGAGAGAACCGTCACTTTCGGCGGCGATGGCCTTGGTGGTGTAGTTGGCGGGCTTGGGGTTGAGCGCGGCCGCGGCGGGACCGTCACCGCGCCCGGTCGCACCGTGGCAGGGCGCGCAGGTGGTCATGTAGATCTGCTTTCCAGAAGCGGCTGCCTGGGCGCTGCCGGAAAAGGGATTCTTCTTCGCCGCTGCCGAGGCGGGCGCGACCCACGGGGCATTCTCTGCAAAGGCTGGTGCCGCGATGGCGGCGAGCACCGCGATGACGGAGGTTCCGGCGGCGAGTGCGGCGAATTTGGAAACAGGCGCTTTGGTATTGGATGGATTCATAGGATTGTTTTTTGGCAGGTATTGCAGACTTAGAAGCCGTAGGAAATTTGGAAGATGACTTGGTTGCCTGTCGAGGGGGTCGCACCGCTGCTGTGCATCCATTCGTAGGCGCCTTCCAGCCACAGGGTGTTGGTCAGGTAATAGACAAAGCCGGCTGTGGTGCGGTTCGTACGCGTGCCCAAACCGTCCCGTGTCCAGTCATAGCGGCCGACCAACTCCAGATTCTTGATGAAAGCGGTGTCTGGGGCGATGCCGGAAAGCTTGTAGCCTCCCTGCAGATACCAGCCTTCGGGCTTGATGGTCCCGAGGTCGTCCGTGGCGACCCAGGTCTTTGCGTATTCGCCCTTGATCTCCACTGAGGGACCGAAGTGCATCGCCACGTCCGCCACGCCTGCGGAGTAATTGCGGTTGCCCGCATTGTCCCACGAACCGGACATTCCCGAGAGGCCAAACTCGATGTCATGATTGGCCTTCCATGGATAGAAGTAAGCCAAGCGTCCGCCATAGCCCATGCCGCCATGGTTGTTGGTCGCGTTGCCTGCGAGGTTGATGCCCACATTGCCGCCGAGGTCGAGCTGCCCGGCCCTGCCGCTGCCGTCAATCGAGCCCGGGCCGTTTGCCACAAAGGCCGAATAGCTGAAATTCGCGCCTTTTTCTCCGATCGGGATGGAGCCGCGCAACTGCGCACCGATGCCGTTGCCCGGCACGAGGTTTCTCATCAATGGGGCATCGGGGAGCTTGTTCAGCCATCCTGCGCTCCGCTCGCTGTAAGTGCCCAGCGGCAGCAGCATGTTACCAGCGACCAGCGTGAAGTAGTCGTTCAGCGTGTAGTCAATCGTCGCAAAGCTCAGGTTCACCGTCGTGGTGTAACCGCCGCCGTTCGGTGCGTTGTTTTGCAGCATGAAGTCAAATCCCGCCTCGAACAGCACGCGGTCGCTTGCTCGGTAGAGGAAGATGGGCGCAAAGTCCGCCATCACAAATCCGCCCCGCGATCCGCGCGACTTGACGAACTGCACCTCCGCGTCGCCGATCATGCTGAAATTATGTGTGGCCAGCGACCCGGTGATGTCGGAGACGGCTGTGTCGAGTCGCGAAGCCGGAGGGACGCTTCCTTTGCCTTCCGCTCCACCTTTCGGCCCTTCGGCCACCGGTGCCACCGTACCTTTCGCGGGAATTTCCGCCACGCGATTCTTCAGCTTGCGGATGGTGGCCTGATCCTGCTCGTGGGTCGCCTCAAGGGTCTGCACCTTTTTGCCGAGCTGCTCGACTGCCTGCTTGAGGGCGGCGAAATCTTCGTCGCTCACCGCGGCCTTTGCGGGCTGGTATGCGCTGACTCCGAACATGCACGCTGCCGCAAGCGTGGCGCAGGTGCCCGTATAATTACGTTGGTGGTTTGCCATGGGATTGGGGCTTTGAGTGTGGTGGTGTATTTGAATGGCTGAGATGCTCTCTGCTCTTCGCAGGTGGCTGCGCAGATGGACGTGCTTGACGCAAAAAATTCTGAGGATTCCACCGTCCCTTGTCTCAACATGGCTTGCCCAGCACTGCCCCTCGCTTGCCCAATCTGTGTTGCCGTTTGTCAATCGCAGCATCGCGGCGCTCCCCGTGTCTTGCCGGTTTGGGGCGGGCAGTCAGAAAAGAACCGCCCAGGACAACGCACAACACGACCACAGGATGAAAAGGTTCTCTGCGGAATGGTGCCCGTGCCGTGACTGGATGCGGTGCCTCCGGAAAGTGAAAGCCGTGGCATACAAAATTGCGCGGCGTGCGATGAGATGCTGTGTAGATTCCACGGCCGATGAATTTGAATGACGAAAATCCCGCTGCCATGGCGGCGCAGACGGCCGCAGCGACCGGCGACGGTGCGTCACCAAAGACCGCGGCGGGTTGGCGGAAGATGTTCTCGGCATTCCGGCACCGGAACTACCGGCTCTATTTCAGCGGCCAGCTCGTTTCGCTGATTGGGAATTGGGTGAACAGCACGGCGGAAGGCTGGCTCGTCTATCAGCTCACGGGCTCGACGGCGCTGCTCGGCGTCGTGGCCGCGGCCTCCACGGGGCCGATGCTTTTCCTTTCCACATGGGGCGGCTGGGTCGCGGACCGGCATCCGAAGCGCACCGTGCTCGTCATCGCGCAGATCGTCTCGATGGTGCTCTCGCTGCTGCTCGCCTTTCTCACTTGGCGCGGCCTCATCCAGCCGTGGCAGATCATCACCATCGCGGGGCTCGGCGGCATCGTGATGGCCTTCGAGATGCCCGCGCGGCAGTCCTTCGTGATCGAGATGACGAGCCGCGAGGATCTGCCAAACGCGATTGCGCTCAACAGCTCGATGATCAACGGCGCGCGCATCATCGGCCCCGCGATCGCGGGCGTGGTGATGGCGAAATTCGGCGTCGCGCTGTGCTACTTCATTGATGGCGTCAGCTTCATCGCCGTCATCCTCGGCCTGCTCGCGCTGCGCCTGCCGAAGCACGTCCGCAAGGAGCACACCGGCTCGAAGCTCGACCACGCGCTCGGCGGCTTCCGCTACGTCTGGAACAACCCGCGCGTCTTCACCATCCTCACGCTCTTCGCCGTCGTGGGAATCTTCGGCTGGTCCTACTCCGTGCTCATGCCCGCCTTCGCGCGCGACGTGCTCGGCCTCGGCGAACAGGCCTACGGCGCACTCCTCACCGCGAGCGGCGCCGGTGCGCTCGCCGGAGCGCTGTGCGTCACTGCGGCGTCGGAAAAATTCAAAGCGCGCACGCTCGCGATCGGCGGCGTGTGGATCTTCTCCGGCATGATCATCCTCTTCGCGCTGAACCGGAATTTCTACGCCGCGCTGCCGCTGCTCGCCGGCGCGGGCTTTGGCATGATGCTCTTCATGGCGACATCCAATTCCGCGCTCCAGACCAGCGTGCCGGATGAAATGCGCGGCCGCGTGATGGGCATCTGGGCGCTCATCTTCGGCGGCATGATGCCCTTCGGCAGCCTCGTCTCCGGCGGCTTCGCGCGAATGGTCGGCGTCCCCGTGACCATCATCATCGGCGCGAGCATCTGCATCCTCGCCGCCGCCGTGACGCTCTGCGTCGTCCAGCGCCGGGACCGCAGCGCCGCGGGTGCCGGGAAATGAGCGGTTGCGCGGGGGAAAGGCTGATCGTCTCCGTCGCCACACGCTCGCCACTCGTTATTAACCCGCCGGACATCACCTGAGTTTCGTACCGTCGCCGTGTCCCGGAGTGAGCGACAGCAACGCCTCGAATACGGTGCTGCTCACTCTGCGAGAAGTTTCGCGATCTGCCCGTCGAGATCGGCGCGAGCATCGGGGATCGCGAGCACGCCATTCTTATTCACGAGCCACATGGTCGGGATCGACCTGATGTGGAATCCGCTGCTGATCGCATTCTCCCAACCTTTCCCATCGAAGTATTGGGGCCATGCCATCCCTTTTTGCGCGGTCGTCCTGAGCATGGCGTCTTTGCTCTTATCCAAGGAAATGCCGATGATCTCGAAGCCCTTTTCGTGATACTTCCGGTAGGCGGCGACCACGGCGGGCACTTCTTTCATGCACGGCCCGCACCATGTCGCCCAGAAGTCAATCAAGACGACCTTCCCGCGCATCTGCGCGAGATCCACAGGCGAGCCGTCAGCCGCATCGAATTTCAAGGAAAGCGGTTTGCCCACAAGTCCATTGTCCGTGCCGTTGGAAAGACTGGCGGCACCCGCGGGTTTCGCCGGGGAGATTTCTCCCTGCCGAGGTGGTTGCAAAAGTGCCGCGGAGGATGTCCGTGCCGCGAATTGCTGTTCTCTGAGCGCCTGCTGTTTTTGCTGCTGTATGCGCGCGGCGTAGGTTGCTGCAACCTCCGGCGATACAATGGTCGCCGGATCTCGGAGAACCGCCATCAAGGCGGGAGTGGCGCGCAGCGAAAGCAAGGTTTGCTCCTCTTCACGGGAGAGCGGCTGGAGCAGTTTTCTCCGCACCGTGTCCGTGATGATGAACTGCGGATCCTCACCGTTGCGGAGCAGCATGGCGATTTCTTTGTAACTCATCGGAACTCCCGCCTGTGAAGCGGGCAGCGATGCGAAAAGTAGCGCACAGACGATGAGGACATGCCGGTTCATGATTCATCTGCGGAGCAGGATTGCTGCCATGAGCCGGGCCGGCAGGCGTGGGTGCGATGACCTTGCGGCACGCATTGATGCGCTGCAGCACTGCGTAGAAAAGCGGGCAACACCAGGCTGCATCTCGCCACGATTTCCCCCAGCGTTATCAACAAGCCGGATAGGAATGGTTGGGACCTAAAGCACGCCTTCGTCGCGGAGCAGCCGGATGTCCTCCGCGGTGAGATACTCCATGAACGACTCGCGGCGGTCCTCGATGTCCTCCGCCATCTCCAGCAGTTCCTCGCGCTGCTCCCACGTGCCCGTGAAGCTCCCATCCTCCATCGCGCAGCGAATCCTGTGCGCGATGCGCAGGGTCATCATCGAGAGCGGCTGCATGGATTCGGCAAGATTGGCGCCTGCGACGAGGAGTTCATCCTTCTTTTCCGCGATGGCGCGGGTCGCCTCAAACACCTTGAGCCACGCCTCCCGGAACGTCGCCCGGTGCTGCGCCGCCTCCTCCGGCGTGATGTCCGGCTTGGCCGCGATGGCCGCCAGCCCTTCGCGGACCAGGTCGAAAAGCTCTGCGAGCTTCCCATGCTCCTCCTCGCCATACGTCTCCGCCTCCGCCAGCATGAGCGCGAGTTCGGCGAGGATGGGATCTTCGGGAGTCATGGCGGGGAGCGGGCAAAAGATGAGTGAGGAAGGGGCGGTTTTGAAGGACAAAAGCGGAAGGCACGCCGGGCTGCATTTTCCTTCCGGGTAGCGGACTCCGGGCTTCGGCTTTGGATGGCCCGCCTCATCCCGCCTTCATTGCGGTTTTTGTCACACGACGCGGCACTTCGTAGCGACTGTGCGTCTGGTATTGATTCGCGTCGGTCAATCCACACGCATTCCAGCATAACCAAGTCAGGATGACTGTAAGCATGACACCATCCGACCACTCCCCCAATGCCGTACGACCACTCGCCCAATGTCGTGTGACCACTCGATCAATGTCGTACGACCACTCGATCAATGTCCTGCGACTACCCGGAGGATGTCCCCCAACCACTCGGAGGATGTCCCCCGACCACTCGGGGGACATCCCCGGAGCACTCGCGGACATGGGGAAACCACAAAAACAGCCACTTTTTGCCACTTTCCCATGATCCCCCCTGTTATTGGCTAATTTTGACCAGCCGCAACGCGCACAGAGCGATGCGCACCATCCGTAGCCACGCTTGTGAAAGCGTGGGCACTCCTTGCAGCCGCACCCGGAGGAGATTTCAGCCTGCGCTCTCACGAGGCGCGGCTAGCGGGCCTTCCGTTCCACATTCCGGAGATGGCTTCATGCCGCTCACAGCATCTCCGTCTGCTCCCCGCGCTTCGCCTTCGCCTTCGGGGCCTTCTTGAAGGTCTCATCCACGGCCACGTTCCCGCTCGGGCGCTCGATGGCGACTCCGGCGAGGAGTTGCCCGATGGTGCGGAGCCGGATGCGCGGGAACTTCTGCCCGTTGAACGCGCTCGTGTAGAAGCCGCACGTCGCCGCCCATTCCTTCATCTTAGCCGTGGGCGCCTTCTGCCTCGCGGCGGTTTTGTTGTTAGTAGATCAAATCCGCGCCAGGAGGCGGCGGGGCGATGGGGGGAATCATGGATCGCACCGCGCTCAACATCCTGATCATCTCACTAAGCTGGGACGGACTGCCGCCCAGTGTAGGCAGCGTCTTTCTGAGCTTGCGCAATTCAGCGCGAGTTTTCCGCTCCCGCACGAATGCATTGTTGTTCAAATCGAGCATGTCGATGTGATAACGCCCCTCTGAGGTCGTGGTCTCCAGTTCATGGGTTTCCGGATTCTCAAAAAGATGCACCCCGTAGTCCTGCTCGACCGTGGGATTGAGGAAACGATATCCCTGTTCCTGTAGGGCCTTGTGCGGCCACGTCTTGCGTTTGAAGTTATTACAATGGGCTGTGGCCAGCATCAAATTTGAGTATTGATTCCGCGCCGCCCCTTCGAGCGTCGGGTCGAAATGGTCGATCTCCATCTGGGAATCGGGGTCGTCCAGACGGTGCCGCATCGTATATCCGCACCGGGATTTAAAATCCGCCAGCAGGTGAGGCCACGCCTTCACCCGGACGTTGCTGTCGGTAAGCCTATCGGGAGGTCCGGGGCCTCGCTTGATTCGCGGGTTCGAGGAACTTGGCATGGCGGCTTAAGACTTGAAGCGCATCGAGGAAGAACTGCTGGCGACGGTATTCTTGAAGGATCGCGTCCGTTGAATCAGGCTGCAATGCCGCGCGCCGGGCGGCCTGAAGCACAACAAACTCCTTCTGCTGCTCCTCGGTCGCCTTTCTGGAAGCACGCAATATGACCAACTCATGGAAGCGCTCCTCTTCCTTGCTGCCATAAGCCGTGTCACTAAGTTGAACGACCACCTCAGCCGTCTCCGCCTGCTGCTCTGCACCTTCGTAAGATTGTGGTTCCTGGCTGGAGTCTGCCGACTGCTCGGCGTCATCGTGCCCATGCGCTGCGATACTTAGCACATCAGGACCTGGGGCGACTGAAAATGGCGAGCCGTCAGCATAAGTGTCGTCATCGGCAAGGCTCAAACCGCCGGCTGTGCTCTCTTTAAGCTGTGTTTTAAGCAGGGTTTTCATTTTCTTTGGGGTAGAGGCTGCCGACCCAGTGCCGCTGCAGGTCCAAATTACTTCGGATCAGTGCGACGCAGAATGCAGGCATTGGGATTTTTTCGTCAGAATGCTTTTGTTTTTTCGCCATTGCGCGCCCCTTTTCAATGGTGACTTTCCAGCACACGGCGTGAAACGAGAACTCCGTCATCTCGCCGTGGCGTGCAAGGCCGATCATATCCGCGAATAGCACCTGCGACGGGACGAACAGCTTGGCCAACGGAGCCGCGGCCTCGGGATATCCGATCTCTTTCAGGTATTTGACGAAACCGTCCTTCTGCTGCGCGATGGTGATTTTTTGAACCCGGATAGTCACACCCGTTCCCGCGCGCGTATTGAAGAAATCTAAATCGACGAAAGCACCGGCATCGTGAATAGCAAAACTGTCGGCAAACAGACTGACCCCGGGTCTGTCGCTTTGCGGATCCAGCACGATCTGTTTTTTTTCTGGCTTCATGGAACAAGCGGGGCGGGAGGCTAGAGGCTCCGAAAGCAGGTTCAAGACCTTTTCGGTGACATCTAGCAGACCGATGATTGCGCCGCGACGGTGCCGTCCTTTTCCTGGAAGAAGGCGTTGGTGTTCTGCGCGCTGTTGAAGGGCGGGTCGAGATAGACGAGGTCCACGGAGGCGTCCGCGACGTAGCGGCGGAGGATGTCGAGAAATGGAAACCGGCTTCGCCGGTCGCCGTAGCAGAGGGTGCCCATGCGGGGTGTGGCATTAGCGGAAGACCGCCTGTGCGGGAAGATGAAAGACGGGCGAAGCGCAATTCGCCAGCAGGAGCGCGGCCATTCACATCGCGGGCAATACGAACGGCGCGAAGAACCCTTTCGACATCGCGCTGATGGGGACGGGGCAGACGTTTTTCCAAGCGTGGGCTACGACGAATGGCGTGGCGAATGGCGTGGCGAATGACCCGAATGCGGTGGCCGCAAACGGGCAGAGGAATGTGACGAATTTCGCCTTCGGCCTCAGCGCGGGCAAGGGCGGCGGAGGGCCGTATTCGTATCGAGGATGGCGCGCATGACGCCACCCCAACGCCAACGGAGACCCCTGTGAAACTCCACGGAGGGCGCCGAGGAGGAACCACGGATGGCACGGATGAAAGTACTCCCCATTTGAAACCCATCCGTGTCATCCGTGAAATCCGGGGTCAAATATCCGCCCCATCCTCGTGCGCCTGCTTTTCGCAGAGGTCTCAGACCTGCCGGTACGCCCCCTAAGAACATTGTGAATGCGAAGCTGATACGCGAGATGCGTGCCGCGCTATTTTTCTCATTCACTCTTTTCGTGTTCATCCCGCTGTGCGCGGCGGATGAACTGCCGGGCGCGGCGAAGCAGTTCATCACGAAGCGATGCACGGAGTGCCACGATGCGGAGACGAAAAAGGGCGGCCTCGACCTTACGGCGCTCGCGCCGGATTTTGAAAATGCGGAGACGTTCGCGCGCTGGGTGAAAATCCACGACCGAGTGCGCGCGGGCGAGATGCCGCCCGCGAAAAAGGAGCAGCCAGCCGCGGCGGAGCGCGAGGCGATGCTGAAGGGGCTCAATGATCTGCTTGCGCGCGCGGACGGCAAGCGCCAGCGCGAGCAGGGCCGCGTGCCGCTGCGCCGGATGAACCGCACCGAGTATGAGAACACGATCCGCGATCTTTTCTCGATGCCCGGAATGCTCGTGAAGGATTTGCTGCCGGAGGACGGGCGATTCGACGGCTTCGACAAGGCGGCGACGGCGCTCGACATGTCGGCGGTGCAGATGCGGAAGTACCTTGAGGCCGCTGACTACGTGCTCGACGCGGCGATCGCGCATCAGGACAAGCCGATCGTGTGGAAGCAGCGCAACCGGCGCATCGGAGGTCTCGCGCAATTCGGTGAATCCATTTTTCCCATCCACAAGATGAAGGTGGACATGGATCTCGTCGGCCGCATCCACCCGCCGGGAGGAGGCAAGGGGATGGATTTCAACGAGCGCCTGCCGATCCTCCAGGAAATGGATTCGCTCGGCATCATCACGCACGCGCGGCCTGCGTTCACGCCGGAGTTCGAGACATTCTCGCCATATCACTCGGGCTTCTACCGCCTGCGGATGTCGCTCTGGAGTTTCGAGTTCAACAAGGGCGAGATTCTTCCCGCGACGCGCATGCAGTCCTTCGCGCTCACGGCGAGCGGACGGCTCATCGCGTATCTCGACGCGCCGTCGCTGAAGCCGCAGGAGCACGAGATGACCGTATGGCTGAACGCCGCCGACGATCTCCAGCTCAATCCCGCGAACCTGTGGGGCAATTTCAACACGCCCTTCAACTACGAGGGTCCCGGTGTCGCCGTGGACTTTGTGGATATCGAGGGCCCGCTGAACGACTCGTGGCCGCCCGCGAGTCACCGGCGGCTTTTCGGCAATCTCCCGATCGCGCAACTCGCCGCGAAGCGTGTCGCCGACGCTACGCCTTACCCTGGGCCGCTCGTCTATCCGCGTCAGCCGCCGATTCCCGTGCGGCGTCCGGGCGCGCGTCCGCATCATGTGGACGGTGCGGAGTTTCAAAAATGGCAGCCGGTGTGGACCGCCGCGTCACCGCGTCCGCCGGAAGATGCGGAGCGGCTGCTGAATGATTTTCTGCCGCGCGCGTTCCGCCGCCCGGTGCCGCCGGAGGAAGTTGCGGTGTATGTGAAAATCGCGCGCGATCACATCGCGGCGGGCGACTTCTTTGAGACTGCGATGCGCGACGCGTACCGCACCGCGCTCTGCTCGCCGGACTTCCTCTACCTCCAGGAGCCGCAGGCGCACCCGAAGGATCCGACGCGCATTGACAGCCATTCCATCGCGTCGCGCCTCTCGTATTTCATCTGGAACTCGATGCCGGACGACGAGCTGATCGCGCTCGCCGCGAAGAACCAGCTCGGTGGCGGCACGCTCGCAAAGCAGCTCGACCGGATGCTCGACGATCCAAAAGCAGAACGCTTCATCGCGGACTTTTTGGACCAGTGGGTCGAGCTGCGGAAAATTGATTTCACCAGCCCGGACGTGAAGCTCTACCCGGAGTTCCGTCCCGATCTCCGCGACGCGATGCTCGCCGAGACGCGCGCATTTTTCCGCGAGATGATCACAAAGGATCTCGGCGTCTCGCATCTCGTGGACTCCGACTTTCTCATGATCAACCAGCGCCTCGCCGAGCACTACGGCATCCCCGGCGTGGAGGGCAGCGCGATCCGCCGCGTGCCAAAGCCCGCGGGCAGTCCGCGCGGCGGGCTGCTCACGCAGGGCGCGATTTTGAAGCTCACCGCAAACGGCACGACGACCTCGCCTGTGCTCCGCGGCGCGTGGGTGATGAACCGCATCATCGGCCGCCCGCTGCCGCCGCCTCCGCCGGACATCCCGGCGGTGGATCCCGACATCCGCGGCCTCACGACGATCCGCGAGCAGCTCGACAAGCACCGCAACACCGCCGTCTGCGCCGGGTGCCATGCGAAGATGGACCCCGCGGGTTTTGCGCTGGAGAATTTCGACGTCATCGGCGCGTGGCGCACTCAGTACCGTTTCGTCGGGGAAAAGGTGGACGATCCCTCGGAGCGCAAAGGCGGCGATCCGGTGAAGGCGCAGTTCCTCGGCGTCGGCGTGCAGCAGTGGCAGCATGTGCTGAACAACGTTCGCCTCGGCCTTCCCGTGGACGCGACCGGCACGACCGTGGACGGGCGGCCGTTCAAGGACATCCACGATTTCAAACGCATCCTGCTCGCCGACGAGGAAGTGCTCGCGCGCAACCTTGTCCAGCGGCTCATCCTCTACGCGACTGGCGCGCCGGTGAGCTACGCCGATCGCGCGTCGGTGGATCTCATCCTCCAGCACAGTCGCGAGGGTGGCTACGGATTGCGCACGTTGATCAAAGAGATCGTCGTGAACCAAGTCTTCCAAAGGAAATAACCATGAACTTCATCCCCGCGCCCGCATCGCTCTCACGCCGCACATTTCTCCGCGGCATCGGAGTCGCGCTCACGCTCCCGATGCTCGAAGCCATGCGACCGGCGTTCACGCGCGGCGCGAATGCGGAAGCACCGCGGCGGCTCGTCACGATTCAGACGAACCAGGGCATCATGCCGCACCTGTTTTTTCCAAAGGGCGAGGGGCGCGGCTATGAGCTTTCGCCGTATCTGAAGATGCTGGAGCCGCTGCGCGAAAATTTCACCGTGTTCTCCGGCCTGTCGCATCCGGGTGTGGACGGTGGCCATGCGAACGAACTCTGCTTCCTCACCGGTGCGCCGCATCCCGCGGGCGCGGGCTTCCGCAATTCGATCTCGGTGGATCAGTTCGCCGCGGAGCGCGTGGGCAACGACACGCGCTTCCAGTCGCTCGTCCTCGCCGCGAGCAATGCCGGCGATCGCAGCATGTCCTTCAATCGCGCGGGCATCCTCATCCCGCCGGAGACGAGCGCGGCGAAGCTCTACCGCACGCTGTTCATCCAGGGCACGGAAAAGGAAATCGCGTCGCGCATCAGCGACCTCCGCTCGGGCCGCAGCCTGCTCGACTCCGTGCGCGAACGCGCAAAGCGGCTCGAAAATTCCGTGAGCGCGACCGATCGCAGCCGGCTCGATCAATATTTCACCTCCATCCGCGAACTCGAACAGCAGCTCGTGCAGACCGAGTCTTGGGAGACGAAGCCGAAGCCGAAAGTCGCCATGGCCGAGCCGAAGGAAAACAAGGAGCCCGCGCAGCTCATCACGCGGCTGCGCACGACGTATGATCTCATCAAGCTCGCGCTGGAGACGGATTCCACGCGCATCGTCAGCCTTTTCATCCAGCCGCTCGGCGTGCTGAACGAGATCGCGGGCGTGCAGCACGAGACGCATTCGCTCACGCACCACGGCAACCGCCCCGAGATGATCGAGGAGCTGCGCAAAATCGAGGAGGCGCAGTTCCAGGCGTTCCGTGATTTTCTCACCAGCCTCAGCGGCGCCGCCGACACCGGCAGTCCGCTGCTCGACCGCACCGCCGTGCTCTACGGCACCTGCATGGGAAATGCGAACGGCCACAGCAACCAGAACTGGCCGATGCTCCTCGCAGGCGGCGGCTTCAAGCACGGCCAGCACCTTGCGTTCAACACCGAGCGCAACGAACCGATCAGCAAGCTCTTCGTCTCACTGCTCGAGCGCCTCGGCATCGAAGCCGATCAGTTTTCGTCGGGCAAGGGGACGATCCGCGGGTTGGAAATGGCGTGACGTTTTTTCGGACGCGCTACTTTTTCAAGTGCGCGTCGAACCACTCCAACTCGACGCGCGTCGCCTCGGCGAAGCCCTCGGCATAGACTCCGTAGTGCGTGATGTCCTTGATGACGTGGAAACCCGAGGGCACGCCGCGCTTCACGAGATCGTGATGCACGCTCTCGACGGCGGCATTGCCGCTGAGTTCCTCCTTTTCCGCGACGACGAAGAGCGAGGGCGCGGTAATTTTCGCGGAGGCTTCGGTGGCGCTGAAGCCGATGCTCTTCACAGGATTTCGGCGCATGGCGGTGTAGCGGGCGAGCGCGCCGGTGAGCTTGCCGGTCTCGATCGGCACGGGCTCGGTCTCACCGCGCGCCTGTTTCGTGGCGAGATCGTAGGCGGCTTTCATCGCGGCGGGATTGCTGCCCGCGCCCATGCCGGGGACTTGCGCGGCCATGCACTTTACGCGCGGGTCATTCCCCGCGACCCAGATCACCAGCCCGCCGCCGTAGCTCGTGCCCCAAAGCCCGATGCGCGCTGCGTCCACGCCGGGCTCGCCGACGATGTAGCTGATCGCGGCGCGGATGTCCTCGGTCTGCTCGGCGTAGCTCATCTGCCCGCGCAGCGGCTTCACTTTGATCGTGATCTCCTGCTGTGCGCCGGGCTGTGGCTGCGGCTCGACGGACATGAGCCGGCTGTCGCTTTCCCCCCAGCCGCGGTAGTCGAATGCGAGCGCGACGTAGCCGTGTTGCGCAAGGATCGGGCCGAGGCGACTACCGGTGTGTTCCTTCGTGCCGCCGGTGCCGGCGCAAAGGACTACGGCGGGCAGCCTGTCGCCCGGCTTGTGATGTTTCGGCAGATACAAATGTGCCGCCATGCGCGTGCCGTCGCTCCAGATTTGCACGGTGCGTTTTTCAACGTCCGCGGGGAGCGGCGCAGGTGCGGACTTGGTCTCGGCACGCTTGTCGTCGGCGGGCAGCGGTGGGCAGAGGAGGCTGAGGGTCAGGAAGAAAATGTGGGAGGGCTTCATGGGGCGTGGATCGGGATTGTTCTTTCGGACGCGGAAATTTTGCTGCCCCGTGATTACAATGCCGACCCTGGGTGCGTCGAGCCGGCCCGCATGTTTCCTTGGAGACGACGCATCAAAATCTCACCGGAGAGCGACGGCAATTTCCGGGTGGAGCACGCGGGTCTCATGCTCCACCCGGAAGCTTCCGCTCGCCGCTGCCCCGATTTTGATGCGTCAGCCCCGCATGTTTTCCGAAGTTCGACAGCGCGGAGGCAATCTGCCAGCGATGCACACTGACATTTCACGCAGTCCCGGCTGAAAGTCCCCGCACCAATCCACACTCCGATGTCCGCAAAACGATTCCCGAAAAATTCCGTGCAACTCATCGCCAGCGGCGACCTCCGCCTGAGCGCGAACCAAGTCTGCTGGCCCGCGCAGGCCGCGATGGAAGAGGCGCTCGGTGGGGCACTGAAAGCCGAGGACTTTGATGTCGTGCGTGCGCATCGGTTCGATGCGAAGGCGAAGCACGGGTTCATTGATTCGCAGAAGCTGGGCCTGGAAGTTTTCCGCAACGTGGACCCCGATGCGCCGCTCATCGTCGCCGAGGCGGTGTGGCAGTATTCGCACCACATCCTCGCGGGACTCACGACGCACCGCGGGCCGATTCTCACGGTGGCAAATTGGAGCGGCCAGTGGCCGGGGCTCGTCGGCATGTTGAACCTCAACGGCTCGCTCACGAAGGCAGGCGTGCGCTACTCCACGCTGTGGAGCGAAAATTTCACAGACGATTTTTTCCGCACGAAGCTGCAGCAGTGGCTGAAGACCGGGCGCATCACGCACGAGACCTCGCACGCGCGTCCGCTGGCGAACGTGCGCGTGCCCGTACGCGCTGCGAGGCTCGGTGAAAAACTCGCGGCGCAACTCCGAAGTGAAAAAGCCATCCTCGGAATTTTCGACGAAGGCTGCATGGGCATGTTCAACGCCATCATCCCCGATCATGCGCTGCACGCGTGCGGCGTTTTCAAGGAACGCCTCAGCCAGTCCGCGCTCTTCGCCGAGACGATGCGTGTGCCGGATGCCGAGGCCGACGCCGTGCGCGCGTGGCTTGAAAAGCGCGGTATGAAATTTCACACCGGCCCGACGCACTCGACGGATCTCACCGACGCGCAGATCCGTCTCCAGTGCAAAATGTATGTCGCCACCGTCCGTATCGCGGATGATTTCGGCTGCGACGCCATCGGCATCCAGTATCAGCAAGGCCTGAAAGATTTGCTGCCCGCGAGCGATCTCGTCGAGGGCATGCTGAACAACTCCGATCGTCCGCCGGTGATGTCGCGCGATGGCAAGCGTGTGCTCTACGCGGGGAGGCCAGTCACGCATTTCAATGAAGTGGACGAATGTGCCGGACTCGATGGACTGCTCACGCAGCGCATCCACGCTGCGCTCGGCCAGCCGGTCGAGAACACGCTGCACGACGTGCGCTGGGGCGCGGAGTTTGGCGGCGAATACGTGTGGGTCTTCCTCATCAGCGGTGCCGCGCCACCTGCGCACTTTATCGGCTGCTGGAAGGGCGCGGAAGGTTTCCGCCAGCCCACGATGTATTTTCCGAACGGCGGCTCGACGCTGCGCGGTATCAGCAGGCCCGGCGAAATCGTATGGTCGCGCATCTACGTCGAGGGCGAGTCGCTGCACATGGACATCGGCCGCGGCGGAGTCGTGACGCTGCCGCGCGAGGAGACCGAGCGCCGCTGGCAGGCGACCACGCCGCAATGGCCCATCATGCACGCCGTCACCTACGGCGTTTCGCGCGACCAGCTCATGGCGAAGCACCAGGCGAATCACATCCAAGTCGCCTACGCGAGAGACGCGAAGGCCGCGGATGAGTGCATGTTCGCAAAGGCTGCGTTCGCGCACGCGCTCGGCATGCGCGTGAATGTGTGCGGCACGCTGCGCCGCTCGTAATGCGCGTCGCATCCGCATTTTCCTCTCCATGAAAAATCACGTCCTCACTGCTCTCGCATCCGTTGCTTTGCTTGCGAATTTCTCCGCGCACGTCGCGCGCGCGGACGGACTTGAGCGGCTGAAATACAACAACCCCGGGCTTACCGTGGACCTCGGCGTCGGTCTGTGGGCGTTTCCGCTGCCGATGGATTTCAATGGCGACTGCAAACTCGACCTCGTCGTGTCGTCCCCGGACAAGCCGTATAATGGCACCTACGTCTTCGAGAATCCCGGCACGGACACGGCACAAAATGCGATGCCGGTTTTCAAGGCGGGCCGCCGCATCAGCAAAGGCATCCAGATGGCCGAGGTCTCCTTCGTCGGTGGCAAGCCGCGCGTGCTGGGACCGGCGGTGGAGTTCCCGGATTTCTTCAGCACCGGTTTGGAAAAGGGTGTGAAGCTTCCGGTGAGCGGAAAAATTCACCCCAACAAGATCCGCGGGGACATGTGGCGCTACGTGGATTTCGACGGTGATGGCAAGGTGGACCTCGTCGTCGGTGTGGACGACTGGACGGAATACGGCTGGGACAATGCCTACACGCCCGAGGGAAAATGGACTGCCGGCCCGCTGCGCGGCTTCGTGTATGTGCTGCGCAATACGGGCACAAACGACGCGCCGATTTACGACAAGCCGATGAAGCTCATGGCGGGCGACAAGCCGGTCGAGACGTTTGGCTGGCCGTCGCCGTGCTTCGCGGATTTTCGCAGCACGGGAAAACTCGATCTGATCTGCGGCGAGTTCCGCGACGGCTTCACGTTTTTTGAAAACATCGGCACGCGCACGGCGCCGAAGTATGCGCCGGGTCGCGTGCTGAAAAAATCCGACGGTACGCCGCTCACGATGGACTTGGAGATGATCACGCCGACGGCGCTCGACTGGAATAAGGATGGGCACGTGGATTTGATCTGCGGCGACGAGGATGGGCGCGTGGCGTTCATCGAGAACACCGGGAAAGTTTCCTCCGACGGAACGCCGCAGTTTTTGCCGCCGCGCTATTTTCAGCAGGAGGCGGACGACGTGAAGTGCGGTGCGCTCGCAACGCCCGTCGGCGTGGATTGGGATGGCGACGGCGCGATGGACATCGTCAGCGGCAACAGCGCGGGCTACATTTTGTTCTTCAAAAACCTCAGTGCGCCCGGCGTGGAAAAGCCGAAGTGGGCCGCGCCGAAATACCTCGAAGCCGACGGCAAGGTGATCCGTTTCATGGCCGGTGCGAATGGAAGCATCCAAGGGCCTGCCGAATCGAAGTGGGGCTACACGACGGTCAGCGTGGCAGATTGGGATGGCGACGGCCTGCCGGACCTCATCGTGAATTCCATTTTTGGAAAAGTCGTGTGGTTCAAAAACATCGGCACGCGGACGGAGCCAAAGCTCGCCGCCGCGCAGCCCATCGAAGTGGAGTGGGAAGGCGCGCAGCCCGCGCTCGCTTGGGGCTGGATGCGCCCCGAGGGCAAGGCGCTGCTCACGCAATGGCGCACGACGCCGTTTGCCGTGGACTGGAATCACGACGGGCTGATCGATCTTGTGATGCTTGATCACGAGGGCTACCTCGCATTCTTCGAGCGTGCGAAGCGCGACGGCAAACTCGTGCTGCTCCCGCCGAAGCGCGTGCTATGCGACGAAAAAGGCGAGCCGTTGAGGCTCAACAAAGGCACCGCCGGAAAAAGCGGACGCAGGAAAATCTGCATCACCGACTGGGATGGCGACGGGAAGCTCGACATCCTGCTCAATTCATCGAGCGCGAATTTTCTCCGGCAGGTGGACGCGCGCGATGGCAAGTGGTTCTTTAAGGACGAGGGCCCGCTCGTGATGGAAAACATCGAGGGGCATGACGTGAGCCCGACGGTCGTGGATTTCAACGGCGACGGCATCCCCAATTTCCTCGGCGGCGCGGAGGACGGACGTTTTTACTACCTGCGCAATCCGCGCACTCGCTGAAGGCGGCGCGTAGATTTTCCCCGGCGCATGAACACAAACACATCGGCATGCAGCTCTCGTTACGCATGGTGCGTGGTCGCGCTGCTTTTCCCAGTGGCGCTGCTGAACTATCTCGACCGGCAGATGCTTGCGACGATGAAGTCCTCGATGGTCGGGGATATTCCGAGCATCGCGAACAAGGCGGACTGGGGGCTTGTGCTCGGCTGCTTCAAATGGACTTATGCTTTCCTCAGTCCGTTCGCCGGCTTCATCGCAGATCGGATGGGGCGGCGGCTCGTCATCGGCGCGAGCCTCTTTGTGTGGTCGGCGGTGACGTGGTGGACGGGGCACGTGACGACGTTCCATGAACTCATGGGCGCGCGGGCGCTCATGGGCATCAGCGAGGCGTTCTACATCCCGGCGGCGCTGGCGCTGATCGCGGATTACCACACCGGGCCGACGCGTTCGAGAGCGGTCGGTGTGCATCAGGCGGGAATTTACGTCGGGCAGATTCTCGGTGGGTTTGCCGGCTATGTCGCGGATTCGCCGGAGCACGGGTGGCGCTGGGCGTTCACGATGTGCGGGATGATCGGGATCCTCTACGCGCTGCCGCTGCTGGCGCTGCTGCGCAATCCGGTGCGGCCCGCTGCGGATGCGAGTTTGCCCGTGGCCGATGGCAATGTATTCCGCGGACTGCTCGGCAACCGCAATTTTCTCCTGCTCGTGCTCTACTTCACGCTGCCCGCCATCGCGGGCTGGGTGGTGCGGGACTGGATGCCGGACATTCTGAAGGAAAAATTTGCTCTCGGGCAGGGCGGGGCGGGAGTGAGCGCGATTCTGTTTGTGCAGGTGGCATCGCTCGTCGGCGTGCTGATCGGCGGGGTGCTTGCGGATCGCTGGATGCGCCGCACGCAGCGGGGGCGCATTTTTACAAGTGTCATCGGCATGGTGCTGTTTCTGCCGGCGCTCTTCAGTGTGGGGAACGCAGGGACGCTGACGGTCGCGATTGTCGGGCTCGTCGTGTTCGGGTTCGGGTGGGGATTTTTCGACTGCAACAACATGCCCATCCTCTGCCAGATCGCGCGGCCCGAGTGGCGGGCGACCGGCTATGGCATCATGAACTTGGTGAGCACCAGCTTTGGCGGGTTCGGGGATTGGGCCTTCGGCGCGCTGCGCGACCGGCACACGCCGCTGAACGTCATCTTCGGCGTCTTCGCGGGTCTCGCACTCCTGTCGGTGTTCATCGTGCTGCTTATCAAGCCGCGCGATGCAAATACTCCCGCCTGAATTTCCCCATGAAAACACAACGTCTCCATGTCCTTGCATTGCTCAGCCTGCTGCCATCCGCGCTCGCAGTGGAGCCGCAGCCGGGCTTTCTGAAATCCGAATTCATCTACGAGAGCGCGCCGTTCCCGAGCTGTCATGCGACGACCATCGTCGAGCCGACGGGCGGCGGGCTTGTTGCCGCGTGGTTTGGCGGCGCGCGTGAGGGTGCGGCGGATGTGGGCATCTGGTCATCGCGTGCGGTCGGTGGAAAATGGACTGCGCCGGTCGAGGTCGCGGACGGTGTGCAGGCGGACGGCACACGATTCCCGTGTTGGAATCCCGTGCTTTTCCAGCCGAAGGGCGGCGCGCTGATGCTTTTTTACAAAGTCGGCCCGAGCCCGAGCAAGTGGTGGGGCATGCTGCGCAACTCGACCGATGGCGGTCGTACATGGAGCGATGCGCGCCGTCTGCCCGACGGCATCCTCGGCCCGATCAAGAACAAGCCAGTGCAGTTCGCAAACGGCGAGGTCCTTTCTCCGACGAGCACCGAGGATGCGGGATGGCGCGTGCATTTCGAGCGCAGCAGCGACGACGGCGCGACGTGGACGAAAACGGATGCGGTGAACGACGGCAGGAGCATCGGCGCGATCCAGCCGAGCATCCTTTTCCTCGGAGGGGAGAAGCTGCTCGCACTCGGGCGTACGAAGCAGGCGCACATTTTCCGCATCGCATCGGACGATGGAGGAAAGTCGTGGGGTGCGATGTCGCTGACGGAATTGCCGAACCCAAACTCCGGCATTGATGCCGTGACGCTGAGCGACGGGCGGCATCTCCTGATCTACAACCACACCGCGAAAGGGCGCACGCCGCTGAACCTCGCGGTGTCGCGCGATGGCGCAAAGTGGGAGGCGGCGCTCGTGATCGAGAATGAACCGGGCGAATACAGCTATCCGGCGATCATCCAGACGGGCGACGGGCTGGTGCATGTCACCTACACTTGGAAGCGCCAGCGTGTGCGGCATTGTGTGATCGATCCGGCGCAGTTGAAGACGCGGCCGATCGAGGGCGGCGTGTGGCCGTGACTGCGAGCCTCGGACTTCGTGAAAGGGGAGCGCGAATCTGTCGTGACGGCACTCTCCGGGTGAAATTTCCCCATGTCCGTGCGATAAACAGTTTTGCAGAATCTCCGCGCATCGTCTAAATGGACGCTCACTCCGAAACGCCAACCCGATCCCATCCCACACAAAAAGTGCGCATACGCTGCAAGCAATGCCATAGACGGATCCGATGGACGAAGAGAAAGTGCCCTCACTGTTACCACAGGAATGAGCGGCGCCCGGTGGTGATCTTCGTGAAGGTGTCCGCGTTTGTGGCGATCTGTGTCGCGATTTGGTACACCGTGCGGTTCTTCGTCGCCGCGTACGACGCTGGCACGGGTGTGACGCCGTAGGCGAAGCCGGGTGGCGGGGCCGGTCGGAATGGAGCCAAAGGGGGTGCGGCGAAACTTTTTTGCGGTTTTGCGAAAAAAGATCGCCCGTTCGTGTAACAAACGGCCCACGAGAAGTGTATCCGTATATAGACACACATTTCTCGATGAAGACGCTCAATTTTCAACAAGCCCCGGTCGTTCCGGCGCACTGCCTGTGGATTTCGGGGTTGCTTTTGGAATCAGGTTGCCGGGCGAGTGCCGGGCTGCCGCGCCTGCAACGGGCACGGCAGGCGGCTGGGAACCGCCTGGCAATGGGGGGAAAGGCGTCCGGTGCGTGGGGCGCACCGGACGCCAACCCGCTCCAAGGGCTGGCGGCTGAGGTAGCGTCGCACTGGATGGGAGGTATTGGGGAGCGTGCCCAGACTTCACAGTTGCGGGATGGGAGTATTTTCCTGAGCGGGAGTGAATTCCTGCTGTGGGGCGGGATTTCGCATCAGGTCGCCCAGACGGACGACGCGGTTTGCACGATGTCTGGGAGCCTTTCGGCAGAGCAAGCTCCGGATGCTGCTGACGTGGCAGCCGGAAAAATTTCCCCGGCGCCTGGCAGGACGCACACGGATGCCGGGGAAGAACCTGTTTTGAAAACCAAGGTCTTGTTCAGACCGAAGCCGGATCCGTGGGCAGCGCCTGACGGGTGTGGCGATGGATCTGAAAAGGATCGCAAACCTAGCTTTTGCCGGAAAGTGGTCGCATATTCACCGCCCCCGAGCCCGGTCGTGTAAGGCGTTGCGCACGGGTGTGCTGCGGTTCTCCCGGTGCGGTGGCCGCAGATACGGTGGCGGGGGGTATTTCAACCGCGCAACATGCTCCGGAGTGGAATGGCTGGCCTGCGGATGCGCAATGGGATTGAATGCGCCGCACTTTTCTGCGCAGCATCAGGAGTGAGCAATAAGCGGCACTCCCAATTTCCAACGACGCATTGGACGCTCATAGCGCGGCTGCACAGCGGCGACCCCGGCGAGGCGTGCCGCGCGCTGGACGATCTGCTCGCGTAATACCGCTACACGCTCTACGCATTCATCCGCCGCCGCGGGTTCCCGCACCACGATGCGGAGGACGCGCTCCAGGAATTTCTCGTGAAGCTGCTGAACGTGAAAGGGCTTCTGGCTGCCGATGCGAAGCGCGGACGCCTGCGCGGGTTCCTCAGCACCACTCTCGATCACTTCCTTTCCAACTGGAAACGCAATGATGATCGGCACGGGGGTTACGCGAAGGATCTGCCGGGCGGCCCGATGGAGTCCGAGGAGAAGCGATATGCGAAGGAACAGTTCAGCACGGATGACACGCCGGAGCAGATCTTCGAGCGGAAGTGGGGCCATGCACTCATGTCGCGCGTGATGGAAGAGCTGAAAAAGAGGTGCGAGGCGAGCGGGAAAGGCGCGCTGTTTGCGGCGCTCCGCCCGGTGCTGATCGGCGGGGGCAGCCTGCGCGGGCACGATGCTCCGGCGATCGCCGCCAGGCTCGGAATGAGCGAGGGTGCGCTGCGTGTCGCGCTCCTCCGGCACCTGCGCGATTACCGCGCGGTGCTCGAAGAAGAAGTGGCGCAGACCGTCGAGGATCCGAAGGACGTGCCGGCCGAAATTGCGCACCTCATGGCCGTGTTCGGCACCGAGCGTGAAAAAGCCGATGCGCCGCGCGGTGCCGCGGTGCGCAAGTGAGTCGCGGCCTGCCGCCCCTTTTCAAAAAGGCTGCGGCAAATACAGCCGAGGCTTTGACGCCGGTGCAGATTCGCTGTCCACTCCACGTCCACATTGCCATGAGATCCCCCGCATTCCTCGCCTGCTTCACAGCGTTGTTCGCATTCGTCTCGTGCGAAAAAAAGAAGGGCGGCCCGCAGGATTCCGCGTCGGACGAGCCCGCGGAAAAATATTTGCTCTCCGAGGAACGCGGAAAAGCGGAGCATGTCGTCGTAATGGTGTGGGACGGCATGAGGCCCGATCTTGTGAGCGAGGAAAACACGCCGAATCTGTGGGCGCTCGCGCAGCGCGGCGTGTTCTTTGCAAACCATCATCCCGCATTTCCATCCACGACGGAAGTGAACGGCACCGCGATCGCGAGCGGGCTGTATCCGTCGCACAGCGGCATCATCGGCAACCGGGAATTCCGTCCCGCAATCGATCCGCGCAAAGGTGTCGCCACCGAAGAACTGGAAGTCGTGCGCAAGGATGATGAGATCAAGCACGGGATGCACATCGCCGGCCCGACCGTCGCGGAGACCGTGCAAAAGGCCGGCTTCCGTACCGCCGTGGCTGGGACGAAAGCCGTCGCGATTCTCCAGGATCGTGCCGAAGTGCGGAAGTCGCGGGCAGCGCGCGAATCAGTGGATGTCTTCGGAGGCAAAAGCGCCCCGGCGGATGCTGCGGCGGGACTGAGCAAGACGGTCGGCGAGTTTCCGAAAACGATCACATTTCCCAACAGCGAGCAGGATCGCTGGACGGCCGCTGTCCTCACCGGCGAACTGTGGAAGGTGGGCGTGCCGAAATATTCCGTGCTCTGGATGAGCGACCCGGATTTTTCGCAGCACGCCACCGCGCCCGGCTCGCCCATCGCGCTCGCCGCGTTGCGCAGCGCGGACGACCGCCTCGGCACCGTGCTCGACTCTCTGAAGGAAAAGGGTGTGCTCGAAAAGACGGACATCTTCGTGGTGTCCGATCACGGATTCTCCACCATCTCGGCGTCCGCGGATGTCGTGAAACTGTGCGCCGACGCCGGGCTCCACGCTCAGCGGGCCTTCGCCGCGCCGCCGGCGAATGGCGAGATCCTCATCGTGAACACCGGCGCGACGCTGCTGCTCTACGTGATCGGACACGATGAGGGTGTCATCGCGAAACTCGTGCGCGCATTGCAGGCGGCTCCGTCGAGCGGCGTGATTTTTTCCCGCGGGACGATCGAGGGGACATTCCCGCTCAGTGCCGCGCGGGTGGATTCGCCGGATGCGCCGGATGTCGTCGTCGCCTCGCGGTGGACCGCGGAGAAAAATGAATTCGGAGTGCCGGGAACGCTCACGCAGGATGGCGCAAAAAAAATCGGCCTCGGCATGCACGGCTCGCTGAGCCCGTTCGATCAGACGAACACGCTCATCGGTGCGGGGCCGGACCTCCGCGTCGGCTGGCGCGACGAACTTCCGTCCGGAAACATTGATGTCGCGCCGACGATGCTCTGGCTCCTGGGCATCCGCCCGCTCGCGAAGCTCGACGGGCGCGTGCTCTTCGAGGCCCTTCGCGAACGCGTGCCGACTGAGGCAAAGCCCGAGGAAAACCGCATCGAAGCTTCATGCGATCTCGGCACAGTGAAGTGGATGCAATACCTTCGCACCGCGACCTTCCAGGGCGCGACCTACTTCATCGAGGGCAACGGCGCGCAGGAAGCAAAGTAGGCGAGGTTTGCAAACCTCGCTGCGTTGCGGCACCTTACAGCAGCAGTTTCAGCGCAGCGGTGACGAGGGATTCCACGGCTGCGTCGGGCGTCTTGGCGACGGCTTGTTTCACGGCCTTGTGCGCGTCCACCTGCTTGTAGCCGAGGGCGATCAGCGCGAGGACGGCGTCGGTAATTTTCGCATCTTCCGCCGAGGGCGCGTGTGCGGTGCTGGCGGCTTCCCATGCGGCGGCGATGCCGACCTTGTCCTTCAACTCGACCACGATTCGCTCGGCGGTTTTTTTGCCGATGCCCTTTGTCCTCGAAAGTGCAGCGACGTCGCCGGCGACGACGCACGCCTTGAACGACGCGACACTCGTGCCGCTGAGCACGTCGAGCGCGGTCTTTGGCCCGATGCCGCTGACGTGGTTCACGAGCAGGCGGAAAAGGTCGCGTTCTGCGGCGCTCATGAAGCCGTAGAGCACGTGTGCGTCCTCGCGGATGGCGAGGTGGGTGAGGATTTTGAGTTGCGTGCCGGTGGCGGGGAGCTTGTCGTAGCTCGAAAGTGGAATGAGCACATGATAACCAACGCCGCCGACATCGAGGACAATGTGCGTGGGGAGCGATTCGACGAGCGTGCCGGAGAGGTGCGTGATCATGCGCGGAGCGGTAGCAGGTGCTTGCGTGGCGGGGAAGGGAATCGCACGCCTCGTCTGCTGCTCGCATTCATCTTCCTGCTGTCCGCCTGTGTCGCAAATGCGAACGACTGGTTCTTTCTCCCGGTGCCGAAATTCATGGGGAACGAGATATCATTCCCGTTCGGCGGCGCGAAGTCCACCGTGCTTGCGCCGGCGCGGATGGGCGAGAGCGGCGTGGAATTTCTGACCGTCGGCTCATGGATGGCAGCCGGGCTGAATGAGGAAGCCGTGCGCAAGGTGACGGCGCTGACGGCGTCGGACTGGCTGAGGCATGTGAAGGTGGATTGGGTGAGGAATTCGAAGAACGTCGTGGAATATGCCGCGCTGCGTTCGGACAGATTTCCGGTGTGCGTCACGGTGTTCGCGCCGGAATTTCGCAAGCAGTTCGAGGACGTCTTCGGGCCGAAGATGCTGCTCGTCATGCCGAACCGCCAGACCGTGTTCGTATTTCCGGGGATCGGGGTGGACCTGTCCGAATATGCGCCGATGATTCTGGAAGCCTGGCGAAGTCTGGCGGCGAAGGTGAGCCTGGAGGTCTTCGAACTCAGCGGGCACGGGCTGAAGGCGGCTGGCCGGATCGAGGAACCGTAAAGTTGCAAGTGTCAGCCAACCGGCCCTCGTTGCCCGCCGTTTCCAATCCGTAAATAACGGTGGGTCAGCAAAATGCGCCAGCGCGTTACGGTCGGGAAGATTTCGCTCGTTTGCGGCCGGATTTGTGTTAGTATAAACACCCTATGTCTATCACGAAAAAACCTGCATTCAGTCGTCGTCTCCCTGATTTGGTGACGGAGGAACTCGCCGCAGTGCTGTCTGGCAAGGCCGGATATGAGTTCAAGGATCTTTTTGACGTCGTGCATGAAAATCTCAAGGCGCGCAACGCCGCCAGCGGTGGCGAGGAGATGCTCCGCCTCCGCTCATACGAGAAGCTTCAGGCTTTGGTCGGACGCGGCATGGTAAAAATCACCGTCGGCAAGGATGGTAAGAAAACCTACAAGGGTCTCGCCAAGCAGCTCGCCACGCTCCAGACGAACGTCACCCCCGCGATCTGACCGGTGAAGGAATTCCTGCCCATCCTCATCCAAGTCGGGATCGTTCTCGGCTTCGGGATCTCTGCACTTATCATCAGCGTGCTTCTCGGAAAGTCCGCGAAACGCACCCCGGCGAAGGATGCCGCTTACGAGTGCGGCATGTTGCCGCAGGGCGAGGCGCAGCCGCGCTTCTCGGTGAAATTCTACCTCGTGGCGATGCTGTTCATCCTCTTCGACATCGAGGTGGTCTTCCTCTACCCTTGGGCCGTGAATTTCACGCAGATGCTCAAGGCGCACGGCAGCGTGATTTTCTGGGGCATGGCCGGCTTCCTCTCGCTCGTCACCGTCGGCTACGTCTATGCCATCCGGAAGGGTGTGCTCGACTGGAAGAGGGGCTGACGCAGTCGCTGAGCAGTACGACTGCGAACGTCGAGCTGGAGCCGGGCCGCAGCATCACGCTCTCGCAGCCGGGATTTTTTCACGCCAGCACAAAACCGCCTCGACGCGCGCGCGCCGCGTTCCGCATGGTGCGCGCATGCAGGTTCCGCTTCTCGATCTTCGCGCTCAATACGCACCGCTCAAGGCACGCATCATGGCCGAAATCGAGGCCGTGTGCGACAGTCAGGCGCTTGTGCTCGGGCCAAAGACCGAGGCATTTGAAAAGGCCGTCGCGGCGTACTGCGGAGCGCAGCACTGCATCGGCGTGTCTTCCGGCACGGATGCTCAGCTCGTCCTGCTCATGGCGCTCGGCATCGGGCCGGGCGACGTCGTGCTCACGACGCCATACACATTTTTCGCGACCGCCGGCTGCGTGAGCCGCCTCGGTGCGCGGCCCGTGTTTGTGGACATAGACCCCGCGACGTTCAACATCTCGCCCGACGCGCTCGAAGACGCGCTGCGGAAAAATGCGAACGCAAAGGCGATCATTCCCGTCCACCTTTTTGGCTGCTGCGCGGACATGGCGGCGATTCTCGCTCTCGGAAAAAAATACGGCGTCCCCGTGCTCGAAGACGCGGCGCAGGCGCTCGGCGCACGGCATCCGCTCGGCGGCGCGGGCGCGATCGGTGAGGCCGGATGGTTCTCATTTTACCCGACAAAAAACCTCGGCGCGTTCGGCGACGCCGGCATGGTCACCTGTGCGGACGACGCGCTCGCCGCGAAAATCCGCGCGCTGCGGAACCACGGCATGGAGCCGCGGTATTTTCACAAATGGATCGGCGGCAACTTCCGCATTGATGCGATCCAGAGCGCAGTCCTCACCGTGAAACTTCCGCACCTAGACACATGGGGCGCGGCCCGTCGGAAAAACGCCGCGCGTTACCGAGAGGGATTCATCGCGAGAGGACTGGACAAAGTGCTCACGCTCCCCGTCGAGCCGTGGGCCGGCACCGGCACGGAAAACCACCACATCTACAACCAGTTCATCATTCGCTCGCCGCGTCGCGACGCTCTCCGCGCGCACCTCACCGCCGCGGGAATCGGCTCGGAAATCTACTACCCGCTGCCGTTGCACCTGCAGGAGTGCTACCGCGACCTGGGCCATCGCGATGGTGATTTTCCCGAGAGCGAGCGCGCCGCACGCGAGTCGGTCGCGCTGCCGATCTACCCGGAGCTTTCGCCCGCGCAGGTGGACTACGTCATCGGAAAAATTGCCGAATTCCACGCGTGAAGTTTTTGAAACGCGCATGGCCGTGGCTGGCGGCGTTGGCCAGCGGTGCGCTGCTCACGCTGAGTTTTCCTCCTGCGGATGCCGGCGGGCTTGCATTCATCGCGCTCGTCCCGCTGCTCATGGCGGTGTGGATTCCGCAGCACAAAAAGCGGCGCGGGCTGCGGCACTTCACGCTCGGCTACGTCGCAGGGCTCGTCTTTTTCACCACGACATTTTCATGGTTTCGGGAACTCGCGCCGCTCTTCGGCTCGCGTGCGCTGAACGGCCTGCCGCTGCTCTTCGCCGCCTATCTCTCGCTCTACCCGGCGATGTGGGCGTGGCTCACGGGATGGATCGCGGGCGCACAGTTCCGGCCGCTGCCGCCGCCCGATCCGCTCGCGCCGTTCGAGCGTCCGCAACTGCTGCAGTCGTCGCGGAATCTCGGCATCGCGATTTTCTGCGCCGCGTCGTGGGTCGCGCTCGAGTGGACTCGCGGCTGGATGCTCTCCGGCTTCGGCTGGAACAAGCTCGGCCTCGCGCTGCACCGCGATCTCGCGCTCATCCAGATCGCAGAATTCACCGGCGTCGGCGGCCTCAGCTTCCTGCTCGTGATGTGCAATGCGATCCTGCTCATCACCGTCCTCCGCGTGCGCGCGGAGATCGGACGCATCCGCCTGCGCCCGCACTTTGACTTCGCGATCACCGCGGGGCTCGTCGTGCTCGCATTCGGCTTCGGCACGCGCGTGCTCATTCACGCGCAGCAGTCGCCGGCAAAGACCGTGCCGCTGAGTGTCGCCGCGGTGCAGCCGAACATTTCGCAGCGGGACAAGATGGACAGGGATCGCGGAGACGAGATTTGTGATCGGATCGAATTTCTGAGCGATCTCGCCTCCGCTGCCTCGCCGGATTTGCTCCTGTGGCCGGAGGCATCCGTCCCCGGCGGGATGCTCTGTGATGCGGACACACTCGCGTGGGTACGCGAGCGAGCGGCGCTCGTCCCGGCGCTGATGATCGGCACCGATGATCTGAACCGCGGCGGCGCGCGCGGGGAAGATCACAACAGCGCCGCCTTCATCCAGAAGGGGGAAAAGGAGCCGCAGTTTTACGACAAGCAGCAGCTCGTTCCCTTCGGCGAATATCTGCCGCTGCGCCCGCTGCTCGGCCCGATTTTCGGCGGCATGGTCGAGGGCGATTTCAAGCCGGGAAAATCGCCCGGTTTGTTTTCACTCGCAAAACCTGCGCTGAAACTCGCACCGCTGATTTGCTTTGAGGACACGCGCGGCGACATCACGCGTGCGCAGGTGAAGCTGGGCGCGCACCTGCTCGTGAATCTCACGAATGACGGATGGTTCGGCCGCACGGCGGAACTCGACCAGCACATGAACGACGCGATTTTCCGCTGCATCGAAAACCGCCGCCCGATGGTGCGCTGCACGAACAACGGCATCACGGCGTCGGTGGACAGTTTCGGTCGGGTGGATCGTTGGATGGAGCCGTTCACCGAAGGCTGGAAGATCCAGCCGGTGAGCGTTCCAGTCGAACTGCGCGAGACGTTCTACACACGGCACGGCGAGGCATTTTCCGCCGCGTGCGGAGTGCTGTCGTTGCTTGTGATCGTAATCACTGCTGCGTCGCGTAGGGCTAACCGCCGCCCTTCAGAAACTCCACCTTCGCGCTCAGCTCGGGCGTGAGGAAACGATCCGGCTTTTCGATTTTCACCTTCACCTGGAGAGTGCCTTTCTGGCGGTTGGCCTCGGGTGCGATCTCGGCCACGATGCCGGCGTACACTTTTTCCGGCCATGCCTCGGGGCTCACGCGGCATGGCTGGTTCATCGAGACCTTCGGGAGATCCGCTTCGCTGATGTCCACCTCGACCTGGAGATCGTTCGGATCGGCGAGCGAGAGCAGCGCGCTGCTCGGGCCGTGGGTGCCGGTGCCGCCGAAGGTCTGAGGCGTCACGAGTTCGCCGGGATGGGAAAGTTTTTCCAGCACGACGCCGTCAATCGGCGAGCGGATCACGGTCCACTCGAGCCACACCTGCGCCATTGAACGTGTGCCATCGAGCTGGCGCACCTGCGCCTCCGCGGACGCGACGGCGAGCCGCGCCTCGTCTTCGCGTTCGGCGGTCTCATTTTGCGTGAGGCGCAATCTTTTCACGCGTTCAAAATTGATCTTCGCGCGCTCCACCGCGACGCGCGCGACGGCGAGCTGGCCTTCGATTTCAGCGATGCGCGCCTTTTGCTCCGAATCGTCGAGCCGCACGACGATCTCGCCCTGCTTCACCGGGTCGCCCTTTTTCACGCCGATCCACTTTACTTCGTTCATCGTCCGCGGGCTGAGCTCGATTCGCTCGCGGTTGATGATGTAGCCGCTGACGGTGAGCAGCGCGTCGCCGGCCTTCGCGGGCTTTTCATTGGCGGGCGCGACCGCGGCGGGTTTGGCGGATTTTTCGCCGGGTTGCACAGCCTTGCCGGTGCCGGTGCGCGCGTCGGTGGCCCACGGCTTCGCGATGTAGAGGGCGACGGCGGTCGCGGCGATCACGCCGAGGATGATGTATCGGAACGAGCCCTGCGAGCGTTGCCGCCTGCCTTCCGAAATCTGAATGGTCTGCAATTTTGCCGCGTCCATGTGCGCGAGTGTAGCGCGGATCAGACGGCCTTCAACGACTCGATCACCGGCAGCCGCGATGCGCGCAGCGCCGGCAGCAGCGCGCCGAGCAGGCCGACGAGCGCGGCAAAGGCCAGGCCCTTCGCGAGGGTCGGCGCGGTCACGGTGAGTTCGAAGACTGTCTCGCTGAACGTCTGGAAATTCATCGTGCCCGTCTTGTAGCCGTTCGCCAGAAGCGAGAATGCGCCGCCGATGACGCCGCCGATGAACGCGAGGCACGTCCCCTCGATGAGGATCGTCGCGACGATTGAGCGCCTGCGGAATCCGAGCACGCGCAGCGTCCCGATCTCGCGTGTGCGTGCGCCGACGCTTGCATACATCGTATTCATCGCGGCTAGTACCGCGCCGATGGACATCACGGTGGCGATCACATTTCCGCCGAAGCGAATCGGCCCCGCGGTCTTCGTCTGCTGTGCGTAGTATTCCATTTCTGGCACGACGCGCATTGTCAGGCGGTGATCGCTTTCGAGCCGAGTCTTCAGCCGTGCAGAGGCCGCGGCATCCACGGGGCGGATGAGCACGCTGGCGTAGTTTGCGCGGTTGAAAATGGAGCGTGCCTCGTCGGAATCCATCCACGCCTCCGAGTCGAAGGCGCTGCCGCCCGCGTCGAACTGCCCGACCACGGTGAGCGTGCGCGAACCGAGCTTGATCTCGTCGCCGACATTCACGCCGGCAAAGCGCCGTGCGAGCCGCACGCTCGTGACCGCCTCGCGCTTTCCCGGCACAAACCAGCGGCCCGCGACAAGCCGCACCTGCGGGCGCAGCGGCGGACCGTTCGGCGAGACGCCGCGGAAAATCACATTGGCCCCGCCTTCCGCACCGCCGGCGCGCGGCAGATATGCGGTGACGAGCGTGTCTGCGGAAATCAGCGGCCTGTTCTTTTCATCGCGCGCAATTTCTTCCGAGTACTGAATCGAGCGCACATCATCGAGGCCGATCTGGCTCGTGGATTCGGAGTCCGAGCCCTTGCGCACGATGAGCAGATTCCGCGGATCGCCGGTCGTGCCGCCGGCGGCCTCCAGCCCGGCCGCGAGCGCCTGCATGATGATCCACACGAGCACGACGAGCGCGATGCCGAGCACCGTCGCGATTGTCGAGCGCCAGCGGACGAAAACGTTTCGCAGGCTGTATTGGATCGGCAGTGCCATGCGCTGTGAATGGAACAGGGGAGGCACAGCGTCAACATGCAGTCGTCGTTTCGCTCGCATCCGCCGAGTGCTTGCCTGCGCGCGCTTCTCGGCGATGCTCCGCAAATGTTTCGCCGTCTCGCAATCTTCATCGCATTTCTCCCCGCCGTGCTCCTCGCCGGCGACCGGCTTGTGGTGGACGACGAGGCTTTCGAGGGGCAGGCGATCTCTGCTGCCACCGCGCTGCATGGGAAGGACAAGCTCGTCTCGCTCACGAAACTCCGCACGCAGCTCAAGCGTGCGCGTTGCAATGTCGTCCTGCCCGAGCCGCGCAAGGACAGGCTCCAGCCGCGCGAAGTCTATCGCCTCGTCCGCAGCAGCACCGTCGCGGTCGCGACATTTTACCACTGCACGAAATGCAAGAAGTGGCACTTCGACAGCGCGTCCGGTTTCGTCGCAGCGGACGGTGTTGTGAGCACGAGCGAGCACGTTGTGGATTTTGAGGATGATGGGATGAAGGACGGCTACCTCATCGTCGTGGACTCGAAGGGCCGCGTGTTCCCGGTTGCCGAGGTGCTCGCCGCGAATGCCGACTCGGACACCTGCCTGCTCCGCGTCGCCGGGCTCGATCTGCCGCCGCTCCCGCTGAACCGCGATGCGGAGGTCGGCGATCCGGTTTTCTGCGTGAGCCATCCGGACGGGAACCACTGGATGTTCACCTCGGGAATGCTCTCGCGATTTTTCATAAACCACGAGGCTGCGAGCGATGGCGACAAGCCGCCAGCGAAGCCGAGGGTCGCACCATCACTCTACATCAATGTGACGGCCGAATATTCGCCCGGCAGCAGCGGCGCGCCGGTCGTGGACGAGTGCGGCAACGTCGTCGGCCAGGTTCAGAGCATCACTTCGAGCATCGAGGATCAAAAGGACGGCGAAGGGAAAAACATCACCACCAGTTTCGGCATGCCGTTGCGCTCATGCGTCTCCGCCGAGGAAATCGCGAAGCTCACGCGCCCGGCGGAAAAGCGCGCGAAGTGATCGGGCGCGAATGGGCGATCAGTGCGACGCACGCGTCAGCGCCTGTTTTTCCTCTGCGGCCTTGCGTGCGGCGACGCACGAGGCGCACTGGTACACACGTGCGGTCACCGGTTCGCCGGGGAGGAGCGCATTCCCTGTGGAGATGATTTTCTCCGCGCCGAACGGAAATTTTTCCGCGCTGGACGGGTTTTCATGTTCGGATTTTTCAGGCGCGGCGTCCCCGAAGACGATGGGGATTTCCCGCACCTTCATTTTTTCGTGATGCACCGGGCATTCGTCTTCGACGCCTTCCAGCAGGTTGCGCGGCTGCGGCGGCTTGCCGAGCGAATCCTGTGCGGCGATGCGTTCCGTGTTCATCGTGTCGGTCGGGAGTTTTGTGCGCTTTTTCCTGTCGCGATCACTGCTGCCGCTTCCCGCACCGGATCCGTCCTCGCCCGGCTCGCACGATGAGAGCAGCAGCATCGGAAGCAGCGTGAGGAAGATGGACGGTCGGGACGGCAAGGTGGCGGTTCTTTCGCGCAGCGTGATCACGGTATCACCTCGGCGCAATTTGTTTTGCGCACCCGGCCGGCGTGTCATTGTCGCAGCGCCGCGGTTCCGTTTGCTTCGAGCATCATCTTTGCGATGCCGCCGCGGATTGCGATGTCTGTTCCTCGGCCGATCGGTTTGAGGATGCCGTCTGGCGCGGATGGGATCTCGATCGTCGCTTCCCTTGCGGTGTCCGCGGGATTCGCGAGCAGGATCAGACGAGAGCCGCAACGGGACACGGCGCGGATTTCCACGCCGGAGCCACCTTCTTTCAGCGTCACCGTTGCGTCCGGTTTTGCGTCGAGGAGGAACGGGCCGATCTGCGCGAGGTCGGCATTCACGTCCTTCAGCGAATTCCACACGACGGGGTTTTCCTCCGCGAACGTGACGCCTTTTTTCCCGGCGACGTGCCGGTACGAATAAAATCCGATCCCGGTCGCGCCGTGGATCAGCGAGAGGCTCACCATGCACCGGAGTTCCGCGGCGGTCGGGTAGCGATCGTCCGCGGTCCACTTGAAAATTTGAAGGATCGGCAGCAGCGGCTTTTTCCCGCCGCTCGCAGCAGACGCGCGGGCCACGGCCTCGCCCACGCTGCGGATCGGCTGATAGGGCACGGGGTAAAGATACGGTGCGGAGACTTCGATCGCCTGCACGACGGATTCGTATTTTTCCGGCGGAGGCAGCGTGTTCGCGATGACGCCCGCCGGTTCGTTCAGCCAATATCCAATCGCGTGCATCACCGGGCGGCCCGGGATTTCCTTGCGCGCTTTTTCGAGGTCGGCCCTGAGATTTTCGAGGAGCGGCTGCTTGAGATTCAGCACCGGGCTGTCCATTCCGATCGCCATGAGGATGCTATCAAATTTCTCAATCTTCCGCCCGTGTGTCGCGGAATACATGCCCGCGGCGCGCGCCGCATCGGCCTCCTCCGCCTTCGCCACGGTGATCATGTTGAATCCGTGATCGTGGATGCGCTTCAGCGATTCCGCATCGGACGGCACGTCGTAGAGGAGTATGGGAAAAAATGGGCTGCCATTCACGATCAGCCGCCCGTGCCCGTCGCTGATCGCGCTCTCGATCGGCGGCAGGGCAGGGGATGCGTTTTGCGCTTGCGATTTTTCGGCTGAAACAAGCGCGAGGATGAGCGAAGCGATCGCGAGGATAGATCTGTTCACGGCATCAAGTTCGACGTCGGCGTCGTCCGGAAAAACACACCCGAGCCGCCGGGCTGCTTTGCATCGGTGTCGTAGAAGATTGTCCCGAGCGTGCGGTCGTCGAGTTCGACCGTTCGGGGGCAGGCCCTGCCGCCGATGGGGCGGACGGGATTGTAGAATTCCACCGGATGTTCCAAGTCCCACGACTTCCCGTCGTCGCGGGAGATGATGAAGTTGATTTTCTCGCCGCCGACACCGGGGCCGATGATCTGCGACGCGAGCAGCCAGCCGTTCTTCAGCGCGATCATCTCGTGCCGCCAGCCTTGCGTGGAGACATTGGGGAACGGTTTCACCTCCTGCCACGTCACGCCGCCATCGGTGGAGCGTTTGCCTTTTCCGCTGATCAATGTTGCGCCAGCAGTGCGGACGATCGGCACGAGTCCGTGTGCGGCGGGATCGCCAAATGCGGTCTCCTCGCCGGTCACGGGATTGTAGAGCGCCGTGCGATCGGCCAGCGGAAAGAGCCACGCGCTCGGCGACAGCTCGACGATCGGATGGCGGATGACACTGTGGATTTTCGGATCCGCATTTTTCGCGAGACTCTTTGGCTCGCTCCAGGTGACGCCATCGTCGCTGCTGATCGAGAACGCGACGAAGCGCGACTTCACCTTTTCCTCTGGGGAAAACCAGACGTTCCATGCGTGGACGATCCGTCCGTCGGCAAGTGTCGTGAGCGAGCCGGGGTAGATCGCAGTCTCCGTGGTGTGTGGAAACAGCGCAGGCTTCGACCACGACTTCCCGCCATCCGTCGAGCGCGTGATCAGATGCGGCTTGAACTCACTTTTGCAGAAGACCACGACCAGCGTGCCTTTTGCGGTGATGCACAGGGCGGGATGAATGTGCCCGCTCACGCCCGTCTCGATGCGCACGGGCGGCGGGAGATTTTCCCGTCCGGCAAATGCCAGCGGAGAAATTGCGAGCATCGCTGCGAGGAAACCGGATGCGCGTGAGTTTTTTGCGCCGTGGAGATTCGGTGCAGTTGGTTGGTTCTGAGTCTTCATGACTGCGGATTTGAAAAATGGGCGTTCCTATTTCTCCGCAAAATTGTCGTGCGTGATCAGCTTGAACGCCTTCGACGGCTTCGACTCCTTTTTGTCCGCACCGATGCTTGTGAGGAAAAGGTACATCGGCGTCTCGGGCTTGAGGCCCGCGACCTGGTCGCCGGATTTCACGGCGGCCTTCAGCAGATCCGCGCCGCGGCCGTCGGGGTAAATTGAGAGGTAGAGGTTGTATTTCCGATCCGCCGCCTCGTCGAAATGGACGTGCATCCGCCGCCCGTCGTTGAAGTGCGTGGGCTCCGTGAATTCGCGCAGTTCCGGCGCGGGGCCTGAGCCTTCGGCATTCAGTTTTGCGAGGAGATTTTCCTGCGGGCCGGTCCACACCGGCGGCGGCATCCGCAGGCGGCTCTTCACGACGATCGCGGGCGCGGTGTCTTGATCGGAATCATATTCCGCGACGAGCTGCGAGAGCTTGTAGCTGCGCACGGGCACCGTCTTCATCTCGCCGAGCCACGGCACCTCGTTGCGCGCCTCGACGATGATCTTCTCCACAGTGAGTGGCAGATCCACGATACCATCTCCGCCGCGCGAACCCCACCAGGTCGTCTCCATTTCGCGCGCGCCGTCGTATGGATGCGTGCCCGGCAGGGGAAAGCGCACGTAGCGCCAGCCGTCGAATGTCACGGATGACCAGCCGTGCGTGTCGTCGCAGTTCCAATCGTCCTTCGTACCGCTGGATGTCCAGATTTCGCCCTTCGCATCGCGGAGCTGGTAAATGACGCGGCCCCACGAGGAGTTGCCCTTGATCCAGATGCCGAGCGCAGACGCCTTGCCGGGAATCGTAACGGGCTTCTTCAATTTCAGCGCGCCGTACCGCGTTGCGAGCGGACGATCGCCCGGCTCGACTGCCAGCGTCACCGCGACCGCATCGGCATGTCCTTCCTCGCCGGATCCAAATTCCGCCGTGAGCTTCGGATCCGGAATCCGTCGCACGGAAAAATGATTGTTCGCATACGCCTTGTCCTCCGAGCCGTCGTATTCCCATTTCGCAGCCGTCATGTCCGCAAGCGGACGCGTGATCGCCGCGGGCGCGGAGTCGAAGGTTGCCACACCGGATTCGATGGCCTCGATTTTTTCCATGCCTGTGAGCCACACCGGCGTTGCGCCCAACGGCACCGCGATTGTGCCGTTGTTCACCGGCAGCTTCGTGGTATTGCCCATCGCATCGGTGAGCGTCGCCTGCGTGCCGCGCACCTTCACCTGCGCGGTGGATTTTCCCGTGACGCGCCAGAGTGCAAAGATCCGCGCCTTGTCCTTCGCGCGCCGGAATTCCATGCAATACGCCGTGAGGCTGCCGGTCTCCACGCCGCCGACCGGATCTGCGCCGCACAGCATCGTCGTCATCGTCGCGATTGCGGCCACGGCGGGCTTCGGATTCTCGAGCGGTGCGCGATGGAAGACGCCCGCTCCGTAGTGTTCGGCACCGTAGTAATTTCCCGCATCGTGCGGGACGATCCCCGCCTCGAAGCCATCCACGCCGTAGCCGAGCCCGAGTAGCAGGTAGCGCACTTGGTAGTCCATCTGCTCCGCCTCGGTGAGCGCGCCGGGGTTCGTCGGAAAAAACGGCCCTTCGCACCAATGGATCGGCAGTTGCGGCCAGCCGAGCCGCTTTGCTTCCTGACGGAGCATCCACAGTTGGTTGATCGATCCCGTCGTGTTCGATGATTCCGGCAGCAGCTCAAACATCGGCGCGTCCATTCCGTAGCCGTCCACGACGTCCTTGCCGATGCCCGCGCGCATGTAGGCCGTCGTGCCGATCGCCGCGCCCCATTGCAGAAACTTCCTCGCCTGCGGATATTTTTCGCGCAGCGCCTTTCCAATCGCGGTGAAGATGGGCACCTGATGTTCCGCGTTCTGCCGCTCCTCGTCGCTCAGGCCGCGGTCGCCGTCGCCGGTGTAAAATGGCCACGGTGCGTATTGGGCCATGCGTCCGATGTGCCATTCGCCACCGTAGAAATAAGTCGGCGCGGCCGCCTGTTTCGAGAGCGTCTCCATCGCCGCAAGTTCCGCTTCGATCATCTTCTTCTGCTTCTCGGTGTCGTCCTGCTTCCAGCGGTACACGACATCAATCACCGTGTGCGGGCCGACCGGCAGGAAGTCGTGCTTCTTCGCCATCTCGGAGGGGATGAATGCCTCGTGGATCGCCACCTTCCGCAGCCCGAGCTTGCGCAGCATCGCCAGCAGCGAATCGTTCGCCGGCTCCTTCACGCCGAACGGCGTGTAATGCCCGAGCAGGTTCCATGTGCCGAACCGCGTCTCATTCGGCGCATCGCCGTACGTGCGCGTGTTCGGCGGCAGTAGCACCATGCTCAGCGTATTTTGCCGGACTTCACCGCCCGCCTCGACCGTCACCTTCAGTTCATGCCAGCCGAGTTTTTTCAAATCGAACTGTAGCTCTGCATCGCGCGATTCGCCCGGCGCGACCTTCACACTGGCGCTCACGGTCTGCTGCTCCTCGCTGTCGAAGCTCTTCGACTGCATCGTCACTTGTGCCGTGAGTGGCGCGGAGCCCGTGTTTGTGATCGCGACCGCGTGCGCCGGACGCTCCGGCTGCTCAAAGACAAAGCCCGTCTGCTTCGGCTTCACCTCGTAGGAAAATGCCGCGGCTTCCAGCGTGATCCCGACGACGTGGATTGAACTCGGCAGCCCCGCGGGATGATACCCGTAGTAAATCGGATCGGGATAGCTGCGCCCGAGCGCCAGCGGCTTCGTAAGTTCGAATTCCAGAAACTGATCCGCCATGTCGCGGAAGCCGTAGAAGTCCTCCGTGTTCACCGGAACACGCACGAGGTAGAGCTGTTTCCCGTCGGCCGTCTTCTGCGGCACGCGCGTCACGAGGCCCTTAGCAATTGCGTCGTCCGTGATCTCAAAACCCGTCGCCGCGGGATAGCCCGCCACGGGACGGAAAAATCGGAACGCACCTTGCGGCACTGAATTTGGCGCATCGTCCACCCACGCGAGCAGCCACGCATTTCGGTAGGTGCGATACGGCACGCGGAATGTGAGCGACGCCGGGTCCACCTCGAACGCGCCCGGCCACGAGCACATCGCATTCACATAGCCCGTATTCGGGCCGCTGCCATGCGTCATTCGGTAGCGGTAGATCGAATCGCGGAGGCTCACCTCCGAAGCTGATGTCTGCGGAACGAGCACCGGCACGTTTTGAACCGAAACCAGCGCCGCATCCGAACTCACTGCCTGCGCATTTTTCGCATGGCTGTGGTGCGCGAGCGACAACGGCAGGAAGCGTCCCTCGTCCGCGGGCTTGGAAAATTCCGCCGAGAGCACCTGCGCCGATTTCGCGAGCTGCATCAAGACAAACGCCTGTTTCGGGCTTTCCGTCCGAGCTTCCGCGACGAGCCGGTCGTCGAGCCATATCTGTCGGCCCGTCGGCGTGAGCGTGAACCGCAGCACGAATGTCTTCTCCTCGAACGGCACCAGCTTCGCGTAAGCCGAGCCGATTTCCTTGCGATCCATTTCGTTCCACAGGTTTTTCACCTTCGGGAAACGCCACGAATAGGTGAGCGACCCGGTGTTTTTCCGCTGTGCCGAATAGGTGCGCGTGGAGACGACGGTCGTCGCCATCGGCTCGCCATCCGCGTGCGCGGTCACGCTCGCCTTCGTCGCCTCCGTCGGGCGAAATGCACACTGGAGCAGCGGCTTCGCATCCTTCGCCTCGCCGAGCAGTTGAAACGTGATCGCATCGCCCTGCGCCGCACGAAAACGGAATGCCACCTCCGCAGGCAACGCGATCGGCGCGACGGTCTTCAGTTCGAGCGGGATCGCAGGCTTGGCATTTCGCACCGCGCCGAGTTCTGCCTCGCCGCGCACGACGGCCCAGCCTTCCGGCGCGGATGTCGTGTGGAAAGCCGGCGGCGCTGCGGGACACACACAGGCGACGAGAATGGACGCGACACACAGAAGGGGTGATTTCATAAGGAGGGGTCTGCAACCTCAACCTCCCCGCGTGCCGTTCCTTTGCGAGTTGCCTCGCCAAGACTCAGCGAAGGATGTGACGGAGCCAATGATGTGTGCCTGCCGACGGCGGAAGGCCCGAATTCACCGGACGAGGATGCTGGACGCGGCCCGTCCGATGTTCATCGTCAGCGCCATCGCATCTGATGTCCTTCCTCAACCCTTTCCTGCTTTTCGGCGTCGCTGCGATCGCCTCGCCGATCATCATCCACCTGCTTGCGAAAAAGCAGATCAAGCGCGTGGTGTGGGCGGCGATGCGGTTTTTGAAAATCACCGTGGATCGCAACAAGCGGAAGATGAACATCAAGGACATCCTGCTGCTGGTGCTGCGCTGCCTTATTCTCGTGCTGCTTGCATTTGCGCTCGCGCGGCCTTCGCTGAGCGAAGGCGGCTTCGGGGGATTCGGCGGCGACGAGGCGGCGATCATTCTCGTGGACAATTCGGGATCGATGTCCGCGACCGACGGCGCGGTGACGCGTTTTGAAAAGGCGCAGAAGGCCGCGGGCCAGATTCTCGACGGGCTGCCTGCCGGTTCACGCGTCGCGGTGTGGCTCGTGTCGGACACTGTGCGCGAATCCGTCTCCGAGCCAGCGCGTGATCTCGCGTTCGCACGGAAAAGTGTCATCGAAGCGAAGCGCACCGATCAGGGCACCGAGTGGCAGCCTGCGTTGCGGCGCGCGGTGGAGGTGTTGAAAAAGCAGCCTGGCGTCCACAAGCACATCTACGCCGTCACCGACGGACAGGCCGCGGGCTGGAAAGGAGTCGGCGAAATCCGCGCGCTGCTCGAATCCGTGAAGCGCGAAATGCGCGCGACGCTTGTGCTCACCACCGAGGGCGAGCAGGGAAATCTCGGCATCACCGATGTCCGTCTCGCCACCGCGCTGCCGACGGTGAACCAGCCGTTGCGCTTCGAGGTCTCTGTCGCAAACTTCGGTCCCGCCGAGGCGACCGGCGTCGCAGTGAGCCTCGCCATTGACGACGAGCCGCCCGTCGAGGAGCAGACGCTCGACACCATCCCCGAGGGCGGCGCACCGAAGACGCTTTCGCTTTTCGCCACATTCCGCGAGCCGGGCTTCCACACCGTAACCGCGCGGCTGCACGCGGACCGCTGCCCGTTCGACGACCAGCGCTCGTTCGCCCTGCGCGTCATTGACGAAGTGAACGTGCTCCTCGTGGACGGCGACCCCGGCGCGGAGCCGCGCGACAGCGAGGTCTTCTACCTGCGCAATGCGCTCACGCCCGTGCCCGCCGAGTTGCGCGACCGCTTTTTCATCAAGACCCGCACCGTCACCGGCGCGGAATTTGAAAAGACCGCGTTGCGCGACTTCGACGCCGTCGTCCTCGCCAATGTCGTGGACCTTTCGCCGCTCGCGGCGGACGCGCTGCAAGCCTACGTGCGCGGCGGTGGCGGCCTGCTCGTTTTCCCCGGCTCGCGCATCAGCGTGCCGTTTTACAACGGGCTGCTGCTCGGCGAACGCGGCCTGCTGCCTGCGGCATTCGGTACAGTGCGAGGCGAAAATTTCGACGAGACAAAGGCCGAGCGGCCTGACAAATTTTTCCGCCTCCAGGCAAAAGACTACGTGCACCGCATCGTCGAGTTGTGGAAAGATCCCGCGAGCGGTTCGCTGGGCTCCGCACAATTTTACCGCGCATTCACGTTGCAGCCCGCGAAGCAAAGCGACGTGCCCGGTGATGCCGGCCTGCCCGCGGTCGTCCTCAGCTACGCGGACGGCGAACCCGCGGTGATGGAGCGACCGTTTGGCCTCGGGCGCGTGGTGCAATTCAGCAGCACCGCTGACGGCGCATGGAACGATCTCCCCGTGCGCCCGATTTTCCTCCCGCTCATGCACCGTACGCTTGGCTTCCTGCTGGAGCGATCGGGCGACCGGTTGAACATCCGCGCCGGCACGCCATTCACGCACCCCGTCGCCGCGGAGCGCGCGGGAAAAAACTACACCGTCACCGAACCCGGCGGGAAGCCCGGTGCCGCGCGCACGCACACCGTGATGGTGAAAAATGTAACGCCGCAGATCGAGCAGGCCGATACTTCAGCCGCGGGGGTGTATGCCGTCCGCTTCACCGAGGAGACGGGCAATGCGGTGCGCTTCGCCGCCGCATCCGATCCCGGCGAGAGCGATCTGCACGAACTCTCCGCCGCTGACCTCACCGCGCTTGGCACCGTCGCACGCGTCATCCGCTGGACGCCCGATGCCGATCTCCGCGGTCAGATGGAACGCGAGCGCAACGGCACCGAACTCTGGCTCCCGATTGCACTGCTCGCCATCGGTCTCGTCGTCGCCGAAACGCTGTTGGGTAACCGCTTCAGCCGGGCAAAGTGACGCCTCAAATTTTCGGGTGCCGCCCAATTTTTGTGAACGAGTGTCGCGCGCTGATGGCGCAGAAAAAACACACTTTGCACGCCAGCTCCCGGCGGGCATTCTCCGGCGAATCAAACCACGCGCATGAATCTTCCCGTGACCGAATTTCATCCCGGACGAATGCCCGCATTCGATTGTGAGGAGCACAGGACGGCGCATGTGAAATCCAGCGGGGCGGCGGTGCTCCATTCGTGCGGGCGATGAGCGGCGGAGACCCGGCAGGCACGGCGCAGCATGGCGCGTTTCCGGTGAAAGGCCGTGTGCGGGCCGTGCTGCTGCTGCTGTTTTGCTGCGGGCACGCGGTTTTCCTGATCGCATCCATCGTGACGCGGAATCCTCCGCCGACGGAGCGGGGGAACCCGGTGCTGGCGTTCTATCGGCTGTTCACTGGTGGCCAGCAGCAGTGGAATATGTTCGAGACGATCCCGCTGCTCCACTCGCTCGATGCGCGGATCGTGGTGGACGACGGGCCGGGCGAAGTCGTCGTCGTGGGCAGCGTGCTGCCGGGGTTCACGCCGTATCCGAGGCCGGAACAGTCGCGCTATTACGTGCTGTTCCACCGGATGATGATACAGGCCGAGCGCCCGTCGTTTTTTGAGGCGTATCTGCGGAGGACGGACGTGCTGCTGCGCTCGCAGCGGGGGAGCGCGATCACCGGCCATTGGGCGCTGGTGGTGGATGTGGAATGGACGAGGACTTTGATCCACAGCCGTCGCGATGGCGGGCTGTATGTGCCGGCCTCGCGATCCTTCGATGCTGCAAACCCCGGCGGAACCCCCCGCTAGCTGAACCGATGCGTTCGATCCCAAAATGGCTCCGGCTCCCGGCACGCCTGTTTTTCAGGCAGGAGGACGAGCGCATCTACGCGGCGGTGCGCATCGGATTTGCCGCGGTCGCGCTGCTGAACCTGATCTTCCTGTGGCCGGACAGGCATGTCTTTTTCTCCGACGGCGGAATGCTGGACGCCGACGTGGCGCGAGCGCAGGGGAACCCCTTTTATTTTTCCATCTTCGCTTTTGCGTACAGCGGTGCGGCGGTGACGTGCTGCATGGCCGCGACGGCGATCGCACTCGTGATGCTGCTCACCGGAGTCGCCACGAGGCTCGCCGCATTCTGGGTGCTGGTGTGGCATCTCTCATACACAGCCCGCGCGCCGCTTTCGATGGGCGGCTGGGATCAGGTGCTGCGGGCCTATTCCTTCCTCGTCCTCATGAGCCCTGCTGGAAAATGCTGGACGCTCCCGGCACTGCTGCGCGGCGGAAAAATACAGCCGGCGCTGCTCCCCGGTTATGGGCTTGTGCTCATGCGCATCCAGGTGCTCGTGATTTACTGGCAGGCGGTGTTCGCGAGGATCGCGTGCCCGGATCCCTACTGGGGCAACGGCGAATTCATGAGCTACTTCATGCTCTCGCATCACGCGCGCTGGCCGGGGCCGTGGGTGCTGGAATACGGGGGCCTGCTGACATTTGCGACGTATGCGGCACAGTTCACGGAGCTGACGGTTCCCGTGCTGCTGCTGGTGAAAAAAACGCGCTGGTGGGGAATGCTGCTCGGCTTCTCCCTGCACGCGGGCATCTCGCTCGTCGCGCGCGATCTCGGGCTGTTTTTCCTTTCGATGATGATGACCTATCTCGCCTGCCTGCGCGCAGAGGATATCGATCGGATCACGCGCTGGGTGCGACGATGGTTCGTGCGGGCTGAGGCCGCCGTTTCGCGAAGCAACTGAAAACTTCCGTTGCGCTACTTTCCGAGCCCGAAGGCCTCGTGCACGACGTTTGCGCCATCGGTCAGCTTCGCCTCGTCAATGATGACGGCGGTTTTGATCTCCGACGTGCTGATCATAACGATGTTGATTCCGCCCTTGCTGAGCGCCTCGAACATCTTCGCCGCGACGCCGCTGTGGCTTCTCATGCCGACGCCGATGATGCTCAGCTTGCCGTAGCCGCTCTCGATTTCGAGCGAGCGAGCGCCGATTTCCTTCACGACTTTGCCGAGGCCGGTCTCGACCTTGGGCAGCTCGTCCTTGTTCAGCGTGAAGCTGATGTCGGTGGTGCCGTCGTGCGAGACGTTCTGCACGATCATGTCGATCACGATGTTCGCGGCGGCGACGGCGGTGAAGACGCGGGCGGCGACACCGGGCCGGTCGGGCACGGCGCGGACGGTGACCTTTGCCTGGTTTTTTTCGATGCTGACGCCGCGGACGACCACGGCCTCCATGCTCTTGGTTTCTTCTTTCACGATGGTGCCTGGGTTGTCGTTGAATGAACTGCGGACCTCGAAGACGACGCCGAATTTCTTGGCGAACTCGACGCTGCGCGACTGCATGACTTTGCTGCCGCTCGACGCCATTTCGAGCATCTCGTCGAAACTGATTTCGTCGAGCTTCTTCGCCGTGGGGACGACGCGCGGGTCGCAAGTATAGACGCCGTCCACGTCGGTGAAAATCTGGCAAAGGTCGGCCTTCACCGCGGCGGCGAGCGCGATGGCGGTGAGGTCGCTGCCACCGCGACCGAGCGTGGTGATGCGCTTGTCCTTCGTCTCGCCCTGAAAGCCGGCGACGATGCAAATGTAGCCGTCGTCGAGGTGCTGCTTGAGCTGCTTCGGAGTAAGGTCGGAAATTTTCGCCTTCGTGTGGACGCCGTCGGTGACGATGCCCGCCTGCGCGCCCGTCAGCGAGATGGCCTTTTTGCCGAGCGCATTGATCGCCATCGCCGTGAGCGCGATCGTCGTCTGCTCGCCGGTGGCGAGGAGCACGTCCATCTCGCGTTCCTCGGGATTCGGCGAACATTCGCGCGCGAGCCTGATGAGGTTGTCCGTCACCCCGCTCATCGCGGACACGACGACCACGACGCCATGCCCCTGCTCTTGCGCGGCGACGACGCGACGCGCGACATTCTTGATGCGCTCCGGATTACCGACGCTGGTGCCGCCGTATTTCTGGACGATGAGACTCATGGAAAAAGGGCGCGGAGATTTGCGCGGCGCGCGCGGGGTGTCAATGGCGGCGCATTCCACCTGCGCAGGTGTGCGGTGTCACGCCTGCCGGAAGATCAGCGTCTTGATCTCCGTCATCTCTTCCATCGCGTAGCGGATTCCCTCGCGGCCAAAACCGCTGTCCTTGATCCCGCCGTAGGGCATGTTCTCCACGCGCCATGTCGGCACCTGGTTGATGAGCACGCCGCCGACGTCGAGCGTCTCGAATGCGCGGTGTGCGAGTGCGAGGTCCCGTGTGAAAATGCCCGCCTGCAAGCCGAAACGGCTGTCGTTCACGAGACGCAGCGCCTCCTCAAAATCAGCGTAGCGGTGCAGCGTCGCGATCGGCGCGAAGAGTTCCTCGCGACATGATTCGTGCGAAAGCGGTACGTCTTCGAGCAGCGTCGCTTCGAGGCACGGCCCGCGCACTTCGCCACCGATCACGATGTGCGCGCCTGTGGCGATGGCGCTTGCGATGCGGGCCTGCGCGCGCTGCAGCGCGTCGCGGTTGATCATCGGGCCGACGGTGGTCCCGCGATCGGTCGGGTCGCCAGTCTTCACCTTTTCGCGGATGTGCGCGATGAGGCGCGCGCGGAGTTCGTCGTGGATTTTCTCGTGGGCGAAAATCCGCTGCACGCTGATGCACGACTGCCCCGCGTTTCCGAACGCGCCCACGGCGATCAGCGGCACGGCATCGGCGAGGTCGGCGTCCTCGTGGACGATCACGCCTGCGTTGCCGCCAAGTTCGAGGCACACGCGCTTTTTTCCCGCGAGCGACTTCAATGGCCAGCCGACATCGGGGCTGCCGGTGAAACTCACCATCGCCACGCGATCATCCGTCACGAGCCGCGCGGCATGTTCGTTCGCGCACGTCACGAAGTTCATCTGTCCCGGCGGTGCGCCCGCGGCTGCGATCACCTCGGCGAGCATCAGTGCGGTGAGAGGCGTCTTCGGCGCGGGCTTCACGACCATCGTGTTGCCCGTCGCGATGCACGGCGCGACTTTGTGCGCGACGAGGTTCAGTGGGAAATTGAACGGCGTGATCGCGCTGATGACGCCGATGGGAAAACGCCGCGCAATTCCCGTGTGCCCTGCGCCTGCGGGCGTCGCGTCGAGCGCGAGCACCTCGCCGCCGTTCCATCTGCGCGCCTCGTCGGCGGCGACGGTGAAGGTGCCGATTGCACGCGTGACCTCGCCCTCTGCCTGCGTGATCGGCTTGCCGGCCTCCGCGACGATCGTCGCAGCAAATTTTCCGCGCCTCGCCTCGATTCCGTCCGCGATGCGCCGGAGCAGCGCGGCGCGCTCGTGTGCGGGCACCGCCCGAGTCGTGGGAAAAGCGGAGCGCGCGGCGTCGAGGGCGGAGTCCAGCGTTTGCGTGTCGCCGAGGGACACCTGCGCGATTTCTGCGCCGGTGAACGGATTCACCACCGGCAGCGTCGTGGCCGTCCCTGTCCATTTTCCGCCGATGAAAAGTCGTGTCTGCATCGCCTATTTTTCAAAGACCTCGCGCTTCTCCACGAAGATTTTCAGCCCCTCCTTTGAGAAGTTGTCCATCAGCGCGTCGGGCGCCAGCGCTTCGGGCATCATCACGCCGCGCTCGGGGATCGCGCCCTCGATGATGAGCCGCGCGGCGAGCGCGGGCGGGATGCCGGTCTGGATGACGGTGAGCGAGTAGCCGTATCGCTCGAATGTCTCGTGGTGCCCGTCCATCGTGTAGATGAAGTACTCCACGCGCTTGCCGTCCTTCGTCCCGAGCACTTCGGTGCCGACGCACGAGTAGCCGTCCGCCGTCGCGCCGAGCGTGGCGGGCTTTGGAAGATTTGCGCACGCGACGCGCACGGGGCTCACCTCGACGCCGTCCACCTTCACCTTTTTCCAAGTGTCGAGTTCGAGCAGCGCGAGGCTTTTTGCGAGCGAGACGACCTTGTCGCTGAGCGTGTATTTGAAGACGGAATAGCGAACGCCCTTTTCAACAAACGGCTTGTAGAGACCGAGTGACACGCCCTCCTCGTGCGCGACGGCGTAGGTTTTCATCAGACCGAGCGGCGGCGGGAAGCGGTGCCACTCGACCTCGGTTTCCAGCGGCTTGCCGGACATCACGCGCGCGTCCTTCACGAAGTATGGCACCGCGCCGAGTTCCTCGAAAAGCGTCTCCGGCGAGAACAGCACGGCGAAGCGGTAGCCTTTTACGTCGGCGTTGTCGGCATCAAGGATGCGGATGCTCTCGGCGGTGTCGAGGCGATCCATCGCCCAGCGTGCGAAGACATTCACCGCGCCGGGATCGCAGCCCATGCAGAGCAGGCCGAGCAGGTTCTTTTCGCGGAAGCGCACGTCGAACTTCTCGATCTCCGCCTCGTAGCTGTTCTTCGCGGGGCGCTTCACGCCGGGTGGCGAATAGATGTCCGCCGCCATGTCGAGGTAATGCGAGCCGGCCTGCGCGCACGCTTCGAGCACGCTGTGGTTCACCTGCCACGTCGCGGCATTCAGCGTCACGGCGATCTTCTTTTCCTGCATGAAGGCGGCGAGCTTCGGGGCGTCCATCGCGTTGATCTGCACGACCTCGAAGCGGCTCTTCTTCGTCCGCTCGTGCAGCCGCTGCGCGTAGGTCGTGTCCACGTCGCCGAGGAAGATGCGGTCGAACGCCGCGTAGCCGTGCAATTTCTGGCCGACTACGGAGCCGACTCCGCCCGTGCCGATGATGAGTGCGTTGGCCATGCCTCAAGCTCGCCGAATGCAGCGGCGCTGGCAAGCGCGCGGGGCGGGGGAAGCGCCCAAATTTGGAAGCCGTGACAGGAGGAAGTGGGAGCGGCAGCGGGACATCATGGCCCGCTTTTCCCGGATTCATGGCTCACAAATTCAAAATAGGACACTGCTCTTCTTTGTGAGCCTGCCGATTGTTTGCGAGTCCACAACCCCGCCAGATGAAACCCGCCAAGCAAATGCCGGCACCGGGCTTTTTCCTACACTCATGAAACGCCCCAGCCTCACCCGCATCGTCGCACTCGCCGCATTTCTCGGCGCATCGCTTCCCACATTCACCGCCTTCGCGGATCCTGAGTGGATCTGGCTCTCGAAAAACGCGAAGCCGAACGAGAAGGTCACGCTGAAAAAGGAATTTGAAATCAAGGGCGAGGTGAAATCCGCGACTTTACAGCTCACTTGTGACAACGGTGCGACCGCAGTCTTGAACGGGCAGAAGGCGCTCGAAAATCCCGACTGGCAGTTCCCGTCGAAGGGCGACGTGAAGGCGCTGCTCAAGCCGGGAAAAAACGAGCTGCGCCTCGACGTGCGCAACAAGGAAGGCAGCGCCGCGGCGGTGGCGGTGCTCACGATCGAGACTGCGGACGGGCAGAAGCTGCTCATCGAAACGCACGGCGACTGGCTCGCTGCACCCGCGGGCGGCACGGAGTTCAAGCCCGCGGCCGTGATTGCAAAATACGGCGCGGGGCCGTGGGGCGATGCCTTGGCGGATGGCGGCAAGGCCGCGAAAGGCAAAGGCAAACGCGGCGTGAACAACACGCCGGAAGCCGCGACGGATCCGGCGGAGATTCACGTTCCGCCGGGCTTCAAGGTCGAGCTGCTCTACACGGTGCCGAAAGCCGAGCAGGGCTCGTGGGTTTCCATAACGGTGGACAAAAAGGGCCGGCTGCTCTGCGGCGATCAATACGGCGGCATCTACCGCCTCACGCCGCCTGCGATCGGCTCCGGTGGCAAGGCCGTCGTGGAGCCGATCGATGCGGAAGTCGGCGGCGCGCACGGGCTGCTCTACGCGCACGATTCGCTCTACGCGATGGTGAATGAGAACGTGGTGAAGGGCCTGCCGCACGGCCTCCTGCGGCTGAAGGACAGGGACGGCGACGATCATTTTGAGAAGCCGGTGCTCATCAGCGAGTGCAACGGCGGCGGCGAGCATGGCCCGCACTCGGTGCAGCTCTCGCCCGACGGAATGAGCATCTTTTTCAACTGCGGCAACCACACGAAGCTGCCGGTGAACCTCGCCATCTCGCGCGCCGCGATGAACTCGTGGGACGAGGACCACATCCTCCCGCGGCTGTGGGACGGCAACGGCCACGCGCGCGGCATCCTCGCGCCCGGCGGCTACGTTTGCAAAACCGATCCCGAGGGGAAAAAAGTCGAGCTGTTCTGCTCCGGCTTCCGCAATGAGTTCGACTTCGCGTTCGATGCGAACGGCGAGCTTTTCGCCTACGACGCGGACATGGAATGGGACATCGGCGCGCCGTGGTACCGCCCCACGCGCATCAACCACTGCGTGAGCGGCGGCGAATACGGCTGGCGCAGCGGTGCGGGAAAATGGCCCGCGTACTACGAGGACAGCCTGCCCGAAGCCGTGGACATCGGCCCCGGCTCGCCGACCGGCGTCGTCTTCGGCACCGGCGCGAAATTTCCCGCGAAGTATCAGCTCGCGATGTTCGGCAACGACTGGACGTACGGCACGATGTACGCGGTGCATTTGAGATCCGCCGGCGCAGGCATGAAGGCGGTGAAGGAGGAGTTCATCACCGGGAAGCCGCTGCCGCTCACCGACGTGGTGATCAGCCAGCACGATGGCGCGATGTATTTTGCCATCGGCGGGCGGCGCACGCAGAGCGCGGTGTATCGCGTGACGTACGCGGGCAGGGAATCCACCGCGCCCGCGGCGCCCGCGGCGCTTTCGTACGATATGAAGCAGAGGCGCGAACTCGAAAAACTGCACGAGGAGGGCACGGGGCCCGAGGCGATCGAGAAGGCGTGGCCGTTTCTCGCGAGCGAGGACCGCTACCTGCGCTTCGCCGCGCGCATCGCGATCGAGCGGCAGCCGGTGAAGCTATGGAAAGAGCGCGCGCTCGCGGAAAAGAATCCGCAGGGGATGATCGAGGCATCCATCGCGCTCGCGCGCATGGGCCGCACGGGGAATCCGAATCCGCAGGAACTCGGGAAGCCCGCCTCCGGCACTTCCTCCGGCGCGGTCGGCCCGGCGAATGCCGAGAACGCGAAGCTGCTCGCGCAGATCCTCGCGCGGCTCGACAGCCTGTGGGCGCAGAGGCCCGGCGTGATCTCGGAGTCCGACGGCGTAGGTTTCGGAAAATTCGACATCGGCTTTCAGCTCCAGCTCATGCGTGCTTACCAGCTTGCGTTTGCGCGCCTTGGCAAACCGGATACCGCGACGTGCGCAAAGGTCGCGCAAAATTTCGACCCGTACTATCCGAGCAGGGACGCGCTCGTGAACCGCGAGCTGTCGCAGATCCTCATCTTCGTGGACTCGAAGACCGTGGTCGCAAAGACGCTCGGCCTCGTCGCCACCGCGCGCGACGACGCGAGTGCAATCGCGTCCGACGAACTGCTCGCGCGGAACCCCGGCTACGCGAAGGCTGTCGAGAGCACGCACGCGAGCCGTCCAAATCTCCAGCAGATCGCGCTCATCACCTCGCTGCGCAATGCGCGCGTCATCACCTCGCTGCGCAATGCGCGCGCGGGATGGACACCGGAGCTGAAGAAGACGTTCTTCTCGTGGTTCCCTCGCACGCACGAATGGCATGGCGGCAACAGCTTGCCGAAATTCATGGATCACATCCGCACCGAGGCGCTCGCGAATTTCGTGACCGATCCCGCCGAATTCAAGGCGCTCGACGAACTCTCGAAGAAGGCCCCGCCCGCGCCGCCTGCGAACGTCGTGACGCCGAAGGGCCCCGGCAAGGCGTGGACGACCGACGACGTCGTCGCGCTCACGAAAGGCGGACTGCACGCGCGCGATTTTGCGCAGGGCAAGGCGATGTTCACTGCGACGCTCTGCGTGCGCTGCCATCACTTCAATGGCGAGGGCGGCAACATCGGCCCCGACCTCACCGGCGCCGGCAATCGTTACACGATGCACGATCTCGCGGAGAACATCATAGACCCGTCGAAGGTGATCAGCGACCAGTACGGCACCGAACAGATCGAGCTGAAGGACGGCGGCCTCGTGGTGGGCCGTGTCGTCGTCGAGGAAAATGGAAAGCTCTTCGTGATGACGAACCCATTCGCGCCGGACGATCTCACCGCCGTGCCCTCGGCGAATGTAAAAAACCGTCTGGTGTTCAATGTCTCGATGATGCCGCCCGGCCTCATCAACACGCTGAACAAGGACGAGCTGCTCGACCTCATCGCCTACATGGTCAGCGGCGGAAATCCGAACGACAAGGCGTTCAAGAAATAGCGCGCGCGGTGTAGTTTTCCGCGTCACACACACAGCCATGCAACGAAACAAAGGCTCTTCCTTCGCATCGCGGCGCAATTCATTTGCGGTGCTCGGGCTCGCATTCATCCTGTCCGCAGGTGCATCGCGCGCGGCGGAGAAAATTTCATTCAATCGTGACATCCGCCCGATTCTTTCGGACATCTGCTTCACCTGCCACGGGCCCGACGTGTCGAAGATGAAGGGTGGCCTGCGGCTCGACACGAAGGAAGCGGCGATGAAGGGCGGCGAGTCCGGTCCGGCAATCGTGCCGGGCAAGCCGGAGCAAAGCGAAGTGTACAGGCGGCTCGTGACGCACGACGCGGACGATTTCATGCCGCCGAAGAAGAGCGGCAAGACGCTGACGGCCGAGCAGATTGATTCGTTCCGCCGCTGGATCGCCGAGGGCGCGGAGTACCAGGGGCATTGGGCGTTCATCGCTCCCGTGGCTGCCGACGGGAGGAGGCAGGCTGAGCAAGCGTTGGCTGTGGCGAGGAGTGCCCGCCTTGTGCCGTCGGCGGCTACGAATGCCATTGATGCCTTCGTTCTCGCACGACTCGCGAAGGAAGGACTCAAGCCGCAGCCCGAGGCGCCGAAGGAAACGCTCATCCGCCGCGTGACGCTCGACCTCACGGGCATCCCGCCAACGGCTGCTGAGGTGGACGCTTTTCTCACAGACCAATCGCCGAATGCCTACGAGAAGGTCGTGGATCGTGTCCTTTCCTCGCCGCGCTACGGCGAGCACATGGCTGCGCGCTGGCTCGACATGGCGCGCTACGCGGACAGCAACGGCTTTCAGTCCGACACGCAGCGGCACATGTGGCACTGGCGCGACTGGGTCATCGGCGCGTTCAACCGCAACATGCCGTTCGATCAATTTACGGTCGAACAGCTCGCCGGTGATTTGCTCGCGAAGCAGGAAGAAACAGGAAGCCAAGAGGCCAAGAAGGGATTGTTCCTGCCTTCCTGGATTCCTGATTCCAATCGCGACCGCATCGTCGCAACAGGCTTCAACCGCAACCACCGGCTGAATGGCGAGGGCGGGCGCATCGTCGAGGAGTGGTTTGCGGAAACGGTAATCGATCGCGTGGAGACGACGGGCCTCACGTGGATGGCGCTCACGCTGAACTGCTGCCGCTGCCACGATCACAAATACGATCCGATTTCGCAGAAGGAATTTTACCAGCTCTTCGCCTACTTCAATTCCAACAATGAGAACGGCGTGCTCGATGATTTCGGCGGCGCGGGCCGCACGCGGCGTGGCGGAAATTCGCGTCCGGTGCTGCCGCTGCCGTCGCCCGAGCAGGAGGCGCAGATTGCGCAACTCGAAAAATCCGTGAAGGACGCGGAGGCGGGTGTGGCTGCGGCGACGAAGGAACTCGCAGCGGCGCAGGCCGCATGGGAACCGAAATTCCGCGCGGAGATCCAGCGCGGGATGAATCCGTGGACAATGATCGAACCGAAGGAAGTGCGCAGTGACGGCGGCGCGACTTTCAAGAAGCAGCCCGACGGCTCGTGGCTCGCGAGCGGCATCAATCCGCCGCACGACATCTACACAATCGTTGCGCCGATTTCCGAAGGCACGTTCAGCGGGCTGCTGCTCGATGCGCTGCCGGATCCTTCGTTGCCAAACCAAAGCCTCGGCCGCTACCCGAGCGGAAATTTTGTGCTCACCGATGTGGACGCGGAGATTTCCGCGCCGGGTCTCGCGAAGCCGTTGCAGGCGGTGTTCACGCGTGCGGAGGCGGACTACAACCAGAAAGGCTACGAGGTGAAACTCATCGTCGAGGACAAGCCGAAGCGCGGCAAGGGCGCGAAGAACAGGAAGGGCTGGGCGATTGACGGCGCCACGAAGCGTGATCCGCGCAGGGCGATGTTTGTCGCGGCTGCGCCGATCATCGTCCCGCCGAATGCGACGCTGACCGTCACGCTGCGTCACGACGCGATCGGCGGGCACAACATCGGGCGTTTTCGCATTTTCACATCGTCGCTGCCCGCCGCCGCGATGAAGCTCGACGGCGCGAAGATCCCGCCGAACATCGTCGCCGCTGTGAATGCGGAGCCTGCGAAGCGCACGCCGGCGCAGAAGGCGGAGCTTGCGAAATTTTTCCGCGAGAACACGGACAATCCCGCGAAGTGTGCGGAAAGCGCGGTCGCCGCGGCGAAGAAGGCGATCGAAGCCGTGTATGCGGACGTGGACAGCACGATGGTAATGGAGGAACTGCCGCAGCCGAAGGAGGCGCACATTTTGAAGCGCGGCGAATACGACAAGCCGGGCGATGCGGTGCCGCGTGCGTTGCCCGCCGTGATGCCGCCGTTGCCGTCCGGCGCTCCGAACAACCGGCTCGGCTTTGCGAAGTGGCTCGTGAGCGGCGAGCATCCGCTCACCGCGCGCGTGTGGGTAAACCGTGAGTGGGAGCGATTTTTCGGCACGGGCCTCGTGAGGACTTCGGAAAATCTCGGCTCACAGGCCGAGTGGCCGTCGCATCCGGAGTTGCTCGACTGGCTCGCGACGGAATTCGTGCGGCTGAAGTGGGACATGGAGGCAATGCAGAAGCTCATAGTGACGAGCGCGACGTACCGGCAGTCGTCGCGCGTCACGCCGGAAACATTCGCGAAGGATCCCGAGAACCGGCTTCTTGCGCGCGGGCCGCGGTTCCGACTCGGCGCGGAGTCGCTGCGCGATCAGGCGCTCGCGATCAGCGGGTTGCTCGTGGAGAAAATCGGCGGGCCGAGCGTGAAGCCCTACATGCCCGCCGCCGTGTGGGACGAGACGAGCGTCTATGGCGACATGCGGAACTACAAGGAGGACACCGGCGAGGGCCTCTACAGACGCACGCTCTACACGATCTGGAAACGCACCGCCGCACCGCCGACGATGACGATGTTCGATTCGCCGTCGCGCGAGATTTGCACGGTGAAACGCTCGCGCACGAACACGCCGCTTCAGGCGCTCGTGCTGCTGAACGAGAAGACCTACGTGGAAGCCGCCCGTGTCCTCGCGCAGCGCATGATCGCCGAGGGCGGCTCGACTCCCGAGCAGCGCATCGCGTGGGCATTCCGCCGCGCGACCTGCCGCGAGCCGCGCGCGGATGAGCTGAAGTTGCTCGTCGCCGGGCTCGCCAAACGCACCGCGCGATTCCAGCAGTCTGCGGATGAAGTGGCGAAAATTCTCGCGGTCGGCGAGACGAAGGCGGATGCGAAATTCAACCCCGTGGAACTCGCCGCATACACCGGCACGGCGAACGTCATGCTGAATCTCGACGAGGTCGTGACGCGCGAGTGAGCCAGCCAACCATTCATGGTCTGCAAACGAGGTGCGCATTTTTTGTGGGCAGGCGGCGGATTGATGGGCGGCTGCAACGTGGGCTGCATCACATGCAGTGCGTCGCTGTGTTCGGTAAAGGGTCAGGGAGGCTGTAGGGCCGCGAATCGTACGAATTTCCACGATCATCCTGCTACAACGGCAGTGTCGGATTTCGTAAGCTTGACGCTCGTCCAGGCTGCGATGGTTGCCGAGCGGAGGGGGCGAGATTCGAACTCGCGGGACCTTGCGGCCCGTCGGTTTTCAAGACCGATGCATTAGACCGCTCTGCCACCCCTCCAATTATTTATTGTGAAACACTTGCTGCGTTTTGTTCGCCGCGAAAAATTTCACTTGCAACCCGAATAAGTAACCCGGCTGTAGTGCTGACGGGAAGCGCAGCACAAAAATCGCAGATGCTCAAGAAGGTTGGCGAGTGTCTGTATCGCAACGGCAACAGAGTGTATTTTGCCCTTCGCAAGGTGAGGGGCAAGCAGTTTAAGCGATCTTTGAAGTTTTCCAATTTGGCTCTCGCGAAGCGCCGTCTTGCCGACCTGCGTGCGAAGTCAGCAAATGGCGTCCGGGGTGTCCGTGAATTCTTGAGTTGGAAAAATTCCCCCACTCGCACAGGAACAATGAAACGTCGCAGCGGCTGGCTTGCGGGGCATCACATCAGCGTCAGCAGTCGTGTTCGCTGCGCCGCTGAGTTTTAGATTTGTGATGAACACGCCAAGTCGCAATCCACGATCCGCTTAATGAAAAGCAACATCCCATTCTTTCACCGTATTGCTGTCTATGCGCGCCGGGGCGATGCGATGCCCGAAAACATACTCTCAAAACAAATCAACCATTTCCTTATGAAGCGCATTCTCACACGTCTTACGGCACTGCTGTTCGGTTCCTTGGGTGCTTTGCAAGCGGGCGAATTGAAACTTCCGCCAGTCTTCTCCGATCACATGGTGCTTCAGCAAGACCTGTCGATTCCGGTGTGGGGCTCTGCAAGTCCCGGAGATGTTGTGAGCGTGGAGTTCGCCGGGCAGACAAAGACTGCAAGGGCGGATGCGACGGGCCGTTGGATGCTGCGATTGGACAAACTGTCTGCGAGTGGCGAGGCGCGAGCTTTGGTGGTTCGGGCGAAAGAGACGCTGACGATTGTGGATGTGCTCGTCGGCGAGGTATGGCTCGGCTCGGGGCAGTCGAACATGGCGGGGCCGATGCGCACGTTTCGCGGGAATGACGAGGGCTTGCAGAAGACGCTGGCCGCCGCCCCGTATCCACGCATCCGTCTGATCAAACAAGGTGGCGCGGGCTGGCAGCTCGCGACGGCGGAGAACGTGGATACTTTTTCTGCGATCCTTTTCGCCTTTGGCTCGCGTCTGCACGCGGAACTCGGCGTGCCGGTGGGGCTGATGACCGGCGCGGTGGGCGGCACGCCTTCGGGTTACTGGCTCACGGAGGAGATGTATCGCAGCGATGCGGCCTGCATGGCGCAGGTGAAGGAGTTTGCGAAGACCTATGACTTTGCCAGCGCGATGAACGGCTACGAGCGCTACATGATCGCGTGGAAAGCGAATGCGGAAAAGGCAAAGCAAAGTGGCGGGAAAGTCGGTCGCGAGCCTACGAAACCGCAGCAGCCGGGTGAGTGCGTGGGCGAGTTTGGCCATCTCTACGCCGCGCATGTGCTGCCTTATGTGCCGTATGCGATTCGGGGCGTGCTGTGGGATCAAGGCGAGGGCGGCACGGGCATCACGGGTGTGGATCAATTCCGTGTCATGGGCGCGCTGATCAAAGGCTGGCGCAAGGCGTGGGGGCAGGACTTCCCATTCCTCTACATGCAGAAGCCCAGCGGCGGTGGCACCGCGTGGGATCTTGCGAATCCGACCACGAAGAACGCAAGCCCTTTCACCGCGCTGCCCGCCAAGGTGCCCGCTGATAAGGAAGGCATCGCCCGCGAGGTTCACATCAAGATTCAACAGCAACCTAACACCGCCATGGTCACCAGCACCGACCTCGGCGGCATGACGCATCCGGTGAACAAATCGGGTTACGCCGACCGCGCGCTGCTCGTGGCGAAAGGGTTTGTCTATGGCCAGAAAGTCGAATTCAGCGGGCCGCTTTACGCCTCGCATGAGATCGTGGGCGACAAGGTGCGCATCAAGTTCACGCATGTCGGCAAAGGGCTCGCCGCGCGTCACGCCGACAAGCTCCAGGGCTTCCTCATCGCCGGTGAGGACAAGAAGTTCGTCTGGGCCGATGCGGCGATCGACGGCGACTGCGTCGTCGTCTCCAGCGCCGCGATTCCAAAGCCCGCCGGCGTGCGCTACGCGTGGTCGAGCAACGCACCGTGGGCGAATCTCTTCAACCAAGACGGCCTTCCCGCGCAGACGTTCCGCACGGATGATTGGGACACGAGTCCTCGCGCTGCCCGCCGATGAAAGTCGTCATCACGCTCATCGTTTTTGGCGCATCGCTCGCGCTGGCCGGGACGCTGGCGAAGCCGCTGCTGGAGCATGATCTCGGAGCGAAGAGCCGCGCGCAGTTGGAAGCGGAGGTGCAGCCGTTCCTCGCGCTGACCGAGGCGAACGCGGTGGCGCTGGTGCCGGTGCAGACGCCGTTCATCACGTCGGATTGTCCGGCCTGCGGCCACGGGCACTACACGCGCGAGCTGGACCGGAATCTGTGGAAGTTTGCGCCGCCGGATCGCATCACTTGTGTGAAGTGCGGTGTGACATTTCCGACCGCGCAGTTCCCGCTCGACGACCGCGCGGCTTTTCTCAACACGCCCGGCGACAATCGTCACGATGAATTTGTCTCGCCGATCGAGTGGCCGTCCGCCGGGCGCACGGTGCTCGACCGCAGCCGCAACGATGCACGGCATCGCCGCGCTAGTCTCCACTCCGCGGAACGGCCCGGCCAGCGGCTGTCTCATCGGCGGCACCGATCTGCAATCCGGCGCTCTGCACGTGACATCGCCCATCGCGAGCCATCGCGGCGTCATCGAACCCATCCCCAGCAAGTGGGACGGCGCCGCGGAGAACGCCTTCATCGCCACCGCATCGCGCACCCCGCAGGCGAGACCCTGCGCGGCACTTGGATGCACGTCGCGCTCTGAACCGCCGGCACCACCGATGCTTTCGAGATCGACCACGTCGCCGTTCGCGATGGCAAGACGTGGATCGTTCTCAAGGACGACCCTGGCCTCCGCATCCAAGGCAGCGTGCCCAAAGAAATCTTCTTCCCCCGCCGCGAGTTCACCGGCGGGAACCACTTCACCATCCACACCCACGCGACGGTGAAGTGATGCCGCAGGCTTCGCGCCGATGAGAACCTCCAATCTGCCGCTCGCACCGCTCGCCGCGCTGCGCGCAAATGAAATCCATCTTCTTCACGTTCACCTTCGCTCTCCTCGGCCAGCTTTGCGCTGTGCAGGAGACGATCGTCGAGAAACTAGACGGTGCGGTTCCCCTCGGACAATCCGGACGGGTATCCTCAATTCCTGTCCACAGAATCGTGAAGCCGTGGCATTCACCGGTCGCTAAACACGCCGAAAAATCCAGATGGCAGTCGCGAGGCGGTGCCGGGGTACCCGGGAATTTTTGGAAGTGAAAAAATTGTCACCGAATCCCAGAATCGCACTTACAGGCTGGCATCGCTCGTATCGAGTCTCAAAGCAAGATCCCCAGCTACAATCGCCGCTTGGCAAAGCGGAAAGGAGGCTCATGCTCCCGAGCGACGATACAAAAATGAATCCTTCTGCGACCGCATCGCGCTCCGACTGCCTCCAGTTTCACTGGCATAAAAATAAGTTTCTAAAAGGAAGCGGGATGCCCGCACTAATCGCGCTCGTCGTCTGGATCAGCCCCAGCACTTTGCAGGTTGCGCGTGGCGATGCTGGGCGAGCACCGGCTGAAGGCAGCCAATCGGATGAGGTGCAATTGTTCGGGAACTTCATTGTGCTCGGTGAAACACAAACGGGCAAAGCACTTTTCATCAGACTTCCAGACGCACAGAATCTGGAGTCCGCGATGACTCGCACCGCCGACGAACTGAGCACTCTATTTGGGGGCAAGCCCTCACTCAGCGGCGCATTTGCCGATGCCCAAAGCAAAAGCAAGGGCGTTGTCAGTCTCACTGCGAATCTTAATGGGCGGGACGTTCACGGATTGATCTTCTGTGGCTGGGACAAGAGCGGGGGAACGGCCAGTATCGTATTCGCAGCAGCGAACGCTCCAAAGCAGGAGCTAACGACCCTGCTCGGCTTCATGCCTGCGCCCTCGACCAAGATGACGACTCATGAGTTTCCTGACAAAAGCGGAAGCATCGATCTGCCGGATGGTTGGACGACGCCGGATCAAACCGCCGCACACGGAATCGGCGTCCGGGGCCCCGAGGGTCAATTGGTAACATGGCATGGGACGCTGCTAATGTCCGACCCTGAATGTGCAACTATTCGCACGACGCGGCAGACGTATCAGATCCAGTTGCTGAATTACCAACGCCAAATGCAGATGTATCAGCAAGCGGTGGATTGGCACCAGCGCAACCCCCAGATTCCGCTTGGAAGGCCGCCGATCCCGCCAAAGGCACCCAACGCCGATCCTAATGTGGAGTTCCCCGCGCTAAATATATGCCGCTATTGTGACGGATCTGAAGAGGTGCTCAAATATTGGTACCCGATCCGTGAGGCGAAGGGACAACGCACCGGACGAGGATATGCGTCGGTGGAGAAAATTATCGCGGTCTTTCCAAGTGATCCCAATCCTTACATACCCGGTTCGAAATCCGGAATCGCATATTTGGCATTCGCGGACCACAGCCCGGATGGCACTATCAAACATTCCCGTGCGGTTCAGCGGCTGGAAACGGCCCCCGTGACAAAGGGTGAAGCATGGCAGCTCTGCACGAGTAATATGCGCGCCCCGGACGAGATATTCGATCGCGACCTGCCTGTGATGCAAACCATTCTGAACAGCGTGAACCTCAACATGAATGTGGTGACTCAGGTGCAGCAGCGCAACGGCGAGGCCATACGGAAGATCTATGCGGACAAGTTCCAGATTTTGATGAAGGCGGGTCGGGACTTTCAAGACCAACAGGCCATTAACTTCGCGAATCATGAGCGGCGGATCGCCGCCCAGGCTAAAGCGCGCCACGACAGCAATTCAGACTTTATAGAATACATCAGCGGTGTTCGTCGCGTCTATGACCACGCGACCGGCAAGATGATCGATGTCAGTTTATTCAACTCCACCGACATCGTAAGCGGGCTGAATGAAGCGGCGAACGATCCGAACCGATTCATTCAGATTCCGTTGCGTTACCTGCGATAAGTTTCGGGGGAATCTCCAATTCAGCATAAGCGGGAGAAACCATGACTCCATCACTGAAGCACGCATTCCACAATCAGGCGGGCCGTCTAGTGCAACGTAACACATGAATCAGCTACGGTTTGATTCTTTGTTTGGGATTGGAGTAAGTCCATTTGATTGGGGTTGCCGTTTTATTGTATTGGCGGATGTAGCGCATGAGCTTGGAGCGCAGGTCGGCGAGAGAGCG
>CAIRYQ010000027.1 GCA_903882875.1 uncultured Spartobacteria bacterium | reverse complement strand
TGGGTGCGGGCGGTTTCGAGCGCGCCGGGGCCGTCGCCGGCTTCGAGCGTGGCAAAGCCTGCGTTCTTGAGGCTGTTGCAGACGAGCCGCCGGACATCGTCTTCGTCCTCTGCGACCAGGATTTTCTTGCTGGTGGTCTTGTTCATGAAAAGCGCGGCCAGTGTGCCGCCCGCCCCGCGTTCGGCAAGCGGGGCCTTGTCACGATTGTGTGAACTCGTCCATCCGTGGCCAGATCGATAAATGGCATCGGGCACGCGGCTGCGACGAGCGAAATGCGTGTACGGACGAAGATGCGAATATCCTGTTTTCCTCCGCGGCGCTCTCAGCCAGTCTCCGCGATTCGACACCCGCATGGCCACCGATTCCTCCGCCGACAACCCCGAGATATTCCAAATCCGCACGCACGCCGCAGGCCCGCAGGGCGCGCTGCCGCTCACGCCGGAACTCCTCGGCGGCGCGCCGAGCGGCGATCTTTTCGGCCTCACGCAAAATGTCGGCATGGGCTGGGACGCGGCGCTGGCGAATGGCCCGCAGTTCCTCGTGCTCAGCACGCAGGGCGGGCTGCGCTCGCCGGATGGAAAACCAGTCGCGCTCGGCTACCACACCGGGCATTGGGAAATCGGGATGCAAGTCGAGGCCGCCGCGCGCGAACTGCGCCGCCTCGGCTGCGTGCCATTCGCGGGCGCGGTGAGCGACCCGTGCGACGGGCGCACGCAGGGCACGCACGGGATGTTCGACTCGCTGCCGTACCGCAACGACGCGGCGATCGTGATGCGCCGGCTCATCCGCTCGCTGCCGCTGCGTCGCGGTGTGCTCGGCGTGGCGACGTGCGACAAGGGACTTCCCGCGATGATGATGGCGCTCGCCGGAATGCGCGATCTGCCGGGCTTGATCGTCCCCGGCGGCGTCACGCTCCCACCGACGCGCGGCGAGGACGCGGGAAAAATCCAGACCATCGGCGCGCGCTTTTCACACGGCATGCTGTCGCTGCAGGAAGCCGCCGAACTCGGCTGCCGCGCGTGCGCGACGCCCGGAGGCGGATGTCAGTTCCTCGGCACGGCGGCGACTTCGCAAGTGATCGCCGAGGCGCTCGGCATGGCGCTCCCGCACTCCGCGCTCGCTCCGAGCGGGCAGGCCGTGTGGCTCGACATCGCGACGCGCTCCGCACAAGCGGTCGTGGATTTGAACGCGCGCGGACTCCGCAGCCGCGACATCCTTACCGACGGTGCGATTCGCAACGCGCTCGTCGTCCACGCGGCCATCGGCGGCTCGACGAATCTCCTGCTCCATATCCCCGCCATCGCGCACGCGGCGGGACTCGCGATTCCGAAAGTGGAAGACTGGATCGCCGCGAACCGCGCCACGCCGCGCCTCGTGGACGCGCTGCCCAACGGCCCCGTCGGACACCCGACCGTGCGCGTCTTCCTCGCGGGCGGCACGCCCGAGGTGATGCTCCATCTGCGCGACCTCGGCCTGCTCGATTGCAGCGTGCTCACCGCGACGGGCCGCAAGCTCGGCGAAAATCTCGATGCATGGCGCGACAGCGAGCGCCGCGCGAAGTTCCGCCAAATCCTCCGCGAATCGGACGGCGTAGATCCCGACGATGTGATCATGCCACCCGCCCGCGCGAAGGAACGCGGCCTCACCGGCACGATGATTTTCCCCGTCGGCAATCTCGCACCCGAGGGCAGCGTGGTGAAGGCGACCTCGATTGATCCGTCCGTCGTCGGCGAGGACGGTGTGTTCCGTCACGAGGGCCCCGCGCGCGTTTTCACGAGCGAAGCCGCGGCCATCGCGGCGATTCGCAGCGGAAAAATTCAGAGCGGCGACGTTCTCGTGATCGCGGGCATTGGGCCGATGGGCACGGGCATGGAGGAGACTTACCAAGTCACGAGCGCTCTGAAGCACCTGCCCTTCGGCAAGCACGTCGCGCTGCTCACGGATGCGCGTTTCAGCGGCGTGAGCACTGGCGCGTGCATCGGCCACATCGGCCCCGAGGCGCTCGCGGGCGGGCCGCTTGGAAAACTGCGCGACGGCGACCGCATCCGCATCGTGATCGATCGCTGCGCGATGACGGGCAGCGTGAATTTCATCGGCGAAAGTGAGCGCACATTTTCCGTGGAGGAAGGCGCGCGCATCCTCGCCGCACGACCGTCGCGCGACGACCTCGCGCCACATCCCGCGCTGCCCGACGACACGCGCCTTTGGGCCGAACTCCAGCGCATCGGCGGCGGCACGTGGGCCGGCTGCGTGTATGACGCGGAGAAAATCATCGCGCGGCTGCGCTGCGCAAAGTAGGCGGGTCCGCCGTTCTTCCGCGTCGAGCACCCGACCTGCGTGCGTTTGGCAGCGGCGTACCGATTTGAAGATGCGTGAACCCAGCGTTGGCCTGCCGTCTCGGAAGCGCCGCCGCTAATGGAGCACGATCCGCGACAGTTCCGACAGCGCCTCGGCAAGCCCGTCGCCTGTCGTGGCCACGGTGGCGAAGCTCGGCGCGCCGGCGCGGTTCACCACTTCGTCGAGGTGTTCGAGCGGTGCGGCGTTCGGGAGGTCGCGCTTGTTGTAGAGGAAGACGATCGGCACTTCGGCGATGCCCGGCACGGCGGCGATCTGGCGGAGCGCGGCGATGTTTTCCTGCATCCGCTCGGCCTGCGAGTCGGCGACGAAAAGCACGCCGTCGAGATCGGCCATCGCGCGCGCGACGACCGCTGGGTCCGCGATTTTTCCCGCGACGGTGATCGCCCTGCACCGCGCGCGGTAGCCGGAGATCGGCACGAGATCGGGCGGCGTGAAATCGAAGCTCACGATCTGATCCTCGCCGACTGCGCGCATCACGATCTCCGCGCGCAGCTCCGGCGGGAGACCGGCGTGCAGACGCCAGAGCGCCTGCGTCTTCCCCGCGCCGGGCGCGCCGGCGACGCCGAAGCGGAGCAGGACTTCCTTTGAGTTGCAGTCAATCGTCGGCATGGGAAAAAGAGGACGCTATCATGCAGGCTGTGCGCCTGGGAGCAGCCCGGCTGCGCGCGCGAGGCGTTCGCGCACGCCGGGGACAAATCCTCCGGCGGCTAGGATCACCGCGACACAAGTCCCGCCGTGCGGGAAAAGCGCGATGTCCGATTCGCCGCGGTGCAGGATTTCCACGGGGGCGGACGCGCGCCGGATGAGAATTGCGGAAGCCGCGCGCACTTCGTCTGCGCTCACGCCGTGGGAAAAATCCCCCGCGCTCGCGTCGCCCGCGGCGCCGGAGATCACGCACGCGCGCACACCCGGCAGCGCCGCCGCGAGCGCGGCGACTCCCGCGAGATCGAGCGCGGCATTCGTCGTGAAAAGTTTTTGCAGCGCGGCAAAATCCGGCGCGGTGCGCGGTGCGAGCAGGATGCCGCCGGCATTCGCGGAAGTGATGACGGATGGAGCGAGAACCGTCGGCACCGGCGCGGCAGTCGCGGTGAGCGAAAGGACGGGGCCGAGGATGGGCTCCATGGAATCCGGCTCTTCCTGCGAATCGGACGACGCGCTCTCGCCGATCACCACGGCGTGCAGCGTGGTGGAAATGGCGGACTCCTTTTCCGGGCGCAGATCACGCGGCTGTGGCGGCTCCTCGCTCGCAGTCGCGGGCGCTGTCGGCGTTGCCTTCGCCGGAAACTCCGCCGCTTCCGCCATCGGCGCGGCGGGAATCGGCCCGGCTTTCCGGTGGACGATGCTCTCGTTCACCGCGGCTGCGACCGCGCCCACACCCGGCGTCGCCGCGTGTTCGCGTGGAGGCGGATTTTTGTGCCGGAAGAATTGAGCGAGGGGACTCATCGCGGCGACTTTTGCCTGCAAAGCATCCCCGATGTAAAGGCGCTCCGCTTCATCGGTCGTCCGTCTCGCTCCTCCGCGAGCGGCTGCCGATGCGATTGCCATGCGCGCCCATTTCCGCAAAGAGTCCGCACCGTTTTGAAAATGAAAACCATCCTCTGCTTCGGAGACTCGAACACCTGGGGCTACGACCCCGACGCCTCGCTTGGCTCGCCCTTTCCCATCCGCCATCCGCACGACGTGCGCTGGACGGGCGTGCTCGCGCGCGACATCGGCGCGGGCTGGCGCGTCATCGAGGAAGGGCAGAACGGCCGCACCACCGTCTTCGACGATCCCTACGTCCCGTGCCGCCGCGGCCGCGACTACCTGCCCGCCGCGCTGGAGAGCCACAAGCCGCTCGACGCCGTCATCCTCATGCTCGGCACGAACGACCTCAAGGCCGTCTTCTCCGCCCCCGCGAACCAGATCGCCGAGGGCGCCGGCGTGCTCGCAAAAATGATCCTCACCAGCGACGCCGGGCCCGAAGCGAGAGCGCCGAAGCTCCTCCTTGTCGCCCCCGCCGCCGCCGGCCCCTTCGCGCTGGTGCCGGACCTCGGTGAAAAATTCGCCGGAGCCGAGGCGAAGGCGAAGCGCTTCCCCATGCTCTACCGCCGCCTCGCCGACACCCTCGGCTGCGCCTTCCTGAACGCCCAGGATCACGTCCACCCCAGCCGCGCGGACGGCCTGCACTTCGACGGGGCGAGCCACCTCGCGCTCGGCCGCGCGATCGCTGCGGCCGTCGCGGGATTGGAATGACGAGCGCATAGAGAATCGAGCTTTGCGTCACGCCGTTCACGGAGCGGCGAAACCGTCGGTAGTGGAACAGATAATCAGTCCGTCCCTACTCTCCCCGGCAAAATGATCCGCGCCTTCACCGTCCGCGACATCCTCGACGAGGAGCTTGGGCGCAAGCTGGCGTAACAAGCCGTCTGAAAATCATTCTTCACGGAACGATGTCATTCGGATAATCTTCAAAGATGAAAACACGAGTCGCGCTTGTGAAATTAACCCTCTGCGGCCCAAACGATGTCGGAAAAGAAATTGAGATCGCGCGAGAAGTCATTGAGGACTGGAACCGATTACATGCCGAAGCAAGGGGGTTGTTGATTAAACCTCGCCACTGGTCAACGGACACGTACCCCGACGTGCGGGATCGCACTCAAGCAGTCGTCAATCCACAGATAATCGATGACGCGAAAGTTCTTGTCGCAGTTTTTTGGTCCCGCTTTGGAACACCGACAGGCGTCGCTGGTTCAGGAACCGAGGAAGAGATTCGCCGAAGTGTTACAGGCGGGCGCAAAACAGTTGTCTATTTTTCAGATTTGGAGCCGGTACCCGCAGATGCCGATAAGACCCAGCTAGATCTGCTGTGGAAATTCCGCCGAGAGCTTAGCGATTCCAAGAGCGCATTGACGGGGAAGTTCAAATCCCGATCTGAGTTTCGGAAATTGTTCGCGAACCATCTCGGATTAGTTATGAACGCATTTGAGGCACCCAAACCGCCGAAGCGTGCACGGCCAGCCCGTGTGACAAAAAAGCAGACGGCGAAAGGGAAGAACAATGTTCAACAGATGGGTGATGGAAACACCGTCAACCAATATCAACATCCGCCAAAAGTGGTAAATGTGATGGAGCGGCGTGCTGGGAGCGTAACTGCGGAAGAGGAATATCAGATTAGCGAGTGGATCGCGAAATTGGCTGACGGCGAAACGAAGATGGCGCGTAAGTCAGCGTTCGGCATGTGGTGGAATCGCTTCTACAAGAAATTCAAGGTCACGAAATCCGGCGATCTTGACTCCTCAAAAATGGCTGACGTGAAAGCTTGGTACGGTCAACGGGTAGCAATTCAAACCAGAGGTTTGAAATACAAAACTTCCGATTTGTGGCGGAACAGACGGTATGGAGCCATCAAAGGTAAGATGCGCGCCATGGGAATTGTGGACGACCACGCATATTATCGAGATCTGTCCGGACGACTAAAACTCAAGAAGCCGTTTTCGTCTCTGACAGACCTAACGAAAGCGAATCTGGATGGCGTTTACCGGAAGGTATTGGAAGATGCGCGGAAGAACGACCCTTCGTGAAAGTCCGCGAAGCGATCAAACTCATCGAAGAAGACGGCTGGTATCTGGCGCGCACGCGCGGCAGTCACCGGCACTTCAAGCATCCGCAGAAGCCCGGCCTCGTGACCATTGCCGGGCATCCCGGTGTTGACATCCCGCGAGGCACGCTGAACAGTATTTTGAAGCAAGCCGGACTGAAGAACTGAATCATGCGCTACGCAATTGTCGTCGAAAAAGGCCCCACGAGCTACGGAGCTTATGTTCCCGATCTTCCCGGCTGCGTGGCTGCGGCGGAGAGCAGAGGCGAGGCATTGCAACTGATCCGGGAGGCCATCGAGTTTCACATTGAAGCGATGCGTGAGGATGGATTGCCGGTGCCCGAGCCTGCATCGAGCGCCGAATACGTCGAGGTCGCGTTGGCGTAGAGCGCTCAAAATGGCGAGGGAAACCGGCGGCGTTCGCTTCGCCCATCGGGAGAAGGGACAGCCTGATCATCCGCTACGGCACCATCTTCCCCGCGAGGTCGCTCCACGGGCCGGGGCCAGAGGGGAAGATGCCTCGGACGCGCACGTAGCGGCGGACGCCGCTGGTGAGACCGGTGATGGTGCCGCTGGATTGCGGCACGGTGCCGTGGGAAATCCAGCTTGCCGGGTCGTTCGGCGTGGCGGTGCTGGAGACTTCCATGCCGGTGGAGCCGCGCAGGGGGTGGGAATGCCAGTCGAGCGAGCCGTCGTTGTCGCCCGCAGTCACGGAGAGGTCGAGCGGCTGGGCCGGGGCCGGTGTGGTCTGCGGCACGCCTGCGAGTTCGAAGCCGGTGGCGAGAATGACGTCTTGGGTGATGTCGGGGACGGCCTCGACGGTCTTGGCTTCCTGCTCGACGCCGGCCATGAGCGCATCCAGCGCGGCGTCGCGGGCGGCGCGCTTGGCCTTGAGCTGGGTTTCGAGGTCGTCCACGTCGTTGATCAGCGTGTCGGCGGCGGTGTAGAGCGTGTCGAGTTGCGCCACGGTGGGATTCGGGCTGGCGATGGGCGCGGGGTTTTTGCCGAGGTTGGTCTTGATCTTCTTTGCGAAGGCCAGGCGGTCTTTGCGGCCGAGTTTGGACCAGTTGCGGAGGATGTTTGCCATTTTCTTGATTGGAGTTGCGGGCGGGGCTGCGTCGAAAAAGACTCCGGCGTCGAAAAAAATCGGCGGTTTGGAATCGAGATGCGACGTGGCTGCGCCCTTGGTTTGTTGGTTTTGAGGGTTTAGTCCTTCCTCACTTGGGGGGAGGATTCCGCGGAGGATAACTCCTGCCGGAATCGGTGTGGCAAGAGCTAAATTCAGGGGAAATGCACCCGTCACGGGTGGGATCGTGTGCGTCACGGGTCGGATCGGGATCGTCACGGGTCGCGTCGAGGGCGTCACGGATTGCGCCGAGGACGTCACGGGTCGCGTCGGGGTCGTCACGGGTCGCGTCGAGGGCACCACGGATTGCGCCGAGGCCGGTCACCCGCCGCCGCCGGAATTGAGCCATGCCCTACGCCCCCCAAGCCCGCCTTCGGCTCGCCGGATTCCCCAGCGGAGATGCGCGCACAGTGGCGCCGTTCAGAGGGAAAGCCAGCGGCGCAGGTGGGTGTCGAGCGCGGCTTGGTCGCGGGCGGAAATTTGACCGACGACTTTGCGCACGAGGCGGGATTCGACGGTGGCGAGCTGGGCTTTGACGGCGCTGGGGATGTTCAGGCCGGCGGCCTGCCAGTCGGCGAGCGGGAAGTCGGCATTCGCGAGCCGGGAGGTGAGGGGGACGACGAAGAGGTCGCCGGGAAAAGTGCCGAGGCCGATGACGATGGCGGGGCGGACTTTGTGGCTGCTCAGATCCGTGAACGGGATGGGCAGGAGCACCACGTCATTGCGTGAGCAGGGCATTGTAGGCGTCGTCGTCGGCGTTGTCCCAAGTCTCGCGCAGGCGGCGTGCGGACTCTCCGAGCCACGCGGCGCGCTCGGGATCCTCGTCTATTGTCTCAAGGGAGATGCGGACGTGAGTGTGTTCGGGCAATGCGATGGGCTGCAGCGGGCGCAGCATACCGTCCTCGTAGATGGCTTCGATGGCGGCGATCATGCCGGGAGTGTAGGAGTTCCCGAGGGACAGGCAAGGGCGGATCAGGGGGGAGTGGGTCAGTTTGAATTTCAGGTAATGGGTCAATTTGAACTACGAAGGACACGAAGGACAGACAATGGATGAAATGGAATCCCTGTGAATTCGCCTTTGTGTCCTTTGTGCCCTTCGTAGTGAAATCCAGACTGAGCCACTAGCAGTGCTCGCCTGCTGCGCGAGCGGACGCTCCCGTGTGCTGCGTCATGTGAACGGCACTCGCGAGACCGGACAAACGCGCCGCGGCAATTTTCGTGCGTGCGGCTCGGCGCGGGGCCGTGCATTTTCGCGGCGCATGATCTCGCGCACGCCCGGCAAGGCGGCTTCGGCCGTGGTGCGCGCGATCCTTTTAGCGATGTTCGTGCTCTGCTGCGCGCTGCCGCTGCGGGCGCAGTTTGCTCCCGAGGATGAGGTGCGGCTCCGTCGCGATGAGCCGCTGCATTTCAAGGGTTCGGTGTTCCGGCAGGGGAAGGCCGGGGAGGTTTTCAAGGTGCTGAAATACGAGCGTGCGAGCGGGAGCGTGTTCCTCCTCGCGAACGGAAGCGACGGGAAGCCGTTCGCGCTGCGTTGCGCGGACGCGGCGCTGGAGCCTGCGCCGAAGGACGCATGGGCGCTCGTGCGCGAGGGGCTGAATGCGATGCAGCAGGGCGAGCTGGAGGCTGCACGGACGCGGTTTGTGCGCGCCTCGACCGGCGCGGTGGTGGATGAGATGCCGGCGAAGCTCGCGCTGCATTGCGAGACGCTGCGCAAAGCGGCGACGGAGGCCGCGGGTGCGCGGGAGTCGGCGCGCGGTGCGCTGGCGGAGGTGGCGCGTCTCATGCGCAACGCGCAGATCGCGGATCATCCGTCGCTGATTCCCAATGACAACTCAAACCAGGTGCGCGCGGAGGCAATTCGCACGAAGGCCGGCGCGCTGAAGGAAAAGGCCGAACTTGCCGTGAGCGGTGCGGCGGATGCGTTGGAGAAGGCCGTCGAGTCCGCGCGCGAGTATGCGAAGTCGCTCATGGATTCCGGATCGTATTCGGTGGGGATGCGGATGTGGGATGCGGTCGCGTCCTTCGCGCGCAAACAGATTCCGACGAGCGCGCAGGTGTCGCAGTTCGATCTTCCCGAGCGCGCGGAGCTGACGCGGCGTATCAATGCCGCGAGCGATGCGCTCGCGCGGGCGCGCGAAAATTTCGACGCGAAGAAGCTCGTCGCCGCGCTTGGCGTGCTGGAGGGCGGTCTCGCGTCCGAGCCGGGGCGTGGCGATCTGAAGCAGTTCCGCGCAGCCGTGGAATCGGACATCGGGCGTGCCCGCGCGCGTGTGCAGACTGCGCGTTCGCTCGCCGCCCAGCAGCGTCGCGACGAGGCGCTGGCGGAACTCGCAAAGGCCGCGGCCATTTGCGCTGACGATGCGGACGCAGTCGCGCTTGCGGAGGAACTGCGTGTCGCGCCGCAAAAATAGGGGCTACGGCAGAGGCGTGCCGCGTGCAGCGGTGAGGAGGGAATACCATTCGCCGCGTGACAGCTCGACGGAGTCGGCAAGTACGGCTTCGCGGATGCGATCGGGATTGAGCGAGCCGATGATCGGCTGCATGCGCGAAGGGTGCTTCAGGAGCCACGCGAGCGCGATGGCAGCGAGGGTGACGCCTTTTTCCAAAGCGAGCTTCGCGAGGAGTGTCTGGAGTTTCTGTGTGCGTTCGTCGCGCGCGGGTTCGAGGAGCAGGCCCTTTGCAAGCGGGCTCCACGCCATCGGTGTGATGCGTTCGGCGATGCACTGATCGAGCGTGCCGTCGTCGAGGCACGAGAGCGCGGCGAGGCTGACCTCGACTTGGTTGACGATGAGAGGACGCGGGTAATTTTTTTGTAGCGCGGTGAGCTGCGACGGGCGGAAATTGCTGACGCCGAATTCGCGCACCTTGCCCTGTGTGTGGAGCTGCGCGAATGCCTTGGCGATTTCGAGCGGGTCGCCGAGGAAGTCGGGACGGTGGATCATGAGGAGGTCCACATGGTCGGTGCCGAGGCGTTTCAGTGAACCTTCGACGGATTCGATGATATACGCGGCGGACGAGTCGTAGCAATGCACGCGGTCGTCCCACGGCGGGCAGATGCCGCATTTTGTGGCGAGGACGATTTGCCCGCGCATGGCCGGCGTGTCGCGCAGCACTTTTCCGAAGATGCGCTCGCACTCGCCGCGTCCGTAGATGTCGGCGTTGTCGAAGAGCGTGAAGCCGGCGTCGAATGCGGCACGCACGGCGATCATGCCGTCGCGGTCTTCGAGCCGTGGGCCGCCTTCACGTCCGGCGAGCCGCCAGCAGCCGTAGGCGAGGCGTGTGCAGGTGAGGGGACTGGTGCCGAGAGTGAGTGTCTGCATCACGCTAGGCTAGCGGAGGGAATTGCGGTGTCAGCGCGAAAGCGTCGCGCACATTTTCCCGGAACATGGTTCTGAAAAACTGAAACCCCCCGGGTCTTGCGATCCGGGGGGCTCAGTAGCCCAACCAAATTGTGCGGTGCCTGCGTCAGTTCGAGGCGACGGGCGACTTGCGCTTGCTGGCGACTTGCGTGAGGCCGACCTGCGTGGCAGAGTGACGGAAAGTGCTGCCCTTGCTGTAGCTGTAGAGCGGGATGTATCGGTTCTCGGGAACCGAATCGGCGGGGACGGGCGCGCTCTTCAGCGTGCAGTCCAGCAGCCACCAGCGGCCTTCGTTTTTCCAAAGCACCCACGCGTGACTGATGCGGACGCCAGCCTCGGTCTTGCCGATAACGAAGCGCACGTCGCTGTCACCGAGCTGCTTGCAGAGCCAGAGAGCCTTGTCCTTGCAGTCGCCGGAGCGTTTCGCCGCGGTGGTTTCGGGCATCGCGGCCACGTAGGGATTATCCATGCGGTAATGGAAGCTGCGGCCCTGAACCATGAGCTTCTTGACTTGCTCCATGCTGGGCTTTTGCTGGCCGAGTGTGGAGAGGACATTGCGAACCGGGCTCATGTAGCGGTCGTAGGGAGTGGACTCCGAGGGAGTGCCGAGGTCGAAGGCACTGGCGGTGAGCTTTGCCGTGAGGAGAAGTGCGAGAGAGAGGAGCGTTTTCATGATTATAATTTCTATAACTACAATCACTACTGAGCTTCCGGCGTGCCAGATCGCGCTCGGAAACAGCGTATTTTTTAATTTCCATATTTTTCTGTGATGGATTGCCAAATTGGATCCATGCGAATGTTCCGCGCCGTTCTCCGTCCTCATTGGGCATGTAAAAATCGCCCGGAAAAATTTGCTCACCTCTTGCGTACGTGCTGGTTCGGGGTTGTCGGGCATGGGCGCGAAACCCGGAGGCACGCCGGATCCGCGGCCTTTTTTGAGCGCCGGAGAAAAACGCCCAAATAAAATCCCTCCGCGCGGCATGTTCGTCAGACACTTTCCACCCGCACTCGACTGTGAAATCACAACCTCAGATATGCCACGGCATCGGTCGCCGGAACTTTTTGAAGGCCGGCGTGCTCGGTTTTGGAGGGCTGACTTTTGCGGACATGCTGCGCGCCGAAGACGCCGCGGGAATCCGTTCATCGAACAAGGCGATCATCAATATCCACCTCGACGGCGGGCCGCCGCAGATGGATCTCATCGATCCAAAGCCGGACGCGCCGTCAGAGATTCGCGGTGAGTTCGGATCGATCCGCACGAAGATCCCCGGCTTCCATGTCACCGAGCTGTTGCCGAGGCTTGCGGCGAATGCGAACAAATATGTTTTCCTCCGCTCACTCGTCGGCGCGGACGGCAAGCACGACGCCTTCCAGTGCCAGTCGGGCTTCACGGAAAAGGATCTCGTGAACGTCGGCGGGCGCCCGGCGATGGGCTGCGTGGTCAACAAGCTGCTCGGCACCGCGCGCGACACCGCGCCGCTTTTTGTGGATCTCATGCAGGGCCGGCCATTCGTGCGGAACAGCGCGCGACCCGGCTTCCTTGGCGCGACGCACTCGGCGTACCGGCCGGACATCTCGAATCTTTTCCCCCTCGCGCTCTCCGTCGGCATGCTGGCCGAGCTCGAAAAGCAGAGCTACGGCCGCAACGACAGCCTTGCCCTCACGGACGGGCTCACCGTGCGCAGGCTCGAGGATCGCGTGAGCCTTCTCCGCGAACTCGACACGATCCGTCGCGACGTGGATGCGAGTGGCTCGATGGACGCGCTCGACAAATTCACGCAGCTCTCGATGGGCATCCTTACCTCGGGGAAATTTGCCGCCGCGCTCGACCTCGCGAACGAAGATCCTCGCGTGCTCGAACGTTACACGCCGCGCATCGTCATGCCCGAGATGCGCGAGACGATGGAGAGCCCGAAGTGCGCGCAGAAATTTCTGCTCGCGCGCAGGCTCGTCGAGGCGGGCGTGCGCTGCGTGAGCCTGAGCATCGGCGACTTCGACACGCACGAGGACAATTTCACGCGCATCCGCTACCTCGGCCCGCTGCTCGACCACGCGCTCGACACGCTCGTGACCGACCTCGACGAACGCGGCATGCTCAACGACGTGATGATCATCGTGTGGGGCGAATTTGGCCGCTCGCCGAAAATCAACGCCAAGGCCGGCCGCGAACATTGGCCGCAGGTCGCGATGGGCATCATGGCCGGCGGCGGATTGAAAACAGGCCAGGTCATCGGCAGCACGGATCGCTACGCCGCGGATGTCACCTCGCGACCGGTGCATTACCAGGATGTCTTTGCCACGCTCTACCGCCACCTTGGCATTGACGCGCGCAGCGAGACAATCATGGACACGACCGGCCGCCCGCACCCGCTTGTGGACGTGGGCAGACCGATCGAAGAGCTGATCTGATCAATTTCCGTCGGCGTCGCGCCGGATGGATTGAATCAAAGGTGGATTTCGCAATCCATCCCGCCTTTCAGCATCTTTTCGCGCCCGGCATTGGTGATCTTGGTTTTCCTGACCCACAGTTGTGAAAGTCTTTTGAGGCCCGCGAGTTCGAGGAGTCCGGCGTCGCTCACTTTTGTCTCGTCGAGGCCGACGACTTCGAGCGCCGCGAGTGCTGCGATGCCGCGCATTCCGTCGTCTGTGACACGCGCGCCGTTGAGCCACAGCGTCTGCAGTCTTGGGATTGCGCCGAGTTTCTTCAGGCCGGTGCCGGTTACCGGCGTCTCGTTGAGGAAAAGCCGGCGCAAGTTTTTCACCGCCGCAAGTTCTTCGACGCCGGCGTCGGTCACTTGCGTGCGGCTCAGGCGGAGATGGTACAGGGAGGACAGTGCCGCGAGCCTCTTCACATCGGCGTCGGAGACCGCAGTGCCGTCGAGCTGGAGCGATCCCAACTTTTCGAGCGATCCCAGCTCACCGAAGCCAGTCGTGAGTGACCTGACATCAACCAGCGAAAGACTTTGCAGGTGCCGAAGCCGGCAGACTTGTCGCAGGCCGTCGCCGGAGAGCGGTGTGCCGTCGAGTTCGAGGTGCGAGAAAATTTCGAGCGATGCGAGCTCCTTGAGCCCGGTTCCGGTCACTCGGGTTCCGCACAGGTCGAGCGAATTCAGTCGGCAGACCGCGCCGAGCGTCGCGAGCCCGGCGTCGGTGATCTGTGTGTCCGTGAGAAAAAGGGTCATTAGGTTTGGGAGCGACGAGAGGTGCGTGAGTCCGGCGTCGGTGATTTTTGTTCCGGAGAGATCGAGCAGATAAATCTCTGGCCGCGAGCCGAGCGCCTCCAGTCCGCGATCCGTGATCGCTGTCTTGTTGAGCTTGAGATTGGTGAACGAACCAAGGCCGGGAAGTTCAGCGAGATCCGCGTCGGTGACTTTCGTTCCTGACAAATCCACTTCATGCGGGACGTGCCGGATGATCGCCGGGCCGCTGTACGTGACTTTGCCGCCGAGCTTCTCGACGAACTTCAGCGTCGCCTGATCCTGCGCTGTGATGACCGGATCCTGCTCTTTTGAGAAGACAGCTCCGATGCTGGAGAGGAGCAGCGCGGTCGCCACTGTGAAGATGAATCCAAGTTTGTGTTTGCCGAGGTGCATGGAGATCATGGGATTGAGGGGCACATGCGACGAACCGGCGAGCACGCGTGCGGTTGTGCGACGCGATTTATCGAACGATTCATTGCAAGATGACGCTAGCAGTTAAAGGGTGCCTTCCAAGTTCTCTTAGCACCGCTTCGCATGACGGGTTCCGTCCGATATCCTTGGCGAACGGGCTGCCTGATGCGATTGAGAAAATATCGAGCGATCGGATGAGAAAAGAGATCAATACGGGTGTCACCCATGGCAGCGATGATTTTCGGAGGAGCCCTATGCCCGTCCACATAATCCGTGGTTCGTGCTCCGCCTATTCCGCGGAAATTTTCCTGGATTCCTTTCTGAAGAAGACTGGGAAAACGACGTGTTTGCGCAAGATTTTTTCCAGCGGGTGCATACACCGTGGGTAGTATCGTTGCCATGAATCCGACGTCTCCTTCCAATTTCCACCCGTGCTCCGAGATGACGCGGCGAAGTTTTTTCCAGCGTGCCGGGTTCGGCATCGGTGGCCTTGCCCTCGCCGCGCTGATGAGGAATACCGGCATGGCCGTGGAGTCCGACCCGCTGTCGCCGCTCGCTGCGAAGCGGCCGCATTTCCCAGCGAAGGCGAAGCGCGTGATCCAGATTTTCTGCACGGGCGGGCCGTCGCAGGTGGACACCTTTGATCCGAAGCCGGCACTCGAAAAATTCCACGGCAAGCGCGCGGATGATGTGATGAAGGATTACCAGAAGGCTGCGGGCGATGTCGCCTCGGGCATGGGGCGGCTCAGCGGCAAGCTGCAGCGATCGGCATTCAAGTTTGCAAAGCACGGGCAATGCGGCACCGAGTTCAGTGAACTTTTCCCGAAGCTCTCGGCGCACGCCGACGAAATGTGCGTGGTGCGCTCGATGCACACGAAGACCTCGGTGCATGAACCCGCTCAACTCATCATGAACACCGGCGATTTTGCGAGCGTGCGGCCGAGCGTCGGCTCGTGGACTGTGTATGGCCTCGGCTCGGAAAATCAAAACCTGCCCGGCTTCGTGGCGCTCTCGCCAAATGGCACGACGGCGAGCGGCGACAAGCAGTGGGGCAGCGCATTCCTCCCGGCATGGTGCGGCGGCACGGGCATCCCGACGAAGGATCCGACCGTCACAAGAATGATCGAGCACATCCGCAGCGGCACCACTTCGCTGCGCGAGCAACGGCGCCAGCTCGATCTCATGCGCGCGATGCACGAGGACTTTGCGCAGAAGCATCCCGGCGACGCGCTGCTGGAGGGCCGGGTGAGCGCGTTCGAGACGGCTTTCCGGATGCAGATCGAGGCGACGAATGCGTTCGATCTCACGCGCGAGCCTGCGCACATCCGTGAACTCTACGGCGACACCGAGCAGGGCAGGCAGTTTCTGCTCGCCCGACGGCTTGCGGAGAGCGGCGTGCGTTTTGTGCAGGTCTTTCACAACGACTGGGACACGCACGACCTGAACGACGAGCGCCATCGCGATCTGTGCAAAGCCGCCGACCAGCCGCTGCACTCGCTGCTCACCGATTTGAAACAGCGCGACATGCTCAAGGACACGCTGATCCTTTGGGGCGGCGAGTTCGGTCGCACGCCTACGAGCGACAACAACGAAGTCGCGAAAAAGAAGGGCATCGGGCGCGATCACAACGCCGGCGGCTTCACCATGTGGATGGCCGGAGGCGGCGTGAAGCCCGGCACAGTCTTTGGTGCGACCGATGATTTTGGCGCGCTCGCCGTGCAGGATAAAGTCGAGGTCCACGATCTCCATGCGACGATGCTGCACCTGCTCGGCTTCGACCACGAGAAGCTCACGTATCGCTACGCCGGCCGCGATTTCCGGCTCACGGATGTTTACGGCAAAGTCGTGAAGGACATCGTAGCCTAGCAGGGCATTGCTCGTGCCTGTCGGATTTGCTGCCGCAAAGCGCGTCAACCATTCATCCACCGCAGATCAAACTCCCGAGACACCGTGAATCAAACGTCCCGTCGCCAGTTCCTCTCCACGCTCGCTGCTGCCTCTGTCAGTGTCGGATTGCGCGGGCAGGATGCTGCGAAGTTTCCGCCCATCCGCCAGATCACGCGCGGCCCGGGATTCCATTGGTTCGGCTACTACGACAAGCTGCAGTTCTCGCCGGACAACCGTTTTGTGCTCGGTAACAAGGTCACCTTCGAGCATCGCTCGCCGACTGCGGAGGACGTAATCGAAGTCGGCATGGTGGACTTGCACGAGAAGGACAAATGGATCCCGCTCGGCAAATCAAACGCGTGGTGCTGGCAGCAGGGCTGCATGTTGCAATGGATACCAGACACTGCGTCGAAGATCATCTGGAACGACCGCGAGAAGGATCGCTTCGTGAGCCACATCCTCGACGTGAACACGGGCGACAAGCGGACGCTTTCGACGCCGATTTACGCGCTGAGTCCGAATGGCAAGGAAGCCGTGTCCTGCGATTTTTCCCGAGTGGCCGACTGCCGGCCCGGCTACGGCTACGCGGGGATCCGAGACCGATTTTTCGACGACATGGCCCCCGCCGGCAGCGGTGTCACACACGTGAATTTGGAGACGGGCGCGGAGAAGCTCGTCGTCACGCACGAGCGGTTGTCGAAGACCGGCGAGGTCATCGAAAATCACCCCACATCGAAGCATCACGCCTACCACTTGCTGTGCGGCCCGGACGGGAAGCGATTCATCATGCTGCATCGCTGGACGCAGCCGAAGGGCGGTCATCTCACGCGGCTCGTCACCGCCGCGATGGACGGCAGCGATTTGCGCATCGTCATCCCGAACGGCTACGCGTCGCACTTCATCTGGCGCGATACCACGCACATTCTCTCACAGGCCAAAGGCTGGATCGGAAACGACCAGTGGGGCGATTTTCTTTTTGCGGACAAGGACTCCGGCATCGTCGAGGAGATCGGCAGAGGCGTGCTCGATAGCGGCGGCCACCTCACCTACCTGCGGAACAATGAGTGGATACTCAACGACACCTATCCCAAAGGCGATCATCGCCTGCAGACTCCGCACCTTTATCACATCAAATCGAACCGCCGCATTGACCTCGGCGAATTCCCGCTGCCACCGGCCTACAAGGGCGAATGGCGCGTGGACAACCACCCGCGCACCAGCCGCGACGAGCGGTGGGTGTGCATTGATTCGCCGCACACGAATCAAGGCCGTCAGCTTCACATCATAGACATCGGCGGTGTCGTATGATCCCGGCACTGAAGCACCGCTCTGATTCCATGAGATTTTCCGTCAGTTCACTCACAATCCCCGCCTGCTGGATGCTGCTCCCGCTCGTCGCGCTGAATGCTGCGGAGCCGACGCCGGAGCAACTGTCCTTTTTTGAAAACAAGATCCGCCCGATCGTCGTCGAGCGTTGCTACGAGTGCCACAGCGCTGGGAAAAAACAGAAAGGCGGGCTTGCTCTCGATACGAAGGAAGGCGTGCTGAAAGGCGGCGACACCGGGCCGGCGCTGGTCACGGGCGACCCCGCGAAGTCGCTGCTGATCCAGGCGGTGAAATGGACGGACAAGGATTTGCAGATGCCGCCGAAAAAGCAGCTTGGCGACGATCAGATTGCGGCGCTCGAGGAATGGATCAAAATGGGCGCGCCCGACTCGCGCACCGGCAAGCATGAGATCACGAAAATCGAACAGCATCTCGAGGATGCGAAGAAGCACTGGGCCTACCAGCCTGTGCCGCCGCTGAAACCCGAAGCACTCGACGCGCTCGTGCCGGGGAAGGCCCCGCCTTCGGACCGGCGCACGCTGATCCGCCGTGCGTATTTCGATCTGCTCGGCGTGCCTCCGAGCTGCGCCGAGGTGGATGCGTTCGTCGCGGACACTTCCACTCGGGCATTTGAGTCGCTCGTGGACAGGCTCCTTGCTGATCCGCGCTATGGCGAGCAGTGGGGGCGGCATTGGCTGGATGTCGCGCGCTACGCAGACAACATGGGCGCCATCTTTAACGGCGATGATACGTATCCGAATGGGTTCACGTACCGCGACTACGTCATCAAGGCATTCAACGACGACAAGCCCTACGACCGCTTTCTCATCGAGCAAATCGCGGCCGATCAGCTCGACACGGCGAACGACGCGGGCACGCTCGCCGGCATGGGTTTTCTCGGCATCGGGCGGCGCAAGGATCGCAGGCTCGACGACGACACGCTGGACGACACGATTGATGTGATCGGACGCGGACTCATGGGCCTCACCATCGGCTGCGCGCGCTGCCACGATCACAAGCTGGAGCCGATCCCCACGAAGGATTACTACGGCCTTTACGCCATCCTGAAGAGCAGCAAGGAACCCGACATGACGCCCGCATTGCCGCAGGCGGACACTCCGGAGGTGCGCGAGTTCCGGGAGAAAGATCTCAAGCTGCGTGGCGATTTTGCAGTCGCATCCATCAAGGGCGCGAGCGTGGCGATCCACGAGGCGCGCACCCGCGTCGGCGATTATCTTGCGCTCGCCGAGGAGTCGGGCTGGAAGTCGCAATACGACAACAAGCAGGTGCCCGACATGTGCCTGAAGCGGAAGCTCAGCACCGCCGTGCATGCGTCCGTCATTGCCAGCCGCAAGGCTTGGATCCAGGCGCATCCCGAAGTCTTCGGGCCGTTCATCGAGTTCATCACGAAGGCAAAGCTCGATCCCGCGCCGACGCTGCATCCGCTGGTCGCGAAGGCGTTCGCTACGCCCGCTGCGGATCTTGCGGAAATCGCGAGACGCTACAACGAGTTATTCGCCGGCGTGGACACCGCATGGCGCGCGCTTGCGAAGTCCGAGATCGAGAAGCCCGTGCAGCTCACGCAGGAGGAAATCGATCTGTTCATGACGGAGCACTATCCGTTCGTGGACAAGCTCCAGCCGATGTTCTTCGACCGCCTCGATGCGCTGGACGCGAAGCTTCCGCTGCCTGACGCCGATCAGGAATCGCTCCACCAGATCCTCATCGCGAAAGGATCGGGCATGAAGTTTTCCACAAAGAGCATCCGCTCGTCGCGCATCCTGCCCGCGGACGACCCATCGGTGAAAATTTTCGGTGAGTTCGAGAAGCTCACGCTCACGCATCCTGGCGCGCCCGTGCGGCCGATGATTTTTGTGGATGCGGAGAAAATGTATGACGGCAAGGTCTTCGTGCGCGGCAACCCAAATGCGAAAGGGCCGGATGCGCCGCGGCAGTTCCTCACCGTGCTGCGGCACGTCGCGCCCGAGCCTTTTCCAAAGGACAAGAGCGGACGCCTCGAACTCGCGAAGGCCATCGCGAGCAAGGACAACCCGCTCACCGCGCGCGTCATCGTGAACCGCGTGTGGGCATGGCATTTTGGCGAGCCCATTGTCGGCACGCCGAGCGATTTCGGCTTCCGCGGCGACAAACCGACGAATCAGCCGCTGCTCGATCACCTCGCCGCGTGGTTCATGGAGAATGGGTGGAGCTTCAAGAAGCTGCACAGGCACATCATGCTCACCGCCGCGTATCAGCGCGCGGATTTCCCGATGCGCCCGCTGGATCTGGAGCCGTTCCGCGACGCGTTGCTCGCCGTCACGGGACGGCTGAAAAATGACCAGTTTGGCAAGGCGGAGAAAATTGACACGACGACGAGGCGCACCATTTACGGCTTCGTGGAACGCAAGACGCAGCCGTCGCTCTACCGCAGCTTCGACTTTCCCGATCCGAATTTCAGCGCGCCAAAACGCGGACGCACCGCGCTCACGCCGCGCGCGCTCATTTTGATGAACAGCCCGCTCATCACCGATAGCGCAAAGGCGCTCGCCGCCTCGCTCACGAAGGACTTGTCCGATGACGCGGCCCGCATCACTGAGCTTTACCGCCGCGTGCTCCAGCGCCAGCCGAGCGACGCGGAGCTGAAGCGCGCACGCGGCTACCTCGCCGCGTATCCGCAGAACGATCTTGTGCATCCGGAATCCGGTGACTGGCAGTACGGCTACGGAGGATTCGACGACACGTCGAAGCGCGTGAAGCATTTTTCCAAGTTCAGCGCCTTCGACGGCAAGGCGTTCAAGGGGACGCTCACGACCGCCGACGGCAAGCCGAGTGAGGTCAAGGTGGATGCGATGGGCGGCGATCCCGGAGTGAGCGCCGCGCTCTCGAGCATCCGCCGCTGGATCGCGCCGCTTGACGGGGAAATCAACATCTCCGCCGAACTCACGCACACCGATGCGAAGACCGAGGGTGTCATCGCGCGCATCATCAGCAGCCGCAGCGGCGAAATTGGCGAGTGGAAGGCGAAGGCGCAATCGCTCTGCACGGACCTCGCCAAAGTCTCCGTGAAAAAAGGCGACACGCTCGATTTCATCGTGAGCAGCCAGAGCGAGAAAGACGGCGGCCCTTACCAATGGTCCCCGAGCATCACCGTCCCCGGCAGCGCGATGCCCGGCATGCCCGGCATGGTGCAGCGATGGGACGCCCGCGTGGATTTTGCCGATCCGAGCAAACCCGCGAAGCCGCTCACCGCACTGGAGGAACTCTGCCAGGCCCTCCTGCTCTCACCGGAATTTTCGGTGATGGAGTAGGACTGGTCTGCCTGGCAGATTCCGTGCGGCAATTTTTCCGCCCCATGAAAAAATCCGTTCCTCTCGTTGCCGCATATGTGTCGTCATTCTTCGCGTCCGTCGCATCGGCGCAGGATCTCTCAGCATGGTCATCGCAGCCGCCGGATTGGAAAGGCGCGAGCATTGCGAATGGCGCGGCGATTTTGACTGCGGAAAAATGGAGCACCCTGTGCGCGCAGGAGAAGTTCGCAGATGCGGAGATTTCCGCGACCGTCACCATCGCGGAAGCCGCGAAGCAGTTCCGCTTTTTTGGTGGCGGATGGAGCGCGTGGCCGGATGCGACGTTCGGCGATGCGGGCTTCGAGTCCGCGTTGCTGCTGCGCGCTGGCGAGGCCGGCGGCTTTCGCGTGCAGCTCTCGCACAAGTATCAGGTCGTCGCGCTCGTGAAGTGGCCGGAGGGCGGCTACGTGCGCGTGGCGCCGTGCGAGGTGAAACTGAACGCGCCGCAGCAAATTCGTGCGAGTGCGCAGGGCGGCGAGATCACCGTGAGCGTGGACGGTGCGGAGAAAATCCGGTGGCGCGATTCGTTCCTGCCGCTCGGAAAGGGCGTCGCAGGGATCGGCGTCTGCAGCGGTGCGCGCGTGATTTTTGAAAGGGTCGCGGTGAAGCCGCTGCCCGCGGCGACGGACAAACCGTCTGCGTCCGAACAGCCGTACACGCCGAATTTTTCCGTGCGCAGATGGCTCGGTGATCGCCAGTGGGTTTTCGACGGCGACGAACCCGTGCTCCAGCTTCACTACGCGAAGGATCCGAGCTGCTTTGCGAAACTCAGGCCGGGCTACAAGCCGCAGCTCACTTTTGATTCGCACTGGGATCTCGCAAACCAGGGCGCGTTTCCCGACGCCGCGAGCACGTGGACCGAGTCTGTCGTCAGCGGTGGCGGGCGCACGTTGAAGGCGGAGTGGTCGGCGCGCAGCGTGAAGGATCGCTTCACGACGCACAGCACGATGACGGTCGGCTTCGATGCGCAGCGCGGCACCTACACCTACGACATCGAGAGCGAACTCGATGTGGAAAAGGGCGAGCCGTTTCACTTCCGTTACGGTTTCGATTTTGAGCATCATACGCCGTTGGATCCATTTCGCTGGCAGTACCTCGTCGCGGTGCGGCGCGGCGGCGAGTTGTATCACCGGCCGGTCGGGCCGTTCGATCCCGGCCCGCAAAATGATCTGGAACCGTACCACGGCCTGCGCGTGTGGTTCGGCAGGCACGGCGAGGAGATGCAGGTCGCGCCCGCGGTCGAGTACGAGATTGATACGGGCTGGAACCGCGATGCGAAGGACGCGACGAAAATCGTCGAGCGCAAGCTGAACACCGCAGTGTGTGCAGCCTTCTACGACACCGGCGTGAGTTTCGCACCGGAGACCGCGGTGCCAGGCACGAAGATCCGCGTGAAGTACCGCTACACCGGCTATCCGCACGACGAAGCGGCGAAGCTTTTCTCACAGTCAAAGGTCTATGACATGCCGACGCTCGATCCGAAGAAGCACTTCATTTTCGCGGACGAGTGGCCGAAGCTCACGTTCAGCCAGTACGTGCCGCTGAGCGAAACTTGGATCTACGGACGCACGCCGTTCATGACGGGACACAACCAGCGCCCGACATACGATCTGGTGAAGGACTGCGTTGCCGGCAGCGGCTTTGCGATGAGGCTCGGGCCGGCGTCATTTGGAAAAGCGATCCTGAAAAAATCCGGGCCGGTCGCCGCAGGACGATACGTCGTCACTGCGCTCGTAAAATCCGAGAACTCCCACGGGCCGGGCGGACGCATCGAGCTGGAAGCATTGCAGGCGAAGACGAACAACAAACTCGCAGAGGCGCGGCACTTCGCAGGCAACGGCACGTTTGACTGGAAGAAGACCGGTTTCATTTTCGAAGTGCCCGAGGACACCGGCGCGCTGGCCGTCGCATTCGGAAATGCGGGAACTGGCGCGATGCTCGTGACGGATGTGGAATTCCGCAGGCTCAACGAAAACGAGGCTGCTCCCTCCGGCATTGCAAAGCCGAACGGCGAGCCGCCAACTTTTGCAAAAGCGCCTGCGGGCGCGATCGCGGACTTTCGCATGGAGGAAGGCAGCGGTAGCGTCGTCCTGAACGGCGCAGTGCCGAATTTGCTCGGACATCTCGATCTTGCGAATCTCGAATGGATCGTGGACGAAGGCCGCCACGCGCTGCGTTTCGCCGACAACACCACAGGCCGCGCGGACTACCGTCGCGACGGCGCGTTGAAAAATTACCTCGGCCATCCGAGCTATACGAACAAGGATACGCTGCCGGTCGCGCTCGCGGGAGTCCACGGCGGCGGCGCTCCGGCGAAGGGCGTCACGCTCGCCGCGTGGATTAAGCCCGCGCCCGAGATGGGCCGCGGCGGGCAGTCTGGAAAAGGCGACGTGGTCGGCTACGGCGCGCGCCGTTTCATCCTCGGACTGCTCGGACAAAAGGCACCCTACCGTCTCACCACGCGCATCAACGCAACCGAGACATTCACTTCCTCCGAGACGGTGGACGCGGAGCGTTGGGTTCACATTGCGATGACCGCCGCGCCTGTGGACGGGCAGTGGCGGGTGCGGCTTTTCCTCAATGGCAGGCAGGTGCATGAAGGCACGACGACGAAGGTTCCGAACGATGCGCCGGTCGTGCCGTCTCTCGTGTTGGGCGCGGAGATTTTCTATTTTCACGATGCGTACTACCGCGGACTCATCGGTCGTGTCGTGGTGCTCGATCATCCGGTCAACGTCGACGAGATTGCGGCGCTCATCCGGGAAAAATAGGATCACTCCCATGTTCCAAAATATTCGCCATCTGCAAGTCGCCGGCGTGATCGCGCTGGCTTGCGCGTCGGATCTTTTGGCGCAGACGAAAGCGCCAGCGTGGGATGCGCGCGGCACCGGGCCGCTGCCGTGGCAGGGCGTGTCCGCATTGCACATGTCCGCGGATGGCGGGCGCATCGTGCTCGGAACGATCGCTCCGGCGGAAGACCCGAATGTGATCGTGCTCGATGCCACGGGAAAAATCATCGCGCATCACGCGGTCGGACAGCGATGGATCGAGTCGGTGACGGTGCTGCCAGACGGCGCGTCCGTGATGGCGCTCTGCACTCATGCAGATGGAAAGGCGAACGATTTTCCGACGGTGTTCATCCGCGGCGCGCAGACGTTCGCGCTGCCGCCGCTCGGCACGCAGGAGGGATTTGCTACGGCGTCATTCCACTACGGCGATCATTCAAATCACCTCGGCATGAAGGTGCTCAGTTGCACGGACGGCATATGGGTGAACGCGGGCAAGTCGGCGTTGTGGCATCCGAAGGAAGATCCGTCGTGGAAGTTCACCGTGAATCTTCCCGTCGCGGAGGACGCCGTCGGCACTGCCGCGGTTGCGCTCCCGAATGGGATCATCGTGCTCGGTCACGCGGCTGTGCTCGAAGGCCGTGCGTTGCCGGACAATCTGCACGTGTTGCAACCAAACGAGCGCAAACCGCTCTGGTCGCGTGCGGCGCTGGGCGATCTTCCTGCGGTGGGTGCGCCAGAGAAAGGTGCATACGGCGCGCCGACGAGGCACAACGGTGAAAAAATTGCGCTCGAACAATGGGACGTGCCGGTGAGCGCACCGCTCTCGTTCGCGCTGCACGCGGCGGCGGATGGTTCGCTTGCTCGCGTGGCCACTGCGGACTACCGCGGCTGGCAGCGGTGGGTGCGCTCCTCCGCGACGGCGAATCCGCAGCATATCGGCACGCGCTTCACGCCGTCGCGCCCGGTGGTATCAGTGTTCGACGGGCATGGTGAGCTGCTGCGCCGTTTCGAAGCCGCGTCGTTCCCTGAGGCCGCGTGGCTCGACCTGCGTTTTCTGCCGGACGGAAAGCATCTCATTGCATGGCCGCATCATTGGACCAGTCGCGGGCTGGGCGGCAGTGCTTTTCTCCCATCGGATGAAGAAGCGAGGGACATTTGCTTGCTCGATGTGGAGTCGGGTGAGGTCCGCACATCGCGGATGCCGGACGCCGTCGCCGATCTCGAGCTGATATCGCGTGGTGAAATGATCGTGTCGTGCTGGGATGGCGCACTTTACCGCATCAGCAATGCACATTTTTCCGGGGTGCCTGGTCTGTCGAAGCCGCTGCAACTTGGCGGTGCCGCGCTGCTCGCTGTGAACCGCGAGGATCAAATCGTCGCCGCGCGCGCCGATGGCGTCGTGATCGGGATGGACGCCGATTTTCACGAGCGATGGCGCTGCGATCTGAATCAATCGGTGCCGCACGCGGAGAAACCGTGGATTGCGAAGGCCGCAGCCGATCCGATCGCTGCCGGCTTGTGGGGAATTCCCGGAGGCCGCACGGAGAGCGACATGGGCGGGCAGCGCGTGATCGAGGCGTCCGACGGGCTGATTTTGATCGAGGCGCACGCCGCGCTTTCGTTTGAGCGCGAATGGGCGGCGATCCGGCAGGCGGGTCTCGATCCGATGCGCGTGAAATTCGTGCTGGCAACGCACGAGCACGGCGACCACGCGCCGGGTGCATACCTCTGGCGCGTGACGACAGGCGCGAAGTTCGTGTGCAGCGAGGAGATGGCCTACACATTGCAGCATCACGTCCCGTTGAACTCCGGCTACGGATTCCATCCGCCGGTGCCGACGGACATTCGGATCATGGAGGACACGGAACTCGATCTCGCGGGCCTCAAAGTGCGTGCAATCCGCGCGCCGGGGCACACGGTGGGATCGATGGGATGGAGCTTCGAGAAGGACGGGAAGCGGTTCCTCGCGACGGGCGATTTGATCATGCCACACGGGCCACTCGGCTACTCGGGCAGCATCAATTTCAGCGCGCACGATGTGCTCGCGAGCCTGCGGAAACTTCAGGATGTGCATGCGGACTTCATCCTGCCGGGGCACGGCCCGATCCTTCCGCCGGAAGCATACCTCGGCGAGGGCATCGAGACGGGCACGCGCGTGGGCTGGGGGAAAATTCCGCCGTCGCGGCCGGATCCGCGTTTCCGAATCATGCAGCCGAATGTGATCGTGGCCGCGTGGAATTTTGGCGCGCAGTCCGCGGCGTTCGGCGACTTCGACGGCGATGGGCGGCCTGATATTGCGATCGTCTCGCTTAACGATGCGCGCGACGGCGCGATCGTGCGCATCTTCCTCAATCACGCCGGACGATTTGCCGATGAGCCCGACAAGGAGATCGTGCTGCCGGGCATCGCCTCCGATCATCTTAAGATCGCCACTGCGGAACTGAACGGCGACAGGCTGCCCGACTTCCTCGTGTCGGGCCAGACCTCGGTGCTGTTGCTGTCGAAAGGCAAACTCGAATACGAAACGCACGCACTGCCTGTCGGCGAAATCGTGCATGTCTTCGCAGGTGAAGATCCGAAGCGCGCACCGCACGGCGTATCCGTCGCACGGCGTTTCGGTGCCGTGCAACAGATCGTGCAGGGCAAGGATGGCAGGCTGAGTTTGCAGACGGTTCAGCCGGAGATGAGCGGCGCGTATCTCGATCTCCGACGCATTGATCTGAACGGGGACGGCAAAGCGGACATCCTCACTTCGTACGGCGATGTCCTGCTGCACGGCGCACCGCCGCGGCGAATCGCTCCGCGGGACTCGAAGTGGCGCTATTTCGCCGTCGGTGATTTCAACGGCGACAAGAAGCCCGATGTGCTCATCGCGCCGTACGAGGCGCAGGAGCCCGCCGAAGAATTTCTCAACACCGGCAATGCGGCGCAGCCTTTCCGAGCCGAGCCGCACCAGCGCATCGCATGGCCCGTGGACCTGAAAAGCAAACGCGGCCCGGCTTCGCTGATCCGTGAGAGCATCGCCGTCGGCGACTGGAACCGCGACGGTTTTGACGATGTGTTCCTCGCGATCGGCCAGAGCAAAGAGATCCACATCATTCCCGGCAGCGCGGCGGGACTCGATGCGACAAGGCGGCAGATCATCGCGCTCGATTACCACCTGCACTACGAGACCGGATTGTTCGTCGCGGATTTCAACGGCGACGGAAAACCCGACATCGCCGCGCTCGGCTACACCGAGACCGGCGTGGGCACGAGCGGTCCGCTGACTGTGTACATCTGGTGTCAGCCGTGATGCGGTTCCTTGTGCGCTGGCACTCTTCCTTCCCATAACCATGAACCCGACGAAGACCGATTCCCGCACGATGCCAAAAATGTGGCTGACTTTGATCCTGAGCCTGCTCACTTGCGCGCGGCTTCACGCCGCAGGTTTCTCGCAGCCGGATGCCAAGGCGCACCCGAATCTTTTTCTCTGGGCCGACACCTGCAACGTATGGGTGCTGCGCGACGGCGACACGGCATTGCTCGTGAACCTCGGTGACGGCAGCGCCCTGGATCATCTGAACAAGATCGGTGTGAAGCGCGTGGAGTGGGTGCTCTTCACCGATCATCACCGCGAACTGTGCCAGGGCATCGCGCGGCTGGACCGCACGCAGGCGAAGGTCGCCGCGCCGAAGGACGAGCAGGAGCTACTGGAAAATCCGCTGCAGTTTCGCAAATGGCGACCGACGCTCGGTGACAAATTCACCGTGCATGGCGCGAGCTTCGTGCGCCCATCTGCCGTTCCGATCCGCGTGGATCGCGCGCTGGCGAATGACGAGGTGTTCGCGTGGCGCGGTCATGAGCTGACGTGCGTGAGCACGCCGGGGCACTCGCCGGGCGGGATGAGTTTCGTGCTGAAAAATGGCGGACGCGCGTGCGCCTTCACAGGCGGGCTCATGCACGACGGCGCGCGGATGATCAACTGGTTCGACACCGAGTGGGACTATGGGTTCGCGAAGGGGCTCGATGCTTTGATCGCGTCGGTGGATCGCGTGATCGGGCTGAAGCCGGACATTGCTTTTCCCTCGCAAGGGCCCGCGATCATGGACGCGGACGCGCAGTTCCGGCGCTACGCTGCGAAGCTCGCCGCGTTCCGGCCCGACTACGTCCGAGGCTATCCCGTGCAGAATCTCACCGAGCGAAAACCGGACACCTTCGTGAAGCCCACGGTCATCCCGCAGCTCGTGCAGGTCACTCCGCACCTCTACAAATTCAGTGACCTGCTCGCGGGAAAAAATTTCACCATCATCATCGCCGACAGCGGACGCGCTCTGTTGCTCGACTGCGGCATTTTTCCCGAGATCGTGCTGCACAGCCTGGTCGAGCAGATGAAAATGCACCTCGGGCTGAAGGGCATTGATGCGGTGTGGATCTCGCACATGCACGGCGATCACTTCACGCTCGGCGCGGCGCTGAAGAAGCACTACGGCGTGAAGGCGTGGACGCTCGAACGCATCGTGGACCCGATCGAGAATCCGCTGCGCTACGACTACTGCGCGCTGATCACTTCGTACAACCGCGAGTACGAGGGGCTGAAAATTGACCGCCCGATCCGCGATGGCGAGGTCATTGATTGGGAAGGCTACAAGCTGCATGTGGACTGGATGCCGGGGCAGACCGAATTCGGGAACTGCCTCTGGCTCGAACTCGACGGCAAGCGCATCGCGTTCACCGGCGACAATCTTTTCGGCGATCCTTCCGATCCCGCGCAGAACGGACACGAGGCGGTGGTCGCGCGCAACAGCGCGATCTTCGAGGAAGGCTACCTCGTCGGCAGCCACTACCTGCGCGATCTGAAGCCCGACATCGTCTCCGGCGCGCACTCCGTGCTGATGCCAAATCCCGCTGCGTTTCTGGAGCGTTACCACGAGTGGTCGAAGCGGATCATCGCGCACTACCGAGAGTTGATGCCGGATCGGAACTACGAATATGGCTACGATCCGTTCTGGGTGCACGCATATCCGTATCGCGTGGATTTGCGAAAGGACGACGCCCAGACTGTGAAGGTCACTGTGCGCAATTTCCGCGACACGCCAGAGAAGCATCGCGTGGAACTGAAACTGCCGCCCGGCATCGAAGCGGAACCGCGTGTGCTCGAAGGCACGGTCGCCGCGAAGAGCCGGGTGACTTTTCCCGTGAGGTTGACGATGAAAGATCGCGGCGTGCTCGGCGAGGGCGTGCATATCGTTCCGTTCGACATCACGCTCGACGGGAAGCGCAACGGCGAGCTGTTCGATTTCATCGTCCTCGGCAGCGAAGCGGCACGGTGAGCGCCAGCCCAAAAGCAGTCGGTGGCGTTGAAAAAGCCGCGCATATTTTTCGCTCGTGATTGCCGGCAGGTTCGATGCACACATCGTGGCGACTTATGCCCCAGCAAACCAAATCCCCGTTTTCCCTCACAGGCCGCGTCGCGCTCGTGACCGGCAGCACCACCGGCCTCGGCAAGGCGATGGCCGTCGCGCTTGGCCGCGCGGGCGCGAAGGTCGCGCTCAATTTCCAAAACAACACGGCGCGTGCGGAGAAGGCGCTTGCGGAATTCAAGGCCGCGGGCGGCGAGGGGATGCTCGTGCGCGGTGATGTGAGCAGCGAGACGGAGGTGCCGCGCATCACCGCTGAGGTCGCGAAGACGCTCGGGCCGGTGGACATCCTCGTGCTGAATGCGACACCCGCTCAGCCGCAGAAGCCGATCGAGGAATACGACTGGGCGTTCTTTCAGCAGATGCTCGATTTTTTTGTGAAAAGCCCATACCTCCTCTCGCGCGCGTGCCTGCCGCACATGAAGCAGCAGCGCTGGGGACGCATCATCAACATCGGATCCGAGGTCGTCGCGCGCGGCGTGCCGAACTTCACCGCCTACATCGCGGCGAAGGGCGGGCAGAATGGTTTCAACCGCGGCCTCGCGACGGAGGTGGCAAAGTGGGGCGTCACCGTGAACATGATCGCGCCCGGCTGGATTCCCGTGGAGCGGCATGAGAACGATCCGCAGGACGTGAAGGACGGCTACCGCGCGCTCATCCCCACGGATCGCTGGGGCGTGCCAGACGACATCGGCGGCGCGGTCGTTTTTCTCGCGAGCGATGCTGCGTCATTCGTCACGGGGCAAAATCTGCACGTGAACGGCGGGATGACCGTCCACTGATTGGCCTCGGAACTCGCTGGCAAAACAGTTTCCAAAATGCGCGCGGCGTGTTCAGCATCCGCGCCCTCTCTCCCATGAAATCGAAAATCTCCGCGCGCACTTTTCTCCTCACCCTTTCCATCGCTGTCGCCGCGCTCTTCACCGCTTGCGACAAGAAGCCCGAAGGCGGTGCTTCCGGCGGCAAGAAGAAACTCGCCTACGTGACGAATGGCGTGGACCCGTTTTGGAACACGGCTGCGGCGGGCGTGCGCGCGGCGGAGAAGAAATTCGGCGTTGAGTGCGAGGTGCTCATGCCGCCGAAGGGCGTGGTGGATCAGAAGCGCATGGTCGAGGGTCTGCTCGCGCGTGGAGTGGATGGCATCGCGATCAGCTCCATTGATCCGAAGAACCAGATCGATCTCATCAACGAGGCCGCGTCGCGCTGCCCGCTCATCACGCACGATTCGGACGCGCCGGAATCGAAGCGGCTCTGCTTCGTCGGCATGGACAACTACAAGGCCGGTCGCGCCGCTGGCAAACTGGTGAAGTCCGCGCTGCCGCAGGGAGGGAAGGTAATGATTTTCGTGGGCCGCCTCGAACAGCTCAACTCGCAGCAGCGCCGGCAGGGCGTCATTGATGAACTGCTCGACCGCCCGGCGCTGACGACCGGCGTGACAATGAAGACGGACCCGAACGGCTTCCCGCTCATCGGCGAAAAATTCACCGTGCTCGACACGCGCACCGACAATTTTGACTACGCGCGCGCCAAGGCGAACGCGCAGGACGCGATGGCATCCGTGCCCGACCTCGCGTGCATGGTCGGGCTCTACGCCTACAACGCGCCGCAGTGCATGGAGGCCGCGAAGGAGGCGGGCAAAATCGGCACGATGAAAATCGTGAGCTTCGACGAGCAGGAGGCGGTGTTGCAGGGAATCGCGGACGGCACGGTCGTCGGCACGATCAGCCAGCAGCCTTACTACTACGGCTTCGAGTCCGTGCGCATTCTCGCGGGCCTCGCGAACGGCGACAAATCGGTGCTGCCGAAGGACGGATTCCTCGAAGTGCCAATCGTCGAAGTGACGAAGGCAAACGTGGAGAAATTCCGCGTGGACCTGAAGAAGATGCAGGAAGCCGGGAAGTAACCGCAGCGGCGACGCACGCGCATGAATCTCCCGGAGCCGAACGCTCGCCCGCTGCTCGAAGTGCGCGGGCTGTGCAAGAGTTTCCCCGGCGTGCGCGCGCTGCGCGACGTAGGCCTCACGCTCGGCTGCGGCGAAGTGCTCGCGGTGATCGGTGAGAACGGCGCGGGGAAAAGCACGCTGATGAAAATTCTCGCGGGTGTGCAGGAGCAGGACAGCGGGGAAATTCTCGTGAATGGCGAGACCGTGCGCTTTCCAAACGTGCGCGCCGCAGAGCACGCGGGCATCGCGCTTATCCATCAGGAACTGAATCTCGCGGACAATCTCGACATCGCCTCGAACCTTTTCCTCGGACGCGAGCCGCAGCGCTTCGGCTTTGTGGATCGGCGACGGCTTTACTCCGATTCGCTCGGGCTGCTTGCGCAGGTCGGACTCGACTGCGCGCCGCGCACACTCGTGAGCGCGCTGTCGCCGGGCAGGCAGCAGCTCGTGGAAATCGCGAAGGCCCTCGGCACGAATGCACGCGTGCTCATCATGGACGAGCCGACATCGAGCCTCAGCCGGCACGAGACGGAGCAGCTTTACCGTGTGGTGAAGGACCTGCGCTCGCGTGGCGTGAGTGTCGTCTATATTTCGCACCGGCTCGGCGAGGTGAAGGAACTCGCCGACCGAGTGCTTGTCCTTCGCGATGGTGCGAACGCAGGCGAATTGCAGCGCGGGGAAATCACGCACGACGCGATGGTGCGCCTCATGGTCGGTCGCGACCTCGGCCGCCACGACCGTACCGCGCGCGGACACGGCACACCGGTTCTCGAAGCGCGCGGACTCCGCACTGCCGCGCATCCGCGCAAGCCGCTCGATTTTTCCGTGTGCCCCGGCGAGATCGTCGGCGTCGCGGGGCTCGTTGGCTCAGGGCGGACGGAGATGCTGCAGGTGCTGTTCGGCATCGATCCCACGGCGGGCGGCGAGATTCGGATGAATGGGCGGCCCGTCCGCATTGCATCGCCGCTGGATGCGATCCGCGCGGGCATGGCGCTCGTGCCGGAGGATCGCAAGCAGCAGGGCGTGATTTTGGAAATGGCCGTCGGTCAGAACACCACGCTCGCGAGCCTGCGACGCGATGCACGCGCCGGTTTTTTGAATCGCAAACGCGAAGGTGAAATCGCCGTGCAGATGACCACGCAGCTTCGCGTGAAGACACCGGACCTCTCGCAGTTCGTGCAGTTTCTCTCCGGCGGCAATCAGCAGAAGGTCGCGCTCGCGAAGTGGCTCGCGCTGGAGCCGCGCGTGCTGCTGCTCGACGAGCCGACGCGTGGCATAGACATCGGCGCGAAGCAGGAGATTTACCGGCTCATGGAGGAACTCGCCGGGCGCGGCGTCGCGATCCTTTTTGTCAGCAGTGAAATGGAGGAAGTCCTCCGCATGAGCGATCGCACGCTCGTGATGCACGAGGGCCGAATCACCGGCGAACTGCGCCGCGACGAACTCTCCGAGGAGGCCATCATGCGCCTCGCCACCGCACACACCGCTTCCGCATCATGAAAAAACTCCTCGGGATTTTCGGCCTGTTCGTCTTCATCTTCGTCTTCACGGCGTTGCGGAGCCCGAATTTTCTCAGCGCCTACAACCTGCAAAACCTCGTCGGCTGGACCTCGCTGTTCGGCATCATCAGCATCGGCGCGGCGTTTGTGATCATCACGGGCGGGATCGATCTTTCCATCGGCTCCACCGTCGGGCTGGTCGGCTCGCTGCTCTCGTGGCTGCTCATGCACAAGGGCTGGAGCGAGCCGGCGGCGTTGCTCGCAGTGCTTGCGGTCTCGCTGCTCATCGGCCTCTCGCACGGGCTGCTGATCACGAAGATGCGCCTGCAGCCGTTCGTCGTGACGTTGTGCGGGCTGCTGCTCTACCGCGGCCTCGCGCGATTCGTCACGGATGATGAAAGCCAGGGCTTTGGCAGCGCGCACGACGGGCTGCGCCGCATCGCGATTGGAAAACTGGACGTGGTCGGCGGATTCGCCGTGCCGGTGTCGGTGTTCATCATGGTGGGCATCGCGGTGGCCGCCGCGATTTTTCTGAACCGCACGATTTGGGGCCGCTATCTGCTCGCACTCGGGCGCAACGAGACCGCGGCGCGCTACAGCGGCATCAACACCGACCGGATGAAAATCACCGCCTACGTCATCTGCTCGCTGCTCGGCGGTGTCGGCGGGATTCTGTTTTCGCTGAACCTCAATTCCATCCAGCCATCGGGTCTCGGCGAATTTTACGAGCTGTACGCCATCGCTGCGGCGGTGCTCGGCGGATGCAGCCTGCGCGGCGGCGAGGGAACAATTCTCGGCGTCATCATCGGCACCGCGGTGATGCGCGTGCTCTACAACGCCATCAACATCCTCGGCATCCCGACGCATCTCGAATTCGCAATCATCGGCACCGTCATCCTCGCGGGAGTCATCGCCGACGAACTCGTGAAGCGTATCGCAACGAAGCGCCGCGCCGTTCGCGCGCTCAGCGGGGAACCGTAACCGCGTTTGTCAAAGCGCGTGCTGTTTGATCTGCTCGGCTTCAGGAAAAAGGATCAGCCTTCGCTTTGACAAGCGCAGCTACGGTTGCGGGCCGCCTTCCAGCCCACGGGATCAGAAATGCAGCGTGAAGCCGGCGCGGATCTCGAAGGGTTCGGCGGGGTGGATGACGGTGCCGTTGATGCCGGAGGCGGGTTCGCCCTTGAGTCGCGAGGGGTAGTAGTAGGCGATGTCGGGGCTGTGGGAATTGAGGAGGTTCAGGGCGTCGAGCGAGAACTCCCAGTTTTTGTGCCGGTAGCCGACTTTGGCGTCCACGATGGTCGAGGCAGGCTGGCGCACGGTGTTGTCCTCAATGATGGGCTGCGAGCCGAAGTAGCGCACGCGCAGGCCGCCGAAAATGCCGCTCGGCAGTTCGACGGTCGCACCGGCGGAGAGGACGATGGGGATGGAGTTCGCGATGTAGTAGCCCTGCGTGCCGGTGGCGGTCTGTGTGGGCGAGGTGTAGCGCGAGTTGGTCAACGCGAGGTCGGCATTGAGCGTGAGCCAGGATGTGGGCTTGTAGAAGTTTGCAAACTCGACGCCGTAGCGGCGGCTCGGGCCGTTGGCTGTGGTGTCGCCGGAGTCGCCGTCGAAGGTCAGCTCGGAATCGAGGTGCAGGTAGTAGAGCGAGACGGTGCTCACGAGGCCCTCCACGACGGAAGTGCGGACGCCGACTTCCGCGCCTTTCGAGCGCACGAGCAGGGGGACGCGGCTCTGCGGAATGTTGGCGGAGTCGAAGCTGATGGTCGTGCCGCGCGCGTCGTTGCTATGAAAGCCGGAGCCGATGTTGGCGTAAAATTCCGTCTTGTTCCAAGGGCCGAAGACGAGGCTGAGCTTCGGGCTGAAAATCGCGGCGGTCTTGCTGCCGGAGTTGCCCTGCTCGATGCTGTTCACATTCACCGAATACAGATCGCCTCGCACGCCGAGGATGGTCTTGAACCACTTTGACCACTGGATCTGGTTGTTGATGAAAAGCCCGGTGCTGAATTCCTCGACGCGGTCGCGCACGAGGACGCTGAGCACCTGCTGGTTTGCTGTGTTGTTGAGGCCGGAGTCCGCGATGTAGTCGTTGCGCACTTGCAGGCCGAAGGTGTTCTGCACCTTTTTACCCCACCACGTTTGATCGAGTGTCTGCGTGATGTCGCCGCCGGTGACGAAGCGGCGATCCACCTGGTTGAACTGATCGCCATTCACCGGGTCCGCGAGGAAATAGGTGAAGTTCGAGAACAACTGCATGTCGTAGTAGAAGCCGTACAGATTGAGTTTCGTGGTGCCGAAGTCCTCCTTGCGCGTCCAGTCGAGCGAGAGCTGGTAGCGGCTCGTCCTGCCGCCGTCGGTCGGGTCAATCGCGCCGAAACGCGAGATGAGTCCTTGGTCTATGGCGCGCTGCGGAACCTGGTCGGTGGAATGCCAGCCGGGCGCCTTGTAGGCGCTGGCGGTGATGTTCAGCTTGTCGTCACCGGATTCCTGATGGTAGCGGACGAAAAAGTTGTAGCGGTTGGACTTCTCGGCATTCGTCCACGGCCCGTCGTAGTGGTTGTATTCGGCGGCGTAGAGCAGCGTTCCCGCGCCGAATTTCGAGGAGTTCGCGTAGAGCACGCGGCCGTAATTGTACATGCCGCCCTGCACATTCAGGATCGCCTGAGGCAGTGAATGCACGAGGCTGATCTGCGCCGCGCCCGCGCCGGAGAAATCACCGACCTCGGAATAGAACGGCCCCTTTTTGTAGCCGATGGTTTCAATCAGCTCGGGGATGAGGAAATTGAGATCGGAGTAGCCCTGACCGTGCGCGTGCGTGGGCAGGTTCACGGGCACGCCGACCACCGAGAAGGAGAAGTCCGTGCCGTGATCGAGGTTGAAGCCGCGGAGAAAATACTGGTTCGCCTTGCCGTCGCCGGAATGCTGCGTGACGACCATGCCGGGGACGGTCTCGAGAAGTTCGCCGCGGCGCAGCAGCGGCAGGTCTTTCAAATCCACGGAGCCGATCGCGCCCTGCGATGCGGTGGTGGCCACGCCGAGCAAATCCTCCGCGCGCCCCTCGACAAGCACCTCGGGCAATTCCTCGGGTTTGGTCGTGTTCGCCGCTGCGGCGGGCGTTTTGGTTTTCTGCGCGGTGTCCGAATTTGCATCCGTCGCCTGCGCGCGCGGGACGGATTGCGAGAGCAGCCCGCCGAGCAGGCATGTGGTGAGGAGATGTTTTTTCACGGTGCGTTTTGAGTTGGGGTTCTGCAAAGCGCGCGGCCCATAAAAAGAGCCACGCGCTGGGAGCTACGGATTTTTGAAACCCGCCATCGCTCCAAACGTGTGGCTGCGCGCTCCAATGAATGAGCGGCATTTTCGTGTCAAGCCGTGATTCCTCTTCTCGTGCATTTGCGTCTGTCCGGCGATGCGCTAATCGGAAAGCTGGCTGACGTCCACGGGCACCTTTGCGATCAGCTTTGCGTCCAGATACACCTTCATCTCGCCCTTGCTCCATCCGATCGTGACGTGATGGCGGCGGGCCAGCGTGAGCACGAACGGGATTCGGAAAAGGCGGATCGGCTTTTCGGAACCCATGCGCAGCGTCGCTGTGAGTGTGGGGCCGTCGGAGCAGACCACGCACTTCTCGCCCTCGAACAGAAACTCGCCCCAGCGGCACCGCATTCCGGGATCAAACGCATCCGGCTTTGTGTCGCGGTCCACCCAGAAGTTGAACGTTCCCGGATTCATCGCGTGAATTTTCGGGAAATCACGAGCTACTTCCGCAGCGCAAATGCGAGCATCAGCAGCGAGATGGCGACGATCCACGAGCCGGCAATGCGCAGGCCGATGTCGAGCCACTTCTTTTTCTGCTCCAATGCCAGCGAGGTGTAAAATGCGGTGGTGAAGAAAAGGACGGTGAGGCCGACGAGTGTCCCGACGAGCATCCGCACCTCTGTCGCACCGCCGCCATTTTCCACGCCGGAATCCAACGCCATGCCCGCTGCGCCCGCAGCCACGAGGACGGCCCATGCGATGAACGGAAGCTGTCTGCCGATCGCGACGAGCGTCCCCGCGCACAGGGCCACGCCGATCAATGCCGGCTGCGGGATGGTGAAATTGAACCGCACCGTGAGCGCCAGCGCGATGGCGGCGCACGGCGCGAACACCGCCAGCGTGTGCGCGGGCTTGAACGGCTTCCGCTGGCCGAGCGCGATTCCGAATCCGAGCAGGATGAGCACATGCGCGGGCACGGTGACGGGGTGCAGCATGCCGTTCACGAAATCACCCGCGCCCGGCATCGTCGTGTGCGCGCGGGCATCCGCGCCGAGCGCGAGGAAAAGGATCGCCAGCGGCAGCACGCGGCGGAGGCGCGGCGCGGCGTTTGTCAGATTCCGAATCACGCCTTGAACATCCCGAAAAGGAACCCCGTGCCGATGACCGCGATCGCTGCGCCGCACGTCCGCACCAGCACGCGGCCCCAGGGCCAGCGCACCAGCAGCCCGAACGCAATGCCGCAGAGATGCAGCAGCCCCGTCGCGACGACAAAGCCCACCGCGTAAGTCATCGCATTTGCCGACTTGGGCAATTCCGTGCCGTGCGCGTGCCCGTGGAAAATCGCGAAGAATCCCACGATCACCGCGGCGATCCACAGCGGCGGCTTCGCGGCAAATGCCACGGCCAGCCCGAGGATGATCCCCGAGAGCGCGATGCACTTTTCCACCGCCGGCACCGGCACGCCGAGCACGCCGAGCGCGCCGCCGAATGCCATCACCACCGGAAACACCACGGGCAGCAGCCACATCGCCGGCGCACCGAGATACGCGCCCCACAGCCCCACCGCGACCATCGCCACGATGTGATCCAGCCCCGAGAGCGGATGCGCAAAGCCGCTTGTGAACCCGCCGATCGTTCCGCTCTCCGAGTGCGCGCTGGCCGTCGCGGTCAGCGCGATCAGCAGCAGCGGGAGCATCCAAAAGGACGCGTGAGAAGTGGGGCGGAGTTTGGCTCTCATTGCTGCGCGATGTTATGGCCCGGCGTGCCTGCGGAAAGGCGAAAGTGGTATCGTTCCGCCGCACCATTCTCAAAGGCAGTGCGCAAAGAATTTCAGCCGAAAATAAAAGGCCCGGCCACCGAAGCGACCGGGCCTTTTTGATTTACGGGCATCCTAGACGCCCGGTGTGCAGACTACTTGTTGCACTTCGCGCACACTTTGCCTTCCTTGGCGGCAGCGACGCAGCAGGGGTGCGAGCACTCCTTGCCGGCCTTCTTGGCCTTGTCGCAGCAACTGCCTTCGGTGATCTTGCCGTCGGCGGCGAAGATGGAACCGGTCATGGTGAACGCGAGTGCGATTGCGGTGAGGATCTTGGTCATGGTTTTTTGTTTTGTTTTGGGTTGGATTGTCTTCCGGGAGCGGCAGCCGTAAACGCCCAGTATCTCTCCGGGCGCGAAAGCTGTGTTCCCATGGACGGGGCGTATCATTGAACTTGCGCGGAAAAAAGTCGAGGGAACCTTTTCAGAAAATTCATCAATTCATCTTCACCTTACAATGGCGAAGCGACGAAGAGGTTTTGGATTCAAAATGATTGAGTCCCCCGCTACACGTTGAAATTTCCGGGAGTTTCCGAGATGGAGGCATTCCATGCGGAATCCGACACGCGATGAGTGGTCGTATGCAGACTAGTCGTCCGGCTGATTCTGGCGCCGCGTCTCCGCGAGACAGCGCCGGCAGATGCACGCGCAGCGGCGTGCCTCCTTCGGCACGCGGGCGAGCAGTTCGGGCGGAAAAATTTCCTTCATGCACCAGCATGGGCCCTTGCAGTCCGACTGTGTGGCGGACTGGCAGTCGTTCGGCTCGCCGCAGAGCGGGCATTTCTCGGGGCTGAAGGTCATTGTTTGAAAGTGTCGCGGCCTTTCGTTGCGCTCGCGGAGTCGGCGAGGAATTTGCGGTCTTCTTGATGCGCGGAAGCTCGCGCAGTCACTTCGACAGCAGCGGTGCATGAGGCGTGAGCAGGGCGTCGGAATTTCCCGGCGGTAACTGCGCAGATGCGAGTGCGAAGATTCACGGCGTGCGTGATTATCGGTCGCTGAGATTGAAGCGCACGGGTGCGTCGAGATGGGAGCCGGGGACGGCATCGCGCACGCGGAATCGCCATCCTGCCTCGATGGCGGCGCGGTCGAGACGGGGGAAGCCGCTGCTCCTCGCGACATTCACCGCAGTCGGGCGCCCATTGCCATCCACCGTGAGCCGCAGAATCACCACGCCGTGTTCACCCGCCGCGCGCGACTCCGGCGGATAGGTGGCGACAGGGCGGACGATGTAGCTGGCCTTCGCATTTTTCCCGCTGCCGGTGCCCGCCGCAGATGTGCCGGCGGGCGAACTCGCGCCGCCGGTGGTTCCCGCCGCGGTGGAAGTGCGCGGCGTCGGATTTTTCTTTGCGCTTGCGGGTTGCGGTGTCGCGTTTGGCGATGCCGTTGCCGTGCTCGCCGTGCTCGCCGTGCGCGGTGTGTGCGGTGTGGGCTTCGGTTTCGGAGGTTCGGGCAGCGTCATTTCGGGCTCCTTCTTCGGCGGCTCGGGCGGAGGGACTGGTGCGGGCTCAACGACCGGCGGAGGCTGCGTGACGGGCTGCTGCGGTTCCGCGACGGCAGCGGGAGCGGAGGGTTCGGATTCGACGAGCGCGACTTCCACGCTGTCGCCCTCGATTGTCGCCGCCGCGCTCTCCTCCGGCGCATATTTCCACGCAAAAAGCAGCGCGCCGTGAGCCGCAATGGCGAGCGCGGCGCACAGCCAGAGCGTCGCGCTGTCGGGCGCGAGCCGATGCGATGTGCGCGCGGCGGTCATCCTACGGCTGAGGCTTCGTGCGCGTCTCGAAGGCCACTTTGCTGATGCCCAGCTTGCGCGTCTCATCGAGCACCGCGATGGCGAGGCCGAGGCGCGCGCTTTCGTCGCCGTGGATGAAGACGCGCAGCTCTTCGTTCGCCTCGTGCAGCGCGCGCAGTTCCGCGGTGAGCTGCTCCAGCGTGAGTTCGCGCTTGTCGAGGTAAAGCTGGCCCGTCTCGGCGATGCTCACCGTCACGTGGTCCTTGTGCTCCTGCGCCGCGCTGGTGCTCGCGGCGGGGAGGATCACGGGGATGCCGCGGTTCTTCACCATCGAGAGCGACACCATTACGAACGTCGCCAGCAGGAAGAACATGATGTCAATCAGCGGCACGATCTCGATGCGCGCGCGTCTCTGGGGGCGGATGCTAGGGATGTTCATGCGCTATTTTTTCAGATGGATCTCCGCATGGCTCGCCGCGTCCTGCATCTCCAGCCGCGCCTCTTCGAGCCGCGCGTTCAGGTAATTGAAAGGCAGCAGCGCCGTGATCGCGATGCCGAGGCCGAAGGCCGTCGCGATGAGCGCCTCCGCGATGCCGCCAGTGATCGCCGAGGGCGCGCCGAGTTCCGCGCCGCCGAGCATTCCGAAGCTGCGGATCATCCCCGTCACCGTGCCGAGCAGGCCGAGCAGCGGCGCGAGCGTGATCGTCGTGTCGAGAATCGTGAGCCCGCGGTTGAATCGCTTCAGCTCCCAGTTTGCCGAGCGCATCATCGCTTCGCTGAAGGATCGTTCGCGGTGAGTGAGCCCATACGCCAGCGCGCGCGCCACGAAGTCGCGCGACGTGATGCCCATGTTCGCCGCCGCATCGAGGTCGCCGCGCTCCACCTGCGTAAGCATCTCGTCCACATCCCCCTCTGAGCGCCGCGCCTTCTCGCGCACGATGAAAATGATCCGCTCCAGCGCCACCGTGAGCGCGACGATGGAGAGGACGAGCAGCGGCCACATGATCGGGCCGCCCTTTTGGAAAAGTTGAATCATGATCTATGGGATGTATCGTCCAATGTTTGGCGGCGGATGTCCTCTCAAAAATCGTAGGCCGCGCCGAAATAGACACCGCGCCTCGAGCCGAACTGTGGCGCACCTACGCCGATGCCGGAACCGTCGCGAAGCTCATAGATCTTGTCGAACAGGTTCACGACATCGAATCGCAGCTTGAGTTGCCGCCGGTCCGAAAGCTTGAAGGCGTGTTCTATGCCGAGGTTGACGGTGGCGTAGCCCTGCCCTTTCTGCGTATTGGCGAATCCTTTCCTAAGGCCGGTGCCGTAGATTGCATCTGCGGACACCCGTGTTCCATCCCAGGAATAGGACATGCCGAACGAGCCTGTGACACGCTGATCGTGATCGAGATACACGTTGTGTGTGGAAATGTAATCCAGCTCGTCCTGACCGAATTGAAACTGGCCGGAGGTGATGGTCTTTCCCTGTGCCACGCTGTAGGCGAGGTTCAAATATGCGGCGAAGCCGTTTTTTTCGTAGTTAGCCGCGAACTCCGCGCCATAGATCCGCCCGGTGTTATAGTTGAATGGCGAAAAGATGAGCGCCTGCCCAAACTGGCCTTCGTCTAGCTGGTTTTTGGCAATCTTGTAGTAGCCATCGAGTCCGATTTGAAACTCCGGGGTCACCTTATGCGTCAGGCCGATGTCGAAGTAATGGGAACGCTCCGATCTTACCGGTGAACTCTGGGTCACCTCCGAGGCATTCGTCGTGTTGGTGTATTTATTCACGCTGGACTGCTGGACCAGTTCCAACGGTGGAGGCGTGAAATAGCGGGCGTAACCGGCGTGCAGGGTCGTGGCCTTGCCAGGCTGAAAGACAATATTGATGCGCGGGCTGAACTGGTTCTCATTGACATAGGCATTCACCACATCGAACCGGCCGCCGTAATTGATGGTAAGCTTGTCGAAGGGCTTCCATTCATCCTGAAGATAAACGCCATAGAGATAACCCATTTTGTTGGTATTGTCGCTGATGGTGAGCGGCATGGTGTCGAGCTGATTGCCCATGTCGTCGGCTGAAAACACGGAATTGGAGGCCGTCACCTTGGCCGACTCTGCCGTGAAGCTGATGCCGCCTCGGAGTGTATGCTTGTCGTTGACCTTGCAACTGGCGTCCGCCTGGAAGCCATTGGAGACAATGCTCCGGTTCACATTGCTGGCTACGCCATTGAAAATCAAGTCCCCCACCCAATCAGGCGTGAAATGGGTGCTGCTGAAGCGGCTGAATGCGGCGAGTTGCAGGTTCAGATCGCCGAAGTTTTTCTGGTAGGCAATAATCCCATAATAGTTCTTCTCTGTCTGGTGCTCATTCAATGACGAGGAGTCAAAGGACGAGAGGTTTCCAAGTGTGAAGCCAGGCGTCTGGTTCGGAGAGTTGGGAATCTGAAAGCTGCTTTGCCCGCCGCTCAGAATCAGGCTCAGGCGGCTGGAGTCATCAATCAGATAGGAGAAGTAGCCGAAGCCTTTGTATTGATTCGTGTAGTCGTGCAGGGGACGGGCACTGCTTGTGGGATTTTCAATTCCCAAACCGCTGTGCAAGGCGCTCCCTGTGATGAAGTAGGTCAGCTTGCCCACCGTAGTCCCATACTCGAACGACTCCTTGAGGGTGTCGTAGCTTCCGCCATAGAGCGAAATTTCACCACCGTTTGCCGCCTCACCACTCTTGGTGTGAATGTCAATAATGCCCGCCGTCCGGTAGCCGAACTGCGCCGGAAGCGCACCGGTGATCAGCGACATGTCCCTGACGAACCGCGTGTCCAGTTCCTGGCCAAAGCCGGAAATGCCTTCCGGCAGCAGTACGCCGTTGATCCGGTATTGGAGATTTGCATGTTCGCCGCGAACGTGCAGTTGGCCAAACGAATCCTGGGCCACGCCGGGAAGCCGCAGGACAGTTTCATTGAACGGCGCGTTGACGCCACGGGCCTGCGATTCGAGCCGTTCCTTGCTGATGTTATATTCCGTTGCGCCCAGACTTGGCACGATTTCATCGCGCACCTGGTTCAGTCTTGCGATGATGTCAACTTCCGGGAGGCTCATCACCCCTGTGTCCGGTTGTGGTGTCGGCGGTTTTGGCTTTGTGGCGGTGTCGGTGTCCTGACCTGTTGCGTGGAATGCAAGTAATGCCCAAACGAATAGGGCTGCTTTGCTTGAAGTATTTGGTTTGATCATGATGATAAGAGGTTGAAGTTATTTTTTGAGTATGAGGTATGCTGCGGGGCGCGACGTTGCGGAGTTGACGGCGCATGTGGGGAGGCGCGCACGATCGTTCGTGCTGCCGTGGTGCTCGGGGCCAGACCCCGTGTGCCTTGGTTTGATTCCGTGACCGTGCCGCGCCGTATGTGGGCGTGGTGAAGGGAATGATTGGAATGGAGTTCCCTTATTCTCCAGCGTTGAAGCTGGAACGACCGCGCGTCGCCACATTGGTGGATGCGCGCCGGAAAAGCCGCGGCGAGACACGCCGCAGCCAATAGGCACTAGGAGTCTAGGCCTTCGCAGGAGGCGCGTGCTCCAGCACGCAGCCAGTCAGAAAAAGGGACGCAATCCACCGCGGATCAAATTCCGCGACGCTGAAAAACTGATGCGGCAGGATCGCGGCGACGTTGAACGGCTGCTCAGGCACCCCGTCGCCCGTCCCGCCGGAGAGCATGTCCGTGACTGCGCAATGATGCGCGGCCTGATGCGCATCGCCGTGCGCGAGATCATGCAGGCCCGGGGAGGCGGCCATTGCCAGCACCGCGAGGAAATGCGCGAGCACCACGGAAACGATCACCCGCAGGAAAGCGGTTCGTGCTTGGAGCGTGGCGTTGCTCATCGGTGAAATCGCTTAGTTGCTGTGCATGGCGGTGGCAAGCATTTATTCTCCGCAAACCTGCGTGTCATTGGAGAGGACGCGCAGGGCCGCATGATCGGGCTGCCTTTTTGAAAAGTTTGGGCATTGCTTTGGTTCGGCAGGTTTTGGAAAAATCCGGTAGTGACTCAGTTTGAAAATCACCGGTCATTTTTGGCGGAGTTGCACAGCATTGGTGAGGCATCGGCGGTCACTGTGTTTTCCTTGCCGGTTTAGTCAAGGATTCAAAAACAGGAGCGCGGGCGCGCGGGAAAGCGTGTGCTTTTTTCTCATCCAGGACACCGGAAGCTTTCAAATTGAGCAACTACCAAAAATCCTGCTTGCATAAAAGGGCGTTTTTCCTTTCACGGCAAGGCTCTCACCATGAAACTCACAAAACTCATCATCCCATCCGCACTCATCGTCGCCGCGTCCTTCGTGTTCGCCGCCGAGGAAAACCCGATCAAGAAGGCCATGCAGATCGCCCACAAGGCGCCGCAGGGCGAGAAGAAGCTCTGCGAGAAAATCGCCGGCGGCACCGCCAGCGAGGCCGAGGTGAAGACCACGCTCGACGCCTACAAGGCCATCGGCGACACGAAGCCGCCGCGCGGCGACGAGGCTGCGTTCAAGCAGAAGGTCGCGAAACTCATCGGCGCGACCGAGGACGTGCTGGCCAAGAAAGAAGGCGCAGCCGCTGGCTACAAGACCGCCGTGGACTGCAAGGCATGCCACAGCGAGCACAAGCCCGAGTCCAACAAGAAGTAACCGAACCCGGATCCTTTTCACAAAGGGCGCGTCTGCAAAAGCGGACGCGCCCTTTTTTTGCCTGGCCGCGCCTGCCGTTGCGCGATCGGTTTGCCGAGAGCCGGGCAGGGCGACTTTGCCAGAGCCATGATCGGGCGGAAGCTCCGCGATGGGGAGGAACCGGCAGGGCGCAGGTGGAACGCGTCGCTCTGCGCGCGTTTCGACGTGGACTGCAAGGTTTGCTTGCAGCCGTCGGCGCGTCAGAACCGCACCGTGCAGTGGCCGAAATCCATCGTCCTGCCGCCCTCCGGCGTTGCCGTCACTTTCACAAAGGGAGCGAGCCGGTAGTGCTGGCGGCGTTTGTTGCCCGGATCGTATTCCGACTCGACCAGTCCGGCCTTCACCAGCACGTCGAGGTGTTTGCGGTTGCTGTCAAAGTGCTTGGGATACGTCCCGCCGAGAGCCGACGCGGGGTGGAACTGGCCGTCGGCCAATGCTAGAACGTGTCATGCACTTTGGCAGCGAGCTGCCTCTGAGCACCAACGGTGCGCACCAAGCCAGCCCAGGGCAACGCCCTGGGTCATCGGCCCAACAGGATCAAAGCCCTGAAAGGGCGGCACACCTTTGCCGCAAGGGCGGCACACTTTGTCCCGCCCTTTCAGGGCATTGTTGGCTTTTTGCCCATGTCCCAGGGCGGCGTCCGCGAAAGACGCGGACTTGCCCTGGGCTGGCTTGTGTCGGGCCTTTGGCCCTCGATTCACCGCCGCCTCTGCCAAAGTGCATGACACGCT
>CAIRYQ010000026.1 GCA_903882875.1 uncultured Spartobacteria bacterium | reverse complement strand
CCGGCGGCCAAACCAAGCACAATGCGGGCACGGCGGACATCATCCGCACGGCGGCTTTGGCTCCGGCTGATCCTGGTGAGTTCACGTCGTTCCGGCGGACTCAAACGATAGGGTGCTGGCATGAATCCAATCATACACCAATACCGTCACATCTCAACGTTACACTGCACTAGTCACCAGTCACAAATTTCCACCATGAGCATCCCCGGCTTCGTCATCCGCAATGCGCTGCGCAACAAGCGGCGGCTGCTGCTCAGCGTGCTGAGCGCGGCGGTGAGCCTTTTTCTCCTCGTGTCGCTCATGGTCGTGCTGCGCGAACTCACGCAGCCGCCGACGGACGCGGACGCGGCGCTGCGCGTGGCGGTGCGAAACAAGGTGTCGCTCATGAGCATGCTGCCGCAGCGGCAGCGCACGATCATCGAGCGAGTGCCGGGTGTGGATGTGATGACGCCGTTCGTGTGGTTCGGCGGGAAGACCGAGGTGGACGGGCCGATCCGATTCGGGACGTTCGCCATCGAGCCGGCGAAATTGCGCAAGCTGCTCCCCGAGCTTCGCTGTGATGATGCGGCGTACGAGTCATGGGTGAATGACCGCACGAGTTGCATCGTGGGGCACGACACCGCGCAGCAGTACGGCTACAAGGTCGGCGACCGGTTCACGCTCGTGAGCGGCATCTTCCCGCCGAAGCTCGAACTGCGCGTCGCGGGCATCTATTCGGGCACGGTGGACGACCGGAACATGTTCTTTCACCACAAGTATCTCGACGAGGCCATGCACGACTGGGGGCAGACGGGCATGTGGTGGATGAAGGTCACGTCCACCGAGGTCATGCCGGAGGTGATTGACACGATCAACAAGGCCTTCGCGAACTCCGCGAACGAGGTACGCGCGGAGAGCGAGCGGGCCTTCCAGGCCGCGTTCGTCTCGATGTGGGGCGGGATCAAATTTCTCATCGGCAGCATCAGCGGCTTCGTGCTGCTCACGCTGGTGATGGTCACGGCGAGCACGATGAGCATGGCTGTGCGCGAGCGGTTCCGCGAACTCGCGATCCTCAAGGCGCTCGGCTTCCGCAGGCGCGATCTGTTCGCGCTGATCCTCGCGGAGAGCTTCGGCCTCGCGGCGCTCGGCGCGCTCATCGGTGCGGGCGGCGCGTGGCTGTTCTATTCGACGATGGATGTGCCGAGGGCGACGCACGGGGTTTTTGTCTCGCTCGAAGTGACGCCGCAGATGCTCGGCACCGCCGCGCTCGTGGCGTCGCTGCTCGGCATCATCTCATGCCTCGCCCCGGCGATCGCGGTCGCGAAGATGAGCGTCACCGAGGGGCTGCGGACGCTGGACTGATTTCCGGCTCGTCATTTTCACAAGTGTTGGGTAGCAGAGAAAGTCATGCCCGCCCCGCAGACCGAGGTTCTCATCACCGTGGATGGCGTGGAGCACGCGCGACACGTCCTCACGCCGGGGGACTACGTCATCGGGCGGAATGACGGCTGCCATCTCCGCGTGGACGCGGATCTCATCTCGCGCGAACACGCGAAACTCATCGTCAATTACGACCACGCGCTCATCGAGGATCTCGGCAGCGGCCACGGCACTTTCGTGAACGACACTCCCGTCACCGAGCGCACGCGGCTCTGGCCGAGCCAGAAAATCCGCATCGGCGTGGCTACGGTCACGCTGCGCCGACTCCAGGGCGAGCAGCCCACGGACATGTCGCTCGCCCCCGCGCAGCGCGCGATCCGCACGATGCTTCCGGCGGAGTTGCTGCGGGAGAAAAAGTATGACATCGGCACGGTCGTCGCGCGCGGCGGGATGGGCGCGATCCTCGATGCGCGCGAGGCGGCCATCGAGCGCAGGGTGGCGATGAAGGTGATGCTCGACACGAACGACGCCGACGCAGTTTCACGCTTCATCGCCGAGGCGAAAGTCACCGGCCAGCTTGAGCACCCGAACGTCGTGCCCGTGCATGAGCTGAGCGTGGATGAGAACGGCCAGCCGTACTACACGATGAAGATGGTGAAGGGCGTCACCCTCAAACATGTCCTCGCGCAGCTCGCCGCGCACGACGCGGAGACGCTGAAAAAATATCCGCTGCCCGCGCTGCTCACCATCTTCCAGAAGGTCTGCGACGCCATCGCCTTTGCGCACAGCAAATCCGTCATCCACCGCGACCTGAAGCCGGAGAACATCATGGTCGGCGACTACGGCGAGGCGCTGGTCATGGACTGGGGACTCGCGAAGCGAGTGGGGATTTCGGAAAGCGGAAACCGGATACCGGAAAGGGATCATCCGGACGCCGACGGTGCCTCGGAGCAGAACCTTTCCGGTATCCCGTATCCGGTATCCGGTATTTCGGCGACCCTCTCGGGCACCGTCATGGGCACGCCGCAGTTCATGTCGCCGGAGCAGGCGCGCGGCGAGGTGGATGAACTCGATGCGCGCAGCGACATCTATTCGCTCGGCGCGATCCTCTACCAGATTCTCGCGCTGCGCGTCTCCGTCACCGGCGCGGATGCGTGGGAGATGGTCGGCAAGGTCGGGCGCGGCGAGATCGAGCCGCTCGTCTCTCCGCAATCGAAGATCCCCGAGTCGCTCGCCGCCGTGGTGAAGAAGGCCATGGCACTCGAGCCCGCCGCGCGCTACGCGAGCGTCGCGGATCTCCAGCGGGACATCCTCGCCTATCAGAATGGCTTTGCCACGAGCGCGGAGCATGCCTCGGCTTGGAAGCAGTTCACCCTGCTCATCCGGCGCAACAAGGGCATCTTCACCACCGCTGCCGCCGCGTGGCTGCTCATCACCGCGCTTGCAGTGTGGTTTGTCATCAATCTTCGCGCGAAGGAGCGCCGCGCGGTCGCGGGCGAGCAGAGCGCCATCGCCTCCGAGGCGGAGGCAAAGGCCGAAGCCGCTCGCGCGACGAAGGCCGAGGCCGAGGCCGTGCAGAACGGCGAGGCTGCCCGTCATGCGCTCGTGAAGTCCGCACTCGCCCTAGCCGAGGCGGCGCGGCGGGAGGGCAATGGCCCGGAGATGCAGGCCGCGCTCGGCGAGGTGCCCGAGGACTTGCGCGACTCGACGTGGCATTACCTGCTCGATCAGTCCGACAGCTCCATCGCCCGCATCCGCACCGTCGAGACGACTAGCGGCGTGGCGGCGGATCCGCGGCGTCCCGGCGTCTTCGCCATCGCGAACAGCCGCGGCAAAGTCACCCTCCTGGATGTGCGCACCGGCGCCAGCCTGCTGGAGTTCACGCCCGTTTTCCCGCCGAAGTCCGGCGGGGCGCGCAAGCTCGCATTCTCGCCGGACGGAGAGCGGATCGCCGTGGCCAGCCAGGATGGTGAAGGCCACATCGTGATCCACAGCGCGCGGGATGGGAAGAAGCTGCTGGAGTGGGAAGCGCCCATCACGCTGCGATTGGAGTTCAGCCCCGATGGCAAACTGCTCCTCCAGGTGGAGAGGAACTCGACACTCGTCACCGTCTGGGACGCGGCCACCGGCCAGCCCCGCTGGAAGTATGAGCCGGAGGGAAATGCGGCCTCGGGAACCTTCACCCCGGACAGCCAGCAGGTGGTGACCTACGGTGCCAAGGAGCGCGGCCGCCTCGTGAACGCGCAGGACGGCACGCTCGTGCGCCAGCTCGGCAATTACCAGATGAATCCCATCGCCGTCCGCCCCGACGGCAAGATGATTGTGACCGGCTTCGCCGGTAGGATCAAGGGCGTGTTCCTCGCTGATGGAAAAGTCGCCTTCGATTTCCATGCGCAAGAGCACACCTTCGCGCACTTCTCCTTTACTCCCGACGGCGCACGCTTCGTGAGCGTGGCCACGCTGCCCGATGGACGGCAGGCCATCCAGCTCTGGGATGCGAACACAGGCGCTCCGTTGCAATCCTTGCTCGGCGGCAGTGGCGAATTCAGGGACGCGGGCGTGCATCCGCTCTCCGGCGAGCTGCTCGTGGCCGGTGCCAGCTCCCGCGCGTGGGACCTCACCGGCACGCCGGAGAAGTGGACCCTGCGCGGCGGCACCAGTTCCAGCATCGCCTTCTGGGGATCGGATGATGTGGTCTTTGCTGTTGCTCCGGGCCAGCATGCCGCGCTGCAAAAGCTGCAGGCCGGCGCCCCGGAACTGCTCTGGAAGCCGTCCGACGGGCACTATCGCCGGCCCAGCGTGAGCGCGGATGGGCGTTTCGCCGCCATCGGCTACGTCGGCGGTAAAAACGAAGCCCAAGACCTCTTCCTGCTGCGCAACCCCGGCGCTCACACCGAGCAGGCGGCCGTCTTCAAGCAAACCGACGGACTCACCCTGCTCCGGCTCAGCCCCAGGGGCGACCATCTCGCGGCCATTACCGGGTATTCCAATAATGGCGTGGCCCTGTATGATCCCACCACCGGCCAGCAACCGGTCAAGCTGGAGCGCAAGGACATGAGGAAGTTCTGGGACCTCGGCTGGGTCAGCGGCGGCCAGCAGCTCGTGGGTCTGGTCACGGCCAAGGCGGAGCGCGGCAATGCCGGCTCGGAGGAATGGATCGTCCTCTGGGACGCCGCCACCGGCAAGGTCGTGCAGACTGCGGTCAACCGCACCGCGATGGATGTGCTCGCCGTCGCGCCCCGATGGCCGCCGCTTCGCCGAGGCCGGGGCGGACAAGATGGTGCGCATCCGCGATGCCGCGACGCTGGCCATGCAGCAGGAATTCCGCGCGCACGACGGCCCCATCACCGCCCTCGCGTGGCATCCCTCCAAGCCCATCATGGCCACCGCCTCCGCCGACCTGAGCGTGAAGATTTGGAACCTCGAGGCCGGCCGGCGGCTGGAGGAATTCCGCGGCATGGTGACCGCACCCACCGAACTCGCCTTCAGCCCCAGCGGCCAGCGCCTCGGCTGCGCAGGCGTTGGCAACCCCACCCGCATCTGGGAGCCACGGTCGCTCAACGACCAGCCCGCCGCCGCCAAACCCGCCGACGGCTGGGAAGACCTCATCGCCCCGCTCAACCGCGCTGCCGTCATGCAGACCGGCAACGGCTGGCGCCTGGAAAATGGCGCGCTCTTCGGCTCGAGCAAGCGTTTTGCGAGCCTGCCTCTGCCGGGCAACTTGGGCAATGCGAGCTACCAAGTGCGGGTGAAGTTGCGGCAGCTCACCGTGAAGGATGTTTTCCATCTTGAACTGCCCGTCGCCGACCGGATGGTGGGCTTCGAGCTGGATGGGCAGCCAGGACTCGGTTTCTACACCGGGCTGGATAAGGTGAACGGCAAGATGGGCAAAAACCTGCCCGGAGTCGTGGAGGGTAAGCAGGTGAAGGACTCCGAGCAGCACGACTTGGAAGTGACCGTCCGCCCCGACGGCGCGAACGCGACCATCACCACCACCCTCGATGGCCAGCCGCTCTACGAATGGACCGGCCCCACCGCCGCCCTCAGCCGGGATCCCGCTTGGAAAACCCCACCCGGCACCCTCGCCCTTGGCAGCATCGCCGCCGACTGGGTGGTGTATGAGGTGAAGGTGAAGCGGCTGGGGAAGTGAGCCCCCGTCCCGAACGGGCTTCAAGAAGTCCCCGGAAGCGCCCGAAAGGCCTCCGGGGTTCGCTTTCCGCCACAAAACGGCCACTTTCAGCGAAAAGTGGCCTTCCTAGGGCCGTCCGTCGGCGTCGGCGGATTGTCCGGGCTCAGTCCCCGACCATCCGGGGTTGACCCCCAGCCGTCCGGGGTTGACCCCCAGCCATCCGGGGTTGACCCCCAGCCATCCGGGGTTGACCCCCAGCCATCCGGGGTTGACCCCCAGCCGTCCGGGGTTGACCCCCAGCCATCCGGGGTTGACCCCCAGCCATCCGGGGTTGACCCCCAGCCATCCGGGGCCTTCCCCGAACCATCCGGGGCCTTCCCTGAGCCGTCCGGGGCCTTCCCCGAGCCGTCCGGGGCCTTCCCCGAGCCGTCCGGGGCCTTCCCCGAACCGTCCGGGGCCTTCTCTGAACTGTCCGGGGCCTTCCCCGAATCATCCGGGGCCTTCCCCGAATCGTCCGGGGCCTTCCCTGAATCGTCCGGGGCCTTCCCTGAATCGTCCGGGGCCTTCCCCGAACCATCCGGGGCCTTCCCTGAATCATCCGGGGCCTTCCCTGAACCGTCCGGGGCCTTCCCCGAACCGTCCAACGACATCGGCGGACGAGCGGAGGTCGTCGCCGGACGGGCGGGGGGCGTCGGTGGACGAGCGGAGGTCGTCGGTGAACCATCCGTCGCTACCGCTGTCTGGCAGACTTCGACGCGGGGCGACTTTTCAGAACGTGTGGACGAAGAGGCCGGAGCGGAGCTTGGGCTCGAACCAGGTGCTCTTGGGGGGCATGATCTGGCCGGCGTCGGCGATGTCCATGAGCTGCTGGACGGTGGTGGGGAACATGGAGAAGGCAACTGCTGCTTTTCCTGAATCCACGAGTTTCACGAGTTCGCCGGGGCCGCGGATGCCGCCGATGAAGTCAATGCGCTTGCTGGTGCGGGGGTCATCAATGCCGAGGACGGGGGCGAGGAGGCGCTGCTGGAGGCCTTCGACATCGAGGCGCGAGATGGGGTCGGCATCGGGCGCGTGCTGCCAGCCGAGGGCGTACCATTTTCCGCCGAGATACATGCGGATGTCGCCGGGCTTGGCGGGGGTGTCGGTGGCGTCCGGGGTGACGGTGAACTGCTTTTCCACGGCGGCGAGGAACTGCGCGGGCGTGAGGCCGTTCAGGTCTTTCACGGCGCGGTTGTAGGGCATGATCTGGAGCTGGCTGCCGGGGAAGAGGACGGCGAGGAACCAGTCGGAGTCGGGCGTGGACCGGCCTTTCGCGCGCAGTTCCAGGCCGACGCGGGCGGCGCTGGCGGTGCGGTGGTGGCCGTCGGCGACGTAGGCGGCGGGGAGCTTTGCGAATTCGGAGACGAGCGCGGCGATGGTGTCGGGCGCGGTGACGCGCCAGACGGTGTGGCGGATGCCGTCGGGCGCGGTGAAGTCGTTCGCGGGGGACTTGGCGGTCTCGGCGGCGATGATGGCGTCAATTTTCCCCGTGCCGCGATAGGTGAGGAAGACGGGGCCGGTGTCGGCGCGCAGTGTGCCGATGAGCTTCGTGCGGTCGTCCTCCTTGTCCTGCCGCGTGCGCTCGTGCTTTTTGATGATGTCGCGGGCGAGCGGGTTTTCGGCGCGCTCGTGGATGTAGTCGTCCACATGGCACACGGCGGCGAGGCCGGTCTGCACGTGAGAGCCCATGCGCTGCTGGTAGAGGTAGATGGCGGGCGCACTTTCGCGGCGGAGCGCGCCGACCTGCTGGAGGCGCTGGAAGTTTTCCTTTGCGCGCGCATAGACGGCGTCGGAGTAGGGGTTCGTGTCGGCGGGCAGTTCGAGTTCCGCGCGATCCACTCGGAGGAGGGTGTTCGGTTTTCCCTCGGCGAGGACGCGGGCCTCGTCGGTGTTCAGCACGTCATAGGGGACGCAGGCGATGTCGGAGACTTGTGTGGGATCGGGGACGAGACCTTGAAAAGCGCGGATGCGAAGCATGGGGCGCGCGTGGTAGCGGGGCAGGGGCGCGGGTGCAAGCATTGCACGAAAAGAAAACGCGCAAACCGCGGTGAAAAAGAACGCGCAAGCCGCGTTGAGAAGGATCGCACAATCCGTGCGGAAAGAAAAAGGGCGCACCGATGAAGGTGCGCCCTTTTCTGAATCGGCTGTGAGCCCGGTCAGTTCACGTAGATGGCCTCGTTCGCGAAGAGCAGGGCGTGCGCGTAGGCTTCCCAAGGCTTGAGCGGCTTGCGCTCGACGATTTCGCCGCTGTTCTGGACGGCGCGCTTGGCGTCGTTGTCACGCTTGGCAAGGTCGTCCACGCGTTTCTGGATTTCCGCGTTCTTCTTGGCGATCGAAGGAGCCTCCTTGTCCACCTCGGCTTGCTTCTGTTTTTCCTTGTTCACGAAGTTGATGCCGATTTCGATCTCCCTCGGGGCGGGCTGGCGCTGGAACATGATCCGGTAAAGCGCGAAGACGCGGCGCAGATCGTTGTCCGCGCGTGCAAATTCGCTGCGTGCGATGACGCGGCGTGCGACGTCCACGGCGATCGGGCTGTTCATGAGGAAGAGCGCCTGCTGCGGCACGACGGTGGTCGAACGCTTGGTGTTCGGCATGTCGGGATCGCTGAAGTCGAAGATATACATGATCTCCGGCACGTTGCCGCGGTCAATGTAGCCGTAGATGCTGCGGCGGTAGCTGTAGGGCTCGTCGGTGATGTTGACGGGCTGACCTCCCATTTTCGGATCGAGGCGGCCGGACATGGCGAGCAGCGAGTCGCGGAACGATTCGAAGTCAAGGCGGCGGACATTTGCACGCCAGAGGAGGCGGTTGTCCGGCTCCATGACTTCGTAGTCGGCGCGGGTGTAGCTGCTCTCCTGATAGACACGGGAGAGCATGATGAACTTGTGCAGTTTTTTGATGCTCCAGTTTGCGCCCTTTTCATCCACGAACCAACTGGCGAGATAATCAATCAGCTCAGGGTGCGTGGGCTTTTCGCTCATCACGCCGAGGTCATCGGGCGTGCGAACGAAGCCCTCGCCGAAGTGCTGGAGCCAGACACGGTTCACAACGACGCGTCCTGTGAGCGGGTTGTCCTTGTTGGCGATTGCCTTGGCGAGTTCGAGACGTCCGCTGCCGCCAGTGAACTGGTCGCGCTTGCCGTCCTGACCGAGGATGCTGAGGAAACCGCGCGGAACCTCTCCGCCGGGCGTGCCTGCCTGGCCGCGGAGGAGGAGCTGCGAATTCTTGGGGCTGGACTTGTCCACCATGACCATCGCACGGGACGGGGCACCGGGATTGGTGAGCTCAAGGTCGTTGATTTTCGCGAAGGCGAACCTCGCACGACCGGTCATCTGATTGTTCCATGTGCCGATGGCGCTGCGAACCCAGTCGGTCGTGGCGTTCGGGGCGGTGACTATCGCGAACGGCCCGGAGAGCAGTTCGACTTCCGCCGGAGTGAAGCCCGAGACGGTATCGGTGGAGGCTTCCTTGAACGCCGCGATGAAGGGCTTCAGCTTCGGCGTCATGCGCTTGAGCAGGGATTCGTAGGCGGCGACGACTTCGTAGTGTGAATGCGGGTTGGCCTTGGTGAGTTCGTCGATGACGATGGCATTGTAGCGGCCTCCCTTTTTCATCTCGGCGATGGTCGCCGCGCCTTTGGATGCAAACTCACTTTCGCTGAGCGATTCGAGTTTCTTAAGCGGGCCGTAGACGGGATTTTCCGGGCGCATGACACGCGCGAAGAAGTTCGTGAACGGAACGTCGAGATCTGCCTTCTTGATGATCTCCTGACGGGCTTCGGCGTTTTTGCCAGCCATCCGGCCGCCGAGCATGGAAGCCTGCATGTAATCTGCCGGCTTCGCGTGAAGCATGGAGAGGAAATGCTCGACTTCACGGTAGTAGAGGTCACGGTTTTCCTTGACGACACCAGCGATTTTTTTCTCGAAGTCGGCCTTTGCCGAGGGATCGGCCTTCGCGATGACGGGACGTTCCTCCTCCACCGGTTCCTCGCTGCTCGCGAAGATGCCGTGGATGGCGTAGTAGTCCGCCTGCGGGACGGGGTCGAACATGTGGTCGTGGCAGCGGGCGCACGCGACGGTGACGCCGAGGAACGCCTTCGAGAACACGTTGATCTTGTCGTCAATGTTGTCGTTTGCGTTGTTGAAGCGCATGCCGACGGTGAGGAAGCCGAGCGCGGCGAGATTCGAGTTGCCTTGGGTTTCCTTGCCTTCGGAGACGCCGACACTGCCGCCTTCCATCATCGTGGAGTCGGTCTTTGCTACGGCGACCGTGTCCGGCTTCTTTACCGGGGGCTTCGGTGCCTTGCCCATCTTGCCCGTGGGCATCGCCTGGGTGATGGGTTGGACTGGGTAAACGTGGTCGGCCGCGAGTTGCTCGATGATGAACTGGTTGTAGGGCTTGTCCTCGTTGTAGGCGCGGACGACGTAGTCGCGGTATGTCCACGCGTTCGGATAGCGGTAGTCCTGGCGGCCGTTGTTCACATTCGCGTCGCCGCCGATCGTGTCGGCATAACGGGCGGAATTCAGCCAGTAGCGAGCCCATCGCTCGCCGTAGTGCGGGCTGGCAAGGAGGCCATCAATGACCTTTTCCCAAGCGTTTGGCGACTTGTCGGAGAGGAATGCCTCGATTTGCGCCGGGCTCGGCGGGAGGCCGATGAGATCGTAGTAGGCGCGGCGGAGGAGAATTTCGCGGTTCGCATCAGGCGAGGGGAGCATTCCCTTTTCCTCGAGCTTCTGGAGAATGAACGCGTCAATCGGGGTCCGGCACCAGATCTGGTTCTTGTTCACCGGGATCTTGACCCGGAGCCAGTTTTTCGGAAGCTGGTAGGCCCAGTGTTTGCGGGCGCTGTCGTTCAGGCCGCTGAGCTTTTTGGCCTTGGCTGCGTCCTTGCGCGGATCAGGCGCGCCCATCTTGATCCATGCGGCGATGTCAGCGATTTGCTGCGCATCGAGTTTTCCGCCGCTGCTTGAGGGCGGCATCTGCATGTCCTTATCCTCGTAAGTGACGGCCTTGTAGATGAGTGATTTCGAGGGGGCGCCGGGGACGATGCCGGGGCCGGTGTCACCGCCCTTGAGCGTGGCCGCAGCAAGATCGACCGTGAGGCCGCCCTTGCTCTTGCCGGACTCAAGGCTGTGGCACTTGTAGCACTTGTCACTCAGAATCGGGAGGATTTTGCCTTGGAAAAAATCGAGCTGCTCCTTGGTCGGCTCGTCTGCAAATGTCGGAAACGCGAGTGCGAGCGCTCCGGTGAGGATGAATGCGGGTTTTGTCTTGCTCATGGATGAAGGAACGAGGGTTTTGGGTGCGGAAAAATTATGCGCGCGAACGTCGGCGAATCAATGTCGGAGTTGTTGTTTGAAAAGGAAAGCGCCCGCCGGAGGCCTCGGCTTCCGGCGGGCGCTGAGCAGAATGCTGTTCCAGCGTCCGCAGTTAGCCGACGAGCGCCTTCACGACCTTGCCGTAGTTGTCGGTAAAGCGGAAGTCGCGGCCATTGTAGCGGTAGGTGAGTTTCTCGTGGTCAAAGCCGAGCAACGCGAGTTGCGTGGCGTGCAAGTCATGGATGTGAACCTTGTTTTCCACGGCCTTGGAGCCGAATTCGTCGGTTGAGCCATAGGCCTGACCGCCCTTGACGCCGCCGCCAGCCATCCATGCGACCATTGCGCGACCGTTGTGATCGCGGCCAGGGTTGGCATTGCCGTTGCGGTCGGCAGTGACGGTGCGTCCGAATTCGCCGCCCCAGATGATGAGCGTCGAGTCGAGCAGGCCACGCTGCTTGAGGTCGTTGATGAGTGCTGCAGCGGGCGTGTCGAGACGTCCGCCGGTCGCGGGCAGGGCGGTCTGGATATTTCCATGCATGTCCCATCCGCCAGCTTCCACCTGGACGAAACGGACACCGCGCTCGACGAGGCGGCGGGCGACGAGGAGCTTCGAGCCGAGGTCGGTCTTGCCGTATTCTTCCTGAATGTTGTCGGGTTCCTTCGTGATGTCGAACGCTTCGGTCGCCTCGGTCTGCATCTTGAACGCCATTTCAAACGCCTCAATGCGAGCCTCAAGCTGCGCGTCCTTTTGGAGCGCGGCGGCGTGCATCTTGTTGAGATCCTTGACGAGGTCGAGCTGACGGCGCTGGCGCTCCATCGGGCTGAACTGGTTGCGGATGTTCAGAATCACGTTGTCGAGATTCATGCCGCGCGAGTAGTTCACATTCACACCTTGATAAGTGCCGGGCAGGAAAGACGACTGGCGCCACTCGGGACGTCCGCCGATGGTCACGAAGCCGGGCATGTTCTGATTGTCCGTGCCGAGGCCGTACACCACCCACGAGCCGAACGAGGGCTTGGGAAGCTGGAGCGAACCCGTGTTCATGAAACGCTGGGCGACTTCATGCGCCGGAATGTCCGTCCACAGCGAACGGATGACTGCGATGTCGTCAATCAGCGCGCCGAGCTTTGGAAAGACCTCCATGTTCACCTCGACACCGCTCTTGCCCTGCTTCGTGAATTTGAACGGCGAGCCAAACGCGAGCCCATCATGCCCGGGGATGCTCTTGCCGTCAAACTTCGTCAACTCCGGCTTCGGATCCCACGTGTCCACTTGCGTAGGGCCGCCCGATGCGAAAATATGGATGATGTGTTTTGCCTTCGCCGGGAAATGCGGCTGCTTCGGCGCGAGGGGGTTCGCGACCTTCAGGCCACCGGGATTCAGTGCCGAGGCGCCTTCCGCCCAAGGATTGATGCCAAACAGCGCGGCGAGGCTCATGCCGCCGAAGCCCATGCCAGTGCGGAGCAGGAATTGGCGGCGTGTGAAGATGATGTCTTCCGCGGACGGTGAGTGTTCGCGGATGTATTTTTCAGTCGGACGGTTCGGAGTGCTCATGATGGATTTCTGGGTTTTGTTTTTTGTGTGGACGTTGATCGCCGGGTAGTGGAACCCACGGCTATCGTAAATTGCACACACTTTGCATCCCTTGGCTAGCAAAAAATCAGCCCGATTCAAAATAATTTGAACCCCGCCATTTTCATCCGAATGCGGCGTTCTTGCGTCAGGCCGGGGAGATCGGGCTTTGCCGGGCTTTACCGGTTCAATGCCGCCAGCACTTCCGGATCGCGCACGTCGGCCCAATCGCCGCTGAGTTCCACGACCTGCACGGTCTTGCCGCTGAGCGCGAGATTGCGGATGGCGTCGGTGAGTTCGTATTCGCCGCGCGGAGAAAGTTTCAGCCGCGCTGTAAAATCGAAGACGCTCGGGCGAAACGTGTACACGCCAGCGTTGTACCACGGGCTCGGCGCAGTGCCGACGGGCTTCTCGATCAGGTCGGTCAACTCGAAGTTCGCATTCACCACAACGCATCCGCCTTTCGCGATCTCGCCCTCGTTGTGCTTCACGGTCACGATACCCTCGGCGTCGAGTTCGGTGAGCCGCGCGTAGTTCGCCGGGTTGATCAAAATGTCGCCGTAGCTCAGCACGAACGGATCGCTGCCGGCGAAATTTTTCGCGAGTTCCAGCACGCGCCCCGTGCCGTCCTGCACGACCTGCGTCTCGTAGCTCACGCGCACGCCGAACTTCGATCCATCGCCGAAAAAATCGCGCACCACATCCGCGCGGTAGCCGACGATGATGCAGAAATCCGTCACGCCCGCGGCGCGCAGTCCCTCGACGATGTGCAGCAAAATCGGCTTACCGCGCACTTCGAGCATCGGCTTCGGCAATTCGTTCGTGAGTTCCTTCATCCGCGTGCCCTTGCCTGCGGCGAGGAGCACGGCCTTGGTGACTTTTGCTGCGCTCACTTTCGCACCTCCGCGATAAATTCCGCCATGCGTTCCATCGCGATTTTGATCTTCTCCATCGAAGTCGCGTAGCTGCACCGCACGTGGCCTTCGCCGCTCACGCCGAACGCCGGGCCCGGCACGCACGCGACTTTTTTCTCCTGCAAAAGTCGCAGCGAAAATTCCTTGCTCGTGAGCCCCGTGCTGCGGATGTCCGGAAAAACATAAAATGCCCCAAGTGGCTTGAAGCACGGCAGTCCGATATCGTTCAAACTTCGCACGATGAAATTCCGCCGCGCCTCGTATTCCTTGCGCATCATCGCCACGTCGCCGTCACCACTTTCGAGCGCCTCGATCGCGGCGTCCTGCGCCATCGTGTTCGCGCAAAGGATCGCATACTGATGCACCTTCATCATGGCCTCGGTGAGCGCGGGCGGCGCGCACGCGTAGCCGACGCGAAATCCCGTCATCGCAAACGCCTTCGAGAAGCCGTGCAAAAACACCGTGCGCTCGCGCATCCCCGGCAGCGACGCGATGCTCACGTGCTGTGCGCCGTCGTAGGTCAGCTCGCTGTAAATTTCGTCCGTGAGCACGACGAGATCGTGCTTTACGCACAGTGCCGCGATTTTTTCCAGTTCCTCGCGCGTCTGCGTGGCACCGGTTGGGTTGCAGGGGAAATTCATCATCAGCACTTTCGATCTTGGCGTGATGAGTTTCGCGAGTTCCTCGGACGTCATGCGGAAGTTGTCCTTCGCAAACGTCGGCACCGCAACCGGCACGCCGTGCGCGAGCACCACGCTCGGGCTGTAGCTCACGTAGCAAGGCTCGTGGTAGAGCACCTCGTCGCCGGGGTTCAAAAGCGCGCGCAGCGCGAGATCGATTGCCTCGCTCACGCCGACCGTCACGATGATCTCCGTCGCCGGATCGTAGCTGACGTGAAAATGCTTCTGCACATACTGAGCGATCCGCTCGCGCAATTTCGGCAGGCCGAGATTCGACGTGTAGCCCGTGTGCCCGCGTTCGAGCCCGTAGATGGCCGCCTCGCGGATCCGCCACGGCGTGTGAAAATCGGGTTCGCCGATGCCGAGTGAGATCACGTCGGCCATCGTCTGGACGATTTCAAAAAAGTCGCGGATTCCCGAGCGGGGAATCTCGCGGACGTGGTTTGCGATGTGTTTGGAAAGAGTCATGGAATTTTAGATTTCAGATTTGGGATTTAAGATTTTTGCGGGGCACGCTCGCGCAGGTCGTGGACGCAGCGCGAGCAGCTGCTTGCGGAAGTTTTTTTGGAGTGCCGTGCGTCTTGTCTTTGCCTCGCGGCAAAATGTCGCGCCTCGCGCGAAACGCACGGCTACCGAGCTCGCGCCGCCCAAATCTTAAGTCCAAAATCCGAGATCTTAAATGCACTCACGGCGCGACGGACAGCCGCTCGGGGCCGTTCTCCTTTTTTAGCTCCACGCCATTCTCCTTGTAGGCGCGCAGGCGGAAATGCGTGCCCGTCGAAATCACACCCTTCTGCGTGCTCAGCTTCTCGCTTACAAATCCCGCCACCTCGTGCAGCGTGCGTCCCTCGACCACGACCATGAGATCATAGCCGCCGCTCATCAGGTAGCAGCTCTGCACCTCGGGAAATTTGGAAATGCGCTCGGCCAGTTTGTTGAAGCCGCCGTCGCGTTCCGGCGTGAGCTTCACCTCGATCACCGCCGTCACGCTTTCGCGCGCGATTTTCTCCGGGTCTACGATCGCCTGGTAGCCGAGCACCACGCCGTCGTGCTCCAGCCTCGCGATGTGTGCGGCCACGTCCGCTTCGCTCAGGCTGGAAGCCTTCGCGAGATCGGCGACGGAAGCGCGCGCATTTTTGCGCAGGAGCGGCAGGATTTTGTCCATGTGTGGGAAAAGAGGGCGACACGTCTCGCGTTTGCGCCCCGTGCGGGCAAGCGAAATTGCGGCGATGCAAAATCCATCCCGACGCGGAACACGAATGATGCAACAGCGCGAAATCACGAAATCGGGACGCCTTTTCGCGTGGCTTTTTCATGGCAAAAAAACCACGCAGTTTTTGCACGACACGAGGGGTGGAAATGGGTTCATGAGTCCCAACTCGGAACCACTCCGAACCCTCAAAAAACGAACCCTCAAAAATCAAAATGAAAACACCCATCAAATCCATTCTCGCCGCCATCTGCACTTTCGCGCTCTGCGGCACAGTCCGCGCGTTCCAGCCCGAGATGAACGAGGCGCTTCACAACCTCGAAGAGGCCAAGCACGGCAAGAATCCCATCGAACACCTCGAAAAGGCGAAGCACCACCTCGAGGAAGCGGCGCATAACAAGCACGGTGAACGCCTCGAAGCGATCCGCCAGATTAATGAAGCGATCGCGGCCCACCGTCGAAAGGAGCACAAATTGATGCACGAGCACATCGAGCGTGCCATCCGCGATGTCCGCGAAGGCGAGCATGATGCCTCGCGCAAGTAAGCGTGAAACCGGTTTACATTTTTCGGTCGGTCACTTTTCAATCGCCACTACAACCATGAAGACACCCCTCAAATCCTTCCTCGCCTCGTTCGGCATCCTTGCGCTCTGCTCCGCCGCCGGTGCAAGACAGCCCGAGATGAACGGAGCGATCGTCCAGCTCGAAGAAGCCAAGCACTCCCACCATCCCATCGAGCACCTTGAGCGCGCCAAGCACGACCTTGAGGATGCCAGGCACAACAAGCACGGTGAGCGCGTCGAGGCCATCCATCAGGTGAACGAGGCCATCGCCGCGGCACGCAGGCACCACCACAAGGCGATGGAAGCACACATCAACACCGCGTTCACGAAGTGCGCGAAGGCAAGTACGTCGCCCGCAGGTAGCCGCGTCCGACTGCGGACGGGATTGACGCAGAATTCATCATCTTGTGTGTGGACACTGAAGGATGCACGCCTTCAGTTCCGCCCATCATGATTCCCCGTTATGTCCTCCTCCCGTCCGTTTTCGCGATTGCCGTCCAGTTCACCCTGTCCCCGCGCTTGTCGTGGGCCGGCGGGGAATCGGATCTGCATGAGGCTCGTCCGCCGCTTTGGTCTCTCGGGAATCAGGTCCGCGTCCGCCCTTTCCTCGCGACGAGCCCCGGCGGTTACAGCGCGGCGCAGATTCGCCACGCGTACGGCTTTGACAAATTGAGCGCAACGGGCGCGGGGCAGACGATCGCGGTCGTGGAGGCATACGGCAGCCCGACGATTGCAAACGATACCGCCGCATTTTCCACGGCGATGGGCCTGCCTGCGGCGCAGGTGACCGTGTATTACCCGCAGGGCACGCCGCCCGCAGACAGCGGATGGGCTCTGGAGACTTCGCTCGACGTGGAATGGGCGCACGCGATCGCGCCGGGCGCTAAAATCGCGGTCGTCGTGGCGAAGTCATCCAATCTCACCGATCTGCTCGTGGCGGTGGACTACGCGGTGAAAACCGTCGGCGCAAAGCAGGTCTCGATGAGCTGGGGATCGTCGGAGTTTTCCAGCGAGACCGGCTATGATTCGCATTTCAACGTCGCCGGCGTTTCATTTTTCGCATCGTCCGGCGACAACGGTTCCGGCGTCATCTGGCCTGCCGCATCACCCTACGTCACCGCTGTCGGCGGCACGACGCTGAACATCAATAGTGCGGGCGCGGTGACTTCCGAGACCGCATGGTCCGGCAGCGGCGGCGGCGTGAGCAAGTACGAGGGCAAGCCGAATTACCAGTCCACCTGGCAGACGACCACCGCGCGCACCGTTCCCGATGTGAGCTACGACGCGAACCCCTCGACCGGCTTCCCGGTGTACATCAGCAACTACAACCGGGCGACGGGATGGATCACCGTCGGCGGCACCAGTGCAGGCGCGCCGCAGTGGGCGGCCTTGAATGCGCTCGTGAACTCTTCCCGCACGGCTGCGCTGGGCAATGTGCTCGGCGTCCTCTACGGCGTGGCGGGCAGCGCGTATTCGACGGATTTTTTCGACGTGACCAACGGCAACGACGGCGGCTACTCCGCTGGCAAAGGCTACGACTACGTCACCGGCCTCGGCAGTCCGAACGCGGCTTCGCTCGTTCCGTCGCTGGTGGCTGCGGCACCCGTTCCGGTCGTCACTGGCACGTCCCCGACAAAGCCGACGCCGACGCCGACCCCCGCACCCACTCCTAGACCGACGCCCACACCGACGCCGACGCCGAGTCCCACACCCACGCCCACACCACGCCCCACGCGACCACCGCACGGCTGGGGCTGGGGCTGGGGTTGGTGGACGAGGTAAAATTGGGAGTCGTCTGTTTTTTGGATGAAATCATTGGCGCTCCTGCTCTGGAGTGCATTTTCTGGGTTGGGTTTTCCTGCCGAAAGTTGACATCATTTCGCGCAGTCTTTCCCAATCACTTGATTTCGTTGCGCGCGCGCCAAACGGAGCCTTGGCGAAGGCCCGGAACCGGGTTATCAAGCTGAACCCCACTTTATCCAGCCATGATCAAACTCACCGGCCCCGGCTCCATCACCACTTGCGACGGCGTTTCGCGCCGCGATTTTTTGCAAATCGGGACGCTCGGTGCGCTCGGCTTTTCGCTCGCGAATCTCGCACGGGCGGAGGCGCAGTTGCTGAAGCCCTCGTCGTCGGAAAAGGCGTGCATCCTCATCTTCAATCTCGGCGCTCCCTCGCAGCTCGACTGCTGGGATCCGAAGCCCGACGCGCCGCGCGAAGTGCGCGGGCCGTTCAAGCCCATCTCGACGAAGGGCGATTTCCAGATCACCGAAATTTTCCCGAAGCACGCGGCCATCGCGGACAAGTTCAGCATCGTGCGCAGTGTGCATCACACGGCGGCGGCGGTGCATGACACGGGTCATCAGATGATGCAGACGGGCCGTCTTTTCACCGGCGGCATCAATACGCCGCACGCAGGCTGCGTGTATGAATTCCTCAAGGGCCGCCGCAACGAGCTGCCCGCGCATGTCATCCTCCCCGAGCCGATGGGCCCGACCGGCGGCAACATGCCGCACGGGCAGGACGCGGGCTTCCTTGGGAAAAGCCACGATCCGTTTGTGCTGAACGCCGATCCGTCGAAGCCGGACTTCCGTGTGCCCGACTTGCTGCCGCCGACGGAAATCGGGGAGGCGCGCTTGGATCGCCGTCGTAAACTGCGCGAAGTGATCGAGGGTGCGCTGAAAAATTTCGAGGCATCGCCCGACGCGCAACTCATGGACGCAAACTTCGAGGCCGCGTACCGTCTGATGACTTCGCCGCTGGCGCGCGAGGCGTTCGATCTCTCGAAGGAGCCGACGAGTGTCCGCGAGCGCTACGGCATGAACCGCTTCGGCCAGTGCGCGCTCCTCGCGCGACGGCTCGTCGAGCGCGGCGTGCGCTTCATCACGCTGAACACGTTCATCACCGTCTTCAACGAAATCACCTGGGACATCCACGGCTCGAAGCCGTTCACGAGCATCGCTGGCATGAAGGACATCGTCGCGCCGATGTACGACCAGGGCTACAGCGCGCTCATCGAAGATTTGCACCAGCGCGGGATGCTCGAAAGCACGATGGTCGCGAGCCTCGCGGAATTCGGCCGCACGCCGAAGGTGAACCCCACCGGCGGACGCGATCACTGGCCGCAATGCTGGAGCGTCTATTTCGCCGGCGGCGGAGTGAAAGGCGGACGCGCCATCGGCAAGAGCGACGAGATCGGCGGCTTCCCGACCGAGCGCCCCGTCGAGCCGAAGGAAATTGTCGCAACCATTTTCCACGGCCTCGGCCTCGACATCGAAGGACATCTCCCCGGCCCGCAAGGCCGCCCGTTCCCGCTCGTGGATGTCGGCACGAGGCCGATCACGGAGCTGTTCTGAACTTCGTAGCCGCCGACGGAAGGAGGCGGGCTGATCATGATTGCATCCTCCGACATCAAGACGCCCGAGCAATATTTCGCCAGCCTCGAAGAACCGCGCCGTAGCGACGTGCGCGGGCTGCACGACGCAATCCGCAAGGCCGCGCCGAAGCTAAAGCCCGAGATGATCGGCGGCATGTTGGCCTTCGGAAAATACCACTACAAATACGAGAGCGGACGCGAGGGCGACACGGGCGTCGTCGTGCTCGCGAGCCAGAAGAATCACATCAGCCTCTACCTCGGCTGCAGCGGCGGGGACGGCTACCTCGCCGAGAAGAACAAGGATCGCCTCGGCAAAGTCTCCGTCGGCAGGAACTGCATCCGTTTCAAAAGGCTCGCAGACCTCGACCTGAAGGCCGCGATGGAACTCGTGAAGAAATCCACAAAGCGGCACGCGGAGACTGCGAAGAAAGGCGCGTAGCGGTGCGGGCTTCGTCCGCTATCGCACTTGCGCTCAGTGTTAATTTATTAACACCACCCGCGCACGCCGCGAAACCGGAGCCGCTCCGCCCGTTTCCTCAGCACACGAAATACGCCGCGGGATCGATCCTGCCCTCTCATGTCACACAGGCGCAGCTCGACGCCGCGACGCTCGCCTTTTACCAAAAGTGGAAGGCAAAGTATCTCGCGCCGTCGCACACGGCTGGAAATTTTTTCGTGTTGGTGGACGAGGACGGCACGGAGAAGGGGCCGAAAAAAATCGCGGTGTCCGAGGGTCAGGGCTACGGGATGCTCATCGCGGTGCTCATGGCCGGTGCGGAACCGGAGGCGCGCGAAAACTTCGACGGCCTGTGGCGCTATGCCCGCGCGCATCCGAGCAAAATCAACCCGCGCCTCATGGCGTGGAAGCAAGTAGCGGGCGAGCGCACGCTGCGCGACGACGAGGACTCCGCGACGGACGGCGATCTCGACATCGCGCAGGCGCTCTTGCTCGCGGATGCGCAGTGGGGAAATGCAGGGCCGATCCATTACCGCGACGAGGCGCGCGCTCTCATCGCCGCGATCATGAAGGACGAGATCAACGCGAAGACATGGACGCCGAAGCTCGGCGACTGGGCCGATGCGGAGAACGCGATGTTTTTCACCACGCGCACGTCCGATTTCATGCCCGGCCATTTTCGCAGCTTCCGGCAAGTGACGAACGATACGGACTGGAGCCGCGTGATCGAGAGCGGCTACCAATTGCTCGACGGATTGCAGTCGCGTTTCGCCGCGAAGACGGGGCTGCTTCCGGACTTCGCGATCGGCGTGGATCGCGATCCGCGTCCGCCGAAAGGAAAGCACCTCGAGGGGAAACACGACGGCCACTTTTCCTACAATGCGTGCCGCGTGCCGTTGCGAGTCGGGCTCGACTTCCTTCTGCATGGCGAACCGCGCGCGAAGGCCGTGCTCATGCCGATGAACGTGTGGCTGAAAACCGCGACTGGCGGCAAGCCTGAGCGCATCGTCGCGGGCTACGATCTTGCGGGAAAAATCCTCGATCGCGACGACCGCTCGATGGCGTTCACCGCATGCTTCGGCGTCGGCGCGATGTGCGACGCGGCGCATCAGGAATGGCTGAACGCGCTGTGGGATTACATCGTTGCGAGCGACAATGCCGATGACCGCTACTACGCGCGCACTTTGAAAATGCTCTGCCTCATCGCGATGTCCGGCAACTGGTGGAGCACGGCGGAGTGACGGCGAGCATCCCTCGCGGGCGTCACATTTTCTCCACCACCACGCGCATCCCGTCCACGCTCACCACGCGCACGGCGGTGCCCTGCGTGATGAAGTCGCCGTCGGCGGTCACGTCGTGCGCCTCGCCATTGAATGTCGCCTTGCCAGAGGGGCGCAGCGTGGTCGCGGCGATGCCGGTGTCGCCGATATGCAGTTCGAGATTTACGACGGGCACAGTCACGGCCGGGCCGCTCGCGGATGAGGTCGCGAGCACGAGGCGGCGGAAGAACGAGGTCTTCGGCAGAAATCTCGCGAGCACCGCGATGAACACGCTGCCGCCGAGGATCGCGATGACGAGATTCAGCATCGGCTGCCGGAAATCCGCCGCCGATGGCAGGCCCGGCGTGCCCGGCCAGTGATCCACCATCGCCCACACGAGCGAGCCGAACATCATCAGCACGCCGAGGAGTCCGGGGATCATCGTGCCGGGGTGGAGGAAAAGTTCGCCGAGGACGAGCAGCAGGCCGACAGCAAAGACGATGACCACCTCCCATCCCGCGAGCCCGGCGATGAAGTAGCTGGCGAAAAACAGCGCGAAGCAAATGATTGAGACGATGCCGGGGATGCCAAAGCCGGGCGCCTTCATTTCCATGTACGCGCCGACGATGCCGCCGATGAGGAGCAGCGACGAAAATGTGGTGAGCCATGAAGCGATCGTCTCGAATCCGCTCGGCTCCATGCGGTGCACGGGGCCGGTGAGTCCTGCGGACTTCATGAGTTCTTCGAGATTTTCCGCGGTGCCGTCCGCGAGGAGCGGCTTGCCATCGTAGAGTTTCGCGGCATCGGCGGCGTTGAGCGTGAGCAGTGTGTCCTTCGAGTCCACGACAACGTCGCCACGCTTCACTTCGCTTTCCTTCCGCACGAATGCTTCGGCGACGTCCTCGGCATGGCCGCTGGCTTTTGCAGTGCCGCGCGCCTTGGCCACGACCATCGAGGTGCTCTTTTCCTTCATCGTCTCCTTCAAGTCCTCACCTTCGCCGCCGACGACTGCGGATGCCCCGATGACGGCGTTCGGGTGCATGTAGATTTTTTTTGCCGCGAGCGAAATGAGCGAGCCTGCGGAGATCGCCTTCGTGTTCACGAAGGCGATCGTCGGGATGCGCGTGGTGAGGAGCGCGTCCATCTCATCCATCGCGGCATCCACGCGTCCGCCGAATGTGTCCACATCAAGGATGACGGCGCTGGCATTCGCGCGCTGTGCCTCCTTCAGCGCGCGGCGGAGGAAATAGAATTGTGCATCGCAGACTGTGCCGTGAATCGGGATGACGAAGACCGGGCCTGCGGGTGCGGGTGCGGGTGCGCTGAGATTTTCATCCGCCGCGACGAGCGGGCCGGCGAGGAACAGCAGGACGGTGAGCCAGAGCCGTGAGATCATGCGCGGAGGATCGTCGCGGCGGCTTTGCCGCTCAAGGGAAATCACTGCGCCGCGGCTGTGTGAGATCGTTTCGCGCGAGGAAGGACAGGGTTGCGCCCACGGCTGCCGGTGATATTTTCGCGCCCTGTGATGCACAAAGCCCTTCGTCTTCTCAGCGTGATCGTGGCGGTGTTCCTCGCGTCGTGCGCGAAGGACACCGTTCACACGATGGTCGTCAGCGTTCCGGATCAAAAGCTCGCGCTCTACCGCAAGGGCCAGTTTGTGAAACTGTACGATGTCTCCACGTCGAAATTCTGTGTGAGCACGCGCAATGGCAGCTACGGGACGCCGCTGGGGAAACACGAGATCGCAAGGAAGATCGGCGGCGGCCAGCCGCTCGGGATGAAGTTTGCCAGCCGCAGGCCGACCGGCGAGATCGTGCAGCCGAATGCGCCGGGCCGAGATCCGATCGTGTCGCGCATCCTGTGGCTCGACGGCAAGGAGCCGGAGAACCGCAATTCGTACGCGCGCTGCATCTACATCCACGGTACGGCGGAGGAATGGCGCATCGGCACGCCTGCGAGCTACGGCTGCATCCGCATGCGTTCGCGCGATGTGGCGGATCTTTACAACACCGTCGGCGTGGGAGCGAAAGTGGAGATCGTCAACGCCCCGCTCACGCTGCCGGGATCAGAGCCGCCGGTGGATCTTTCCGGGGCGAAATTTGCGAAGCTCGGCGGGAACGGGCAGGCGGCGCAGTAGCCCGCCTCACCGCGAGAGATCGTCCTGGCTCAGGATGATGAAGCCGCTGCCGTTCAGCACGGAGGTCGCGCATTCGTTGTCCTCGACATGGAGCGCGAGCGCGGCGTTGTCGTTCGGGCGCGTGAGCAGCGCGTAGGCTCCGAAGATGTTCACCTCCGCGGCGAGCAGCGCGGTGAGCACTTCGCCGAAATGGGCAGCCTCCTTCAGCTCGACGACGACGAGCGGCCACGTCGAATACGGGATCGAGTGGAGGTGGAAAATTCCCTCGACGGCCTCGGGATCGCTCACGACGACGCGCACGATCGCGGTGTCCGCGCTTGGCTCGATCGTGGTGCCGAGCACATTCACCTGGTGCTCCTGCAGGAGCCGCACGACATCGAGGAATGCCCCGACTTTGTTGCGCAGGAAAATGCTGAACTGGACGACGCGGTCGCGTGCGGCGCGTGTGGCGGCGGAGGAGGTCGGCGGATTTTTGGCTGGCATGGCTATTTGTAGGAATGGACGAGGCAGAAGGGCACCGGCGTGCCGTGGGCTTCGCTGACGGCGATGAGGTAGGCGCCGCTTTCGGCGGGTGAAAATCCTGCGGCGGCGAGCGGGCCGTCGCGGTGCGTCTCGGCGGCGACGGGCGTTCCGCTGGCGGTGAAAATTTCCACGGCGAGTGTGGTCGAGGCGGCGTTCGTCGCGGCGGTGAACCAGTAACGGTTTCCGGCGAGGAGGTTCACGCGGGCGAGCGCGGGTTTGCCGGCGGGCAGCGTGGCGGTCCATGTGTTCTCGCGGGTGCGGAAGCCGTCGTTTGCCCACGCGCCGGCGAGTTCGAGCGCGGCGCGGCGGCAGGTCACGGCGGCGTCGCTGCTCGCAGGTCCGGCGGCGAGCGCGATCTCGAGGACGAGGAACGATGCGATGAGTGGGATGCGGATCATTTTTCCGGGGCGCTGATGATGCGGATCATGGCGGCGGTGAGATCGTGAATCCCGGCCACGGTTTCGGCGGATGCGGGCGTCGCGGCAGGCAGCGAGAGGGTCGCGCCAAGTGCGGGCAGGCGGCGTCGGATTTCGGCGATGGCGGGGAGCGTTTTGATTTTTGCGGGCAGCGCATCGAGCCTTGTTGCGAAAAAATCAGCGACGGCGGGTAGGCGCAGCACTTTTGCCCCCTCGGGTGTGTATTCGGTGGCGAGCAGTGCGGCTGCGATGTCCACGGAGCGCAGCCAGCAGCCGAGCGACATGAGGGTGACGAGTTCGGCGTCGCTGCGCGCGGTCATCGCGGCGGCGAGTTCGGACTGCACGGCATCAAGCTCCTCATCCAGCGCATCCCACCGGCGGTTGTCGGCAAAGTCCGCGATGCTGTTGCTGCGCGCCATGAATTCCTGCTCCAGCCCGAGGCTCTTCGCGAGCACTTTGATTTCCATCGAGATGTTTTTCACCTGCTGCCGGTCCTGCGCCTCGGCGGCGAGGAAACCGTCGGCGATGCGCGTGCCGAGGTTCAGCGCGATGAGCGGGCGGCTCGTGTGCGGTGCCGGCGGCTGCTTGCGGAAAAATGCGGCCCAGTCGGGCTTGCCGATTTTTCCGAAGGCGGCGAAAAGTTCGCCCGGCGCGGGAACCGAGAGGCCGTCGAGAAATTCCGCGCCGCGCACCTGATCCTCCGCGAGAGGCTGTGCGCCGTCCGCGACCGTGCAGACACACGCCGCCAGCGCGAGCAGGGTGGACACGCAGGCGCTTCGAAACATGCGTGGACGGTAGCCGCGGGTGCGGGATCGTGTCGAGCCGAGAGTCGGCGTCCGGGAAATTCCGGTGCGCGCACATTCGCCCAGCGGCATGAGCAGTGGCATGAAGCAGGTGTCATTTGGCGAAGGCTGCCCCGTGTGGCAACACTGGCGCGACTTATGGGGAAATGTTGATTCAGAAAAAGATCCACGCCGGTTTCGCGGTTGCGATGGTGTTTCTGATGCTCACGGGCGCGAGTGCGTGGTGGAGCGGTCGGCGGAATGTGGAGACTTTCCAGGCGGTGGCCCGCACCTACGAAGTGGTGGACGAACTGGAGGTCACGCTTGTGGAAATGCTGAACACGGAGACGGGAAACCGCGGGTTCGCGATTTCCGGCGACGAGAAAATTCTGGCACCCTACCAGGCCGCGATCCCGACGGTTCGGAAATCGTTCGATACGGTGAAGCGGCTGACTCGGGAGAATCCGGGCCAGCAGCTCCGGCTGGCGGCTTTGGAGCCTTTGATTCAGGAGAAGATCCGGCAGGTGGAGGAGGCGATCCGCGTGCGCCGGAGTGGCGACACCTCCGGCGCGCTCGCGCTCGTCGTCGAGGGACAGGGCCAGCGGACGATGGATGAGATCCGAAGGCTGATCGGCGAGATGGAAAACGAGGAGGAGAAGATGCTGAAGCCGCTCACGGCCAAGGCCGAGGCTTTGGCCCGGACGACGATGGCAATCGTGGCATTCGGCGGTCTGCTGTCGTTGGGGCTGATTGGATTCGCGAACGTGATCGTGCAGCGTGATTTTCAAAAGCGGCAGCAGGCGGAGGATGCCCTCCGGCGCAGCGAGGAAAGCCTCGCCGTCACGCTCAAATCAATCGGTGACGCCGTGCTGGCTACGGACACGGAGGGGCGTGTGACGCGGATGAATCCGATCGCGGAGGCATTGACGGGCTGGAAAGAGGCCGAGGCAATGGGGCGTCCTGCGGCCGAGGTCTTTCGCATCGTCAGCGAGGAAACGCGTAAGCCCGCGATCATCCCGGTGGGCGATGTGCTGGCCTCGGGCGAAATCCACGGGATGGGCAGCCACACCCTGCTCATCGCGCGCGACGGGACGGAGCGGCCCATCGCCGACAGCGCGGCTCCCATTCGCAATAACACTGGCCGCCTTGCCGGCGTGGTCCTCTGCTTCCGCGACCAGACGGCGGAGCGCAGGGCCGAGCGGGCGTTGCGGGCGAGCGAGGAGCGCCACCGGCTGCTCATCTCCGGAAGCCGTGACGCGATCATGACGCTGAGTCCGCCGGACTGGCGATTCACATCGTGCAATCCCGCCACGCTGGGCCTGTTTGGTGTGAGGGACGAGGAGCAGTTCTGCGCGCTCGGCCCGTGGGAAGTGTCGCCGGAGTTGCAGCCCGACGGGCGGACTTCCGAGGAAAAGGCGGCGGAGATGATCGCGACGGCGATGAGTGAGGGCTCGCACTTTTTTGAATGGACGCACCGGCGCCTCGACGGATGGCCCTTTGCCGCCACGGTGCTGCTGAGCCGGATCGAGCAGGGCGGGGAATCGTTCCTCCAGGCGACGGTGCGCGACATCACCGCGCAGAAGGCCGCCGAGGAGGCGACGCGCAATCTGAACACCCAGCTCGAGGCGCTCGTCGCGCTGCGCACGACCGAGATGCGGCAGGCGCTGCTCACGCTGGACGCGGCGGAGGACGCCGCGTTCATCTTTGATCCTGGGACGCTGCGTTTCACCCGCGTGAATGCCGGTGCGGCACGTCAGCTCGGATACACCCGCGAGGAGCTGCTCGGAATGTCGCCGCGGGACATCTCACCGGAATTCGACGAGGGAAAGTTCCGCGAAAGTGTCGTGCCGATGATTCGCGGCGAAGTCCCGTCGCACCGCTTCACGTCGGTTCACCGGCACCGGGACGGACATTTGATTCCGGTCGAAATCAATGTGCAATACGTCACGCCTGCGGACGGGCAACCGCGGTTTGTGGCCATCGCGCGCGACATCACCGAGCGCCTCCAGCACGAGCGAATGGCGCAGCGTTCACAGCGGCTGGAGGCTATCGGCACGCTCGCGGGTGGTGTCGCGCATGACCTGAACAACGCGCTCGCCCCGATCGTGATGGGGTTGGAACTGCTCAGGGAGCAGTACCCCGGCGAGTCGAAATTCATGGAGATGTTTGAAGCCAGCGCCAGGCGGAGCACGGACATGGTGAGGCAACTGCTCGCATTCGCCAGGGGCGTGGGAGGCGAGCGCATTTCCATCCAGCCCGGACGGCTGGTGCGGGAGCTGGAGGGGATGATGAAGAGCACTTTTCCGAAGGACATTGAGATGAACGTCGCATCCGATCCCGCGCTGCCTTCCGTGCTCGGAGACGTCACGCAGTTGCACCAGGTGCTCCTGAACCTGTGTGTGAATGCGCGGGACGCGATGCCTTCCGGCGGCACGCTCACGGTGGAGGCGTCTGCCCTCGACGTGGACGCCGCATTCGCCAAATCCGCGCCCGACGCGAAGCCCGGCAGGTACGTGATGCTGACGGTGCGGGACACGGGCACGGGCATCCCGCCGGAAATCATCGAGCGGATTTTTGATCCGTTCTTCACGACCAAAGGCCCGGACAAGGGCACCGGCCTCGGGCTCTCGACCGTCGTGGGGATCGTGAAGGGCCACGGCGGATTTTTGCAGGTGCATTCGCAGCCGGGGGAGGGATCGGCATTCACCGTCTGCATCCCCGCCGCGGAGACGACCGCGCCGGCGGAGCAGTCCGCAGCCATTCCGCAGGAGTTTTCCGGGCGCGGCGAGACCATCCTTTTTGTGGACGACGAGGCGTCCGTCCGCGACATGGCGCGGATGATTTTGAAGCGGCTGAATTTCACGCCGCTGACGGCCTCCGACGGCGCGGACGGGCTCGCGCAGGCGGAACGGCATCGCGCCGAATTGCGCGCCGTCTTCACGGATCTGCACATGCCACGCATGGACGGGCTGGCGTTTGTCCGCGAACTGCGGCGGATGCTGCCGGACATCCCGGTCGCCGTTTCCAGTGGGCGGCTGGATGAAGCCGTGGCCGCGGAATTTCGGAAGCTGGGGGTGACCGCGCGGCTCGACAAGCCGTTCGCCGTGTCCGATCTGGCCGCGGTGTTGAAAGCGATGTTCAGTCCGAAATGATGCCGCCGGCGCAGCGCGCAAGCGGGAGTGCTCGACACGCGCCGGGGAGCCCTCTACAAGCCGCGCCTCTTATGAAAGCAAAAGTGATCGTGATGCCGAAAACCAGCATTCTCGACCCGCAGGGCGTGGCCGTGCGGGACGCGATGCGCCACCATGGGCTGCCCGGCGTGAAAAGCGTGCGCGTCGGCAAAATGATCGATCTCGAGGTGGACGGTGCAGACGAGGCGAAGCTCCACGAAATCTGCCGCGACCTTCTCAGCAATCCCGTCGTCGAGGACTACCAGCTCGTGCTGGAGAAATAGCACATGCGCGCCGCCGTCATCCGCTTCCCCGGCTCGAACTGCGATCAGGACTGCCACTTCGTCCTGCGCGAATTCGGCTTCGACACCGACTTTCTCTGGCACAAGGAAACCAGCGCCGCGGGCTACGATCTGATCTTGCTGCCCGGCGGCTTCAGCTACGGCGACTACCTGCGTTGCGGTGCCATCGCGCGCTTTTCTCCGGTGATGAAATCCATCATCGAGCAGGCGGCGAAAGGAGTGCTCGTCCTCGGCATCTGCAACGGCTTCCAGATTCTCTGCGAGAGCGGACTGCTCCCCGGCGCACTCATCCGCAATCGCGACATGCACTTCATCTGCGAGCATGTGAACCTGCGCGTGGAAAACACCGCGACCTCATTTCTCTCCGCGTCAAAAGTCGGCAGCGTGCTCCGCGTGCCGATCGCGCACGGCGAGGGAAACTACACCGCCGACGCCGAGACGCTGCGCGCGCTGAGCGCCGAGGGCCGCGTGCTCGTGCGCTATTGTGATGCGCAGGGGCGCGTGACGCCGGAATCGAATCCCAACGGCGCGGTGGAAAACATCGCGGGCATCTGCAATGCGAAGCGCAATGTCTTCGGCCTCATGCCACATCCCGAGCGCGCGTGCGACGCGGCGCTGCTGAGCACGGACGGGCGGGTGATTTTCGAATCACTCGTCGCGACACTCGGAAAATCGCGCGCCGCCTAGCGCAGAAAAATCCCGCGCATGATCTACCACGATTTCTCCTGGCTCACGCTCAAGAACACGATGCTCGGTGTCGGCGTGCTGCTCATCATCGCACATGTGCTCGCGCTCGTGAAGGTGCGCGCGGCGCAGGACTGGCTGCGCAAGTTTCCTCGGAGCAAGGAGGCCGGCGTGGTGCTCTCGCTCGTCGCGGGCGCGTGGTTTTTCTTCCTTGTGCGGATAATGGATCTCGGCGACTTCGATCCGTGGCGGAACACGGTGCTGATCGCCACGCCGATCGCGGCAGGGCTGGCGATCACGTTCATCCCGGATTTCCTCGCCGTGCGTGCGCTCGGTGCGTGTGCGCTCCTCGTCGCCGAGCCGCTGCTGGAGTCGGCATTTTTGCGCCCGGAAAAAATCCGTCTCGCGCTTGTCGTGCTCGCCTATGCGTGGGTTGTCCTCGGCATGTTTTGGGTCGGGATGCCCTACACGCTGCGCAATCAGATCTCGTGGGCGACCGCCTCCGAAAAACGCTGGCGAGCCGCGGCTTTCGCCGGGCTCGCCTATGGAGCGTTGCTGATCGTGGGCGGCCTACTTGTTCGCTGAGACGATGTCGCTCAGCTTGAAGATCGGGAGGAACATCGCGATGACGATGCCGCCGACGATCACGCCGAGGACGACGATGAGCATCGGCTCGATGAGCGAGGTGAGCGCCGAGAGCAGCGCCTCGATTTCTTCGTCCCAGAAGTCCGCGATCTTTTCGAGCATCGTGTCAATCTTGCCTGTGCTCTCGCCGGCGGCGACCATGCGCAGCATCATCGGCGGGAAGATCGCCTGGCGGTTCAGTGAAGCGGTGAGGTGATCGCCTTTCTCCACGTCGAGCGAGACGGCCTTGATCGCCTTTGTCACGACACTGTTGCCCGATGTGTCGCCGACGATCTGCATCACCTCGAGAATCGGCACGCCTGAGCGGATGAGCTGCGCAAAGGTGCGCGCAAAGCGGCTCATGCAAATCTTGTGAACGAGCGGGCCGAACACCGGCATCTTTAGCTTCCAGCGATCCCATGTGTCCGCGCCCTTTTCGGTCTTCATCCATGCGCGGATGCCGTAGAAAATGCCGACGACACCGCCGATCATGTAGTACCAGTAGTTCCGCATGAACGATGACAGATCGATCAGGAACTGCGTGGGCGCGGGGAGCTTCGCGCCGAAGTCCGCGAAGATGCTGCCGAAGACCGGCACGACTTTTACGATGAGGAAAATCGTGATGGCCATCGCGATGCAGATCACGATCACCGGGTAGGTCATGGCGGACTTGATTTTCTTCGTCAGCCGCGCCGATGACTCGAGGAATCCCGCGAGCCGGTCCAGCACCTCGGACAACATGCCGCCGGACTCGCCGGCCTTCACCATCGAGGTGTAGAGCCGCGAGAAAACCTTCGGGTGCTTGCTGATCGCGTCCGTGAACGTCGAGCCTTCCTGCACGTAGGCCGTGATTTCGCCGATGATGCGGCGGAGGCCCGCCTGCTTCTTCGGATCGGCCTGTTCGAAAAGTGCGGTGAGCGCGCCCACGAGCGGCAGGCCCGCGTCCACCATCGTCGCGAGCATGCGCGTGAACATCACGAGATCCGCGTCGGGCACCCTCGATTTTACGCGCGCCATCTTGCTCGCGCCCTTCTGCTGGATCGAGAGCACGAGAAGGCCGCGCGACATCAGCGCGTTCACGGCGTTTTCCTCGTTGAGGCCTTCTTGGACGCCGTTCATGATTTTTCCCGCAGAGTCGCGGGCTTGGTAGGCAAAGGAGAGCATGTCCGTTGCAAAAGCAATGCGAGTGCCAATCCTGCCGCGAAAGTCTTTCCACACGGGCTGGTGTCAGGTGCGCGCTTGTGAAATTGACCGCCCCGCCGCGTGCCTATTTGTCTTTTGCGGCACCGATGGCGGAATTAAACGCAGGGCGATGAAATCGAGCACGCGGAAAAAGCATCGCTGCGTCGTTCCCGGACATGGTGCTTCTGCGTCGCGGCCCATGCCGCGCAAGCTCGCGATCAGATCGCCCCAGACAAACGGGGATGCGAAAGCCGTCGGCTTCCGCCGCTTGTCCCTTCATTCCATTTCCGTCGCAGAACGGCAGCCTCGGACGATTGGTGATGGGCGCGCAGTGGTCGCCTTCACTCTCGCCGCATTTTTTCTCGGACTGTTTCTCGTCTGCTCATCCGCCTGCGCACACAATGTGGAAACGAGCTACGCACGCGTCCGCATTTTCAACGACCGTCTCGAAATCCGCCTCACGCTCGACATCTTCACGCTCCAGCGGATCGTTCCCGACCTTGATGAGAACCGCGACTCCGCGCTCAGCCGCGAGGAACTCCGCCGCGCAACGCCTGCGATCCAGAAATTCCTCCGCACCCACGTCGGCATCGAGGTGAACGAAGCCGCCTCAGACCTCGGTGCGGCAAAGGATCCCTTTTGGCCGCTCGACGCGCCGGATCCGATCCCCGCCGCTGCGTGGCACACGAACGAGGCGCTCGTGTCCTTTGGCTTCGACAAGCCGCTCGCGTCGCCGCCGAAAAGTGTGGCGCTGCTCTTCGGCATCTTCGGCACGCTCGGCGACCGGCACAGCGTGCTCGGCGTTTTCGAATACCGAGGGCAGGGCACCGAGGTCGTGTTCACGGCTGCGGAGCCGGACTATCTTTTCGATGTCGCCTACGCCTCGCCCCAAGCTCCTGCTGCAAATCCTTCTGCCCCGCCCACGAAAAAGACGGAGCCCGATGCCGCGGCACGGCACGCGACGCATCGTAGCAATGCCGACGACTCACCCGTGTGGTCGTATTTCAAGAGGGGAATCGGGCACATCCTCACCGGCTTTGATCACCTGTGCTTCCTGCTCGCACTGCTGGTCGTCAGCCGACTGCGTCCGCTCGTCACGATCATCACTTCGTTCACCGTCGCACACAGCATCACGCTGCTTCTCGCGGCGTTTGAAGTGGTGAAGATTCGGCAGGATCGGATCGAATGCGCAGTCGCGCTGACCATCATGTATGTCGGATGCGAAAACCTGTGGCGCACGAAATTTGCCCACCGCTGGATGCTCACATTTTTCTTCGGGCTCATCCACGGCTTCTCGTTTGCCAATAACCTCAATCCGCAGGAACTGCCGCCGGATCAGAAGGCGAAGTGCCTGCTGGTCTTCAATCTCGGCGTCGAGGCCGGCCAGCTTGCCATCGTTCTTGTGTTGCTGCCGGTGTCGCTGGCGCTGGCGAAATGGAAACACGGGCCGGGGGCGAAAATTGCTATCAGCATTGTCGTCGCGCTGCTCGGGCTCGCGTGGTTTCTGGACCGTTCCTTCACTCTCGGCTGGATGCCGTTTTGAACGGACGCGCTACTTCAGCGTGCCAGCCTTCACCGTCGTCATCTTCGCGGGATCGAGGTGCTTCTTCACCGCGGCGTTCACCTGCTCGACGGTGAGCGCGCGAACTTTCGCGGGGAATTCATCGAGCCACGCGACGTCGAGCCCGCGCTCGGCGCAGCGCAGGAGCTGTTCGGCGAGTCCGTGCGAAGTTTCCAGAGCGACGGCAAACTGTCCCGCCGCCGCACTCTTGCGGTATTCGAGTTCCTCGGCGGTGATTCCCTTTTCCCACCACGACTGGATCTCACGGCGCGTGCTTTCGATTCCGCGCTCCAGCAGCGCGGGTGCAAAGGTCGCCTTCGTGGTCCACGCGCCGGTGCGGAATGAATCGCCGGAAAGAGTCGCGCCGATGCCGTAAGTGAGGCCTTCGCGATCACGCACATTTCCGACAAGCCGGCTCGTGAAACCGCGACCGAGGATACCGGTGCCGATGTTCAGCGCGAGCCAGTCGGCGTCGGTCGCGCGCAGTCCGCTCGGCTGGCCGATGACGACGCTCACGCTCGATTTGTCGGGAAGCTGAACGGTCTTTTCGCCGCCTGCGGCCGCCGGTGAGTCGGAGGCCTTCGGCGCGCGCCCGCCTTTCCATCCCGCGAATGCCTTCGCGACTTCCGCCTTGAATGCCGCGGGATCGAGATCGCCCGCGGCGGCAATGTGCAGCGAGTCGGGCCCGTAGGCTGCGGCGTGGAATGCGCGTACCTCGGCGAGCTTGGCCTTCTCAATCGCGGCGATGAGTTCCACGATGCCCGCGCGCCGCGCGGGATGGCCTGGCGGGTAGAGCGCCTGTGAAAATGCGATGGCCGCCTGCGCGTCCGTGTCTTCGAGCGTCTGCTGCGCCTCGGCGGTGAGCTGTTTCTTTGCCTTCGCAAATTCTGCGGCGGAAAATGCGGGCGTCCGCAGTTGTTCTGCGATCAGCGAGACGACTAGCGGGATGTCCTTGCGCAGCAGTTTCGCTTCGAGTTCCAGCGTGTCGCCGTTGACCCGCGGTTCAACCACCACGCCTGCCTTTTCGAGCAAGTCGGCAATCGCAAACTGATCGTGTTTCACGGTGCCGCGCTCGATCATCGCGGCGGCGAGATGCGCGAGCGCGGGGTTCGCGGCGGCGGTCTCGCCCGCGGCGATGCTGGCGTGGATCGTCACGGCGTCCTTCACGTCGGTTCGGCAGAGGAGCAGTTCGACCCCGGCGACTTTTTCGCGCACGACGGTGCTTGCGAGATTGGTGGTGGCCGGCGGTGGAAGCGCCTGCTCGGGCGCTTTCGCCGGGACGACTTCCTTGAGCTTCGGCTTTTCGTCGGCCTGCTTTTTCACCGGAGTCTCGCCGCCCTCATTCGACGGGATGAACCAGCCGGTCACGCTGTGCTTCTCCACGAAGTATGTGTTCGCGACGCGCTTCACGTCCGCCGCGGTGACGGCCTTGAATTTCTCCCCGATCGAAACGTGGAGCGTCCAGTCGCCGACGGCGATGCACTCGTTGAGCTGCTCGGCCTGTGCGAAGGATCCGTCGCGGGCGTATGCGCGTTCGGCGATCAGCTTTGCGACGGCGGTCTGCACCTCGGCATCGGTGACGCCGCTCTTTTTCACGCGCTCGATCTCGGCGAGGAGCGCGCGCTCCGCGGCCTCGTGCTTCGTGCCCGGAGTGAGTTCCGCGGTGAGGATGTGCAGCGAGGGATCGTGCGTGAAACTGAGCTGGCCGCTGACTTCGGTCGTGAGGTTCTTGTCCGTGAGCGCGCGGTAGCAGCGGCTCGTTTTTCCGACGGTCAAAATTGTGCGGAGCACTTCGACCGCGGGCCAGTCGGCGTCCGTGGCCGCGGGTGTCTTGTGGGCGATGGCGACGACGCCGAGCTCGCCGCCGCGTTTCACGGTGACGCGGCGCGGGCCGCTCTGCTCGGGCTCCTCGGTGTAGATTTGCGGGATGGGATGCGGCGCCTTCGGGATCGCGCCGTAGTGCTTCTGGATTTCCGCGAGAGCCGCCGCGGGATCGAAATCGCCGATGAGGGTCGCGGTCGCATTGTCCGGCCAGTAGAAGGTGTCGTAAAATGCGCGCAGTTTTTCGATCGGCACCTTCTCGATGTCGCTGCGCCAGCCGATCGTGTCGTGGTGGTACGGGTGTGCGAGGAATGCGGCGCTCCACAGCTCCTTGTCGAGCGCGGCGCGCGGATCGTTTTCGCCGCGCTCGAATTCATTCCGCACGACGACCATCTCCGGGCGGCGGTCGTCCTCGCGCAGCGCGAGGTTCCGCATCCGGTCGGCCTCAACCTCGACGAGCAGCGGCAGTGCGTTTGCGGGGACGGTTGCGAAGTAGTTTGTGCGATCCAGCCACGTCGTCGCGTTTGTCTCCGCGCCCACGCGTTCGAGCACCTGATCAAAGCCGGTGCCCTTGCTGCGGTCGAATTTTTCCGTGCCCTTGAACATGAGGTGCTCGAGCAGATGCGTCGCGCCCGTGGTGCCCGTGACCTCGTTCCGCGAGCCGACGTGATACGTCACCATAAAGGTGACGACCGGCGCGGATTTTTCCGGCACGAGCAGGATGCGGAGGCCGTTCGATTCGAGGCGGTATTCGGAAATTTGCCCGGCCTTGCGGACGAACGTGACGCCGGGAACCTGCGCGGGCTTTTCTTCGGCGGAAAATGCGGGGGCTGCCATGATGAGTGCGAGTGCGGGGATGAGGAGCTTCATGCGTGGAGCCGCGAATGTGGGCGTGCTCACCGTGCGATGCACGCGGAATGTCGGAGCAATCCGGGCGGCTTCACGCCGCGGTGCCCTTTCGGGATGAATGCCAATTTCTTGCGCCGGAGCCGGTCAGCGGTAGAAACCCGGGCCGTCGTGGAAATGTCGGTGTCCGTAGTAGGGATACGGCCCCGCGTAGCCGTAGTAATACGGGCCGTACGGGTAGCCGGGATACGGATACGGGCCCCACCACGGGCCGTACCAACCAGGGCCGTAAGGCCGGTGGAATTGCGCCGCATACCGGTCGCCCGCGGCCTGTGCGGCGGCGATCACGGCATCGCTCACGCCAGCCTTGCGAAACTGGCGGACGATGTCCTTGTCCACGATGTAGTTCACGCCGGTGCGTTCGAGCTGGCGGAGCGCGACGGAGTCATTCACATGGCGTTGCTTCAGCTCGATGATGTCGCCGGGGCCGAGGCGTCCGCCGTGCTCGAGCTTGCTGATGAGCCCGGACGAGACTCCGGCGGCACGGACGGCGGCGAGCTGTTCCTTCGTCTGCGTGGCGCAGCCCGGGAAAAGGAGGACGGTTGCGAGGAGTGCGATGAACTGGGCTTTCATGCCCGGAGGATGGCACCGAGGTAATGGATGCGCAAATTACAGGTGCGTGTCAGCGCGGTGAAGCCAATGAATGAGGGCTGTGCAAACCGGCCCGGCATCCGCCTCACTGCCGCTCGTATTCACCCTTGCCGGTGCGCTTGTAGATTTTGAAACCGGCTTTCTTCGCATCGGTGACGGAGACGGGCTTCGTAAGTTTCGGCGAGTTCACGCCGGTGATGATGCGGCGCACGGGCTTGCGGCAAAGCGGGCACATTTTGCACGGCTCGCGGTCGAGCGGCTGGCGCAGCTCGAAACTGCCGCCGCAGATTTTGCATTCTCCTTCGCAGAGTTCGTAAACGTAGATCGGCACGGCGCGAGTCTTGCACATCTGCGTCCGCGCGTCATGTGCGCGGATGGGCTGGGAGATTTTTCCGTCTGCGAGGGTTGCATCCGGTGTCTGTTCCGTGTCATTTCAGCCACTGTTTCGCCGTATGAAATCCACACCGTCCCCCATTGCCCTCGCCGTCGGCATCGGCTGGCTTGCCACTGCGGCGATTGCATTTTGCATCGGCAGAATCGGTGTGCCGACGCCGCCCGTGACGGCGAATGATGAAGCGGCGCGTTCCGTTTCGGAAAAATCCGGCGGCACGGCGGGCGGGGTCGCCGACTTGCCGGGGACGCCGGGCGGGCGCGGGCAGTTTGCGATGGGCGAGGGCGAGGGTTCGCTCACAGTCGCGCGCCTGACGAACGGCCAGCCGCTCGACAAATGGATGAAGAGCCTCATGGCGCAGCAGGACGACATTGTGCGGATGAACGGCCTGCTTCGGCTGCTCGAAGCGGTGCGCGACCCGGAGGATCTGAAGACGATGCTCGGCGCGATCAATCTCCGCGGCGACCGCGGATTCGGGCGTGGCGCGCGGTTCACGGAGTACTCGATGATTTTGGAAAAGTGGACGCAGCTCGATCCGAAGGACGCGATCGGCTACGTGAACGGCAAGGGCCGCGAGGAAAAATGGATCGGCACGAGCGCGGTGATGCAGACGTGGACGCGCACGGATCCCGCCGCCGCGATCGTATGGGCGCAGACGACCGGCAAGGAAAAGGATGAGTCGCAGGGCGGCCCCGGCGGAGGAATGCCGGGCTTCACGACCTCGCCGATTTCGATCGTGCTCACGCAGCTCGCGCGCACGGATCTGGACCGTGCGCTCGGCGTGGCGGCGACGGAGACTTTCGACCGCCGCAGCCGTACGCTCGACACGCTCGCGACGGAACTCATCGGCCAGCGCGGCGTGGACGGTGCGCGCAGTGCGATTGACGGCATGTCCGCGGGCTCGCTGCGCGACGGACTCATCACGCAGTTGGCCGGGAAATTTGCCGAAAAGGACACGCCGTCCGCGGCTTCGTGGGCGCTCTCGTTGCCGGACGGGGATGCGAAGTCGCGCGCGCTCGCCGACACGATCGGCGAATGGGCGAAGAAGGACGCGGTCGCCGCGGGGGCATTCATGGTGAACCTGCCTGCGACCCCCGACGCCGACCGCAGCCGCGAGAGTTACGCGACGACCGTCGCCGAGAAGGATCCGAAGGGCGCGCTCGCGTGGGCGACCACGATCACGGACAAGGAGCGCCAGCAGCGCGCTGTGGAGAGCGTGGTGCGCACCTGGGTGAAGCAGGACGCGCCCGCGGCGAAGGAATGGATCGCGCAGAGCACGCTGCCCGACGAGGTGAAGACGCGCATCCAGTCTCCCAGCCGCGGCGGCTTTGGCCGCGGACGCGGTCCGGGGAACTAGCGAATGCGGAGTGGGCCGCAGTTTTCATTCCGCGCCAGAATGTGCTTCGCGTCGGCGCGCGATTTCGTTTTGAATCCGCGCAGCGATGTCTGAAACCCACGCATCCACAACTCCGCGCCGCCGCCTCATGGGACGATTCTGGGCGACGCTCTGGCGGACGGGGGTGAAATACGTGGAGACGGATGGCGAGCAGTCCGCCGCATCGTTTGCATACTACGCGCTGTTTTCGCTGCTGCCGCTGCTGGTGCTGCTGATCACGGTGAGCACGCGCTTCCTCGGCAATCGGGAGCAGGCGACGACGCAGATTTTCGATCTGCTTTCGCCGTACATCGTGGATCTCGGGAGCAAGGAAGCGGTGCGTGCGACCGTGCAGAGCTTCATGCAGTCGCGGCTCGGCTCGGGGCTGATCTCGTTTGCGATCCTCACGTGGTGCTCCCTGCGTTTTTTCCATTCGCTCGTGCGCGCGGTGAACAACGCGTGGGGCACGCACGAGCTGAGCTGGTGGCGGCTTCCGTTGAAAAATCTGCTCATGGTGACGGTGCTCGCGAGCGCGCTGCTCATCGGCCTCCTCGCGCCGGCGATCCTGAACGGGCTTGAAAAATATTACCTCTCGCATCCGGACGTGTTCGCGTACGATTTCGGCCTCGGCGGATGGGCGGTGAAGACCGTGCGCGATCTGCTGCCGCCGCTGCTTCTTTTTTACGGCCTCGTGCTTTTCTACAAGTTTGCGCCGCGGCGGAAGACGACGTTCCGCGAGGTGTGGATCGAGGCGATCCTCGTGACCGCGGCGCTCGGCGGCCTTCAGAAGCTGTTCGTCTTTTACGCGGGGCGGGTGGCGCATTTCAACGTGGTGTATGGGACGTTCGGAAGCGTGGTGGCGCTGCTGCTCTGGATTTATCTCACGGGCACGGTGATCATCGTGGGCGGCTGCTCGTGCGCGGCGCGCGCCGAGGTGCGGAGCGGGAAGTCCGTTCGATTTCCCGTTGGCGGCTTGTAATTCACTGGCCGTTCATCTTTGCTGGCCCGAATGCTGCGCTTGCAGTGAACGTTGATTCAGCCCTCACCGTCACCAGAAAGCCAAGATGCCCATCACCAACCGTCCGATCCAGGTTCTTCTCGTCGAGGATAACCGGGAGCACTCCGAATTGCTCGGGCGGCTGCTCGGCGAGTCGGAGCATCCGGTGTTCACCGTGGCCTCGGCTGTATCGCTCGCCGAGGGAGTCCGTCTGGCGTTCGAGGGCGGGCTGGACATTGTGCTGCTGGATCTCACGCTGCCGGACAGCGTCGGCGTGGCGACCTTTCACCGGATGAACGAGGCCGCGCCGGATCTGCCAATCGTGATCCTGAGCGGTGTGTCGGATGTGACGGCGGCCATCGAGCTGGTGCAGAAGGGCGCGCAGGATTATTTGGTGAAGGGGCATGTGGACATGCAGATGATGCTCCGCTCGATCCAATACGCGATCGAACGCAAGCGCGCGCAGGTGGCGGCACGGCGCGACAATGCCGAGCTGGAGGCGCGCGTGAAGGAACGGACGACCGCGCTGGAAGCGGTGAATGAACAGCTCCAGCGCGAGATCGCGGAACGACGGCAGGCGGAGGAGCAGCTCGTGAAGATCAACCAGCAGCTCACGGTGGCGCTTGCGGAATTGCGGGCCGTGCAGCGGAGCCGCGCGGTGGTGGAGCGATCGGGCCCGGCGACGCGCGAGATCGAGGAGGCGCTCAGGCGCATCCAGCAGCACTCGGAAGTCGTGCTGCGCGCGCCGGCAGTGATTGCGAACCCGGAGAAAGTGACGGAGCATTTCCAGCAGATCCTCCAGGCGGCGGAAGCCGGACGGAAGGCGTTGCGCAAGCCTGATGATCTGTCCGAGGCCGTGGCGGCGGATGTTGTGCCGCCGGAGGAGATGGTTCAAACTGTGGCGCTCGACACGCTGATCGATCACATCACCGGACTGTTCCAGCCGAAGATCACCGATCACGCCGGAGACGCTGCGCCGAAAGTCGCCTTTGAGCGGAGGGGCGGCCCTGGCGTGGAGATTCACGGCGATCCGATCCGGCTGCGCGAGATGCTCACGCACCTCGTGAGAAATTCGATGAATGCGATCCCGCGCCGCGGGACGATCACGATCGTCGCGCACCAGCAGGGCGACGATGCGATCCTCTCGGTGCAGGACGACGGGCTGGGAGTCACCGAGGCGGTGCGTCAGCGGCTGCTGGATCCGAGCGCCGCGGCGGAACGTGCCGACGGCTGGCCCAGAGGCTACGCGGTAATCCACGAGGTCGTGGCGCGGCACCGTGGCAGGCTGGAGATCGAGAGCCGCAAGGGCATCGGCACCACGGTGCGCGTGATTTTTCCCTCGGCAAAATCCGCCGCCGCACCGCTGCCGCGCCGCCGCGTGCTCGTGGTGGACGACGACCCGATCGTGCGCGAGGTCATCCACACGTACCTGACCGACGACGGCTACGCGGTGACGGTCGCGGTGAACGGACGCGACGGGCTTGAAAAATTCTGCGGTGCGGAATTCGACATCGTGCTGACGGATCGCTCGATGCCCGAGGTGGAGGGCGACGAGCTGGCGCGCGAGGTGAAGAAGCGGCGGCCCGAGGTGCCGGTGATCCTGGTGACGGGCTTCGGCGACATCATGGCCGCGACCGGAGAGAAGCCCGAGGGCGTAGATTTGGTGATGTGCAAGCCGTTCACGATGGCGGGCCTGCAGACCACGCTGGCGAAGTTCCGCTAGCCGCGGAAACCGAAGCGCTTTCCGAGCTTGAGGCAGTCATCGAGCGGCATCAGGCCGCCGGTGCAGGTTTCCTCGCTGAGATTTGCCGCCGCCGCGCACACGCCGTAGCGGAGCTGTTCGGAGACAGGTACGCCTTCGTGCCAGCCGAAGAGCACGCCGGCTGCGAACGCATCGCCCGCGCCGGCCGCCCCCTTCACGTAACCGGGCGGAAGTTTTACAGAGTGGTGTTCGGCCCACGAGCCGTCGCGCCCGAGTGCGCAGCCGCCCTCGGGATAATGGACGACGACGCGCTCGCGCACGCCCGCATCGAGGAGCAGTTGCATCGCGCCGCGGATATGGATCGGGTCAATGCGGTCGTTTTTCCGCACACGCCGCCCGGTGCAGCGCCCGCACTCGAATTCATTCATGATGCAGTAGTCCACGTACTTCAGCGCGGGCAGGACGACTTTTGGAAAACGGTCGCTGTCCTCGCTCACGCAGTCCACCGAGGTCTTCAGCCCGGCGTCCTGCGCCTTGGCGAGTACTTCCGCGGCGACGGTGCCGTGTTTCGCGCTGGGCGCGTCGAGCTTGTCCAGCAGGAGCAGATAGCCGAGGTGGAAAATGCGCGCAGTCGTCGCGCTGAAGTCGAAGTGCGGCGCGTCGAGCAGCGCGTTTGCGCCGCGCGCGTGGAAAAATGTCCGCCGTCCCGTGTCCTTCACCGTCATCACGTCGGTGAAGCTCGTAGGCGCCTCCGTCGTCTTGCGGATGTGCGAGCACTCAATCCCGTGCTTTGTGCAGAAGTCGAGGATCCAGCGTCCGTTGTCGTCCTCGCCGACGAGACCCGATCCGCTGAGCGGAAATTTCGCGCCGAGCAGCGCGAGGTCCACGAGGATGTTGAATGGCGATCCTCCGGAGCCCTTGGCCGTGCTGAAGATGTTCGCCAGCGTGTCCTCCTGCGGCCACACGTCTATGATCTTCACGGCGTCCACGATCCAGTTGCCGCCTGCGATGATTCCATTCCGGGATGTGCTCATTGATGGGTCGTCTTTTTTGAAAAAATGAAGGCGGACAAAGGCCACGATCGGAAGCGGAATGTCGAGCGGAAGGTGATCTCCGCCGCGCGTTCCCCCTTGCCATCGCCCGCACACCTTCTGGTAAAGAGGGCGCATGATTTCGCCCGAGAAGCACCCGACCATCACCGTCGGCGAATTCTACACGCGTCACTCCGAGTCGCTGCAGATGAAGGTGCTCACCGACGACGGCGTCGGCTTTCAGCGCCGCATCCGCGAGCCCACCGTGAACCGCCCCGGCCTCGCGCTGTGCGGCTTTTTTTCCTACTTCGCGGACAAGCGCATCCAGGTGCTCGGCTCCGCGGAACTCTCCTACCTCAAGAGCCTCACCGAAAAAGAAATCCGCCAGCGTTGCGCCGCCATGTGCCAGCGGCACATCCCTTGCATCATCTTCGCCCGCCAGTACCGCGTGCCGGATGAAGTGCTCGCCGTCGCGAAGGAAAACGGCATCGCTGTCTTTTCCACGCCGATGGTCACGATGCGCTTCATCAACGCCGCGACGCTCGCGCTCGAATACGACTTCGCCCCGCGCAAAAGCGAATACGGCAGCATGGTGGACATCCAGGGCATGGGCGTGATGATCCGCGGCTCCAGCGGCATCGGAAAAAGCGAATGCGTCATCGGCCTCATCGAGCGCGGCTATTCGCTCGTCGCCGATGATATGACGCATTTCCGCGCCATCGAGGGCCGGAACCTCATGGGCACGAGTTCCGAACTCACGCGGAATTACATGGAGGTCCGCGGCCTCGGCGTGATCAATGTCACCGCCATCTTCGGCATCAGCGCGGTGCGTCGCGAGAAGCGGCTCGATCTCGTCGTGACGCTCAAGGAGTGGAACGAGATCGCCGAGATCGATCGCACCGGGTTGGAGAGCGAATACTACGAGATACTCGACCTTTTCACCCCGCACGTGACGATCCCCGTGCGCCCCGGACGCGACATCGCCCGGCTCGTTGAAGTGGCGGCCATGGATCAGAAGCTCAAGAGCGTGGGGCACAACAGCGCAATGGAATTTAACGAGCGCCTGCTTGCATCCATGCAGAAAAAAAAGAAAGAAAGCTGAATGGGCATCCTTGGCCGCAACGCAGGAACAAAGACCAGCAGGGAAATCGAGATCATCAACAAGCTCGGTCTCCACGCGCGTCCCTGCGCGAAATTCGTGAAGCTCGCGAACACCTTCCGCGCCGACATCTGGGTGGGCAAGGACGACGACACGGTGAACGGAAAGAGCATCATGGGCCTCATGATGCTCGCCGCGGGCTCGGGCAGCAGGCTCCTCATCACCTGCGAGGGCGAGGATGCAGCGGCCGCGCTCGAGGCGATCGAAAAGCTGATCCTTTCAAAATTCGATGAAGACTGAACGGAGATTCCAGGGAGTCGGGGTGTCGCCCGGTATCGCCCATGGAATCGCTTTCGTTCACCGGCCCGACGATGAGCCGCCGCCGCGGAAAATCACCGCGGGCGGGAGCGACCGCGAGGTGGAGCGACTGCGTGACGCGCTCTGCGCCACGCGTCGGCAGATCGTCGAATTGCAGGCGCGGGTGGAAAAATCGCTCGGCGCGAAGGACGCCGCGATCTTCGAGGCGCACGTCATGGTCGTCGAGGACGGCGTGATGATTGACGAGGTCGAGAAATTGATCCGCCGCGAGTCGTGCAATGCGGAGCATGCGTTCCACACTGTCGTCCACCGCTACATCAAGAGCCTCGGCGAAATGGAGGATCCCTACCTCCGCGAGCGCGCCGTGGACATCCACGATGTCGGACGCCGAGTGATCCACAATCTCCTCGGCCGCGAGCCCGCCGCGCTCGGAGGGCTCGACGCCCCGCGAATCGTCATCGCGCACAACCTCACGCCGAGCGACACGGTACAGGTCACGCGCGAATTTTTGCTCGGCTTCGCCACCGAGGTCGGCGGCAAGACCTCGCACACCGCCATCATGGCGCGCTCGTTGAACATCCCGGCGGTTGTCGGTCTCCACGGAAAACTCACCGGGATCGAATCCGGCTCCGAGGTGCTGCTCGACGGCTACGGCGGCCTGTTCATCGTGAATCCGAGCGCGCAGACGCTCTTTGAATACGGCGCAGTCGAGGAGCGGCGAAAACGAATCGAGGAGGATCTCACATGCCTGCGCGACACGGCCGCGACGATGCGCGACGGCACGCACGTCATGCTCTTGGCAAACATCGAGCAGAGCGGCGACATCACCCAGGCGATCGAGAGCGGCGCCGAGGGCGTCGGCCTTTTCCGCACGGAGTTCCTCTATTTCAACCGCGACGACCTGCCGGTCGAGGACGAGCAGTTCGCCGAGTACCGCATCGTCGTCGAGGCCGCGAACCCGAGGCCCGTCATCATCCGCACGCTCGATCTCGGCGGCGACAAGCTGCACGACCAGCTTCACGCTGACCGCGAGGACAACCCCTTCCTCGGCTGGCGCGCGATCCGCGTCTGCCTTGAGCGCCGCGACATTTTTAAGACGCAGCTCCGCGCGATCCTCCGCGCCAGTGCCTATGGAAAAGTGAAAATCATGTTCCCGATGATCTCCGGCCTCCCCGAGCTACGCGACGCAAAGGCCGTGCTCGATGAATGCCGAGCCGAGCTGCGCGCCGAGCGCGTCGCGTTCGACGAGGCAATCGAGACCGGTATGATGATCGAGGTCCCGAGCGCCGCGATGATCGCCGACCTGCTGGCGAAGGAAGTCGCATTCTTCAGCCTCGGAACCAACGATCTCGTTCAGTACGCGACTGCCGTGGATCGCACGAACGAGCGCATCGCCCACCTCTACGAACCCACACACCCCGGCGTGCTGCGGCTGATCAAGATGACCGTGGACGCCGCGCACGCCGCCGGAATTCACGTCGGAGTCTGCGGCGAAATGGGCGGCGACATTTCCGTGACGCCGCTGCTCATCGGCCTCGGTGTGGACGAACTGAGCTGCGGCGCCGCAGTGCTCCCGCATGTGAAGCGCGCCATCCGTTCCCTCGACATGGCCGCCTGCCGCGCACTCGCCGAATCCGCACTGAAAATGGAGACCGGCGCGGAAATCCAGACGCACTGCGACAACGTCGCCCGCGCTCACTACGCCGAGCTGCTCGAGTGACGTGCAGCCTCTCCGGCTGCGTTCCAGCATAGGGAATCCGCCGGTGAGCAAGTGGCGCGGAGAAACGCACCGTGTGGCGGATTGATTTCGACACTGCCGTCCGCGCCAGACGCTGCGGCAGGCACGAGGCATTCGCCGCGCGCAAAAGCCGCGCTTTCCAATCATCAAGTGCCTGCCAAAGTCCGCGCCCCAATCCGAGTTATCACCCAACCATGCACCCACGAATCCTCCTCGCCTCCGCAGCCGTCCTCGTCTCGCTCCCCGCTTTTGCCGCACCGAAAGACGCGGAGCCGCTCGCGAAGACCGCGATTATCTCAAAGCAGCCGGCGAAACTCCACGCCGAACTCAAGGGCGCGCGTCAGCTTTTCCTCGTCGTGACCGACGGCGGCGACGGAATCATGGCCGACTGGGCGGATTGGATGGAGCCTGTGCTCGTGAAGGCTGACGGGTCCAAAATCAAACTCACGGAACTGAAACCAAAATCCGCACGGGTCGGCTTTGGAAAGCTCGGCGTGAATGCAAACGCCGGCGGCGGCCCCATGCGCGTCGAGGGAAAATCGGTCGCATTCGGCTTCGGCACGCACGCGCCGGCGATGGTCGCGTTTGATCTGCCGGTGGATGTCGTGGCGTTCGATGTGACGTGCGGAATTGACAACGGCGGCACGGATCAGGGCGGCGGTTCGGTGCAGTTCTTCGTCTTCAACGAGGAGCCGCCGCGCAAGCTGCTGAATGTCTCGCAAGGCGGCGACGGCAAGACGAACGAAGAGCGCTACGGCCTCGAGAATGCGAAGAAGGCGATGGCAAATTTCACCACGCCCGCGGGGCTGAAGGCGTCGCTCTTCGCCGCGGAGCCGATGATCCAGAACCCGACGAACATTGACATTGATCACAACGGCCGCGTGTGGGCGACCGAGTGCGTGAACTATCGCAGGTACATGGACCTCCGTCCCGAAGGCGACCGCGTGGTGATCCTCGAGGACACAAACGGCGACGGACTCGCGGACAAGGAGACGACTTTCTACCAGAGCCCCGAGCTGACGAATCCGCTCGGCATCTGCTACATTCCCGGACCCGGCGGCGGGAAAAAAGGGCAGCGCGTGATCGTGAGCGCCGCGCCGAATGTGTGGCTGCTCACCGACACAAACGGCACCGACCACGCAGACAAGGCACAGGTGCTTTTCAAAATCGGCGGCGTGTGGAATTACGATCACCAGATCCACGCATTCAGCTTCGGGCCGGACGGGAAATTTTATTTCAACGCGGGCAACTCGATCACCGAGCTGATGTGGCCCGATGGGAAAATCGTGAAGGACGTGGTCGGCAATGAAATCACGAACAAGGGCACGCCATACCGGCAGGGCATGGTGTTCCGCTGCGACATTGATCTGGAAAAGGGAGTGGCGAGCAATGTCGAGACGCTCGGGCACAACTTCCGCAACAACTACGAGGTCGCCGTGGATTCGTTTGGCGCGATGTGGCAGAGCGACAACGATGACGACGGCAACAAGGGCGTGCGAATCAACTTCGTGATGGACTACGGCAACTTCGGCTACCAGGACGAGATCACCGGCGCGGGCTGGCAGGCGAAGCGCACGAACATCGAGACGGAAATCCCGAAGCGGCACTGGCATCAAAATGATCCCGGCGTGATTCCGAACCTGCTCCAGACCGGCGCGGGCTCGCCGACCGGCATCCTCGTGAACGAAGGCACGCTGCTCGGCGCGCAGTTCACAAATCAGATCATCCACTGCGACGCCGGCCCGCGCACGGTGCGCGCGTATCCCGTGAAGCCGGACGGTGCTGGCTACACCGCGGAGATGGTGGACATACTCACATCGACCGACTCGTGGTACCGCCCGAGCGACTGCGCAATCGGAAATGACGGCGCGCTCTTCGTCGCGGACTGGTACGATCCTGGCGTCGGCGGACACGCGATGGGCGATCACGAAAAGGGAAAGATCATGGGCCGCATCTACCGCGTCGCTCCCGAGGGCAACAACGGGACCGCGGCGAAGGTGGACGTAAGCACAGTGGATGGCGCAATCCTCGCGCTGTCGTCGCCGAACCGTGTCACGCGTTCGCTCGGCTGGAGCGAGCTGCACGCACTCGGTGCGAAGGCTGAGCCCGCGCTCCTCTCGCTTTTCAAAAATCAAAACCCGCGCCTGCGTGCGCGCGCGCTCGGTGTGCTCTCGCAGATCAAGGGCCGCGAAACGCAGCACCTCGCCGCAGGACTCAACGATGCCGACAGCGATGTGCGCTGCTTCGCCGTCCGCCTCTGCCGCGAACTGCACGCCACGCGCGGGCTCGACACCACGCCGCTCGACAGCGACCGCGCGCTCGTTGCGAAACTGATGCAGGACCCGAGCGCCGCCGTCCGCCGCGAGATCGCGCTTTCGCTCCACGCCTCGCACAAGATCGAGAAGCTCTGGGCCGCGCTCGCGCAACAGCACGACGGCAAGGACCGCTGGTTCCTTGAGTCGCTCGGCCTCGGTTCGGTCGGAAATGAAGACCTGTGTTTCGACACCTGGCTCGCCGCAGTCGGCGACAAGTGGAACACGCCCGGCGGCCGCGACATCGTCTGGCGCGTGCGCGCGTCGAAGTCGCCCGAGTATCTCGCAAAAATCCTCAGCGACGAATCCATCTCGCAAAATGAGAAGCCACGCTTCCTGCGCGCATTCGACTTCCTCCCCGCGAGCGAGACGAAGGACAAGGCGCTGCTCCAGCTCGCATCGCTCGGCACGAAGAACTTCGAGGTCTCCCGTGAGGCGCTCGCGCGGCTGAAAGGCAGCAAGTCCCCCGAAATCGGGAAGCTGCTCGCCGACACGCTTGCAAAGGCGAAGGGCACCGCCGCATTCGTCGAACTCGTTGCCGACTTCGGCTCGGCCGGCCAGGGCCAGGCGCTGCTCGACACCGCGCTCGCCATCGGCACCGATCCCGCCGCAGTCGAAGCGATGAAGTTCGTCATCGAGGATCGCGACAGCGATGCGATTCTCGGCAAGGCGCTCGCCGGCTCGCGCGCTGCTGACATCCTGAATCTCATCGGCGCGACCGGCAGCAAGCGCGGCATGAGCCGCCTCACCGGCATCCTCACGAGCCCCAACGCGCAGCCCGAGCTTCGTCGCGCCGCCGTGCAGTCGCTGGGTCGTACGCAGGCCGGCGCGGAGGCGCTCATCACCGCCGCGAAGGAACGCAGGCTCCCGGAAGACCTGAAGCCCGTCGCCGCGAGCGCGCTTCGCCTCGTGCAATACGCGTCGCTGACCAAGGAGATTGATGCGCTTTTTCCCGCACCCGCTGCGCTCGACGGAAAGGCGCTGCCGCCGATCTCCGAACTCGTGAAACTCAAGGGCGACGCCGCAAAGGGCCGCGCCATTTTCGAGCGCGCGGAATCGAGCTGCATCATCTGCCATCGCGTGGACGACAAGGGCGTGGACTTCGGCCCCGCACTCTCGGAGATCGGCACGAAGCTGCCGAAGGAAGTCCTCTTCGACTCCATCATCAATCCGAACGCCGGCATCAGCATGGGCTTCGAGACCACGCAGCTCACGCTGAAAAAAGGTGGCACCGGCATGGGCATCGTCCGCAGTGAGACGAACGAGGAAATCGTCCTCGCGCTCCCCGGTGGCGCGACGCAGAAATTTGCGAAGAACGAAATCAAGTCCCGCGAGAAACTCGCGACCTCAATGATGCCGAGCGGCCTCAGCCAGGCGCTCACACAGGAAGACCTCGTGAACCTCGTCGAGTACCTGAGCACGCTGAAGAAGAAATAGTGCGCGGATTTTGATTCAACAGAGCCTCAACGCGTCCACTTCCCGGATGTGTCCGTCCGAGTGCAAAGGTCGAGTTCATCCTGAATGGCGAGAGAGGCGATCCACAGATCGTTCATCGGCAATCCAAAGAATCGGGATGTGCTGATTGAGCGTCAAGGAAGGGCAAAGGTTTTTTGACAGAACAACTGGCGAGCATTCCAAAACTACAAATTCGTTGTGGCAGATCTTGGACATGATTGATGCGGGAATACTTCCTCTTGAAACCCAAGTGTGCGTCGAAGGCTCTGATTATTGACGCGATGCTTTGGCAGTGTGCGCGAGTGCTGCTCGTGCGGCATGACCGAAGAAAGGTTCCGCCAGCCGTCCTGTGCAGGTGGCTTGGTGGGGCGGGGCGGAACGGAAGGGAAATCGGCGAGAGGCGGTGAGACGCGATGCCTGATGGTTCGATGGAATTCGGCGGGCGCGTCTTCTAAGGAATCCAAACGTGACGGCATTCCCATTCGTCCTCCCCACCATGATCCTCCTGCGATTTTCAAAAGCGATTTCCCGTCTCTCCACGGCCCTTATTTTCCATCCGCTGCGGACGCGAACGGCTCCGGCCTGCACTTTCCTCGCGCTTCTTTTTTTCACCGTGCTGATCGTGGGCGCAGGCGCGCAGGCTCCGGAGATGCCGTGGCTGTACACGCACGCGCGTGCGCTGCCGAAGCATCTCACGAACCAGGGCAGCGGCTACTTTTCCATTGTCGAGGGAAAGAACGGGCGGCTCTACATCGGCACGGCGAAATACGGCGAGAATGCGTACCTCGTGGAATTTGATCCCGCGACGCAGGAGATGCGTGTCGTCGTGGATTGCATGCGCGAGATCGGCTCGACGGCGAGGGGCTTTGCCGCGCAGTCGAAGATCCACACGCGGAACAATGTCGGCGCGAGTGGGAAGATTTATTTCGGCACGAAGCAGGGATACCCGGATCCGAAGAAGGGCGAAAAAATCACCGACTATCCCGGCGGCTATCCGATGGTGTTCGATCCCGAGACGGGGAAGACGCGCGTGTATCCCGTGCCGGTGAAGCACCACGGCATCATCAGCATCGCGCCGGACGAATCGCGCGGCGTCGCCTACCTCTCGACGTGCTCGGACGAACGGCCGTTGGAGAGTTCCCACTTCATGAAGCTCGATCTCGCGACGGGCGAAACCCGCGACCTCGGCGAGACGAACCACCTGTATGCGTTCGTCGTCGTGGATTTCCTCGGGCGCGCATATCACCCGATGCGCGGCGGCGACATCCTGCGCTACGATCCGAAGTCGGACAAGGTCGAGCGGCTGAAGCAGACGATTGACGGCAAGCCGCCGACCCCGGACTCGCACCTCGCGGACGAAAACACGCATCCGATCAACTGGGAGATCTCGCCGAACCGCCGCACGCTCTACACCGTCGCGATGAGCGGCAACCAGCTCTACTCTTACGATCTCGCGGGGAACGGCGACACGCTCGAAGGCCGCAGCCTCGGCAAACTCTGCGCGATCGCCGAGAACACGGACTGCCGCGCGCTTTGCGTCGCGCCGAACGGTACCGTGTGGGCTGCGCTCGTGGCAAAATACGACGTGCGCCGCTCGTTTGCGCATCTCGTGAGTTGGAAGCCCGGCGACGCCGCGCCGACCGACAACGGCCCGCTCGCGGTGAAGAACACGGACTTCACGGCATTCACGGACAAGAAGGGCGAACCGTTCCCGTGGCACCACGGCTTCCGGCGTTTCGGCGACGGCAACCTCATCCCGCAGTACGCGCTGCTCGGCGTGTGTGCGACGCGCGACGCTCAATACGTCCTCTCGCTCGCACCGCTCACGCTTCACGAAATCCACGCGCGCCCGCAGCAGCGCATCGTCGAAGTGCGCAAGCCCGTCGCGGCGATCACGACGGCGTATCACTACAATTCGCACTCCGATGTCATCATCGGACGAATGATGCAGACCGACACGCTCGATGGCCAGGGCCGCATCCCGTCGCTGCGGGTGGCGTCACTTTACACCGACCAAAAGCCGAAGACCGACACCAGCCGGCGCATCACCGCGGACCTCGCGATCCCGCTCGCAAAATCCGTCGCGGAGACGCTCACTCTCGGGCAGGAAAAAATCGCCGTTGAGGGCGCGCTCGTCGTCGCGGAGCACGGCGACTACCCGCTCTCACCGACCGGCGCGATCGCGTATCCGAAGCGAAAATTCTTCGAGGAAATTTTTGCGACCGTGGACAAATTCGGACGGCGCGGCCTGCCGGTCTTCTGCGACAAGCACCTCGCCGACACTTGGACCGATGCGAAGTGGATCTACGACGAGGCGAAAAAGCGCGACATGCCGCTCATGGCCGGATCATCCGTGCCCTCCGCTTGGCGCAACCCGCCGATTGACATGCCGCGCGGCGCGAAGCTCAAGCAAATCGTCACCGTCTCCTACCACCGCGTGGACATCTACGGCTTCCACGCGTTTGAGGCCATGCAGTCTCTCGTCGAGCGTCGCGCAGGTGGCGAGACGGGCGTCGCCGCGGTACAGACGATCACCGGCGACGACGTATGGAAAGCCGCCGACCGTGGTGTGTACGAACGCAAGCTGCTCGACGCCGCACTCGCCGCGATGCGCGAACGCCCGCTGCCGCCCGGCAAGCGCGTGGAGGATCTCGTGAAGAGTCCCATCCTGTGCGTGATTGACTACCGCGACGGCCTGCGCGCCTGCATGTTCACGCTCAACGGCGCGGTCGCGGAATGGGCCACCGCGTGGAAGGACGATCACGACCGCGTGACGAGCCTCGCATTCGTCATCCAGGATGAGCGCCCCTTCTCGCACTTCGGCATCCTTTTCAACGGCATCGAGCACTTCATTCTCACCGGCAAAGCGCCGTGGCCCGTCGAGCGTACGCTGCTCACGAGCGGCATCGTGGACGAATGCATGCGCTCACAAAGCGAAGGCGGCGTGCGTCGCGAGACGCCGAATCTCAAGGTCGAATACAAGAGCGAGTGGAATTGGATCCAGCCTGCCGCCCCGCCGCCCGTGCGACCGCGCGGGACGCAGTAGGATCGTGTCGGCGTGACCTCGGGTAAAGCAGGCTACGGCTGAGTCACGACCAGTCTTACAAAGCGTTTTGTATCCGCCCCAATCGGGACGGACGTGATGACATCCTGTCCGACGATCCCATTGCCTTGGTTCACTCCTGTCACGGTCCAGTTCACGAGATCGATCGTCGTCTGGACGGTGTAAGTCGCATTGTCCAGGGCACGACTGTAGCCGAAGACGAGCGCGTTGTTTCTCCTATCCATCACGGCCTGAAGCAGCGGGACCGAGACCACGGAAAAAAGCGTGGCGTTGTTGATCGCGTACACGGCTCCATCGGGGCCGATGACTGTGGGCGTGTATGCCTCGCCGGTGGCAGGCGCGAGGTAGAGCGCAGGGGTGAGCTGTCCCGGCGTGTCGGTCGCCTTGGTGAAGTCCCAGCGGTAAAGGTTGCCGTCTTCGCTATTGACCACCGCGCAGTGGTTGATCGGGTCAACCGCCGCCGAGTTGATGCACCATTCGCGCACGGCATTTGGAAAGCCGCCATTCACAAAATCAGGATCGGGCGTCACACCTTTCACGGTGAGAAACGGGTTCATCACAGTCACGCCGGTGCGCGGGTCGGTGTAGGTCGTGCTCGGATCATTCAGAGCCAGCCTGTTCACTCCGTCTCCGATGCCGAAATCGGCGTAGTTGTTGTATTTCGTGAGCAGAAGATAGGACGATGGCCCGGAATAGGAAGGCACCGCGCTGGCGGGAACGATGGAAGCCGTGTCGTCCCACCCAAATGCGCCGGGCAGCTTTGTGGTCGCCAGATCGCCGCTGAAATGCAGAAGCCAGCCGCGATCGTTATTCTCGAGGGACGGGCTTTCCAAAACGCCGTAGTAAACATCTCCGTCCGGCCCGACCGTCGGAGTCGAACTGCTGTCGTCATTCACCCAGGCGGGCGAGCCGGACTTCGGATCGAGAAGACGAACAGAATTTTGTCTCGCCAGGGTGGTGCTGTCGAGGACGCAAAGATAACCGGTGCTGCCATTGTTCACCGCCACATAAAGCTTCGCGCCGTCGCTGCTGAGAGCCGGGCAGCAGTTATAGCAGACCTTCTGCATCGAAGCATCCCCGGAAATGTCCGCCGCCGAGGCAAAGCTCCCCGTGCCATCGCTGGCAATCCGCGCCAGCCCGCTCGGGATCCCGGCAAAGGAAGAGACATAGCCGAAATACAGATTCCCCTGCGCATCGCTGGTGATCGGTGTGCAAATCTGGATCGCATCGTTGTAAGCCCCGGGATTGGCGTTGTAGCTGGCGATCCCATAGAAAGCCATTCGGGTGGCTGTCGCGCCAGCCGCGGAATCCGGTGAGGGCCGGAGCAGTATCGTGCCTCCGGCTGCGGGCACGGCGAGCGCCGCATCATTCGGAGTCAGTGTCACTCCGCAGATCGGGAACCAGTTGTGAGACGGGACCGCGTAATCGGTGTTCAGCGACCAGAGAAGCGTTCCATCCACGGCTTTGCGGGCATCCACGCGGAAACCGCCGGTCGCCCCCGTTTTAATGGGCACGAGCAGCGTGTTCGCCGCGGTGATCACCGGCGTTCCATAATGGATGTAGAGATCGCCCGTGTTGCCGGGGCCGGAGTACTGCGGCTGCAAATCCACGGGTGTGCTCCAGCGGATGAGCTGGGGAATTTGCGACGGCACGCCGGAGGTGCATGAATGCTGCGCATCGTGCCCGTACCCCGGCCATCCCTGCGCAAAGGCATTGTCTCGCGCCCACGCCAGATGGATGAAAAGCACCGACAAGGCGGTGGATAGAAAATTCAGGCGAGAGGTGTTCATGGGTTGCGACGTTGGTCGTGGAGGAGTGCCATTCGAGCGCGGAATTGATAGGGGCAATGTTCCGTAAAAACTCCGTATCACAATCCGAAGATCCATCCAGCAGGAGCTGGAAAGAGGCACGATTTTTTCCGCCTCGATTGGCTTTGCATTCGTCCACTGACAGTCAGACGACCATTCCACCGCGTGCATCGATGGCGAGTGAGTGTCCCAATTATCCGCCAGTTTCAAAAAATGTGGCATTCCATTCTCACGCATTTCCTCAGACCGCCGCTTGCCTGCGCAGCGCCGCTGCGACTACAAGCACCGGGCGCATGAAGATTCTCCGCCATACACAGCCCGGATTCCTGAAAGCCCTCGATGCCCTGAAGCGGCACTCGGAGCCGACGGACGATGTGCGCAAGACGGTCGCGGACATCATCGCGTTTGTGCGCAAGCGCGGTGATGCTGCGCTGATCGAACTCACAGCGAAATTCGGCGGGCCGAAATTCAAGACACCGTACCTTGCTGTGACCCAGAGCGCGACTGTGGACGCCGCGACTCGCAAGGCCATCGCGACTTCGCACAAGAACGTCTTCGCCTTTGCCAAGAAGAGCCTTCGCAAATCGTGGACTGGCCGCAACGCCCAGGGCGCGCGCGTCGGCGAACGCTTTGATCCGTTCCAGCGCGTCGGGGTGTATGTGCCCGGCGGCACCGCGCCGCTCGTCTCCACGGCGGTGATGACCGTCACGCTCGCCGCCGCCGCGGGCTGCCCGGAGATCGTCGCCGTCACGCCGTGCGGCAAGGACGGCTCGGTGAATCCCGCGCTGCTCTTCGCGCTTCGCCACGCGGGAGCCACCGAGATCTACCGCGTCGGCGGCGCGCAGGCGGTCGCGGCGCTCGCGTATGGCACGCAGACCATCCGGCCCGTGCAGAAAATCTTCGGCCCTGGCAGCCCGTGGGTCGTCGAGGCGAAGCGCCAGGTCTTCGGCCTGTGCTCGATCGACCTCCTGCCCGGCCCGAGCGAAATCCTCGTCCTCGCCGACGCCACCGCGAACGCCGCGTGGGTCGCCGCCGATCTCCTCGCGCAGGCCGAGCACGGCCACGGCAGCAGCATCCTTTTCGTCACCGACAGCGCGCGCCTCCTCATCGCCGTGGAAAGGCAAATCCGCGCCCAGGCCGCCACGCTCAGCCGCCGCGCCTACCTCACCGAAGTCCTCGAGCAAAACGCCGCGCTCGTCCTCGTGAAATCCCTCGCCGACGGCATCGCCATCGCGAACGACTTCGCGCCCGAGCACATCTCCATCGTCGCGAAAAACGAGGACGCCATCGCGCGCGACATCCGCACGAGCGGCGCGATTTTCCTCGGCGGCTGGTCGCCCGTCGCCGCGGGCGATTTCGTCGCCGGGCCGAGCCACACGCTGCCCACGGGCGGCGCGGGAAAAAGCTTCCCCGGCCTCATGGCCGACATGTTCCAGCGCCGCACGAGCATCGTCCGCCTCGACCGCGCCTCGCTGGCGAAAAGCGTGGAGACCATCGAGCAATTCAGCCGCATCGAGGGGCTCGATGCGCACGGGCGGAGTGCGAGGATACGCTTTGAATAAGCCTCAAGTTAAACCACTACACCGATGAAATACGCTTCTGCATTCGTCTCATTCACATTTGTCTTTGTGGTCGTGTTCGTTTTAGCGGGCTGGTTTCTCATGCCTCATCTACCTCCAGTTCCCGATCATCGGGTTACCGTTTTTGAAGCGGAATACTGGAAGGACAACTGGATTGGTTATTTGCTGGGCGCATTGCTTGGCGGCATGGCGGCTCGCTCCTCTCTGAAGAAGGTCGCTAAGTCTTAGGCGACGGAGTGCTGCACGGCGCGGAGCTTGGTGTCGCCGACTTGCAGGCCGAGGGCTTGCTCGGCGACTCGGAGGAAGGCGCTGCTTTGATCGGTGAGGGCGACCTGGAGCTTGCCGACGCTGGCGCGCGGGGCGGCGAGCTTTTGCTGGTGGAGATCGCCTCCGCGACGGGCGGTGGGTGCTGCATCGTGCCGGTTAGGCGGCATCATCGTGTTACTCTGTTGAGACGGCCTCGGAAACGAGCAATCGCTTTCTGTGGATCGCCAGGGTCGAAACTGGCTAGATGTCGTGGTCAAATTGCTTGATGGTCTTCAGTATCTCAATGCAAGACCCTCCGTCATACTTCGCATGGCCGACTACGGTTCCTGATGCGTCTATGGTAAATAGGCTGCTCGCGTAATCATCACGGTTCAATCCCACAATAATCTCCCTCACGGTAATCTCACCTCCCGTGGTGCGTATCTTCTGCGGCCTCGCAAAGGAAACCAGGAGAAATTTGCCCGCTACGGTCTTTCGATACTCCCGTTGAATCTGGGGGAGGGTGAAAATATGGTGCTCATCGTCAGGGCTGGAATGAAAATTGGATGTCTGCACCAGCATGAGGGCTTGCTGACGTAGTTTCTGTTGAGCGTCCGCTGAAAGGGGCACTTGCTTGTCTCGCGCCTGCAACTCGACAGCCGGCGGGGCTTCTTCGGCACGGGATAGCTGGAGGGCTCCATTGAGAAGCAGCGCACAAATAACGATGTGGAGTTTCATTGTAGAAGTGTTTGTTGGCAGTGAGATGTGAGAATGACGCCTACGACCCCAAGCTCAGCGCCGGCCGGGGCCGTTCGATGCAGCACTTAGGCCTTGCGATTGCGTTCACTTGAAAAGGTCGAGCGCAGAGTCGCTCCATTCGTGTGAGTGTTTCGTCCAGTTCTTGATGGGTTCTGGGAAGTTACGGCGGCAGTGACCACGCTTGCCTACAAAATCGAACACTGCATGAGGGTAGTCGTTGATCAATAGAGCGGCCTTCAAGCCGTCCGACGACCAGACGATGACGAACTTGGAAGGCTTGTCTCGGTCGGTGACGTTCTTCACGTCGTAGATACTCACAGCATCGAGGATTGGTTGGTCCTTGCGGGTGGTGTCGAGTGCGTAGAGATAGCCGGTGTCGCCGTCGTCCTCGAACACAACGGCGAAATCGTTCTTCGGTGACTTGGAGTCGAGGACATCCTTGGCACCGACCTTGAGAGTGCGTTCTGCGCCAATGCTGCCTTTGAGTTTCGGGGTGGCGGGCGCTGCGGTGGGCGACTGCTTGTCCTTTGGTTCCTCGGCGCTGCTGCGAAAGAGAAACGAGAAGATGCCCATAAGTAGGAATGCAGGAAGTTTGTTGTTCACGGGAGAGACGTGGCAGCGCCCAACATGAACCACACGAAAGCCATAGTCATCCCCGAAAAGCTGCGCCGGGCGGGGTGGGGGGTCAATCCGCATCCCTGCCCGGCGCGTTCGGAATGGTCACCGCTTGCCTGCCGGTGTCGCCGGCGGGGTGGGCGGCTGGCGGTAGTGGCGGTGGAACCACAGGGCTCCGGCGATCTCGAGCGCCAGAATGATGGCGAGGATCGTCCAGATTAGCCACGCGCCGGATTTGGATTCGCCGTGGGGCGCATCCTCCGCTGGTTCGGGCGTCGTCGGAGAGGGCCGGTCTGCCGGGTCGCTCATATCACGGTGATTTTCGCCGGGTCGCTCCACGGGCTGAAGGTATTGTTGCTCAGGCGGGTGCGGACCCGGACCCAGAGGGTCGTGCCCACGGTGAGGCCCGTGAGCAGCGCCTTCCCGCCGCCGAAGAACCCGGCAGTCACCCAGCCGGCCTCGTTGTTCGGGTCGCCGGTGGTGGTCTGCACCTCGTTCATCGTGTGCTGGCCGTCGGGGTGGTAATGGGCCTTCACGGTGGTGCTCAGGTCGCCGTGGGCGAGACGGAGGTTGTCCGGCGCCTGCCGGGTCGCATTGGGCAGCGCACTGGCCCCGCCGTAGGAGGGGAAGCCGCTCAGGCCCACGATGACGGGGTCGCCCTGCGCGACGTGGTTCACGGTGCCGCCGAGGTCGGACAGCGCGCCTTCGAGGTCGTGCCGGGCGACGTTGAAGGCGAGGATGTCGTCCGAGGCGCGGCTGGCCTTTTTCGCGAGCGCCTGCGCGTAGGTGTTGATCAGCGTCTGGAGGGCCGCGAGCAGCGCCTGGAGCACTGCCAGGGTGAGCGGTGCCACGACGAAAGTGGCCACATTCGTGATCATCTTGTCGTGGATGGTCTGCGCGGTGGGCGCAAGTTCGGCGTCACCGTAGATGGTGAAGTTGATGATGGCTTTGGTCTTTTTCATGGTTTTCTGGTCTGGCTCCATGCCATTCCAGACCACGCCCTTTTTGTTCCAAACGAAACTTGGGGAGCTCCAGAATAGCGATTTTGCCATGGGTGTTGTGTTGTTGTTGGTTGTTTGTGGGCTGAAATGGGCCGTTTTTGCGGTAAAATGGCGGGAAAGGTCAGAAAACGAGTACTCGTCTGCGGTATCCGAGTACTCGTCTGCCGTGTCCGAGTACTCGTCTGCCGCGTCCGAGTACTCGTTTGCCGCGTCCGAGTACTCGTTTGCCGCGTCCGAGTACTCGTCTGCCATGTCCGAGTACTCGTCTGCCGCATCCGAGTACTCGTTTGCCGCGTCCGAGTACTCGTCTGCCGCATCCGAGTACTCGTTTGCCGCGACCGAGTACTCATTTGCCGTATCCGAGTACTCATTTGCCGTATCCGAGTACTCATTTGCCGTATCCGAGTACTCATTTGCCGCGTCCGAGTACTCGTTTGCCACGTCCGAGCGCCCTTCCGCACCCGCCGGGCGGCAGTGTCCCAATTTGGAAGCCAAGAAGCCAGGAAAGGAAGCAAAGCCCGCGGGACCAGAGGGAAAAGCCTGCTTTTCATGGCTTCATGGCTTCCAAATTCAAAACCGGACACTGCGCGCCGCCCGCCCGTCCGCTCCCTTCCGAGGCCGGGGCGGGAACCCTGCGCGGCGTGGCCGACGCGGACTGCAAGAAAGTAGGAAAGCGATGGGAACATGAAGAGATCTCCTATATTCGGATACACTTCTCGCAGGCCGTTTGTTACACGTTTGGGCGAAATTTTTTGAAAAAAGTTTCCGCCGCCGGATGTCCGCCCGCCCCGCCGCCCCCCTTCCGCCATGCCGTGCGCCCCCGCGCGGCGCGTCCGGCACCGCCCGGTTCCGGTTCGCCCCAGGGCATCCGGGGGCAGCTCCCGGGTGGAGCGCCCGCCATCGCTGGGACTGTGATGCATCAGCCCCGGAACAATCGGTCTTGCCCGCAGCGCCTTTTCCAGAAAGCCTCCCGCACATGGTTTCCGTTCACCCCGAACCCATCTCCCTCGGCACTCGTTTCGCTTTTCAAAACTAAACCTGCCTTCGCCCAGTCATTGTTAGGCGTTTCCACCCGCATCCAGTGAAAGAAAGCCAAACGGAACGCGTTAAAATGTCTTTGCCCATTATCGCAGCAGCGGCCAACTGCGTCGTCATGCTTTTCGTTCTTGCTGTTTATGTCGGCATCGTCAGGCAACAGAAGATGGAGGAGAGGGATTTTGCGGATTTCGGAGATGGCCTCAACTTCTTCGTTGCTGCCATGCCTGCCTTGGCGTTGTGCTTCTTTTTTAACTGTTACTGGTTAGCCAAGGCTTTTCAGGACATCCGGCAGCGCCGCGACTACCGCTCGCTTATCGGGCTAGTTCTCGTGACTTTGACCTGGTTCGTTTTATATCTCGCCAGCTTCCACATATCGTGACGCCAATGCCTAAGCGCTGCATCGAACGGCTCCGCCGCGTTCGCTGGCCTTCCTTCTTAGAAGTGGTTTCATAAGTATCGAAGGGTGATGAGCGAGCAAGCGACATGGAAGAAGGCTTGATACATCAGGAGGTGATTTTCGTAACGGACGACCAGGCGGCGGTAGTTGCCCAGCCAGGCAAAGGTGCGTTCGATCTT
>CAIRYQ010000025.1 GCA_903882875.1 uncultured Spartobacteria bacterium | reverse complement strand
TGTACGGTGCGCGCAAGCTCATCGAGCAGTGCAAAGAGCAGCGCACCCGCCGCCTCGCTCTCCGGCGGCGGCGCGACGAGTTGCTCGCGCGACTGGATGAACGGTGCGGTGCCCGCCTCATCGAGCGAGGCATGCACCAGATCCTCCACGCCCACTTTTTCTAGCTCAATGTGGAACTGCAGTCCGACCACGCGATCCCCGAAAACAAACGCCTGGTTCGCACACGCATCGCTCTCCGCCACACGCCGCGCGCCGGGCGGAATCGTGAACGTGTCGCCGTGCCAGTGCATCACCGTGAGCCGCTCGGGGAACGCAGCGAAGGGCGCGCTGCGATCCAGCATCCGCACCGGGAACCAGCCGATTTCCTTCACGGGATTTTGGAACACTTTCCCACCGAGCACATCGGCGAGAAGCTGCGTGCCGAGGCAGATCCCGAGGATCGGCTTGCGCGCGGCGATCACCGTTTTCAGAAAATCCTTCTCCACAGGCAGCCAGGGATGATCGCGGTGCTCATGGATGCTCATCGGCCCGCCCATGATGACGAGCATGTCGAACGCGTCCGGTGCCGGCGGCTTTTCTCCGTCGTAGAGATCGGTGCGCGAAAGCGTGTGCCCGCGTTCAGCAGCCCATGCGGCGATACGGCCCGGCCCCTCGAAGGGCGCGTGTTCGAGCGAGTGAATTCTCATGCGGCGATGATACGCAACACTGCGCACCACCCGTACAGATTTTTTCCGTCATTTCTTCGACTCGGGCTTTTCCTCCGAGCCGAAGGTGAACTGGATTGCCGCGTAGCCTTGGAATTCGCTGCGCCCTGCGACCGTGTGGCCGGCGGTGAGCATGAAGTGGACGTTTTTGCTCAGATCCCAGATGCCGCCTCCATTCAGCGCGACGGAGGAGCTGCCGCCGATGGTTTGCGCGGTCCGGTATTGGATTTCCGCGCCGATGGCGAAGGGCTCGGTGATTTTCCGCTGCACCTGCCAGCCGCCGTACCACCAGTTGCGGTTGCCCTGACCGGGGTTGAACCAATAGCCGCCTCCGCCGTAAGTGCTCCAGTCCCCCAATTTTTTCTGCAGCCAGATGGGGAGGAAAAATTGCGCCTTGCCGTTGCCAAGCCCCTGCGTGCTGTTGCCGGTGGGAAGTTCCACGAGCGGGAAGATGCCGATCATCGGACGATTGTCGGTCTCGTGGACGAAGCGGTACTTGATGCCCATCTCCATGTCTCCGAAGCCGTAGGTGGTGCGGGCCCCATTCGGCCTGTCGTATGCGAACGGTGCGATGACGTGAAGCTGCACGTCGGGCACGACGCCATAGTTGATTTCCAAATGCGGCGCGGTGCCGCTCCAGCCGTCGGCGTTGTGGTTCTGCTGAGTGGCGAGGTACACTTCCCAGTGCTTGAAATCCACCGGCTCAGGATCATCGGTCACGAACGGCGGGCCGGCGTGCGCCACCGCGACTAGCGCAAGTGACACAATGGTGAGCCGGGAGACGATTGGGAATCGAGTTAGGATGTGCATGGTGGGTGTGTTTGCTTGAGTGAAAGTGAGAAAGGAAATTTGTTCTCCATCCCCTGCGGGTCAGTCTGCAAACAGGTAGAAGCCGACGATGATCAGCCCGGCAACCGCGACTCCGCCGATGACTGTACGGACCAGCCAGCCGATCGTGATTTTCCTCCCCTGCCCGCCATTCATCCGGCTGAAGATGACCCCAAAGAGAGCGAACACCGCGAGCACGATGACCGTGTGTGTGATCCAATGATGCCCGGTGAGCTTCTTCATCCCGTTCATCACGGTTTCGTTCTTCTCCTTCACGCACACGATAATCGCATTCACGATGCTCGCGATGGCCAGCGAGAGGCCGAAGGAGACGCTGCGTTTTGAGACAGTGTTGGTTTCCATGGTGTTATTTCCGGTTGGGGTTCACTTCGCCAGCAGGCCCATCTTCACGCCCATCGCGATGAGCGCGCCTTCGCCGTCCATCACGAGCGCGAGCACGGCGATCGTTACCGTGAGCCACAGCATCAGCTTCCTCGCATCCTTGCTCGCCGCGAGGTTGTTCGCCGCAACGATGGGAAGGTACGTGGCGAGCAGCAATAGGATGATCACCAGGTGCTCCTTCGTCTCCATCACCAGCTCATGTGCGAAGTGCCACGGCTTGTTCTTTTCGGCGAGGATGATCGCCTTGTCCGCCTTGTAGGCCGTCACGTAAAAATAGCCGCCCACGAGAAACGCGAGCCACATCGCAGCCGCGGCGCCCCAGCTCAGCTTCCGGATGCGCGCGAGGTTTCCTGCATTTGCGTGCAACACGTCCACAAAAAGCCAGACCGCCGCGACCATGCAGAGGACTCCGAACAGGATGTGGGACATCAGGATGATTTCGTTCATGGGGTGTTCTTCTATTTGGTTGATTGTTTTTTCTTTGTCGCGACTTCGCGGAAAAGCTCCTGCAGCCGCGCACGCACTTGCTTCAGCGCCTTCCGCCCCTTCGGCGTGATTCGGTAGAAGCGCCTGCGCGCGCCGTCCTTCTCATCACGGCCTTTGATCCAGCCGTCGCGCTCCATCGTGCGCAGCATCGGGTAAAGCGTGCCCGCACTGATCGAGTATCCGTGGTGGCGTAGCTCCTCGATCATCCAGTGGCCGAACAAATCATCCTCCTCGGCATGGTGCAGCACATGCATCCGGATGAAGCCGGAAAGCACGCGCTGGAGGGGTTTGTCAACGGCATCCATTATCGAATTTCGATTGCGGAATTCGCTCGATATTTGACCGGCGAATTCCAGGCAAGAATAATCTCAGCTTAAAACTGGATTCCACGTCGGGCCATCCGTCACGGCCGGACTTCGCCCGCGTCACCGTCCCATTTTTTCCGAGTGTACGAAGTCCGACAAGCTCAGGCCAGGACGCCCTTCACGACTTTTCCATGCACATCCGTGAGCCGGTATTGCCGCCCTTGGAAACGGAACGTGAGCCGCTCGTGATCAATGCCGAGTTGGTGTAGCACCGTCGCTTGGAAGTCGTGGACATCCACAGGATTCTCCACCGCGTTGAACGCAAACTCGTCGCTCGCGCCGTAACTGATGCCGGGCTTGATGCCTCCGCCCGCCATCCAGATCGTGAACGCATACGGGTGATGGTCACGGCCCCACTGCGCGCGGTTCGCGATGTCGCCCTGGATGAATGGCGTGCGTCCGAATTCGCCTCCCCAGATCACGAGCGTGTCGTCGAGAAGGCCGCGCGCCTTGAGGTCTTTCACCAGCGCGGCGGCGGGCTGGTCAGTGTCGCGGCACTGGATTTCAAATTGCGTGGAGAGATTGCGGTGATGATCCCAGCCCGCGTGCAGGAGCTGCGTGAAACGGCACCCGCGCTCGGCGAGTCGGCGCGCCATGAGACAGTTGTAGGCGAACGATCCGGGGCGCTTCACGTCGGGGCCGTAAGACTCCAGCACACTTGCGGGCTCCTTTGAAAAATCCGTCAGCTCCGGCACGCTGGCCTGCATCTTGTAGGCCATCTCGTATTGCGCGATGCGCGTGACGATTTCCGGGTCGCCGTATTCGTCAAAGTGCCGCTGGTTCAGCTTCGCGAGATCGTCGAGCAGCCCGCGCCGCACCTCGCGCGACACGCCATCGGGATTCGAGAGATAGAGCACGGGATCGCCGCCGCCGCGGAATTTCACGCCCTGGTATTTCGACGGCAGGAAGCCGCTCGCCCAGTAGAAGTCGTAGAAAATCTGCCCGCACGACGCCTCCTTGTCGCGCGAGGTCATCACCACGAAGCCCGGCAAATCGCTGCCCTCGGTGCCGAGCCCGTAGGTCGCCCACGCGCCCATGCTCGGGCGGCCCGGCATTTCCGATCCGGTGAGGAAAAAGGTGATCGCCGGCGCGTGGTTCACCGCACCCGTGTGCATGGACTTGATGAAGCACACATCGTCCACGATGCCCGCCGTGTGCGGCAGAAAATCGCACACCCACGCGCCGCTCTTCCCGTATTGCTTGAAGCCCGTGAACGGCGGCAGCACGAGCTTCTTCGCCTTCTCCGTCATCGTCGAGAGCCGCTGGTTTTTGTGGACGCTCTCGGGGATTTCCTTCCCGCGCCATTTCTCCAGCTCGGGCTTGTAGTCGAACATGTCCACATGCGGCGGCCCGCCATTGTGGAGCAGATAGATCACGCGCTTCGCCTTCGGCGCAAAATGAGGCAGTCCCGGCAATCCGCCCGCGCTCGTGGTTGCGGCGAGGCCGTCCGTTTTCAACAGCGATGCAAGCGCCGCGCCGCCGATGCCGAGCGCGCCCTTCGCGAAAAATTGGCGACGGGTGAGGAATGCGGCGCGGTTGGTGAGCGGGGAGTTCATTTTGCGTGTGCGGTGCAGGGGATATTGATGCGGGAAATCATCGCTGTCGAGAGGGCGTGCCGCGTCGCGACGCTCGACATTTCCGCCGTTTCCCGTTTTCTCGACGGTTCAAATGAAAATTCCCCGCTCTCTCCGCCACCTACTCGCCGCCGCAACATTCCTCACGCTCGCCGTCCCGATGCGAGCTGCAGAGCCCGTCCTGAAACTGAAGGACAACGACGTGTGGGTGATGGCCGGCGACAGCATCACCGCACAGCGGCAGCACACGAATTACATCGAGGCCTACTACCACACGCGCTTTCCGAACCTGAACCTGCACTTCCGCAATTCCGGCATCGGCGGCAACACGACCGGCAGCGTGCTCGCGCGGTTTGATTACGATGTCGCCGCTTGGAAGCCCACGATTGTGAGCATCGAACTTGGGATGAACGACGTGGGTGCCGGCGACGACCCGGCCAAATACATCAAGGGCATGCGCGAACTGATCGGAAAAATCCGCGCCATCCCCGCGCAGCCCGTGCTCATCTCATCGAGCCCCGTGGACGACGGCAGCAAGTTGAACGACTGGAAATCAGACCGCTGCCGACGCATCCATCCGTACACCGAGGCGCTGAAGGCGCTCGCCGCAGAGGAAAAAATCGTCTTCGTGGATCAATATCACCCGCTTCTGGATCTGTGGGGCGACAACCGCCGCAAGGGCGAGGCCGAGGCCGTGAAAAAAGGCGCATGGCCGCCGAAGCCCACGCCCGCACCGGTCGTGGATCCGGCAAAGCCCGTGAGGCCCGCAGCGCCGCCGATCCCACCCTCACTCATCCCGCTCACCGGCGATCCGGTGCATCCCGGCCCCGTCGGACAATTCACGATGGCCGCGACGATCCTGAACGCACTTGGCGCGGAGCGCGAAGTCAGCAGCGCGACGCTGAAGGCCGACGGCACCGTGGTCTCGGCGACGCATTGCAAAATCACCGACGCGAGCGCGAAGGACGGCAAGCTCGCCTTCACGCGACTCGACGAGTCCGGCCCGTGGCCGATCCTCCCCGCCGCGAAGACTTCAGCGCAACTGCTCCCCACGGTGCTCGATCTTTCCCGCTACATTTTGAAAGTGGACGGTCTTCCCGTCGGAAAATACCGCGTGAGCATCGAAGGCAAGCCCGCCGCCACGCTCGACGCCGCCGAACTCGCCGCAGGCTGGAACATCACCTCCGCATTCGACGGCGCGGTCGGCGAACGCGCGACAAAAATCCTCGCCTCCATCGGCAACCTTCAGGGCAAGCTGAACAATGAATGGCGCGCGGCGAGCAAGGAAAAGAACGCCGAAAAACTCGCCGAGGCGCAGAAGGCCATTGATGCCGCCGACGCCGAAATCCGCACCGCGTCCGCGCCCGTGGCGTGGCATTTCGAGATCGAGAAGGAAACGAAGTAACCCATCGCAGCCGATGCGCCTTTCATTTTTCCCCGCGCTCCTCGCACTCGCGATCACTCCCTTCCTCCGCGCGGAACAGCCCGCGGCGGCGAACAAATTTGAAAAGGAAATCGCCGCCTTTGAGGCTGCGGACAAAGCGACCCCGCCGCCGCAGGGCGCGATCCTTTTCACCGGCGCGTCGGGCATCAAGCGATGGGCCACGCTCGCGCAGGACTTCCCTGATCTGAAAGTGATCAACCGCGGCTTCGGCGGCTCGCAGATTTCCGATTCGATCCATTTTCTGGATCGCGTGAGCGTCCCGTACCATCCGAAGACCATCGTGCTACAGGCTGGCGGCAACGACATCAATGCCGGCAAGCCCGTCCCGCAGATCATCGTCGATTTCAAGACGTACGTGGAGAAGGTGCGCGCGAAACTGCCCGACGTAAAAATCGTCTATCTCGGCCAGGGCCCGAGCCCCGCGCGCTGGGCGCAGCGCGAACAGCAGAAGGAGCTGAACCGCCTCGTGCGCGAGTTCTGCGCCGCGGGAAAAAACTTGGCGTTCGTGGATCTGTGGGACGTGACGCTCGGCACCGACGGCCAGCCGCGCCCCGAGCTTTTCGTCGCTGACAAGCTCCACCCGAGCGCCGAGGGCTACAAGCTGCGCACCAAACTGCTGCGCCCGGTGCTGGATACTCTTCAATAAACTGCGGCCGCCCGGCTGCGTCTCAAACTTCAAGTCCCGTCAGCGTTCCCGTGCTGCTGCCGAACTTCTCCGCCTCGATGCCGAGGCGTCGCAGCATGGTGACGTAGAGATTGCAGAGCGGCGGGCCGTCCTTGGGATCAAAGGCGAGATGCCTGCCGTGCTTGAAACCGCCGCCGGCAAAAATGATCGGCAGGTTTTTCGTCGAGTGACTCGCCGCGCTGCCGAGATTGCTGCTGAAGAAAACCATCGTGCGATCGAGCAGGCTTTCGCCTTGCTCCTTTGTCTTCTTCAAGTTCGCGAGCAGCTCATGCACGAGCTGCATCTGGCCGAGTTCCACGAGCTTCAACTGCGCGAGTTTCGCCGGGTCCTGGCCGTGGTGTGAGAGATCGTGGTGGCCCATCGTCACGCCGGGCACGGGCGGCACGCCGCTGGTGCCGAGCAGGAGCATGTTCACCAGTCGCGTCGAATCGGTCTGCAAGGCGAGGTGCGTGAGGTCAAACATGAGCCGCGTCTTGCCGATGAGATCAGTGGAGTTGTTGTTGTTTTGCAGCGGTTTCGCGTTCACGTGCGGCTTCGGTTTCAAGGCCCACTCCTGCGCGGTGAGCATGCGCTGTTCGAGTTCGCGTACGCTCGTGAAATACTCATCCACCTTCTCGCGATCGCGCGCGCCGAGCGCGGGGACCATGCGCTTGGCCTGCGCGCTCACGGTGTCGAGGATGCTCTTGCCGTTGCGCAGACGCCGCCTCTGCGCCTCCACTTCATCGGGCCGGCCTTCGAGGAACAGACGCGCGAATACATTCGATGGCCACAGATCCGGCGGCACGAGCGCGCCGCTGCGAGTCCACGACAGCCCGAAGCCTTCCGCCGACAGGGACAAACTCGGCACGCGCGTCTGCCCGCCGATTTTTTCCGCGGCGAATTGATCGAGCGAAATGCTATTGCGGAACCCGGCGCGAATCTCCGGATGCGGCGCCGCAGTGAGAAAGCTGAAGATCGAATCATGGCTCGATCCGACATCGGGATGCGACAGGCCCGAGATCACGCTGAAGTCATTCCTGAAATCCGCGATCGGTTCCAGATAAGGCGTGAGCGCGTAGTCCTTGCCCGTTTGCTCAGGATTCAAGAACGGCGTGTGAATTCCCAGCGGCGTGCAGATGCAGACCATGCGCCGGATCGGCTTTGCATTTTCCGCGGCACGTCCGCGTGGCGCGAAGCATTCCAGAAATGGAAGGCCCAGCGTGACGCCTGCGGCTCGGAGAAAGTGACGTCGTGTGAGTGGAGTCGTGTTCATGGCGGGTGTTCGGGTTGCGGCTACTTTGTCTGAAAAAGTTCACTGCCGACGATCTCATGGATCAATGTGCGGAAGCCATAACCATTCGCCTTGGCCTTCGCGGCGATGGCTTCGATTTTCGCGCTGTCGGCGCGTTCCGGCGGCGCGCCGGTGCTGTAGATGATGAGCTTGGTGGTGAGCGCCCGCGCAAACTGATCCTGATCGGCGAGCAGCAGTTGCTTGAACTCATCAATGTTCCTGAATGCTCGTCCATCGGGCAGCACGTCGGCGCAATCCACCGCCTTGCCCTTGCGGTAGTTTGCCGGGCGTCCGTCGAGAACGTAGTGCTCACGGTAGCCTCCGATGACATCGAAGCTCTCCAGCGCGAAGCCCGGCGGATCAATTTTCACATGGCATGTCGCGCAGGACTCGAGCTGACGGTGCTTCGCGAGCTGTTGCCGGATGCCGGTCGTGCCGCGGATGTCGGGCTCGAGCGGCGGGATGTTCGCGGGCGGCGGTCTCGGCGGTGTGCCGAGGATGCGATCGAGCACCCACGCGCCGCGCACGACGGGTGAAGTGCTCGTGCCATTGGCCGTGACCTTCAGCACGCTGGCCATCGTCAGCACTCCGCCGCGGTGCGATTCGGGCGCGAGTTTGGTCTTGTGAAATTCCCAGCCGCTCACGCCTTCGATGCCGTAGTGTTTTGCGAGGCGGCCGTTCAACATCGTGAAATCGGAGGCGATGAAGTTCGTGATGCTGAGATCATCTTTGATCAGCTCGCGGAAAAACAGCTCCGTCTCAAGCTGCATCGCCGCGCGCAGCATTTCGTCAAAGTGAGGATACACGATGTGATTCGGCATCGTGAAATCGAGATCGCGCAGGCCGAGCCATTGGCCGGTGAAGTTCGTCGTGAACGCGGCGGCCTTGGGATGCTTGATCAGGCGTTCGACCTGCGCGTGCAGCACGTTGGGAGCGCTGAGCTTGTGCTGCTCGGCGAGCGCGAGCAGTTCCTCGTCCGGCATCGAACTCCAGAAAAAATACGACAGCCGGCTCGCGAGCGCGAAGTCATCGAGCTTGCCCGTCACTTCGCGCAGAAAAAGAAACTCCGGTGCGATCAGGATCGCACCGAGGCCGACGCGAATAGCCTTTTCAAACGACTGCGGTTCGGCGAGGCGGTTGGCCACGAGGTCGAGATAAGGCTTTATGTCCGCGTCCGTGACGCTGCGCCGGAACGCGCGGCGCGCGAACTTACGCAGGATGCGATCCGCGTCCTTCATCGGCTCAGCGGACACGACTTCCACGCGATCGCTTTGATTGTAGATCGGCGACTTGTCCTGCTTCATGTCGCCGAAAATCCGGCGGTGACTCTCCGGCGGCCACGTCTCATTGAGCGGGCCGTCCATGTCCACCCAGTCAACCGCAAGCCCGGGGCCGTCCCATTTTTCCGAGCCGACTTTGCTGACGGTCTGCGCGCTCGGCAGATCATACGGCAGGATGACGATGGAAGTCCTCGGCTCCATCTGATCCTCGAACTCGATCACCTTTGGCTTGTCCGGCGGCGCATCGAAATAACTGACGAGATGCGGTTTTGCGCCGCCCATGCCGCCGCCGCCGCTCTTCACGCTGAAAGTCACCGGCTTGCCCTGGCTTTGAATGCCGGAGACGGACATGCGGAAACGATAACGTCCGCGTTCTTTGATGTAGAACATGTTCGCCGCAACCCAGCCCGAGGAAGAGAACATCACCACGCGACCGTCATCGCCCTTGCGGAAGGTGTTTTCGGAATTCGCCTTTACCTGATACGCGTCCTTGAGGCCCGTGTGGCTCTGCTCGAACTTTGGCGGTTTCGGACGATTCGTGATCGCCTGATCCAGCGCCGTCTCCGCTGCGATGAGATACTGATCCATCAAAAACGACGAGGTGTGCAGCGCATCGCCCACGTTATCGAAACCATTCGCCGACGTGTCCATCGGCAGCATGTCCTGGAGCTTCGCCGAAGTGCCGAGCAGATCGTTGACGGTGTTCTCATACTCGGTGCGGTTCAGACGGCGCAGCACCACGCGGCCTTCCTTTCCGGCGAACGCCGCGACCTGCGCGCCGATCCAGTCAGTCACAGTCTTCACGTCCTTCTGCGGCGGACGCGGCTTCGACTTCGGCGGCATTTCGCCGGACGCGAGCTGCTCCTGCACCTTCTCCCATCGCTCACGATTGCCCTTGTCCACGAAGTCCGGCGTGAGTTCATCAATGCGCCAGTCGCCCTTCGGCTTGTCGCCGCTGTGGCACTTCACGCAGTGCGACTCGAAGAAGGCACGACGGGGATCACCCGGTGCGGCTCCCGCGCTGAACGCGAGAAGGGATAGCATCAATGGAAGTGCGTGGAGAATGCGTGGCATGGGAGAGTTTGAGGCATTGCTTTGCGCGCGATGCCTTGTGAGAACACTCATCTGAACTCCAACGCCCCGCGTGCGCGAGTCCGATTTGCTTACGATCGCGGGCACCTGTGAGGTGGGACGTGACGGAACCTCGGCTCGATCGGTCACGGTTGTTCTGCTCCTTTTGCTGGGATCAAATCGCGCGGACGTCCTGAAGTCTGGATCAACACAGGCTTGGAGGCGGAGGTGGGAGTCGAACCCACTCGTAGAGGTTTTGCAGACCTCGGCCTTCCCACTTGGCTACTCCGCCGTGATTGAGAGGGGACTTTTTACGGAAAACCGCACCGCCGTCAACGGGCAATCCGCGCTCAGTTTGCGAACACGATCGGTGCCGGGACGAGCTGCGCGCCGGCACCCGCATCGGGCGCACCCTCGGTCTGTTCGAGCGACGCGACGAGGTTGTGCTCAAAGGTGATGCTGAGTTTCCCCGCGGGCACCTTCACGTAGATGATGTTCTTCACGAGGTTCCCCTGCTGGTCGCGGCCGATCGTCTCTTGCGGCACGCGCGCGTAGCGGATGAATTCCCAGACCTCCTGGCGCCCCTTCGCATCCAGCTTGGCCTGCTTTTTCTGCGGCTTGCCGAGCGAGGCCGCCACCTCCTCCTGCGTCATGTTCAGCGCGACCTCGCCTTTCGCGATGAGCGCATCCACCTCGGTCTTTCGCTGCGCGTTCTTTTTCACGCTCTCGATGAATTCGGGCTTCATCGGAGTGAGCCCAGACGCGGGCACCCAGCCGACCACGCCGCCCTGCGCCGCGGTACCGCGCACGCGCACCGCGTTGTCCGCTATCGCGACGACTTCCGCGACGCTGCCTTTGCGCAGAACGCCGAGGTAATTGCCGTTCACGATCTGGCTGTACACCGTGGCCTCGCCGATTACGGAGAGCTTCACGGGCTTGATGGCAAGATCCTCAAGGTACACCGCACCGGCCTCGCGTGGCAGTGCGCTCGCCGAATGCGGCGCAGTCCCGGCGGCGAATGTCTGGACAGTGAAAATTGCGAGAGCAAGGGCGAGGAACAGGGTTTTCACACGGGAGACGGTATGCCGGTTTTGCCTGGCGGAAAGGCGAATTATTCGGCGGACTTCCGGCCTGCCCCGTGCCTTCGTCGTTGCACCGCGCACGGCGATGCGGCATCTGCGTGCGCGATGAAATCCCCGCGCTCCTCCGCACTTTTTTCCGAAGCCCGCAAACTCATTCCCGGCGGGGTGAATTCGCCCGTGCGTGCATTCCGCGGCGTGGGCGGTGAGCCGTTCTTCGTCGAGCGTGCAACGGGCTCGCACATCTGGGATGCGGACGGGCGTGAGCTGATTGACTACGTCGGCACGTGGGGTCCGGCGATCCTCGGGCACGCGCCGCGCGTGGTAATTGATGCGATCACGTCCGCCGCGGCGAAGGGCGTGAGCTTCGGCATCCCGCACGCGCTCGAAGTCGAGATGGCGCGGACGATTTGCGAATGGGTGCCTTCCATCGAAAAAGTTCGCATGGTGAACAGCGGCACCGAGGCGACGATGTCGTGCGTGCGGCTCGCGCGCGGATTCACCGGGCGCGGAAAAATCGTGAAGTTCACCGGCTGCTATCACGGCCACGTGGATTCGCTGCTCGTGAAGGCCGGCAGCGGCGCGCTCACGCACGGCACACCGGACAGCGCAGGCGTGCCCGCCGAACTCGCCGCGCTCACGATCACGCTGCGCTACAACGATCCCGACGCGCTGCGTGCTGTCTTCGCCGCGCAGGGAAATGAAATCGCCGCCGTAATCGTCGAGTCCGTCCCCGCAAATGCGGGCCTCTATTTTCCCGAGCCGGGATTTTACGAACTGATGCGCAAGCTCTGCGCCGAACACGAGTCGCTGATCATTTTCGACGAAGTGATGACCGGCTTCCGCCTCGCGCGCGGCGGCTACCAGCAGCTCTGCGGGCTGAAGCCCGACCTCACCGCGCTCGGCAAAGTGATCGGCGGCGGCCTGCCCGTCGGCGCATTTGGAGGGCGGCGCGAAATCATGGATCAACTCTCGCCCGACGGCCCCGTATATCAGGCCGGCACGCTGAGCGGGAATCCGCTCGCACTCTCAGCGGGCCTCGCGCAGCTCCGCGAACTCGAACGCCTCGACGGCTGGGCGAAGCTCGACGCACTCGGCGCGGAATTCGAGGAACGCACGCGCGCCGGGCTGAAGCGCGCGGGCCGCGACTACAACTTCCGACGCATCGGCTCGATGTTCTGCCTCTACTTCACGAGCGCCAGCACGCCGATTCGGAATCTCGAAGAAGCAATGCTATCGGACAAGGCGGCATTCGCAAAGTTCTTCCACGGCTGCCTCGAACGTGGCGTCTATTTCGCCCCGTCGCAATTCGAGGCCGGCTTCCTCTCCCTCGCGCACACCAGCGAGGACATCGCACGTACTGCGGACATCGCCGCCGAGGTGCTCGGGAAAATTTAGCCCGGCGCGCGGTGGTGGACAGTGAGGGATTCGAACCCACGACCAACTCGGTGTAAACGAGACGCTCTACCGCTGAGCTAACTGTCCGATTTATTGTTGTTCAATGAGTTAAACGGGTTTTTCAAACCCGCGCTGTCCCTGTTGTACACAGCCGTTGTTTACTGCAACTTTTCCACGCATGATGTACAAGCCCAGCGAAACGCGGAGACTTTGAAAAGGTTGGAGAGTGTCTTTGCCGTTACTCATCGAGAGGCACCTATTATGCCGTCCTTCGGCATGCGGGCAAGCTCATCCGCCGCAGCTTCCACACGGACGGCCGCGCCCTTGCGAATCGGCGACTTGCGGATTTCAGGCAGACCTTGCCGCGGATTGATCCTCGGGCCGGGCGCATTTCCGTTGCGGAACTGACGGATCGTTTCATTCTTTAGTTTCTTTCGGCTGCCCATCACGGCAGCACGATCTGCGGCGGCGTGCCGGTCGCGGGGCGGGTGAACTTCTCTCCATACTTCGTGAAGCCGTTGACGAAGCCGCCATTGCTCAGGAAGAAGCGGTCGCCTTCCACGCCCATGAAGCGGTCGAGGCGGTTCTCCTTGCCTGTGCCGTCGTGGCTGAAGGAGGCCTCGGTCAGCTCCTTCCATTTGCCGTCCGACAAACGAATCCACTGCGGGCCGAAGAGCGCCTTGCGCTGGAGATGGCCGTTCGAGCCACCGAAGTTTTCGCTGAAGGAATACAGGCCGCTCAATGTCTTGCCATCCTTCGGCGCGCGGAAGCTGGCGATGAGCTGCCACTTGTTTTTCTCCGGGTGGAACCAGTAGCCGCTGTATTCCGTGTGCGTGCCGTCGGGCTTCACGATGACGAAGAAACGCTGCTTCGATCCCGTCTTCCAATCATAAACAAGATGCGAGTGCCCGCCGGTGCCTTCGTTGCCGAACTCGCTGGCCACCACGCCCTCGCCCTTCGCGAGCAGTTGCGTCTGGTCTTCCTTCGCCACGCTCGTGCGGTCTTTCGCATTGCCGCCCGCGCCGCTGTCCCAGATGGAAAAGATGATGCGCCGCTCGGTGGGCGAGTTCACCTGCATCCCGAAATAACCGCGCGTGAATCCGCAGGCCATGTAATAACTCGCCACCGGATCTTCCACCGCCGTGGCTTCGTTGTAGAAGCCCGTGATCGCCGCGTCCTTCGGCGTCGGATAGAAAAGATGGACGCTCGCGGCGTTGCGGCGCGCATCGAGATTGAAGTGCGCGTCCTGCGTCGCCGCGCCATCAAGCACCAGCGCAATGATCTCACCGACCGGCGCAATCGAGTGATCGAGCGGCTCCAGATCAAAGCGCACGTAGCCGGGCGCGGCGATGTTAAATTCCCCAAGCGGCACCAACACTTCATCCGCAGCCCCGTGTGCCGTGGCTTCCTTTTTCTCGGCCCCGACACTGAGCAGCAGATTGAGCGATTTCCCCTTCGGCACTTTCACCGCGACGGACGCCTGCACCTTGCCCGTCGTCTTGAATTCGCCGAACCAGAGAATGTTCGAGCCCTGTTTCGTCCACGCGCTCACGCCGTGTTCTTTGGAGACCTTCGCGCCGTTCGGATCCGGCGCGATGTAAGCGGTGAACGCCGGCACGCGCAGCTCAGCGCGAGCGACGGATGCGGCGAGGAAGATGATGCCGAGGGCGAGCGGGGTGGTTTTCATAATGGAAATGTTTGGTCAAAATTATTTCGTCTGCGTCTTCATGTATTCCGCCCAGAGCGCATCGGTATCCGCGCCGCAGAGTTCCTTGAACATCTCGCGCTTGTAGCTGCCATCGCGGCACGCGGCGTTGAGCTTGCGGATGATGTCCGCGTTTTTGTTCTTCTCGATCCACGCCAGGAACGCACCGGCGATGCCGTAGCCCTGCTTGTAGCTGCTCTTCTCAGTCAGCTTCCATTTCTGCGTGCCCGGCTCGTAACGCTCGTAGCGCACATAATCGGCGATGCCCTCGGTGAGCCAGAACTCGCCCTTGCCCTTGTAGTCCTGCACCACATGCGTCAGCTCATGCACGACCATGCCCTTGTCCTCGGGGTGCTTCGTGATCCAGTCGGCGGAAATGTGAATGCCGTCGTTCGTCGCGTGCGCCACGCCTTTCATCGGCTCGAACTTCAAATGCACGACCGGAACCGGAAGCGGCCGGTCCTTGCCAAAAAGAATCTCGTTGATCTTCGGATACCATTCCTCGGCGATCGTCTTCGCCTGCTTCGCAAAAGCCTCGCACTGCGGCGCGGCGGCATAGTCGGTTTCGACTTTGAAAGCCGGCTCCGCGAAAGCGGCGGCGGCGAACGCTGCAAAGACTGGACAAATAATTTTGGCGCGCATGATGTGCTGGGATTGGCGGTGATGATGAACGTTTGTCGGTGCCGTGTAATTTGAAAAATTCGCCCACGCCATGCGCGGACTCGATGGCTTCCGGCCTTTCTCTGAAGCGGCATTCATGCTCCCAGTCCGCGCTTCACTTCGATGAAGCGCTTTGAGGGGGTGAGCTCCCCCCGATTTTCAGGCCAGAGCGGGGTTGGGAGGCCGGGTTATGGGTTCGAGGCTTTTGAAGGTCAAGGCGAAGGCATCAGGCGGGATGCTGCCGATGGAGGAATTAAGGCGGAGCTGTTTGCAGTCGTTGCGCCAGTTTTCGATGATGCACGCGCGCGTCGTGAAGGACGAGTTCAAGGCCCGCTCCCGCGCGGGCATGACGATCTTCCTCAGCGCCCACCAGCTCAGCGTTGCCGGGGAACTCGCCGAGCGCGTCGGCATCATCAGCCGCGGAAAGCTCATCGCCCTCGGCACCGTCGAGGAACTTCGCGCGACGAGCGTGGCGAAAGGGGGATTGGAAGATGTGTTCCTCTCGCTCGTGGGTGCGGAGGAGCGGGCGAGGGAAGTGCGGAAGTGAACCCCGCGGGCCCCGGCCGCCTTTCTCCTTCCCGCCCCGCATCGCTTCCGCTAGGAAGCGCAGCGCCATGGGCACCCTCTACTACGGCGACAACCTCGACATCCTCATCCGCTACGTCGCAGACGCCTCGGTGGACCTTGTCTATCTCGACCCGCCCTTCAACAGCGCGCAGAACACCAACGCCTTCTTCCAGGAAAAGGACGGCACCGCCGCCGCCGCGCAGATCCAGGCCTTCGAGGACACATGGGAGTGGAACAGCGAGAGCCAGCGCGCCTACGAGGATCTCTCCCTGCGCAGCGACAAGCTCGGCAGCGTTATGCGCGCCTTCATGGAATTCCTCGGCCCGAACGACAGGTTGGCCTACCTCGCCATGATGGCCCCGCGCCTCGTCGAACTCCGCCGCGCCCTCAAGCCCACCGGCTCCCTCTACCTCCACTGGATACAATGAATTCTTGCAAAGTTCCAATTCGCCAAGTAGCTCCATGCAACATCCACTGACACATCATCCATGATCCACAGAGAGCACAACGGAATACGCGGCAGCGATGTGGTCGATGTTGCCAGTTGTCCCCGGAAGAAACGAGTGGTTCGCAACGGTCATGCGACGAACGATCTCGTTTTTAGTGCATCAGTGGAAGGGAACGATTCCGTGTTCCCGAAAATTCTCAAACTCTATGTGCGGACCGAAAGCGTTGTCGCTGACATCACGTATGGAAAGGGCGCTTTCTGGCGGAATGTGCAGCCCGGAGCTTACGACCTGAGGAAAACTGATATTCAGGACGGCGTGGACTGTCGAAAACTGCCTTATAAGGACGGCGAACTGGATTGTGTTGTTTTCGATCCGCCTTACATGCACACGCCCGGCGGCACCGCTCACACCTCGCACTCGCCGTTTGAGAAGCACTACCGGAACAACGCGAGCGGCAATCAGACCGAGAGTAAATATCACGAAGCGGTTCTTGATCTATACAGGGACGGTAGTCGCGAGGCATATCGAGTGCTGAAAGCACAGGGCGTCTTTATCGTAAAATGCCAAGATGAGGTGTGCGCTAATCGGCAGCGGCTCACACACATTGAGATCATCCAAATGTGCGAAAACATGGGGTTCGTTACTGAAGACCTTTTCGTTGTTGTTCGCAGGAATCGCCCCGGAGTCAGCCGCATGGTGCGTCAAGTCCACGCCAGAAAAAACCACTCCTATTTCCTTGTGTTTTGGAAGCGCGGAAAAGGGAAAATGCGGTGGAAGCTACATAAATGAGCCCGGTAGACCTTCTTGTTGAGATCATCAAGGAACACGCGCCAGAGAACATCTGGATCGACTCGCCGCTTCTTGGGTACCGAGAACTGGGCAACACGAATCGAGGAGCAATCGGCGAAGAATTTGTTCGGCGATACCTGAACGAAGCCGGAATTGACGTTAGTGAAAAAGGCAACCGTTCCTTGGAAACGGACATGCGAATCACCGGGATTCATTTTGAGGTAAAGACAGCCTCCCTCGGAGCCAACGGCACCTTCCAGTTCAATCATATCCGGTTGGACAAGACGTACAAATACCTTCTCTGTCTGGGCATCTGCCCGGATAAACTCGTATTTGACATGTGGCGTAAGGGCGCTGTTTCGGAAGGCGATGCCGGACATCTGGTCAGAATGGCTGCGGGGCAATCTGTTACGTGGAAACTCACCAAAAAGCTCGCAGACATGAAGCCGATTGCAGAGCTGCCAGTCGCGATCCAAAAAATCGCGGATGAAATTTCAAATTGAGACAGTACCCATGGAATCCTTGGAAGAGCGATTCAACAAGGCGCGGATGGCGGCGTGGACGGCAAGGTCTTCTTCCGCGACCACCCGGACGCGAAGGCCAAGCCGCAGGTGATCCTCTTCTCCGTGAAGGGCGGCAACCTGAAGCTGGACGACGTGCGCGCACTCGACAGCGTGGTGAAGGCGCCCGGAGACGCCCCGGCGTCTCCTTTGGCAAATGCCGCCATCGGCGTGCTGCTCTCCATCGAGGAGCCCACGGCGAAGAGGTAGGAATGGGCGGCGACGTGCGGCTTCTACACGAGCGCGTTCAACGGGCAGAAGTTCCCGCGCATCCAGCTCCGCACCATCGGGCAGCTCCTCGCCGGAGTCGCCATCGAGCGCCCGAGCGGGAACGTGGCGGTGGATGAGACCTTCAAGAAGGCTCCGAAGGCGAAGGCGAAGGACAGCGGGCAGCAGGGGCTGGGGTTTTAGGGAAAGGGCTGTTGTTCCAGGCTTTTTGCCTGCATTGGGCCCAAAGCACGGTGTGACGGGGCCAAAGCACGGTGTGATGGGGCCAAAGCACGGTGTGATGGGGCCAAAGCACGGTGTGATGGGGCCAAAGCACGGTGTGATGGGGCCAATGCACGGTGTGCTGGGTCCAATGCACCGTGCGACGGGGCCAATGCACGGTGTGACCGGGCCAATGCAGCGTGCAATGGGGGCAATGCGGGCGGCGTTGGCGTATTCCTACGCTGGAGTGCATGAGATCACTCCATGAATAATCCACATCAAAACAATAATCGCTTGACGAGCGATGGTTCCTTTGCAATTTCCGCGTGCGACGGCGCGGCACCGTGCCACGCCGCCACCTTCAACCTCCAAAACCAATACGCCCCCCTATGGGTTTATTCCGAATGGATTCAGGTCTCCGGATGGATGCAGGGATCCGCATGGACAGCGGCCCGGCGGGGAGCACTCACACCATGATCAATATCCTCAGAAATTGGCAGCGCCTTGGCCGTCCCGACCGAGTCACATTCTTCCGCAAAATCTCCGACAATCTCGCGAAGACGCCGCCGCCGCTCGCGAACCCGAATCCTCCGGCGGCGGACTATGAGACGATCGTCGCCGCCGCCGAGGGGGCGATGAAGAACATCGGCGACCTCGAGCAGGCGCTGAAGGCTGCGAGGAAGGCTGCCGGGCCGCTGGTGGATGCGGCGGGGGCGGCCACGGAGACGATGGCGCGACGCTGCGAAGATGCCTTTGCGGACAATCCCGCAGGGGCCATCAGCGTCGGCTTTGAGGTGGCGGGCCAGGCGAAGCCGGCGCTCGCTGGCGGCTACGGTGCGCCGCAGGACCTCTCCACGACTATGAATGAGAACGCGGGCGCGATTGACTGGCACTGCCATCCCGAGCCCGGCGCGCAGAATTATGAGCTGGAGACAACCGCGGATCCCGTCCACGGCCCGTGGACGCGGCAGGAATCGAGCACGCGTTCGCGCGGGACGGTCACCGGCCTGCCAAGCGGCACGCGCATCTACCTGCGCGTGCGGGCCAATGGTCCCAAAGGCCCCGGCCCATGGAGCGAGGTGGCCGACCGCATGGTGCCGTAAGACCGGACTGGGAGACTGGGGGCCGGGAAAGGAGGAGACCATCGGCCATTCCCACCCCCAGTCACCGCGCGGCGCCGGCCCGCAGCGCAGACGGGCGGGAGAGCGGAAATGGGGAGGCCCTATGCGTGGGATTTTGAGTTTCGTCCTTCATACCGCGCCGCCGCCGCGTAGTCTCCGCGCCTCATGTTCACTTTGCTCGGCACTGATCCTTCCTCGAAAGCGCGCCGCGGAATCCTGCACACGAAGCGCGGCGACATCCAGACGCCGCAGTTCATGCCCGTCGGCACGCAGGGCAGCGTGAAGGCCGTCTCGCCCGATGAACTCACGCAACTCGGCGCGCAGATCATCCTCGGGAACACGTACCACCTTTTCGTCCGCCCCGGCATGGAGGTGATGAAGAAATTCGGTGGGCTGCACCGCTTCATGGGCTGGGACGGGCCGATCCTCACGGACAGCGGTGGCTTTCAAGTTTTCTCGCTCGCGAAGCTGCGCAAGATCACGCCCGAGGGTGTGCATTTTCAAAATCACCTCGACGGCTCGCCGATGTTCCTCGGCCCGCGCGAGGCGATGGAAATCCAGGCCGTGCTCGGCAGCGACATCTGCATGTTGTTCGACGAATGCCCGCCGCATCCGTGCGAGCGCGACTACGCCGCGAAGAGCCTCGCGCTCACGCTGAAGTGGGCCGCGATGTGCAAAGAGGTGGAGACGCCGGGGATGAAATTTGGCATCGTGCAGGGCAGCAGCTACGCCGACCTGCGCCGCGAGAGCGCCGAGGCGCTCGTGCAGATCGGCTTCGACGGATACGCCATCGGCGGCGTGAGCGTCGGCGAATCCGAGCCGGAAATGATGGCCGCCGTCGAAGCCGCCGAACCTTTCCTCCCCGCCGAAAAGCCGCGCTACGCGATGGGCCTCGGCACGCCGCCGCAGCTCGTGGAAATGGTCGCGCGCGGCGTGGACATGTTCGACTGCGTGCTGCCCACGCGCATCGCGCGCAACGGCACCGCCTTCACCGAGCGCGGCACGCTGAACCTCAAGAACGCCGAGTTCACGATGGACGAAGGGCCGATCGAGGACGGCTGCGAATGCCCCGCCTGCCGCAAGTTCGCGCGCGGCTACCTGCGCCACCTCATCAAGGCCAACGAGATCCTCGGCCTGCGCCTCGTGACGTTGCACAACCTGCACTTCTACCTGAACCTCATGCGCCGCATCCGCGGGCATATCGAGGCCGGGACGTTTGCGGAGTTCCGCAAAAAGTTCGTCAGCGAATACGTGCCGTGGAAGTCGGAGGAAGTGGCGGCGCCGCTCACAGCCTGAGCCGTTCGCGCCACCACTTCACGACCGACTGCCTGACTGGGTGAAGGTGCAATCATCCCAACGCCTCCTATGCGTCCGCGCCTGTTTTTCCGGCGCACACCGCATTCGCCACTGCGTAGTGCTCGCTGTGGCTCATGCTCAGAAACAACTCGGAAACTCCAATGGCTTTTGCAGTTTCCGCACCGGTGCCGTGGAGCACGACGAAGGGCGCGCCGTTTTCCCGACGGCAGATCTCCATGTCGCACCAGCCGAGCTGCGCTCCGATGCCCGTGCCGAGCGCCTTTGCCACGGCCTCCTTTGCGGCAAATCGCGCGGCGTAGCATCGAGCGGGCTCGCGCTGCGGCGAGCAGTATGCCTGCTCGGATGGAAGGAAGAGACGGTCGAGAAAACGCTGCCCGCCGCGTTCCATCGCGGAGGCGAAGCGCGCGATTTCCACGATGTCCACGCCGATGCCGAGCACACCCATTTGGTCAGCCGTTCATCGCCGCAAGCATCTCGCGGACTGCGGCATCGAGGCCGGAGAAAATCGCGCGCGCGACAATGCTGTGGCCGATGTTCAGCTCGGCGAGATGCGGCACGGTGCGGATGAGCGCGATGTTCGTGTAATTGATTCCGTGCCCCGCGTTCACCTGGAGGCCGAGCCCATTCGCGAAGACGGACGCCTCGTGAATCCGCGCCAGTTCCGCGCGCTGCGCATCGTCGGTCGCATTTGCAAATGCGCCGGTGTGCAATTCCACCATCTCCGCACCGATCCTGTGCGATGCCTCGATCTGTTCGCGAGCCGGCTCGATGAACATGCTCGCGCGGATGCCTGCGCCTTGCAGCCGCGCGACCGTCGGCTTCAGCGCATCGAACTGCCCGGCGACATCGAGCCCGCCCTCGGTCGTCACCTCGCGCCGATGCTCCGGCACGAGACAGACTTCGGCGGGCTTCACGCGCAGCGCAATTTCGAGGATCTCCGGCGTGTTGCCCATTTCGAGATTCATCTTGGTCGTGAGGTTTTTCCTCAGTCGAAAAACATCCTCGTCCTGAATGTGCCGCCTGTCCGCGCGCAGATGGATCGTGATGCCATGCGCGCCCGCACGCTCACAGATCGCAGCAGCGGCGATCACGTCCGGCTCCGCGTTGTGCGCGTCAATGTTCCCCGCATAACGCGCCTGGCGCAGCGTGGCGATGTGGTCAATGTTGACGCCGAGATACATGTGAGGAGCAGAAATTGACTGGTGATTAGTGGGCGGCGATGTCTCGCGCTTGGGTGAAACACGATTCACCAGTCACGATTCACCAGTCACATTCTTCAGTGCCTGAAATGCCGCACGCCCGTGCAGATCATCGCCATCTTGCGCTCATTCGCCGCGGCGATCACATCGGGATCTTTCACCGAGCCACCCGGCTGGATGGCACAGGTCGCGCCAGCTTCCGCTGCGGCGATGAGGCCGTCGGGAAACGGGAAAAATGCGTCGCTGCCGACGGCGCTGCCCTTGAGCGAGAGGCCCGCGTCCTTCGCCTTCCAGATCGCGATGCGGCTGGAATCCACACGCGACATCTGGCCCGCACCGATGCCGAGTGTGCGGTCGCCCGCGGCGTACACGATCGCGTTGCTCTTCACATGCTTCACGACTTTCCATGCGAAGAGCATCGCGGAAAGTTCCGCCTCCGTCGGCCTGCGCGCAGTCACGACCTTCGACGCGATGTCCGTCTCCGGCGATGTGTCGCGGCTCTGCACGAGCACTCCGCCGACCACGCTGCGGATGATTTGATCGTCCTTCGTCTGCACGGGGCCGAGCTTGCGCATGAGCCGCAGGTTTTTCTTTTTCTGGAGCAGCGCGCGTGCGTCCGCATCGAATTCCGGCGCGATGATCACTTCGCTGAAAATCTCGCTGATTGCACGGGCGAGGTCTTCTGTCACAGGCCGGTTCGAGATGATGATGCCGCCGAAGGGTGCCTGCTTGTCCGTCGCAAAAGCCTTGTCCCACGCCTCTCGCAAGTCCGCGTCGCTGCCGACGCCGCACGGATTCGTGTGCTTCAAAATCGCGACCGTCGGCTCGGCAAATTCCTCGATGAGTTCCGCGGCGGCGGTGATGTCCAGGATGTTGTTGTAGGAAAGTTCCTTGCCGTGGAGCTTCTCGAAATACTCGTCCCAACGCCCATAGAGCGCGGCGGTCTGGTGCGGATTTTCGCCGTAGCGGAGCTGATTCACGAGCGGCTCGCTGATGCTGAAAGACGACGGGCACTCCTTTTCCTTGTTCAGAAAATTCGCAATTGCACCGTCGTATTTTGAAGTGGTGACGAAGACCTTGATGCCAAGCCGCTCGCGCAACTGCAGCGTCGTCCCGCCGTCGTTCGCCTTCATCGCGTCAATCACGTCCGCGTAGTCCGCCGGATCCACCACCACCGTCACGCTGCGGTAGTTTTTCGCCGCGCTGCGCAGCATCGAGGGCCCGCCGATGTCAATCTGCTCAATGGCCTCCTCCAGCGTCACGCCGTCCTTCGACACGGTCGCCTCGAAGGGATACAGGTTCACCACCACGAGATCGATCGGCAGGATGCCGTGCTCCTTCGCCTGCTCAACGTGCTCCACATTGTCGCGCAGATGCAGCAGGCCGCCGTGGACCTTCGGATGCAGTGTCTTCACGCGGCCGTCCATCATCTCCGGGAAGCCCGTGTATTCGGAAATCTCCTGCACTTTGATCTTCTCCTTTTGCAGCAGCTTCGCCGTGCCGCCGGTGGAGATGATCTCGACTCCCATCGCCGAAAGTTCTTTTGCAAAAGGGACGAGGCCGATTTTGTCCGAAACGGAAATGAGCGCGCGGGTGATTTTCATCGAAGGACGCGGAGGCTAGCAGTGACGCCCGGACGGTCAAGCGGCCCGCCGCAGAACGGCGATTTCACCCCGCTGTACGCATGAATTCGCCGCTGCGGTGGAAAACCCTTTGACGCAAGGAAACCGCGCCGCTTTACTCCACGCACCACTGCAACCGGAGAGATGGCTGAGTGGTCGAAAGCAACGCTTTGCTAAATCGAAAGGCCGGTTTTTGCACAAATCCTCACGAGTCATCACTCGTCATCAAACCCGCATGGATACAGCGTTCCAGGCCGGTCCACTGTTTTCCAGAGTCGTCACGAAGCGTCCCATTTTTCGGGGTGGACTTACGTTT
>CAIRYQ010000024.1 GCA_903882875.1 uncultured Spartobacteria bacterium | reverse complement strand
TTCCGTCCCTGCCGGGACTTTGTTTTTCTGGAACCTCCGGTTCCCAGCGCTGAAGCGCTGGGCTATTTTCACGGCGTTCCCTTTCACCACGCGCTGTGTCAAGCAACCGGATAAGCACGGAAAAACGGTTGTTTTCTTGGGAGCCAAAGCCGAGCCAAGGCAAATGCCCCTATTCGGCGAAACAGCGTCCCGCCTGGACATCCCGCTCACTTCCACATCCAGACCCGCTGGCGTTTTATGCTCACTTCGGCCGCTCGGTGGTGAAGCGCCACTGCTCGTCGAAGAATCCCGCGTCCACGATCTTGCCGGGGAACTTGTCATCCGGCGGCACGGTCGTGTCCACGATGGCCCAGTCGGGCAGCTTCGGCGTCTGCAGGGAGTTCGTCCCGCTCGCGCAGGCCCGGCTGAAGGTGAAGCCGCTGTTGAGCACGACGTAGCGGTGCGGGTTCAGCGGATTCGGAAAGATGAGGATCGGCATGTGCGTCGCCGCGTCGTATTTCTTCCCGCCGAATTCGAGCCCGTCCTTCGTCCACTTCACCGGCAGCTTGTCGGCGATCTTTTTCAGCACGGCGTTCGAGGAAGGATCGCCCCAGAGGATGAGGTTGTTGAGGAAAATCTCCTTGTCGATCGGTGGCTCCCCGACAAACTCGAACTCTTTGTCGGTCTTGGTCGGCGCGTCGCCGCGAAAAATTGCGCGCCACTGCTTTGTCGCGTGCGCGAGTTCGCGCTGCGTCCACTCGCCGAGTTTGGGATTCAGCGGTGTGCCGGTCGGCGTCACGAAGATAAAGCCGTCCATGAAGGCATGATCAATCGGGCCGCAAGTCATCGGGTCTTTCGTGTATCCGAGATCCCAATCCCTGAACATGTGCTTGGGATCATCCATCAACACGGGGATTTCACCGGGCTTCCGTTCAGCCTTTGGCAATTGGAAACGAATATCCGCGTGCCAAGCGCCCTTAGCCTTTTCAATTTCGACGACGAGAATTCCGTCGCTTTTCGCAATCTCGACGCCATCGACGACGAGGCGATTAATCAGAAGAGGATTTGAAGCCTGAAAATCCAGTCTGAAGCTCGAAACATTGTGAGTCGCGATCCGCACGGAATCCGAATCGAAAATCTCAGCCGTCACATTTGCTCGCTCCCACATTTTTTCGAACCCGGTGATCTGAATCCAGTTCCTGCCGTAAAACAGGAGCGATGCGGTAAAGTGAACGGGCGAATACTCTGTGACGCTGACTTTTTTAGGAAATTGCGGACGCTCTTTTTTCAGCAACTCATCAATCTTTTCCGCGATTTTCTTCTTCGTCTCCGGCTCGTATTTGTGCCCGACGCCAGGGCCGATGAACTCCTCGATGTTCACGCCTTCCTTTTCCGCGAAGCGCTTCATGATGACGGTGCTCTGGCCCTGCTTGTCCTCGCTGCCGTGGTAGGCGAGGATGGGGTGGTTGGCGAAATTGGCGACGGCGACGGTGGCGTCATACCAGCGGTAGAGGATGACTTCCCACCACGGCGGCGGCGTCTTGCCCGGGGCGAAGACGCCCGCGTATTCCGCCGTCTCGGCAAAGCCCGCGCCGGTGTGCGTGACGGCCCACAGCCCGCTGTGGTGCACGCCGAGGTGCCACGCGCTCGCGCCGCCCATCGAGAAGCCGGCATTCACGAGGCGGCTGCGGTCCACGGGATACGCGCGCGCCGCGGCGTCGAGCGCCTCGAAGACGTCCACCTCGCCGGCGAATTTCGTGGCGTTGCAGTAGCGGCCGTAGGGGTGGATGACGATGTTCGCGTCGGTGGCGAATTCGCCGGGGGATTTCATGCGGCCGGCGATGAAGGAGAGTTCGCTGAGCGTGTCGCCGCGGCCGTGATTCCAGATCCACGTCGGGCGCGGGGTCTTGTCAGCGGGGCCTTTCCAACTCGCGCCCACGACGACGCCGAAGGGCTGCACGCTGCCGTCAATCTTCGAGCGGTAGCCGCGCACGACCGGGCCGGTCTGTGTGGTCCACGGAGCCTTGCCCTCGCGCAACGCGGCAGCGCGCGCCTTGCCCTCGGCGAGCAACGTGCGCGCGGTGGCGACCTGCTTCACGTCGTAGAATTCGTCGTAGCGCAGCGCCCAGTCCACGGCCTTGTGGAAGACTTCCACGTCGGGAATCAGTGCGATCAGTTCGCGCTTGAGCTTCGCGGATTTCAGCGCGGCGATTTCTTTGCCAAGCTCGTCCGCGCCCACGGTGAGTTCCGCGCGATCCTTCTCGGGAATCTCGACGCCCTTCGGCGGGAACTGCTTCTGCGCTCGGTTCTGCGCAGGCGATGATGCAGGGGCATTCGCGTCGGGGTCGGCGGCGGCGGGTTTCGTTTGCGCAAATGCGGAGACGCTGAGGGCGAGAATGCAGACGAGGGGAATTTTCATGGGAGAATGGACGGGATGCGCTGCGTTCTGGGGCGGTGCCTGTCCAGTTGGAAGAAGAAAAAGCGGGCGGCCCTCTTCAATCATTTCCGTTCCGAACCTCGGATGCGGCCCGGATGTTTCGCCGCGGCTCACGCTTCAATCGAGGCGGCGAAGAGCCGGTGCCAGTGCGCCACGCCTTGGATGCGATTGCCCAGGATGCTCCGGGCTTCAGTCGGTGCGCGGGTTCAACACCGCTGTCCGAATTCCATCGTCTGCCGCTGTCATGTCTGCACGCCATCGCCCATGAAAATCCGTCCCCTCCCCTGCCTCGCCGTCCTCGTCCTTTCACTCGCGCTGTGCTCGGGCAGCCGCGCCGCGGATGCGAAGAAACCAAACGTCCTCTTCATCGCCGTGGACGATCTGCGCGACTGGGTCGGCTACCTGCATCACAACGAGCAGACGAAGACGCCGAACATTGATCGCCTCGCGAAGATGGGCCTCGCGTTCACGCACAGCTACTGCGCCGCGCCGGTGTGCAATCCTTCGCGCGCCGCGCTCATGAGCGGGCGGCGTCCGTTCACGACGGGCGTTTACGAAAACAACAACGACTGGCGTCCAGCGATTCCAGAGCCGGAAACGCTCACGCACCAGTTCCGCAGCGCGGGGTATTTCGTCGCGGGCGCGGGGAAAATCTACCACGAGTCCTACAAGCGCCTGAGCGATTGGGACGACTACCAGGGTGCGAAAGAACGCACGCAGGACGGCAAGGCGAAGAAGCAGTCGAAGGCCGACGTGGACGGCGGCGTAGGCGGGATCAAATTCGCGCCGCTCGACTGCGAAGACGACGCACTGCCCGACTACCACATCACGAACTACGGCATCGAGCAGCTCGGCAAAAAGCACGACAAGCCGTTCTTCCTCGCCGTCGGCCTGCACAAGCCGCACATGCCCTGGAACGTCCCGCGCAAATACTACGACATGTTCCCGGCGGACAAAATCATCCTGCCGCCATATCTCGAAAACGACCTCGACGACATCCCGCCCGCCGGCATCCGCATGGCAAAGCCCGAGGGCGATCACGCGGCCATTTTGAAATCCGGTCGCTGGAAGGAAGCCGTGCAGGGCTACCTCGCCGCCATCGCCTACACGGACATGAACATCGGCCGCCTGCTCGACGCGTTTGAAAAATCGGAATACCGCGACAACACGATCATCTGCTTCTGGTGCGACCACGGCTGGCATCTCGGCGAAAAGCACCACTGGCGTAAATTTGCGCTGTGGGAAGAGGCCACGCGTTCGCCGCTCATTTGGGTCGTGCCCGGCATCACGAAGCCCGGCAGCGTGTGCGAGCGCACGGTGGATTTCATGACGATCTATCCCACGCTCTGCGATCTCGCGGGCATCGCAGTGCCAAAGCATGTGGAGGGAAAAAGCATCCGCGGCTTGCTCAACGATCCAAAGTCCGACTGGGAAGCGCCCGGAGTCACGACGTATCGTTTCAAAAATCACACCGTTCGCACCGAGGACTGGCGGCTCATCCGCTACGCGAATGGCGACGAGGAATTTTACGACGAAAAAAACGATCCGAACGAGTGGACGAACCTCGCGACGAATCCAAAATTTGCGGAGCAGAAGGCGAAGCTCGCAAAGATGCTGCCCGACCACAACCACGCGGATCTCGGCGGTGCGGCAGGCAAGGGCGCGGAGGATTTCGGCGACGGCAAGAAGGCCGAAAAGAAGCGGCTGAAGCAGGAGGCGAAGCAGGCATCGAAGTGAGTCAGCACAAACACAGCGGCGCAGTCCCCGCTGTCGGATCCCTGCAAAAAGCCGCGGGCGCGTGGCGTCACTTTTACGGCACGGCGAGCGCACGCCGCCGCACGCCGAGGCGTGTGACTACTTCAGCCGCTCGCGAAGCGCCATCGTCTCCGCGTCCTCGGGCGCGAGCTTCGCTGCGCGGTCGAGGAGGAGCAGGGCGTTCACTTTTTGAGCAGGAACGATCCCGGCGACTTCTGCGATGAAGCGGGCGACGAGGCGGAGATGCTCGGCGGTCGCATCCTCGGGAATGCGCTTCATTCCATAGTCGCACAGCCACGCGGCGCGGATCGGATTTGCAGCCTGGCCTCCATATTCGCGGGACTCGGCGGCGGCATATGCGAAGGGCAGCAAGGGGTGGCCGGGGTCATTGGCGGCGGCTTCGCGGCAGAGTTGCTTCTTGGTTTCAAACGCCGCGATGAGACGGGTGGTGGCTTCGCGAACCGTCATGCTCATGCGCGGGGAAACCGGCGCGGTGCGCGGATCCTTCGGGAACGACTGCCCGGCGACAAAACGCCAGTCGTCGGATGAGTCGAGCAGCGGGGCGAGGCTGGCGCGGAGGCTGGCGCGCTCGCCGTCGGAGAGCACACGGAGGGTGCCGAGTTCCGGATCGAGTCTCGCGCCCGCGGAGAACGCGGTGAGCGTCTCGGCGATGTCCGAGGGGAGCGGTTGCGCGGACACGTCCCACACTCGCGCCGTGTGATCCGGGCTCGCGGAGACGACGCGCGTGCCGTCGGGACTGAAGCGCGCGCTGAATACGCTCTCGTCGTGTTCCAGCGGCTGGCCGACGGGCTGGCCGGTTGTCGCATCCCACACGCGCACCGTCGCATCCTCGCCTGCGGTGACGACGCGCGTGCCATCCGGGCTGAACCTCGCGCTTTCGACGTTGTCGCCGTGTTCGAGCGCCTGGCCGACCGGCTCGCCGGTGATGGCGTCCCACACCTGCCCGGCATTATTGCTTGCGGTGAGAATGCGCGTGCCGTCGGGGCTGAAGCTCATGCCTTCGATGAGGCGCTCGTGGGAAAGCGGAGCGGCGAGAGGCTGTCCGCTTTTCGCGTCCCACACCCGCACGTTTTTGTCGTCGCCTGCGGAGATGATTTTCGTCCCGTCGGGGCTGAAGATCGCGCTGTATGCTCCGGGCTCGTGCTTGATCGGGGCGCCGATGAACGCCCCGCTTTTCGCATCCCAAATCCGCACCAATTCGTCGCCGCTCGTGGTGATGATGCGCGTGCCGTCCGGGCTGAAGCACGCGGTGCGGACAAAGTACGGATGCTGAAGCGGAGGACAGACGGGCTGTCCGGTTTTTGCATCCCAGATTCGCGCGGTCCTGTCTTTGGCGGCGGTGACGACGCGCGTGCCGTCCGCGCTGAAACTCGCGCCATTGACGCTGCCCTCGTGCTGGAGCGGCGCGCAGATTCGCAGACCGGTTTTCGCATCCCACAATCCCGCGGTCTTGTCCCTGCTCGCGGTGACGATGCGCGTGCCGTCCGGACTGAATCCCGCGCTGTGGATGATGTCGTCGTGCCTCATCGGCTCGCCGATGGGCCGTCCGGTTTTCGCATCCCACACGCGCGCGGTCTGGTCCACGCTCGCGGTGACGATGCGCGTGCCGTCCGCGCTGAAGCTCGCGCTGCCGACGCTGCCGTCGTGCATGAAGGAAGCGGCGTTTGGCTGCCCCGCGCCGGCATTCCACACCCGCGCGATGTGATCCCTTGTGAGGGTGATCACTTGTGTGCCGTCCGGGCTGAAACTCGCGCCATCAACGTCTCCGTCGTGCTTGAAAGGCTCGCCGAGCGGCTGGCCCGTCTTCGCGTCCCACACCCGCGCCGTGTGATCCCTGCCTGCCGTCACGATGCGAATCCCATCCGGGCTGAAGCTCACGACAAGAACGCTGTCACCGTGTTTCAGCGGCTCGCCGACCGGCTTGCCGGTTTTCGCATCCCACACCATCGCGGTGTCGTCCGCGCTTGCGGTGACGATGCGGCTGCCGTCCGGGCTGAAGCTCGCGCTGTGGACGAACCCTTCGTGGACGAGCGGCCCGCCGAGCGGCTGCCCGGTTTTCGCATCCCACAGGCGCGCGGTTTCGTCGCCGCTTGCAGTGATGACGAGCGCGCTGTCCGGGCTGAAATTCACGCCTTGGATGCTGCCCTCGTGCGCGAGCGGCTCGCCAATCGCGCGGCCGGTTTCCGCATCCCACAGATGCGCGGCATTGTGCAAAGTCGCCGTGACGATGCGGCTGCCGTCCGGGCTGAACATCGCGAGGAGAACAACGCCGACGTGCTTGAGCGGCTCACCGACCGGCTGCCCGGTTTTCACATCCCACACGCGCGCAACATTGTCACCGCCCGCGGAGAGGATGCGCGCGCCGTCGCGGGTGAAACTCACGGAACGGACGACCCCGCCGTGTTTCAGCGGCTCGCCGATGGGCCGGCCTGTTTTCGCGTCCCACATTCGCGCGGTCGCATCGTCGCTCGCAGTGAGAATGTGGGCGCCATCCGGGCTGAAGCTCGCGCTGCGGACAACGGCATCGTGCATCAACGGCTCGCCGATGATCTCGCCAGTTTTAGCATTCCAGATTCGCGCGGCCTTATCGGCGCTCGCGGTGACGATGCGCGTTCCGTCCGGGCTGAAGCTCACGCTGTTCACCGGTTCGCCGCCTTCGAGCAGATATTCTGGAAAGCGGCTGATGTCCCGCTTGCCGTGCCGCAAGGTGATCCATAGCGCGTCCTGTGCGTTGCGGTTCTCCGGGTCGTAACGGATGGCGCGGCCGAGGTAGGCGACGGCCTCCTGCCATTTGCCCTCGGCGAGACGCGCGTGCGCGGTCGCCGTGTCGGAACGGCTGGCCTCGCGGACCTGGGCGTTCGCCCTCTCCTCGGCGCTCCTCGCGAGAAGGGCCTGCTCCTGCGCGTTGGCCTTTTCCCTTTCGGCTTCGCGCTGCTTCACCACAGCCCACATCGCGAGCGGGATGGCGATGGCGGCGATGAGCGTGGCGATGGCGGTGGTGAGGCGCAGGCGGCGCTGGCGGGCGTGGCGGG
>CAIRYQ010000023.1 GCA_903882875.1 uncultured Spartobacteria bacterium | reverse complement strand
TCCGCCAATACAATAAAACGGCAACCCCCATCAAATGGACTTACTCCACTCCCAAACAAAGAATCAACCCGTAGCTGATTCATGTGTTACGTTGCACTAGACAACCATTTCTATCGTCCGCTCAGCGATTTTCCCATCGTCGTGCATAGCGATTTGAAGCAGACCTTTGAGACGAGATTCACCGGACTAGCCACCATGATCGAGGGAGGAGATCTTGGGCGCTAGCTCTGCGTGACCTGCCGCCCTTCGAGTTTGAGAACTGGGCCGTCATCGCGCTCGGCGGCCTGGCTGACAGCCCGGAGGGCTGAATGGAATGTAGCCGGTGGTCGAGCGAGCGCAGCGAGCGAACACCACCGGATCGCATCCACAAAACGGAATGCGCCCCGGAGGGGGCGCGGGAATCCGGGCGTCACGGTTCCGCCGCCCCATCCGGGGCGGATGTCTGCGGGGTGTGGTGATCCGGTGGTGTTCGTCCGCCTTCGGCGGACTCGACCACCGGCTACATTCCATCCAGCCCTCCGGGCTGCAGAAGAAGCAGCGGAAGCAAGAACGCGGCGCAGGTGGGCGACAAGGGGATGGACGGGCGCATCTTCCCCGTCTCCGCGCTGGACAACGTGCGCAAGGCCGGCGCGGACGAACTCGCGCTGGAGGAACGCTTCTTCCCGATGCAGGTGAAGCAGAAAGACAAAGCCGGTCGCCCGGATATTGACGCCTTCGAGACCGCGATGCGCCGGGCGAAGTGCGAGAAGGGGTTCTTCGTGAGCTTCGATTTCTCCAGCGACGCGTTGCGCGAGATCCCGCGGTTCTTTGTGGAGGAGCAGCGCATCATCATCCCTGTGACCGTGCAGGAAATCCTCGACGAACAGATCGCGCACAAGCTGGCCTGAGCGGGCGGCACACGAGATGGCGCACCGCCCGCAATAGGCCGCAGGGCATCGCCTTTTCCCGGTCCCCGCCCGGCTGACGCCGGGGAAAGCCTGCCTCTCCTCGCGGTGCCGCGCGCCGTCGCGGAATTGTCATGCCTTTCTCCTACCCGCCGGAAAAATTTCACGGTAAGGCACGGGGCAATCCGCATGAAAACCGACATCGCAACATTGAAGAAGAAGACAAACGGAATGCGCATGTCCGACCGCCTCGTGCAGGCGGGAAGACAGCAGGCGGCAGAAGTGCTGAAGGTGATGGAAACGCAGGAGGACGGGCTTTCGCCGGAGACGGCGGAGGCGCGGCTCGCGGAGTTTGGGCCAAATGCCTGCGCGGAGGAAAAGGGACGCGGCGCGTGGTTGCGTCTGCGCAAGGCGCTCGCGAATCCGCTGGTGATTTTGCTCTCGGTACTTTCCGCCGTTTCTTTTGCCACCGGCGACCCGCGGGCCGGAACGGTGATGGCGCTCATGGTGATCCTCGGCGTCGCGCTGCGCTTCGTACAGGAGGCAAAGGCAGACGCGGCGGCGGCGAAACTGAAGGCCATGATCAGCGTCACGGCCACGGTCATCCGCGCGGGGCGCGAGCTGGAGATTCCGCTCGGCGAACTCGTGCCCGGCGATGTGGTGAAGCTCGCGGCGGGCGACATGGTGCCGGCGGATGTGCGGCTGCTTTCGTCGAAGGATCTTTTCGTCACGCAGTCCGCGCTCACCGGCGAATCCCTTCCCTCGGAAAAGCACGCGCCCGCCGAGACGCGCGCGGACATCTCGCCGATTGAGTTCGCGAACATCTGCTTCCTCGGCACCAGCGTTGAGAGCGGCACGGCGAAGGCGGTCGTGGTCGAGACGGGCCCGCGCACCTACTTCGGCACGATGGCCGCGAGCCTCGGAACGGAGCCGATCGAGACGAGTTTCGACAAGGGCATCCACAAATTCACGTGGCTGATGATTCGCTTCATCATGGTGATGGTGCCGCTCGTGTTCCTCATCAACGGCCTCACGAAGCACAACTGGCACGACGCATTTTTCTTTTCCGTCGCCGTCGCCGTCGGCCTCACGCCGGAGATGCTGCCGATGATCGTGTCCGTGTGCCTGTCGAGGGGCGCCGTGGCGATGTCGAAGCACAAGGTCATCGTGAAGCGGCTCAACGCGATTCAGAACTTCGGCGCGATGGACGTGCTCTGCACGGACAAGACCGGCACGCTGACGATGGATCGCGTCATCCTCGAAAAATACTGCAACGTGCTGCAGAACGACGACGAGAAGGTGCTGCTCGACGCATATCTGCTCAGCTATTTCCAGACGGGCCTGCGCAATGTGCTCGACCGCGCCGTGCTCAAGCACCGCGACGCGCACCAGAAATTCTCGCTCGATGAGTATCTCAAGGTGGACGAGATCCCGTTCGATTTCGTGCGGCGCATGATGTCCGTCTGCGTCGAGACGCTGAATCACGATCGGCTGTTCCTCACAAAGGGCGCGCCCGAGGCGGTCTTCGCGCAGTGCAGCCACTTCGAGCTGGACGGCGAAATTTTTCCGATGGAGCCGATCCTCGTCGGCGACCTCATCACCCAATACCGCGAGCTGAGCGCCGACGGATTCCGCGTGCTCGCCGTCGCATACAAGTATGTGGATCGCCGCCCCGCCTATACGAAGGCCGACGAGTCCGACCTCATCCTGCGCGGCTACCTCGCATTCCTCGATCCGCCAAAGGACTCCGCGGCCACCGCCATCGCGGCGCTTCAGGGGCATGGCATCCGCGTGAAAGTCCTCACCGGCGACAATGATCTCGTCACGCGCAAGGTTTGCCGCGAGGTCGGCATCCCCGCGGACAACATCCTGCTCGGCAGCAAAGTCGAGACGATGAGCGACGCCGACCTCCGCGCCGCCGTGGAGAATCACGACATCTTCGCGCGCCTCGCGCCGGCGCACAAACAGCGCATCATCGAGACGCTGCGCTTCAATGGCCATGTCGTCGGTTTCCTCGGCGACGGCATCAATGACGCGCCCGCGCTGCGCGCCGCGGATGTCGGCGTCTCCGTGAACACCGCCGTGGACATCGCGAAGGAATCCGCCGACGTGATCCTTTTGGAGAACAGCCTCACCGTGCTCGACGAGGGCGTCATCGAGGGCCGCAAGGTCTTCGTGAACATCCTCAAATACATCCGCATGGGCGCGAGCTCGAACTTCGGCAACATGTTCAGCGTGCTCGGCGCGAGCGCATGGCTGCCGTTCCAGCCGATGCTGCCCATCCAGATTCTCACAAACAACCTGCTCTACGATTTTTCGCAGGTGCCGATTCCCGGCGACACCGTCGGCCCGGATCAGACCGCGAAGCCCAGCCCGTGGAAGATCGGCGAGATCACGCGCTTCATCCTCATGATCGGGCCGATCAGCTCCATCTTCGACTACACGACGTTTGCGCTGATGTGGTTCTACTTCAAATGCAACCAACTGAATCTGCTGCCGCCGCCGGAACTCACCGCGCGCTTCAATCCCGCCGCCTTTGCCGACCCGGCCTACGCCGCCGCCCATGCCGACCAATCCTACGCCGCCACGCTCTTCCACTCCGGCTGGTTCGTCGAATCGCTGATGACGCAGACGCTCATCATCCACGTCATCCGCACGAAGCGCATCCCGTTCATCCAAGGCCGCGCGAGCTGGCAGCTCACGATGACGACGCTGCTCATCATGGCCCTCAGCGCGTGGCTTCCGTATTCGCCCCTCGCGGAATACCTCGGCCTCGTGCCGCTGCCCGCAGTTTTCTGGTCTTTCCTCTTCGTCACGCTGCTCTGCTACATGACGCTCACGCAGCTCGTGAAAATGTGGCTCATCCGCAAGCGGTGGCTGTAGCGTTCACTTCTCGCCCGGCTTTCCAGCGCCCTTTGGATTCGGTTTTCCCTTCGGCACTTCGGAGCCGTCGTAGCCGGGCTTTTTCAATGGCTTCACGTCGCCGGCGAGGATGAAAAATGAGCGGGTCTCGCCCTGGAGTTTCGCCGTCACTAGATTCCATCCGTCGCGGAGATTGTGTGGCGTCGGATCGGTGAACGTCTGCTTCGCCTCCTGCGCGCCGCTGGAGATTGCCGCGAACTGGTAGCCTGCCACGCGATCCGCATGGGTGCTCACGGGGCGGATCTCCGGCTGGTATTTCGATGGCGCGCCGATGAGCCCATGGATGCGCGGTTCGGTCGTCGCATTTGCGGGCGCGACGGCTCCGGCGATCGTGATGCCGAATTGCCGCGCCATGTCGCGCGTTGTCCTGTCGAGCAGCTCCGCGGGCACGCTGTCCGCAATGTTGCCGAGGCGCTTCACCGTCGCAGGATCTTGCTGCTTCGGGAAAGGCACCGCATCCGCGCCCTGCTCGGGGTAGTAGAGCTGCTGGCCTTTGAATTTCCCGAAGTTCAGCGTCGTGACATCCGGCACGAAGAGCACGTTCGGATCGCGGTAGCCTGTCGTGCCCTGGAGCAGCCCGGCAAAGCGCGCGTCCATCACGATGTCCTGCTGCGTGCCGTTATCGGTCGCGCCAAACTTCAGATCGCCCGTGATGTCCACGCGCCGTCTGCGCTGGAACGGAGTCGGGATCACGATGCTGCGCGCATTGCTGTAAAATCCGCCCTCGATGATGTGATGCCCAGACTCGGGAATCGCGATGCCTGTGCCCCAGCCCTCGATGTGCAGATTCTGATAGCGGATGTCCTGCTCGCCCTCGTTCGTCCCCTGGATCGCGGCGTAGCCCGACTTCTCCTTCGCGTTGCCGAAGAGCCGCAGGTTGCGCAGGTCGAAGCAGCTCGTGTAGCGCACATGCACGCCGAGGCCGCAATTCCACACGAGCCCGTCCTCAAACGCGCTGCGCGCCGCCTGCGGCTGGAGGAAGCGCGACGTGAAACCCTGGCCGCACGCATAGGCGGTGTTGCGTTTGAAAGAGCGGACGGGCACGGCAATCACGGGCACCGAGTTCGGGTCGTTGATCTGGTCGGGATCCTTTTGATCCACATGCGCGATTTTTGCGCCCCACGATTTGTCCCAGAGGTTCGCGACGGCGAAGCGCATCCGGCCCAGACCGTCCTGCTCCAGCCCGAGCGTGAAAAAGATGAAGCCCGAACTCGCCTGGCCCGTGGCGATGTTGTCCTCGACGATTACGCCGCCGCCCTGAAACCAGAACCCGTCGCCCTCGTGCCCGAAGTCCTGCAATTTCCGCCGCTGATCCTCGTCTTCGCCCGAGCCGACCGAGCGCACGGCGAGATTGTGGCGGAAGCTGCCGACTTCATCGCCTGCCTCCGTCACGAACGCGGAGCCCGCGACGTTGAACGCGACATTGTCCACGAAGTCCACGTTGCTGCTGTGATTCACGAAACCCCAGCCCGGCCCGTCTGTGACCACGCAGCCTTGCACACGCACCGGCGCGTTGCCGGGTTCCGTGCCCGTGCGGTGCAGATGCACGGCGTAGCGGCCGCGCGCGTTCGTGGCGGTGTCGGCGAGGAGTTTGCCGTCGGCCATTTTCGGATCGTCAATCGGCTTGAGCTTATTCGTGCGCCCGAGGTGGCGGAATGCGGCGTTCGCGATGCTCACCTTCGGCGAGTGCATGAGCATGACGTGCCCCATGCGCTCGATGTCGCGAGTGTTCTCCGAGTCAAGAATCACGTTGCGCGTGAGGTTCGCCGCGTAGGTGGGAAGCTCGGGGCGCGAGGGCGAATGATCGTGCGCGACGGAAGCGACAGTGATTTCCGCGACGCTTGCGTTGGTGATTTCGATCTCCTCGTCTTCACCGCGCTGCACATGGACGCCGGGAAGCAAGATGTGGTCGCCCTTGCGCCAGCCCGCCGGGCGCTGCGCAAACGTGAGCTTTGTCGCGCTCTCGCGTGCAGGCTGCGCGAGCGGAAGAAAGGGTGTCGTCGCCGCGCCCGCGATCGTCACCGCGCCGTGCGAGATGAGCCCGCGCGTCATGCGCTTCGGATCCCAGGCCGTGTCAATCGGCCCGCGATCGATGAACGTGATCCGCGCGGTTTTTTCCGCGGAGACTGGCAGTGCCGGCGTGCCGATTTGCAGCTCGCCGTCGGGCGTGACGATGATCGTGTCCACGAGCAGCGCCGTGTCGCGATCCGGCGCGAACAGAAGTTTGCCATCCACGCGCACCGCACGCAGCCGCGCAGGCTCCGCGCGGTCGAGTGCAACGGTGACGCCGCGAGGGATGAGCACATTCGCATCGTTCGCGGGTACGCGCGCATCCTTCCATGTCCGTGCATCCGACCACGCGCCGTTCGCGATGGCGGTGTGCGTGATGTCGGCATCCTTCACGAGACCGAGCAGCGCCATGTGCTCGGCGTGCAGCGTGGGATTGCCGGCATGCGGCGTCGCGACTGGTGCGTGTTGCGCGTGTTCAGGGTGATCCGGTGCGGCGGCGCGACATGGTGTCGCTGCACACGCGATGATGGCGGCCAGGAGGGCGGATTGGGGCAGGGAGGGATGGAGCAGTTTCATGGTGGGATTGGGGGATATGCAGCGTGAGTTTGCTGCGCGGAGGTGATGTCACGGTTTGGCGGGTGCGGGGTGATGTCAATAGATCACGAGACATCTGAGAGATGCCTTTTGTGCAATTCGTGACATTTCTTCCGCTCCAAAAGGCGGTCGGCTTTGGACAAGTGTGGCCGTTGACGATGCGTGGCGACGGCCCGTAGTTTTGCGAACCCCGGTGAATCCCTCGCGACTAATCGCCCAATTTTTTCATGCTTGTATCGTCGCCGTGATCATGATCGCGGCTTCCGCATCGTCGCGTGCGGATGACTTGGTGAACGCTGCGCAGCCGGAGCGGACGATCGCGGAGGAGACTGTGGTGCAGGAAAAGGGCAGGCTTTCGGCGAGGCGGCGATCCTTCGCGCGGCTCGCGACGCATCCCGATCCCGCGGCGGATGCGCTGCTGCGTGCGCAGTTCGATCTCTACCGCTCGCACGATCTCCCGCCCGCGCTGTGGCTCGATCTTTTCGAGGCGATGGCAAAGCGCGGCAGCGCGGAATTCAAGGCGCAGCTCGCAGAACGCGAGGAGCGCCTGGCGAAGTCGCCTGATCCGCTGCGGCGTTTCGAGGAATGCCTCGAGGGCGGCGATGGCGAGCAGGGCCGCGCCGTTTTTGAAAAAAAGCCCGAGGCGGGATGTGTCCGCTGTCACTCGATGGACGGCAAGGGCGGGCAGGTCGGCCCGGATCTCGCGTGGCTCCGGCACAACACCGAGCGCGCGCACATTCTCGAGTCCATCCTCCTGCCGAACGCGACCATCGCGACCGGCTTCAACAGCGTCGCGCTGAAGCTGAAAAACGGCGAGACTGTCGCAGGCGTCGTGCGCGGCGAGTCGGCGGTGGACATCACGCTCGCGTCATTCACGGACGGCAAGCGCAGCACGGTGAAACTCGCGAAGGTCGTCGAGCGCACGCCGCTGCCGAGCCCGATGACGCCCGCATTCGGTCAGGTGCTCAGCAAGCGTGCGATCCGCGATCTCGTGCAGTTTATTGCGGAGGGGGACTGAGCGGCCCTGCTGCGCGGCCTCGGTTACTTCACCGCCACCGGCACCAGAATCGCGTCGCTCATTCCGTGGATGAGCTTCTTGTCCGCGGGGACGATGGTGGCGAGGATGCCACCGAGCTTGGTTTCGCCGTCGGCGACGAAGTAGTACGGGCAAAGGCGCACGCGGCCGCGCATGGTGCGGATTTCGCCGGTCGCGGGATCGAAATACGGATGCTCGACGATGCGTGAGCGGGCGAAGCGCATGAGGACGTGCGGGTGATGCGGGAAGGCGGCGACGGCGCGGTCAATCGCGGCGGCCCATTCGGCCTGCGGGACATCGGCGCCGACGGTGACGCCGCGACTGCCCCACGACTCGGGCGAGAAGCCGCTGACCTTCAAAACGAAGTCGCGTTCCTTTTGCGAGAAGGTCTTCAGCTCGTCCCACGAGGAGATGTTCAGCCACGGCAGAACGGCGTGATGCGGCAGCGGTGCGGGATCGAGAATCCACGACTGCGGGATGTGCTTTTGGAGGATGAGCCAGTTGCGCTCAGTGAGTTCGCGTCGCCAGAATTCGCGGAGGGGGCGCGACCAGAAAAGTGCGAGCCATATTTTTTCTTCGAGCCACGGCTTGAAGGGCGGCGTGATGCGCGCGCCATTCGCCGCGGCGTCCATGATGGCGCGTGCGGCGGGGATGTTCGGGAGATCGAATAGCTCGAAGAAACGGTAGAGCGAATGCGGAGTGCGAAGTGCGGAGTGCGGAGTGAAGTCCTCCGCGCGCTGAACGGTCCACTGTGCGCCGGTTTCGTTCGCACGTTCGGCGAGCCATTGCATCTCGGGGCGGTAGGTGGCGGATTCGTCGGAGACGAGGATGTCCGCGCTGTCGCCGAGGATGGAGCGGAAGCCGGCGGGCATTCCGTCAGCGCCGCCGAGGAGGTCGAATCCGAGTTCGCTGTAATTTTTTGCGAGCCACGCGGTGAGGCCGATACCGCCGGGGACGCTGTCCAGCTCGGTGATCGCGAAGCCTTCCGCAGTGAGCAGCAGATCGGGACGGATGACCTGCGGCACGTCGGCGCGGAACTGCTTGCGCCGCGCGAACCCGATGAGTTCCACCGGCTTTCCGCGATCGAGGCAGTCGGCGATCCATGCGGGTGCCTTGCCGTTCGCGCTGCGCTGGTAGAGTTCGTTCTGCGCGCGCTGGAAGATCGTGAGGCGGCGGCCGAGCTTTTGGAGTTCCTCGGCGAATGCGGCGTCAATGCGCAGCGGCTCGGGCGAGAGCAGCCAGTCCTTTTCCGCAAACAATCCCCCCTCGGGGATCGCGGCGCGCAGGCGTGCGAGAGTATCGGTTCCGTTCATGTGGTGTGCACTTCGCGCCCGCAGCGGGACGCGGGCGGGACGGTGCAGCGCAGCAGGAGGGGCGTCAACTGGCCGATGGGCGCGTCAGAGCGCAATGCGGTGAATCGGAGCATCCGGACTTCTCCGACGGGGATTGACGAAAGGGCATCCCAAGGCGACGGACGTGCTTTTTGTGCGTGAGACGCTGTCGGAAAAGTTCGTGTCTGCCGTCGGCAGATCGTTTTCTTTGCACCGTATGAAAATGTTGTCCGCCCTCCTCGCATTGTCCTCGTGCTGCCTCCAGGGTGCCGAGCTTCCGCTATTCACCGTCGGCAAGAGCACCGTGGAATTTGCGAAGCTCCCACCGCAGGCGGATGCCACGGAGATGAAGATGCGGCTGCACTCGATCGAGGACGCGGCGGCGCTCGATTTGGCGAAGGAAAAATTCCAGATCATCGTGCCGGCGGCTTACAAACATTCCGAGCGATGGGGCGTGTTCATCTGGATTTCGCCGGGCGACGCGCCGGGGATTCCTGCGGACTGGGAGCCGGTGCTCGCAGCGCGGAAACTCATCTTCGTCGGCGCATACAAGTCGGGAAATCCGCGCAATGTCTTCGACCGCTTCCGTCTCGCACTCGCCGCAAACGTCGGAATGCGTGAGCGGTTCAATGTGGATGGCAGGCGCGTGTATGTGAGCGGGTTCTCCGGCGGCGGGCGCGTGGCGAGCATGCTCGGCGTGGCGTACGCGGACATGTTCAGCGGCGCGATGCCGTTCATGGGCGTGAATTTTTACGAGGACATCCCGGCGGGCGACGGCAAGCGCACGCTGGGCGCAAGTTTCATCCCGGACGCGGAGGTGCTCGCGATCGCAAAAAAAGCGTGCCGCTATGTGCTCGTGACCGGCGAGAAGGACTTCAACCGTCCGGGGACGAAGTCGGCATTTGAGGACGGCTACCGGAAGGAAGGCTTCGCGAACGTGCGCTATCTCGAAGCGCCGGGAGTCGGGCACAATCTGCCAGCGGCGACGTGGCTCGAACAGGGACTTGCATTTCTCGACGAAGGGAAAGGGATCGAGCCGGAGAAGACGAAGTAGCGCCATCCACTCGATTGACGCCCAGCGCATCCGCTGGCAATTCACCGTCATGAAAATCATCCCCCTCTTTCTCTCGCTCACTTTCGTCGTGGCGGCGTCTGCCGAGGAGGACGGCAAGCTTACCATCCCGATCCCGTCCTCCGTGCAGGCGACCATCGCGCGCGAAAAAGGGGGCGCTGGCACCGTGCGTGAATTCCGCAGGGTCAACGAATCCGACGGCACGGCCTACATCGTCGGCATCCTCGTCGGCGACAAGGCGTGGGAACTTTCCCTCGATGCGTCGGGCCGCGTGATGCGCAAGCGCCTCGACACCGGCGAAGGCGGCCCGCACATGGTGCGAATCGAGGCGCTCCCCGCTGTCGTCCGCGACACAATGCAGCGCGAGGCAGGGGCCGGAGTCATCACGGAAATCGAGCACATCGAGCGCAAGACCTACTACGTCGGCCAGACAAAGCTCGGGAAGCGCAAGTACCGCATCGAGGTGGATGCCGACGGCTTGCTGCTGAACAAGGAATTCATCGGCGAGGAGGACTGAGCGCGCCGCGTCTCCCGCTCCGAAACCACCGGGTTTCCCCGTGCCTCTCGCGACAGATTTTCAAACAGTCACGCCCGCGCTCTTCTCGTGGCATGCGTATGAACCCGCCGTGAAGTGCGAGCTTTCATCGTGCGCGCTCGACACCGAAGAAGGCCTCATCCTCGTGGATCCCATCGAACTCGCAGACGCATCCTTTGCGGAAATGATCCACGGACGGAAACCGCGTGCCATCGTGATCACGAACGGCAACCACACGCGCGATGCGGAAAAATTCCGTGCGCTGCTGGGTGTTAAAATTTTCGCATCAACCGGTGCGGAGGGCCCCGAAATCACGCCGGACGGCACGCTTGCCGACGGCCAGCTTGCATTCGGCCAAATGCGGATTCTCTCGCTGCCCGGTGCAGGTCCCGGCGAGATCGCACTCGTCGGCAACGGGATCGCGTGCATTGGCGACGCGCTGATCCACCTGCCGCCGCATGGACTCCGCATTCTCCCCGACCAATACTGCGCCGACCCAGCACAACTTCGCCGGTCGCTGAGAAAACTGTTGTCTTGTGATTTCCAAGTCATGACCTTCGCCCACGGCGCACCGCTCACCGACTCGCCTCGCACCAAACTCCAACAGCTCCTCGCATGAAAAAATCCCTCACACTTTTCCTCACCTGCGCGCTCGTCACGGCCGCATTTTCGCAGCCTCCTGTCCCGGCTTACGTCGCAAAGCCGACCGCCACCCTCGCGGTGGAGACGCCCAGTTCGGACGCGGACGGCCCGGAAAAAATCATCGCGCGCTTTTTCACGCAGCTCGAGCGGCGCGAAGTGGACCAAGCTTACGACCAGCTCACGCGCGGCACGAAGATCGCCGAGCGCGCCGAGGACGTGCGCACGCTGAAGTCGAAGACCAGGGAGGCCATCACGGTCTTCGGCCCGATGCTCGGCTACGATTCCGTGGTGACGAAAAAAGTCGGCACGCGGCTCGTGAGCTACACGCTGATCTCGCTTGGCAAGGAATTCCCGCTCCGCTGGCGTTTCTATTTCTACAAGCCGATGGACACTTGGAGGCTGATCGATATCCGCGTGGACGACCGGCTCAACGCGATGTTCGACGAGACCGACGAAGGACGCGGCCGCGAGGAGCGCCCATAGGTCCGTGAGATGATCGCCGACGCGCTTCGGTTCATCCGTTTCTCGCACACGATCTTCGCGCTGCCCTTCGCGCTCGGCTCGATGGCCGTCGCAGCGGGTGGATTCCCCGGGTGGAGAATCTGCGCGCTCATCCTGCTCGCGATGGTCTGCGCGCGCACCGCGGCGATGGTTTTCAACCGCCTCGCGGATTGGGAAATTGACCGGCGCAATCCGCGCACCGCCGGACGGCACAGGCTGCTGCCGAAACCCGCGGCCATCGTACTGCTCGCAGTCAGCTCGACGGGATTCGTCGGCACGACGCGGTTCATCAATCCGCTCTGCTTTTGGCTCTCGCCCATGGCGATCGGGATTGTGTTCCTCTATTCGCTTACGAAGCGATTCACGCACTTCAGCCATTTCTTCCTCGGCCTCGCGCTCTCCGTCGCGCCCGTCGGCGCATGGCTCGCGGTGCGCGGCCATTTCGATCTCGCGCCGCTCGCGCTCGCACTCGCCGTGCTGCTGTGGGTCGCGGGCTTCGACATCATCTACGCCACGCAGGATCGTGAGTTCGATCGTGCCGAGGGGCTGCATTCGCTCGTCGTGAAAATGGGCGTCGCGCGCAGCCTCGTCGTCGCCGCCGCGCTGCACTGGCTCATGCTCGCCGGGCTCGCGGCATTCGGATGGCTGGCCGCACTTGGGGGCGTGTATTTCGGCAGCCTCGCGCTGGTCGCCGTCGCGCTCATTTTCGAGCAGCGCAGCGCCCGCTCGCTCGATGTCCGCGGAATCAACCGCGCATTTTTTCAGAGCAATGCATTCGTCAGCGTGGTCTTCGTCGCCGCCGTTTTCCTCGATGTCGCCCTGCGCCCGCGCTGACCTCAGCCGCGCAGCGAAATCCACAGCGTCCTCGCGCCGTGGCCCGGCGGAAAATCCGGAGGCTGTGCCTCGCGATGGAGATCGCCCGGACGCCGGTGGAACTTCAGCGCGAACCGCGCGACGCGCTCCAAATCTGCGAACTGGATCGTCGTGCAATTTGTGGACACGAGGATACTCGCCCGCGGCGCGGCGAGTTCCATCGCCGCGATTACGAGATCTTCCAGATGTTGTTCCACCTGCCAGCGGCGTCCCTTGTTGCCGCGGGAAAATGTCGGCGGGTCGAGCACGATGGCGTCGAAGTTTTCCGCGCGCCGTGCAAGCCGCGGCAGCACTTCGAGCACGTCATCGGCGATGAATTTGTGTCCGGTGTTCGGATCCAGCCCGTTCATCAAGAAATTCGCGCGCCCGCGGTCGAGCGATTTTTTCGAGAGATCAATGCTCACGGTTTCCGCCCCGGCGAGCGCCGCGGCGACGCTGAACGAACAGGTGTATGCGAACGTGTTCAGCATCCGCTTCGGCGCGACATTGCGGACAAATGCGCGGTTCATCCGCTGGTCGAGGAACAGTCCCGCCGAATATCCCGCCGCGAAATCCAGCCCGTAACGCACGCCGTTCTCGCGCACCTCGCCCGTGAGCGGCAGCGCGGGATCGCCGCTGAACAGCACGGGCGAATCGCGATCCTCGTTCTGCCTCGGGAGCAGCTTTTCGAAAATGCGCCGCGGCTGCCAGATGTTCGCCGCAGCCCATTCCGCGAGGCCGCAGTGCATCGCATCGCGTGCGGCGTCGGTCTTGTGCGAAAGCAGCACGTCCTCAGCGAGCCGCTCGATCCAGCCCTCGGTGTCGGAAAACATCCGGTGCGCGTCCGTGCCTGCGGCACCGAAGGCTGCGAACTGCGCGGGAGTGATCCAGCCGCGGTTCACGGTTGCGGCTTTGGCGGTGAAAAGAAAAACCGCGCGTAGGCGTATGCGATCGTCTCGTCCACCACGGTGCGGAATCCCTGGCTCGTCTTCCACCAGCGATTCGGATCGAAGCCTTGTTCCGCGATGGTGCTGATGCCCACATGCACGCCCGGCCCGAGCGCCTTTTCATAGACGAGCCGGGTGCGCCGCGAGTGCGCGCCGTTGCCTGCGATGTTGATTTTCACATCCGTCCCGCCGTGCTCGCGCAGCCACTGCCGGAGCGCGAGCGCCGAGGCATAGCTGCGATCCTTTTCCACCGCGGGCGCGGGCACCGTGTGGAGCACGTCCGCAGGAAGACCGAGTTTCAAACACATCGCCTTCCCGTATTCCGCAAAGGTCTTGTGCTCGCGCATCACGTTCCCGAAATCAATCGGCCCGCCCGTGAGGCAGATGCGCTTGTATTGCGATTTGCGGAAATCCTCCACCGCACTTTCGATGACGTAGTCCGACGACCATCCCTCGATGACGAGGATGTCGCCCGGCAGCGGATCGTTCACCGCGAGAAAGCCGTAGATGTTTCGCACGAAAAGCACGCCTGCGGTTCCGAACGCAAGGAGGAGCAGCAGCCAGCCGCGCCATGTGGGCACGATGCACTGCCGGCGTTGCAGCAGGCCGAAAAATGGCTTCGGGGAATTCATCAGGCGCGCACTTTCCGCAGGCGGTGCAAAGCGATGCAAGGGCGAATCGGGGGCGCTATGTCCATGCGTGCGCTCACTTCTCCGTGCTCAGTTCCAGGATGCGGCCCGGCAGCCAGCCGAGGCCGTCTTTGAAGCTGCTCGTGCGCGTGTATTCCAGGATCAGCACGCGATCCTTCCCAGTGCGCAGCACATCAATCGGCCTGCCGAGCTTGGAGAAAATGCTCTCCGTCCGCGCGCTCCACGAGCCGTCGGCCTCGCGCAGCGGATGCACGGAGAGCAGGTCGAAGCCAACATCCTCCGCGATGCCCGTGCGGCTCTCGCCGAGGAGGTTTCCGAAGCGCGTGACGAGGAATCCATTCCGCAGCGGTTCGGGAAAATCTTCGCCGCACCACGTCATGCCCGCAGGCGAGCTGTGCGGATCGAATGTCCACAGGCCGTCCTTTTTTCCGCCGGCCGCCGGGCCGAGGTTTTTCACGGGCACTGCAAATTTCAACCCGGCCGGCGGCACGGGCGTGTGCGGATACGGGCGCGGTTCGAGCGGCCAGTTGCTGAACTGAAACGGAAAGCCGTAGTGCTTTCCGCGCTCGATGAATTCCATCTCCTCCGGCGCGTTGATGTCGGGGCCGTTCACGACGGAAAAAAGGTTTCCCGAGGAATCCCACGCGAAGCCGAACGCGTTCCGCAGGCCGTGCGCGTACACTTCGATCTCCGGCTTCGTGTTTTTTGGATCGAGCCGCCAGATGCACGCGGTTGTCTCGACTTCGCCGCCTTTGAAAATGTCCTTCGCATTCCCTGGCTCGCCGCCGTCCGTGCGCGAGCCGCTGCTCACGTAGAGCATCCCGTCCGGCCCGAACGCAAGATGTGAGATGCCGTGGTTGAACGGCCCGACGCCGTACGGATACCGGTGCGTGAACCACGGATTCATGTTCACCACGCCGTCGCGCGCCGGGACGTTGCTGCGCCAGATCACGGTTTCGTTGAGCTTGTACGGCCCGGCGCTGACGCGGCCGCAATTCGTCGTCATCCAAAGATGCCCATCCGGTGCGAGTGTGAGGCCCAGCGCTGTGACACCGGGATCGGGTGGCTGCGCGAGCGGCGCGAGGAGGTTGTTCGTCACGTCAAGTTTCCACACCGTGCCATTCTGCCCGAGGACGTACACAGAACCGTCGCGATCCGGCCCGGCGAGCCGCGTGGCGAAATCGGTGAGCTGCACAACTTCGCGAACCTTCATGCCTTTCGGCGCGGCGGGCAACGGCGCGAATGCGTGCGCGCGCACGAGTTTTTCGTAGGTCGGAAACTTCGAGGTCTTGCGCACCTTCGCGACCTCGGCCGGCGTCACGGCCTTCTCCGCATTTCCCCACGAGGAAAAGACGAACGTGAGCACATCAGCGACACCGGGATCGTCGAGCGGCTGCACGGGCATCTGGTTGTTGTATTCCGCGCCGTTCACGCGAATCGCCCCGCCAAGTCCCTCGCACAGTGCGCGGATTGCACGCTCGCGGTTCGCCTTGATCCAGTCCGATCCCGCGAGCGGCGGAAACACCGGCGGCGCACCCTGACCGGTCGCCTGATGGCACACGATGCACGTCTGCTGAAAAATGCGCTCGCCGCGCGCACGTGAGTCCGGTTCCTCCGCGGACGACAGTGCGGCGCTGAGGAAAAAGGCGACCGGGAGGAATTTCATGGCGCGCGAGCGTAGGAGGCGCGCACCTTCCGTCAAGGCCACCACTGCACTCGCATTGGACGTGGCATCCGTAGCATGTATAGTCATGCCATGAGCACGCTGTCCCATCTGCAGAGGCTCGACGCGGAGCACCAACTGCATCCGTTCACCAATCACGAGGAGTTGCACGCGGCAGGCACCCACATCATCGGCGAGGGAAACGGTGTCTGGCTGACGGATCAAAATGGACGCCGGCTCCTCGACGCACTTGCCGGGCTGTGGTGCGTGAATGTCGGCTACGGCCGGGACGAACTCATCCGTGCCGCGACGCAGCAGATGAAGCGGCTCTGCTACTACCCGTCATTCTTTAACACCACGACAGAGCCCGCGATCGAGCTCGCCGCGAAGCTCTCCGAGCTTGCACCTGCGCGGCTCAATCACGCGATGTTCAGCAACAGCGGCAGCGAGGCGAATGAGACCGCGTTGAAACTGATCCGCGCCTACTGGAAGCTGAAAGGCCGGCCGCACCGGACGAAGATCATCACGCGCGAATTTGCCTACCACGGAGTGACGCTTGCCACCACGAGCATGACCGGGCTGCCGAGCTGCCAGACGCCATTCGATCTCCCTCTGCCGGGATTCCTCCACGCGCCCGCGCCGCACGCATACGCGGCGAACCGCGAATCCGATCCCGATGCGCACGCCGACTGGTGCATCGCAGAGACCGCGCGCCTCATCGAACGCGAAGGGCCGGACACCATCGGCGCGATTTTCGCCGAACCGATTCAGGGCGCGGGCGGAGTGATCGTCCCGCCGCCCGGCTACCTCGCAAAGCTCCGCGCGCTCGCGCGGCAGCACGGCATCCTGTTTGTCGCCGACGAGGTCATCACCGCATTCGGTCGGCTCGGCGCGTGGTTTGCGAGCGACATCTGGAACCTCGATCCCGATCTCATGTGCCTCGCGAAAGGTCTCACCAGCGGCTACCTCCCGCTCGGCGCGACGATGGTCGCCGACGAAATGGCCGAGATCCTAATCCACGGCGGCTACCTTGCCCACGGTTTCACATACAGCGGGCATCCGGTGCCCTGCGGCGTCGCGCTTGCGAATATCGCACTCATCGAAAGAGAGCATCTCGTCGAGCGAGTGCGCGATGATGTCGGGCCGTATTTTCAACAGCAGCTCCAGTCGTTCGTGAAGCATCCCGCCGTCGCGGAAATCCGTGGCTGCCAGCTCATCGGAGCGATGGAACTCGTGCCGCGCGGGGGCAAGTCCGCGCTCACGCCCACGTCGGCGCTCGGCATCCGGGGATCGAAGCTTGTGCGCGAGGAAGGCGTGATCGTCCGCGGCATCCGCGACCTCATCGCCATCGCGCCGCCGCTCACGATCACGCGCGAAGAGATTGATGTCATTTTTGCCGCCGTCGCACGCGCGCTCGACCGGCTCTGGGATTAGCGTTCAAAGTAGGTGCACATGGAGCGTCCGCGCATCTACCAGCTACTTCCCCGCCTCTTCGGAAACACGAACGAGACCCGCAAGCCAAACGGCACGCTCGCGGAAAACGGTGTCGGGAAATTTGCGGACATCAGCGACACCGCGCTGCGTGCGCTGCGCGAGGAACTGCACATCACGCACCTGTGGCTCACCGGCGTCCATGCGCAGGCCACGGCGACGGACTGGTCGTCCATCGGCGCGCCCGCCGACGATCCCGATCTGCTCAAGGGCCTCGCCGGCTCGCCGTATGCGATCAAGGACTACGCATTCGTCTGCCCCGACTACGCGATCGATCCGGAAAAGCGCATGGACGAATTCCGCGCGCTGCTCGACCGCGCGCACGCGCTCAGCCTGCGGGTGATCATTGATTTCGTCGCCAACCACGTCGCGCGCAGCCACCGCTCGAAGCTCGTGGATTTCGGCGCGAACGACGACCGCGGGAAATTTTTCTCGCCGGAAAACAATTTCTTCTGGCTGCAACCCGGCTGGCACCCCGGCGGCCCGCCGCTACGCCTGCCGACCATCGTGAACGGCGAGTGCATCAGCCCGACCTGCCGCGTGCTCGGAACGTGCGACGGATTTTTTTCCGGTGAAATGGAACACGCACGCGCGACCGGCAACAATGCCGCGACGTGGACGCCTTCGCCGAACGACTGGTACGAGACCGTGAAGCTCAACTACGGCTATGAGTTCACGACCGGCCTGCGCCGCTTTCCCTGCGCGGAAAATCCCGCCGCGCCCGTGCCCGGCACATGGAGGAAGATGGACGCCGTGCTCGCGCGCTGGCAGGCGCTCGGCGTGGACGGCTTCCGCTGCGACATGGCGCACATGGTGCCCGTGAAATTTTGGGCGTGGGCGATCGTTCGCGCGCGCGAGCGCGACCCGCATGCATTTTTCATCGCCGAGGCGTACGACAACGATCCGATGAAAGTGGAGCGCGGCAACGTGCTCACCGCGCTGCTCCACGCGGGCTTCGACGCCGTGTACGACGACCCGTCCTACAAGACGCTCAAGCGCATCTACGACGGCCCCGCGTGGGCAAACGACCTCGACGGCACGCTCACTGCGCAGTCTGCGGAATTTTTCTCCACCGCATTGCGCTACGCGGAAAATCACGACGAAGTGCGGCTCGCCGCGCGCGGCGAATGGGGCGGCATTGGCATGGAAGTGGGACGCGCCGTGTGCGGCGTGCTCTTCGGAATTTCGCGCGGCCCGCTGCTGCTCTACCACGGGCAGGAAGTCGGCGAACCCGCCGATAGCGTCGCGGGATTCGGCGGCGGCAACGGGCGCACGACGATCTTTGATTACTGGTCCATGCCCGAGTTTGCGAAATGGGTGAACGGCCACCGCTACGACGGCGCCCGCCTCTCGCCTCTGCAACGCAGCCTGCGCGCATTTTACGGCAGGCTGCTCGCGGTGTGCGGCGAGCCCGCGTTCCGCGACGGCACGTTCATTCCGCTGAATGGCGCGAACATTTCAAATCCCGGATTTGGCCGCATCGAAGGCGAGCCCGCGAGCGGTCACTGGCTCTACGCTTACCTGCGAGTGCCTGTCACGGATGCACACCCGTTTCTTGTCATCGTGAACTTGCACCGCAGCACGACATTCCGCGACGTGAGAGTCCTCTTCAGCGACGAGGCATGCTTGGCTTTCGGAAAAATGTCCGGCACGTTGCTGTTCGAAGATCGCGTGAGCGGCCTCGTGCCGCTGCGCATCGACGCGAATGAAGTGTTAGCAAATGGAATCACGCTCGCCGAAATGCCACCGCTCACGCCGGCGTATTTCGAGATGTGCGCCGTTTCAGAATAGTTCGCCACGTCCCGCGAGCACAGTCGGGAGTGTGTGGCTCCCGAAAATCCGCGCGTCCAGATCGAGCGCAGTGAGGCGAACAAGAAAGATCCTGCGCGTGCGCAATCCGGTGACAAGGCAGGCAATCTTTTCCGCTTTCGCGCGCTCCTGGAACGACAAAGGCCGGATGCCTCTCAGCATCCGGCCTTCGTGATTTTTCGCCCGGCCCGCCTCCTTCCGTCGGCGAGCACGAGATCGCTAGCCGATGAGTTCCTTGACCGGCGTGCCGTAGCGCGTGATCATCACCGGGCGGCCGCTGGGAGTGTTGTATTCCTTGCGCGGATTGATGCCGAGCGCGGTGAAGAACGTCGCAGCGACGTCATCGGGCGAGATGCCTTGATCCTTCGGGCCTTCGCCTTTCTCATCGCTGGCTCCGACGACCTGCCCCATCTTGATTCCGCCGCCCGCGAGCAGCGTGAACATGGCGCGCGGATAATGGTCGCGTCCGCCGCGCTGGTTGACCTTCGGCGTGCGGCCGAATTCGCCGGTGACATAGACGACCGTGGAGTCGAGCAGGCCCTTGAGCGCGAGCGCCTGGAAGAGACCGCTGAGGCCGGCGTCGAGCGGCGGAAGCTGCTTGTTTTTCAGCGCATTGAAGTTGTCGGCGTGCGTGTCCCAGCCGCCGAGGTTCAGCGTCACAAATTTCACACCGCTTTCGACGAGGCGCGTCGCGAGCAGGGCGCTCTGCGAAAACTGATCCGTGCCGAAGAGGCTCGTGATGTTCGGGGATTCCTTGGAGAGATCGAATGCCTCGCGCGCTTTCTCGGAGCGCATCATCGCGTAGGCCTTGCGTCCGAACTCATCCATGCCCGCGAGGATTTTGTCCTCCTTTGCGAGTTCGCCGAAGGCCTTGTCGTAACGGCCCACGAGATTCTGGCGGCGATCCACGTCTTCCATCGTCACGCCGCGCAGCGCGAGGCCGCGGATTTCCATGGCCTTGCCGGGCTGCGGTGCCGAGCCGGTGTCGAACGGCCCGTATTCCACGCCGAGGTAGCCGGTCGGGTTGTTGCCCTGCGAGGGCACTGCGACGAACGCGGGCAGTTCGGGGGCCGCGCCGAGTTCCTTTGACACGACTGCGCCGAGGCTCGGGAATTGCAGCGAGGGCAGGGGACGGTTGCCGGTGCCCATGTAGATCGAGCCGAGTTCATGCGCCGCGAGCGTGTGCGAGACGCCGCGCAGGATCGCAAACTTGTCGGCGCATTTCGCGAGCTTCGGTAGATGCTCGGAAATTTGCATGCCGGGGACATTCGTGGCGATCGGCTTGAATTCGCCGCGGTGCGTGTCGGGCGCGTCGGGCTTCAGGTCAAAGGTGTCCATGTGGCTCGGCCCGCCGCCAAGGCGGACGAAGATGGCAGCCTTGGCTTTTCCCTTGGGTGAGATGCCTTCGGTCGCGGCGTGCGCGAGGAAGTTTTGCAGGCCGAAACCGAGGCTGAAGCCGGTGATGGCTCCGACCCGGATGAAGTCGCGGCGGGCGATGCCGTCGCAGCAGATGTAGTTGGACATAGTGGTGTTTTTGTTTGGAGGTTTGGGTGGTTTTTCGTCGTCGAAAGAATCAGTGGTTCACCATGAATTCGCGCGTGTTCAGCATGGCCCAGAGCAAATCGCGGATGCCGTCCACGGGCGTCTTTGCGGCGGCGATGTCGGTCTTCGCCTGCGCGACTTCATCGGCGGTGGCGGGACGGCTCACGGTGCGGAGAAATATTTCGCCAATCGCGGTGTCGAGATCCAGTTTCCGCCTCGGCTTTTCCGCCTCGGCGAGCTGCTTCGTGAGTTCGGCGCGCTGCACCTTCACTTCGGCGACGCGGCTTTCATACTGCCGCATCTGCTCCTGGTAACCGGCATCGGCCTTGGCATTGCCCGGTTCGGGTTTCTTCGGCTCCTTCACCACTTCCGCGAATTTCGCATCCATCTTCGCGATCTTGCCGCGGATGGCCTCGGGGCTCCGATCCTGCACCGGAGTGAACTGGTTGCGCACCTCGTCCATCCAGCCCGAGCGGTTGGAGCCTTCGACCTTGGTCAGAAGGTTTGGATCGTTCCGCGTGTAGATCGTCTGGAGCAAGGTCGGATCGGTCGTGCGTTCGCAGTCGCAGTTCACCTCGCGGGCGGGTTTGCCGAAGATGGTCATTGCGTAGGAGTCGCCACCGCCGCCACCCTTGCCGACGGTACCCGAAATCGCGTTCGGGCCGATGGTGCGGTCGGTGATGTCGGTCGCGAATTTCTCCGCGCGCTCCGTCGAGGCCGTGGCCATCGCGATAGCATCAAAGACCACCTCGGCGGGCAGGCGGCGGATCACCGCATGGCTGAAGTTTTTCTCGTCGAGCTTGTTTGTCGGGTTCGTCTTCCAGCTCCGCTGATACGTGTCGCTGTTCAGGATTTCGCGGTGCAGCCACTTGATGTCGAAATTGTGCGCGATGAATCCGTTTGCGAGGTAATTGAACAGCTCCGCATTGCTCGGCGCGTTCGCGAGGTTCAGGTCGTCCGCGGGTTCCACGATGCCGCGGCTGAAATAAGACGCCCACACGCGGTTGACGAATGCCTTTGCAAAATACGGGTTCTCCTTGCTGCGCAGCCATTCCATCAGCGGTGCGCGCGGATCATTGTATTGCTCCATCATCACTTCCGTGCCGCCGAGGATCTTTGGCGTGATCACTCGCGAACTGTTCTGAAAATCTTTCTTGTCCTGCTTCATCGGCTGGCCGACGCGCTTGATGTCCACGTAAAGCTCGTCCCACGGAATCGGCTCGCCTGCGCTGATGCGCCGGCCCATCTCCGTCTGCTCGATCTTTTGCCGCTCGTTGCCTTTCTTCATGTCCTCCACTTTGCCGTCCATCGCCTTGTCCACCGTGGCCTTGATCTCCGCGCGCAGGCTCGCAGGCGTCATCTCGCCCGACGCCGCCGCTGCGGCTGCATCGCCCTTCGACATTTTCTCACCACCGCCCTTGGATCCGCCCGCGACGCCGGAGAAAAATGCCTGGAAGTGCTCGAAGTCCGTCTTCGTCCACTGGTCGAACGGATGCTTGTGGCACTGCGCGCATTCAATGCGCACGCCGAGGAACGTGTGCGCAAACGACAGCGCCTTTTCCTCCGGCTTCTGCACATTCTGCCGCATCCAATACCACGGCAGATTTGGCCGTGTCGCAAAGTCTGCGGGATTCTCCTTGCGGAAATAGCTGCCCATCTCATGCACGAATTCCCCGTACTTTTGATCCGGCTTAGTGCGGCTCGTCGCTAGGACGATGCCTGCCGCGAGCTTGTCATAAGGCGTGTTCTCCGCGATGCGCTTGTAAATCCAGTCGTACCACTGCTTCGACATCTCACCGCCCAAGTTGCGCCCGACGTTTCCGCCGAGGCGGATGCGCCGCGGATTGTTCCCGGTAAAATCGCACAGCTTTGTCGTCCACCACGCCGCGTAGGCCGGGCGCGAGAGCAGTTCGTCAATCTTTCTCGCGCGCTTGTCCGGCGCGGTGTCCTTTGCAAAAGTCTCCGCCTCGCGCGCCGTCGGCAGCGTGCCCGTGACATCGAGCGAAGCGCGCCGCAAGAACTCCGAGTCCGTGCAGATCTCGCTCGGCAGGATCCCTGTCTTGCGCAGCTTCGCGACCACGATCTCGTCCACCTTCGTGGGCGTGCGCACTTTCGGGAAATTTGCGCCGACCTTGTCCGAGACCGGCAGCACCGCGGGCACCGGCTCCACGCCATTGTCGTAAAATGCCACGATGTGCGTGTCGCCCGGCGTCTTCGAGGTCACGAGGCCCGTGTCATTCACGAGCGCCACCGACTCGTCATTCGTGCGGAAGCGTGTGAGCTGCGTGACATCCTCGACCGTGCCGTCCTTCCAGTAAGCGATCACCTTGAGCTGTATCGCCTCGCCGCTCTTCTTGAAAACGAGTTCCTTCGGCAGCACTTCGAGACGCGCAAAATCACCCGTTTCCGCGACGTCCGATTTTGCGCCCGCCTGAATCCACTTGAGAATCAGATTGTATTCCCACGATCCTTTTTCGAACCGCTTCTTGCCCTTGTGCTCCTCGCCGTCGAGCGCCGGCTTCGCGATGATGAGGCTCTTCATCGGATCCTTCAAATCCACGCGCACTTCCTCCGCGCCGCCCTTCCCCTGAGTGATCGCCTCGTGATCCTTTTCAAAGTCGTAGCCAAACAGCGAAAGCTGGAATCCGCCGCGCCCTTGGAACGATCCGTGGCACTCGCGCCCGCTGCAACCTGCGCGCGACATCAGCGGAATCACATGCCTGCGGAAACTCGCATCGTCCGCCTTCGCGATGTCCTTCCATCGCTCGCCCGCGGTCTTTGTGATTTTCGCGGCACCCGCAAGTTTCGATGCTTTGTCCGCTGCCGGCTCGGCGGGACGGATCGCATTTGCGAGGACGACGGCAGGCAGAAGCCCGAGAAGGAGGAGGGAATGTTTCATGGATTAGGGGACAGGAAACTCACACTCACCGCCCGGTGAGGCAGCCCTAGCAGGCAGGGTTGCAAGTGAGGCATTGATTGGAGAATCGGGAACGCGGAGGTTTCTTAACGGCTTTTTCACAAGGCAAAAAAAAACTCGCTCGTCCGCTGCCGTGCTGGTGACAGCGCGGGCACGCTTCGTTGCGCGCGCCGATGGATTGCCAGTCGTAAATAATGAAACGCGCCGGGACTGGAAAGGGGAATAATATACTTGGATGCCCATGAATTAGGGTGCCTTGGTCAGTCCTGAAGATTTTTCTTGCCATTTCCAGACCGATGCAGGACGCCGCGAATCACGGTTGTGAAAGACCGTGACGCACATGCAGAAGCCAACTTCCAAATCGCATCCCGGCAGTCATCGCGAGTCCGCGGTGGCGCTGCTGTCGTCGCAGTCTTTCACACCGGGATGCGACCCCTTTCCCAGCAACCACTTTCCGCGTCGCGGGCGTTGCAGCGCCCACGATTACCGGAACCGCCGAGGCAGTTCGATGGAACGAACACCGATGATCTAGGTCGGAGCTTGTAGGTTCAAATCCTACCCTCGGTACACCCCGCTGTCAATCAGCGGCAGCGGCGAGCACCACGTTGCGTATCCACGTCGTTGCGCGAGTGGCGGCCCGCAATGCGGCCCGCTCAATGCGTTCTTGCTCTGCGGCGGTGGCGCGAAACGAGATGGTCAGGCTGCGCTTTTTCTTCGCGGGCACCGTTGGCCGCCCACGAGAAACTTTCTTTTTTGTGCTACTTTTTTTCATTGACTCAATCTGAATTGATGTGCTACTTTTAGTCAAGATGAAAACAGAAAACGAATTTCCCGAGACGCTGCAAGAGACGATTGTTTTCTTCGCCGATGAGCAGCGGGCCTTTGAATTCGTGCGCTCGATCCGCTGGGAGAATGGCGAGGCGACGTGCCCGCGCTGTGCATCGAAGAAATCGTATTTCCTTGCCTCGCGCCGGATGTGGAAATGCAAGGGATGCTCGCACAAATACGGTGTGCGCTTCGGCACAATCTTTCAGGACTCGCCTCTGCCGCTCGGCAAATGGATGATGGCCTTCTGGCTTCTCACGAATGCGAAGAACGGAATCAGCAGCTACGAGATCCACCGCGCGATCGGCGTCACGCAAAAGACGGGCTGGTTCATGCTGGGCCGCATTCGCCTTGCGATCCAGAACGGCTCGATTGTCAAAATGACCGGCACGATTGAAGCCGATGAAACCTACGTCGGCGGGCGCGCCGAGTTCATGCACAAGAACGTCAAGCGCCGTCGTGGAATCACGCAGGGCAACGGCTGGTACGCGAAAACGGCGGTTGTCGGCCTTCTGCAACGCCCCACGGAAGCGCATCCCGTTTCCAAGGTGTTTGCCGCCGTGCTGCCCAAGGTGCCCACAAAGCGCACGGCAATGCCCCACATGCACGCGACCGTTGAGAAGGGCACGGAAGTCCACACGGATTCGTCCAAGATTTACGAGGACGTGCAGCGCGATTTCATTCACAAAGTCGTGGATCACGCGAAAGCCTACGTGCAAGGCAACGTCCACACGAACGGTCTTGAGAACTTCTGGGCGCTCTTGAAACGCGCCATCAAAGGAACGTACATCAGCGTTGAGCCCTTCCATTTGCACCGCTACGTCACGGAACAGGTTTTCCGTTTCAACGAACGGAAGGACGACGATCAGGGTCGGTTCCTGAAAGCAATCAACGGCATCATCGGCAAGCGGCTGACATACAAGAAGCTGATCGGTGATGACGGGCTTCGACCCGCTGCATAAGCGGGAGGGACGCGGGAAGCGGTGCAACACGCGATGCCTCAAGCGGCTCGCGAATGCGCTCCGGGCTGCAAAGGCGATGAGGAAAAGCCAGTGATTGACGGCGCTGAATGCGGCGTGGTTAATCGCGTCACATGAGCGACGAACAGACGCCAGCAGAGGCCGTGAAAGAGATACATTCGGAGATCGATTTTTTGCGCCAACTCGTCTATTTGCAATCCGCTCAACTTGAAGCACTGGCAGCACATTTATCATCGGTTTCAGCGGAAATGCACGGCACGAAGTTCGAGGTTGAGCGGGCCGGCCTTGGGAAGATCATCCAAACAGTTTACGACGACATGCTCGAAGAAATGAGGCAGCAAAACCCATCACTCGCCGAATCCGTGGACATGCGGAACTCGCTGAAGGGTGAGGATCGATACCGGGCTTATTTTCCGACCGACCCAAACGCCAAGCGCGACGAAGAATAAATTCCCGAGTGCGGAGGTCAGTAGGTTGGAACTCGTGCGGGTCATTCACGTTCAGAGGCATGAGATTGCCGCGTCCTGCATCGGATTCAGGATGTCAATCCGAATCATGATCACGATTGCGTCTCCTCGCTGTCTTTGCTACCCAAAGACATGAGCCAACCTGCGCCAGCCACACCGGAGCCGACCCCGTTTGACAAGCTCCGGGCGTTCGCAAAGCAGGTGCTCGCGGCACCGAAGATTAAAGTGGATCGCGCCCTAGCGAACGAGAGGAACATCAGGGCCGCGAAGCGCAAGGCGCGCAAGAACTGAGAGGCAACGGGATCGCGGCGCTCTCAGGGGGTTTGGGCACGCAAGTATATTATCCCCCTTTCCAGTCGCGCCGATGCATCGCGGAGCAAGGCGAGCGCATCATCATCGCGGCCGAGCAGCGTGAGAAGATGCGCGACGCGCTGCACCGCAGGCCGGTACCATGGTCACAGATCGAATGCGCGCCGGGCGGATTCGAGCGCGGCGGCGTAACGGTCCGCACGCTCCATGCACCACGCGTGCTCGACCCACAGCCACGCGCTCGTGCCGTCGAGTTCCAGCGCCTCCTTCAGCAGCGCATCCGCGCGCTCGAAGTCGCGGAAGCGAGTCGAGGAAGCGCAGCGCACGCAACGGACCGAAGCGCCGGGCGATCGTGCTCGCACGGTAATACGCTGCATCGGGGTCGCCGCGATGCTCCCGCCATGCGCGGGCATGTAGCGCGTGCGCGAGCCGCGGCGCTTCGAGGTTGTTCAGCAGCCGTCCCGCGATCGTGAGCGCGGCAGCGCCGGCCCATTCGCGGAATGGCGGCAGCGACTGCGTGCGCTGCCACGCCGCGACGTAGGCGCCGCTTTCGTACAGCGAACGGATGGCGCTGACGGCTTCATCCGTAATGGATGTTCGTGACGGCATGGCCTGTGAAAAGTGCCGGGGACGAGAGCAGTTCAGGTGACCTCAAGGCGAGCGGAGAATTATCGTAGCCGCCGACGGAAGGAGGCGGGTGCCTTGAAGTGCGGAGTTCGGATCTCGGAACGCGGAAAGAAAGATCAGCCCGCCTCCTTCCGCCGGCGGCTACGGGGATCAGTCCCCGAGGAAATTCGCCGCGGGCGATTCGAGGCGCAGGACTTCGGGCGGGGACTTGGCGTCCACTTCGACGGTGAAAGTGTGCGCGCCTGCGGTCAGTTCGACGCTCGGGCTCGGCTCGCTGGCGATGGCGAGGGGCTGGCCGTCGAGCCAGGCTTTGCGGATGCCGGTGAGGTTGAGCTTGGCCTTGCCGGCGCTCGCGGCTTGGAAGCGCGCGGTGAGATGCACGGCGGTGTTCTTCGGCTGGAGGATGGCGAGCTTCTCGGTGAGGAGGTCCTTGGTGAGGCGACCGTCCACGAGGGTGTAGGCGTAGGTGGACGGGATGGACGGCGTGGACGCTGCGGCTTCGACTTTCAGAGCGCCGTCCACTTTGCCGGAGTCGGTGAGCTGCCACACGCGCGCCACGTTGTTCTTGCTCGCGTCGAAGGGGCCGGGGCGGCCCAGCTCCATGAGGAATGCGTAGAGGTTCAGCCGCTCGCGGTCGCTCCATGCGGCGGTGAGGCCGGCGGGCATCAGGCTTGCGCCGCCCTCGGCGATTTTTTTGGAAACGATGTTCGCCTTCGGCAGTCCCTGCTCGCCGGCGATCGTGCGGATGAACTGCTCCTGCGGCGTCTCGCGCGTCGGGATGCCGATGGCCTCGGTGCCGTCCTTCATCGCGAAGGAAAACGCATGGTAGCCTTCCTTCACTTTCGCGGCGGGGTTCAGCACGCTCTCGATGATGTAGTCCGCCGGTGCGCTCGCGCCGATGCTCGTGAGGTCGGGGCCGAGCTTGCCGCCGGCTCCGCCAATGGCGTGGCAGGTCGTGCAGGCGCTGGCCATGCGGCGATACAGGGCTTCGCCGGCCACGGGGTCGCCGTCCTTTTTCGCGCGGGCGGCGAGGTCGGCGAAATCGGCGGGGACGAAATTCGCGAGGCTCTCGCCGGCGAGCGGCGCGAGTTTCGCGACGAGACGTTCGCCCTTGCGGCCAAGCTCGCGCGCGGCGTGCAGCGCGGCGGTGATGACGGGCTTCGGGAGGTCCGCCGGAAAGTTCTTCGCCAGCGTGTCGGCGGCTTCCTTCGATTGGAAAATGCCGCGCCATGTGGCGAGCAGCTCGGGCTCGGACTGGATTGCGCCGAGCACGGTCGGGATTTCGGAAATGGCGGCGGCGGGCTTGAGCTGCGCGAGCGCGGCGAGGGCGGCGGGCCGAACCTCCGGTCTTCTCGAGCGCGTCAGGGATAGCAGCCCGTCAACGGCCTTGGCACCGCCGACGTTGCGCAATCCCTCGATTGCGGCGGCGCGCGGTCCCTCATCCGGATGCTGTGCGAGATTGACGATATACGGCACGACTTCGGAAAGATGCCACTGGCCCGCAAGGCGCGCGGCGGCGGAAGCGATCTCCGCATGAGGATCGACGAGGCACATTCTGATGGATGCAAGGTTGCCCTCGGGGCGGAGGTTGCGGAGGCGGGCGGCGTCGGCGAGCGCGTTGATCGCGCGGACGAATGCGGGCGGCTCGAAGTCGCCCTTCGCGACACGCTCGAAAAGCTGCTCCAGCTCGGCCTTGCCGCCGCCTTTGCCGATGAGCTCGATCCACGGGCCCGCGCCGTCGCGGGTGATGGGCCGCTCCTTGAGCAGCGCGGCGATGACGGGGCCGGAGCGGGCCGCATCCAGCGCATCGAGCGCAAACTCCAACTGCTTCTCGCGCCCCTCGATTTTCCATTTCCCGGCGAGCACCGCCTCCGTCCAGACCTCCGCGACGTCATTGATGGAAAGCCACGCGGCGAACTCGTAAAACGGATCGTCCTTCGGCGCGTTGATCGCGGCGTCGAGGATGAGCGAGGCGCTTTCGATTTTTGGTAAGCGCGCAAGTGCTCGCATCGCTCCGATGCGGATGCGAGGCCTGGTATTGAGGATGAGTAATGCGGGAACCTCAAATTGAGCCGCCGGGTCGGTAAGCATCTGGACGAGCAAGCTGTCGCGGCTGGCTTGGCGTTCTGCTTCGGTGTGCGGTCTGTAGATTAGCAAGTGAGTCGCTTGTTCCAGTGCCCATTGGCTTTTTGAACGGCGCGCTGAAATTAGCTCCTCCTTATTTTTCCCCACCAGACTCTCCCACTTCACCGCCGCTCCACCCTTCATGCTCAGGCGCCAGATGCGGCCGTGCTCGTGGTCGCGGCGCGGGTCGCGGAAGTCCACTTCGCCGTGGTTGATGATCGGGTTGCTCCAGTCGGCGATGTAGATCGCGCCGTCGGGGCCGAGCTTCACGTCAATCGGGCGGAAGGTCGCGTCGCTCGTCTGCGCAAGCACGGGGAGCTGATCGGTGACGTAGCCGCTCTTTGCTGACTGCTCCAAACCGAGGTCGTTGATCTTGAAATGCACGATTTTGTGCGCGCGGAAGTCGCACGTCACCGCCGTGCCCTGCCACTCGGCGGGGAAGTGCGGGCTGTAGATGAGCTCGAGGCCGGCGAATTTCGGGTAGCTGCCGGGGCTGATGCTGGGCATCTGCCGGCGGCTGCCTTCGCTCGGGTTGAAGACGGCTCCGGGGAATGCCCACGAGATGCCGCTGAAGCCCGCGCCATCCGAGAGGAAGCTCTGGCCCCATTGGTCCCATGCGTGGCCCCACGTGTTCCAGAGGCCCTTCGTGACGACTTCCACGCGCTCGGTGCGCGGGTCGTAGGCGAAGACGCCGCCGCTGTTCAGCCGCACGACGCCCCACGGCGTCTCCATGTGCGTGTGGATGTACACGCTTTGGTTAAAATAGAGCCGGCCATCCGGCCCCCAGCGCAGGGTGTGGACGATGTGGTGCGTGTCCTCGGTGCCGAATCCGCTGAGGACGATGCGCTTTTTGTCCGCCTTGCCGGTGCCTTGCGTGTCCTCGAAGTAGAGCAGCTCGGTGGACTGGCCGACGTAGCAGGCCCAGCGGGCGATACCGGATACCGGAGAGCGGATACCGGATAGATTCTGCTTAGACGCGTCAGCGTCGCCATCTTCCCCTTTCCGGTTTCCGGTATCCGCTTTCCGGTCTTCCACGAGCACCGGTGCCACCCCCGTCGGCAGCAGCAGCCCGTCCACGAAGACCGTGCTCTTCGTCCCCTTCCCCGTGTGGCCGGGGTCTTCGAGGATGAGGATTTTGTCGTCCGCCGCCTGGCCGGGGGCGATCATGGGATACAGTGCGCTGCTCGCCACCCACAGGCGGCCCTGTGCGTCCCAATTCATCTCGGTCGGCTTGGCGAGGAGCGGGTTTTCGGCCCAGAGGGAGATTTCGAGGCCGTCGGCGAGGGTGAAGGTGGGGAGCGGGAGGGTGGAGGGCGAGGCGGGGAGCTTGGAAAGGTCGGGCGTCTCGGCGGGGGTCTGGCGGGCGGGGTCGGGGGATGTGACTGGTGACTGGTGACTGGTGACTGGGGGCTGGTTCCCGATCGCCGGGGTGTCGTTGGCTGCGTAAAGTTGGCCGGCGGAGGTGAAAACGGGCGTTTGTGGCTGAAAATCGGCCTTTTGCTGCGCGGAAGCGGCTGTGTGTTCGTCAAACACCGACCGGTGTTCGTCAAACACCGACCGGTGTTCGTCAAACACCGACCGGTGTTCGTCAGACACTGACCGGTGTTCGTCAGACACCGACCGGTGTTCGCCAGACACCGACCGGTGTTCGCCAGACACCGACCGGTGTTCGTCAGACACCGACCGGTGTTCGCCAGACACCGACCGGTGTTCGTCAGACACCGATCGGTGTTCGCCAGACACCGACCGGTGTTCGGCGGACACAGCAGGGAGTTCGGGGGACACGCCGCCGTGAATGTCAGCCGTGGCCCCGTCTTCGGAGGGCATGACGCTGGCCCCCTTGGGAGCGTGCTTCAGCTTCTCGATCTCGGCCTCGGCGGCTTCGATGAGCGGGTCGAACTTCGGAATCTCGACGGCGTTCTGCCCCTGCTCGCGTTTGCGGAAGCCGAAGAGGTAGGTCTCATTCGCCGGCCGCCAGCGGTGGAAGAAGAGCGCGTTCTTGCGGATGATGGCGGCGCGGAGGGCTTCCTTGCGCTCATGCCATTTCAAAGATGCCGCGATATCCTCCTGAGTGAATTTGGGTCCCGGCGGTGTGGAAATGGGTTCACCGAGCGCCACTCCCTTCCCGAGGTAGCTGCCCCAACTGAGAGCCTCACACATTTGGCGCAGCATCCCGACGTAACCCACCTCGTTGAGATGGATGCCGTTGTCCGTCAAGAGAATCGGATTCGGCCCTCCCATATTCGTCGCGATTTGCTCGGGTGTGAGATGGTAGATTAACGGGAAGTTCAGCGAGACAAACCGCGCCCCGCGCTCCTTCGCCAGTTCCTCGATGGCCTTGCTGTATTGCTCCAGCAGCTTGTTGTGCTCCGTCGGGTCGGGCAGGCCGGGGCGCGTCGCGCGCAAGTCCTCGTGCCGGATCGGCGAGAGCAGGACGAAACGGAAACCGGATACCGGATACCGGATACCGGATAGATTCTGCTTCGACGCGTCAGCGTCGCCATCTTCCCCTTTCCGGTATCCGGTATCCGGTTTCCGGTTTCCCTCCACGATTGCGTCCATGAGTTGTGCAAGCTCGCGTTTGAACCGCCCGGCGCTCATCGGCTCGGCACCGTAGCGGGCGGTGTCGCGGTTCAGCGTCCAGTCCTGCGAGCGGTCGGTCATTTCCTGCAGGCTCGCGGCCATGCCGTAGCCGAGGAAGACGACCGTGGGCTGCACGAGCGCGAGCTGCTCCTTCAGCCGCTCGAAGCCCTTCGCCGCGGGGTCGAACGACGCGCGCGACCAGCCGAGCGGCGTGTCGGCGCTGAAGGCGAGGTTGCGCACGGTGAACTTCCGGTCGGGGAACTGCTCGGCCATGCGGGTCTCGAGGTAGCCGTAGGTGCCCTCGCGTTCGAGGAGCGTGTCCCCGAGGAAGAGGACGCGGTCGCCGTCTTTTATCTCAAAGGGCTCGGCGGCGTGCGTGGAAAAAATCGCTGCGAGTGCGAGGACGAGGGAGAGGAGGGGCGTGCGCATGGTGCGTGGATAAATTGGAAAGGTGCGGCGGGCAAGAGGCTGTGACTGGTGACTAGAAGCGCCCATCCATTCACCAGTCACCAGTCACCAGTCACAATCCGTGCTCCGCGTTGCGCGCTCCGATCCGTTTTCCTCCCGCCCGCTCACGCATGGTGTCGGGAATAGCGGTGAAGTGTGCGACGGGCAATCCCGGCGAGGGTGTGTTCGTTGGATCTTGGCCGTTGCCGCAGCGTGTCATGCACTTTGAAAACCGCGGTGCATCGCGGGCCAAAGGCCCGGAACAAGCCAGCCCAGGGCAAGCGAGGAACGAGCGCCGCCCTGGGAATAGCGTGGAAAAAGGACAAAGCCCTGAAGGGGCGCCACACGGTTTGTCCCGCCCCTTCAGGGCATTGATCATTCTTCATTCAGATCCCAGGGCGGCGTCCGCGTGATGCAGCCATCACGCGGACTTGCCCTGGGCTGGCTTGTGCGGGGCCGTTGGCCCTCGATGAAGTCCATGAAACGCGCTGCCGCAGCCTGCCGGGCGCGTGCTAGTTCGCGGGCGCTTCCGGAGGCGGGGCATCGGGCCGCTCGATGTGCGCCGGCGGGGCTTCCCTCTTCTCGGCTTCCTTCTCGCTGCGCTTTTCGGCCTCCCGCTCACCGCGCTTTTTGGCCCTCGCGATTTCCGCGCGGTGCTCGGCGTACCGGATCGGGGACGTGACGACACGGGCGACAATGCATCCCTGCTGGAGGAGCGCGACAATGAGGATGATGCCGAGGGCGGTGGGTTTCACATTCATGGATTCGCAGCCCGGATGCCGGATGCGCGCACGGATCGCTGAAATTGGAACCCTGCGCAAGGGACGGATTTTGCCGTCCGCCTAAAGCAGCCTGCCCGGCGGCTGCGGTTCGCCGTGTCCTTTCGCGTGGAGCTGGCGGATGCCTTCGCGGATGTAGAGCAGGCCGGAGACGAGCGTGAAGAATCCGGCGACGAAGACCGGCACGTCGAGGTAGCCCTTCCATTCGCTGCCGGTGAAAAGCATCGCGCAGCCGATGGCGATCATCTGCGCGACGGTGGCCGTCTTTCCCATCCAGCTCGGGCTCACGCGGGTGTCGCCATTGATGAAATGCACGGCGATGACGCCCGTGACGATGGCCACGTCGCGCGCGATGACGAGCACGGGGAACCACAGCGGGAATTCGTACTGCCAGTTGCTCACGCTGAGCGTGATGACGCCGGCGAGGAGCAGCCCCTTGTCCGCGATGGGATCGAGCACGGTGCCGAGCTTGCTCATCTGATTGTAGCGGCGCGCGATGTAGCCATCAATGCCGTCGCTCGCCGCGGCGACGACGAAAATGGCGATGGCCGTGAGGCGCATCCATTCCTGCGGGTGCCCGTGCGCGACGCTGCGCCCGTAGTACAGCGCCATGAGCACAAAGAACGGGATCATCACGATCCGCCCGATGGTGATCTTGTTCGCAGTGGTCATCGCGCCCGCAACATGCGCGAGCGCAGGCGTGATGGGAAGCGCGGGGATTGCGCGGGGCGACTCGGGAATTGTGGCCGTCAATGCGGGACTGCCGGCGCGCAAAAACAGGATTTGCATCCGCGCCTTTCCCGCTAGGCTCCGCGCCCCATGGAAGTACTCCCGATTGAAATTTTTGGCGTCGCCGTTGATGTGCCGTTCCCCGCGCCGCTCGGCTACGGCAGCGCGAAGCTGGATGATTTTGCCGCGAAGGTCTGCGACCCGCAGACGGGACTCGGACTGCGCCCTGATCAAATCCACCTGCGGAAAGTGGACGACCTTTTTGACTACGAGCTGAAGGCCGTCTTCTTCGGCGACAACGGCTCGCTGAACCGCACCGCCGACCGCGTGAAGCTCGGCGTGCGCAACGCTCGCACGGCGGGCGACTGGACGATCATCGCGCAGACGCTCACGCGATTTTTCAACCTGATGAAGTTCGACAAGAAAACCGTGACGCATCTCTCGACGCACGTTCACGCGAAGTTCGACACGCCCGAGGAGCGTGACAAGTGGCTCGATCAGTTCTCGCACAATGCGCTCGTCCACAAGCCGTGCGCGCTCGGCTACGTGAAAATTCCCGACTGGGAAAAGGACATCCGCGTGCTCATCGAAGTGTCGAACGCCGCGCCGAACTGCGTCTTTGTCGCGTGGGACACGCAGTTCGTGAACGACCAGGAATGGGAGACCTTCATCGGCTCGCTCGTGCATGTGATGGAGAACTCGGTGAACTTTTTCGAGCTCGGCTTCGAGCCGTTCAAAGAGCGCGTGTGAGTGCGCCGATCCGTCTCGACGCGCTGCTCTCGCGCTTTGGCTACTGCACGCGCAGCGAGGCGCGCGCGTGGATCAAGGCGGGCCGCGTGCGTGTCGGTGCGGCACCTGCAAAATCGCATTCGGACAAGGCCGCGCCGGGCAACGTGCTCGTGGACGGCGAGCCGGTGGAGCATCCGCACGGCATCCTCGCGCTGCTGCACAAACCCGCGGGCTACGTGTGCTCGCACGACTCGGCGGAAGGCCCGACCATTTACGATCTGCTCCCGCCGCGCTGGCTCGCGCGCAATCCGCCGGTGACGAGCATCGGCCGGCTCGACAAGGACGTGACGGGCGTGCTGCTCGTGACGGACGACGGCGACCTCGTCCACCGCTGGACTTCGCCGAAGCACAAAGTCGCGAAAATTTACGAGGTGACGGTCGCCGAAAATCTGCCGGCGAATCTCGCGGAGATTTTTGCCAGCGGCACGCTGCTACTCGAAGGTGAGGACAAGCCGTGCCTGCCCGCGCGCGTCGAGATTTTGAGCGCACGCGAGGCGCGGCTGGAAATCATCGAGGGCCGCTACCATCAGGTGAAGCGCATGTTCGCGAGCCAAGGCTGCCCGGTCGTGCGGCTGCACCGGAGCCGTTTCGGCGATTTCACGTTGGAAAATCTCGCGCCCGGCGAGTGGCGGATCGTGATGGCGCTTGGCAAGGTCGGCGGCGAGTGCTAGGCGCGTGCCGTTCTTGCCCCGTCCACACTCCCCTTGCCCATGAAAACGAATCTTTTCTCCATCGCCGCCACCGCGGGCTTTTTGCTCACGGCATCCATTCACGCAGAGGACACGAAGGCGAAGCCGGAGGATCTGGAGGCGAAATTCAAGGAGGCGATGACTGCGGTGACGATGTCGGGCCGCTGGTGCCCGCTCAAGGACGGCGTGCTCGGTGCGGAGAAGGAGGACAAATACACGATCGTCAGCGTCGAGAAGGTGAGCGGCGACATGTGGACCATCAATGCGCGGATGCGCTACAAGCAGTTGGAAATCGTCGCGCCGATTCCGGTGAAGGTGAAATGGGCGGGCGACACCGCGGTGATCACCGTGGACAAGATGACCATTCCCGGCCCCGGCTACGGCGGAGCCGCATACTCGGCGCGCGTGCTCATCCACGAGGGCACGTATGCAGGCACATGGAGCGGCGGCGATCACGGCGGCCTGATGAGCGGCATCATCACAAAGGACAAGCCGGCCGCCGCGGAGAAAAAATAGCGCGCGTCCCACAGGGTGCGCTCAATCCGGCAGCTTCGAGAAGTCGAACGAGCAGCAGCCGAAGTCGAGCACCGAGCCCTCCTTTTGCAGCCGCTTCCGGAATGGCTTCGCGATGAAATATTCGCGGCGCTGGGCGACGGCGCGCACATCCACGATGCCCGCGTGCTTGAGCACGCGCAGGTGCTTCGACACGTTGTATTGCGAAAGGTCGAGCTGCTCGGAGAGATCGTTCACGCCGTGATCCCCAGCGAGCAACCGCTTCACCAGCCGCATACGCGTGCGGTCGGAGAGGGCTTTGAGGATGCTCGTGCAATCACCGGAAGGCATGACGCGATGGATGCGGAATTTTTCGCTCTAAGGCAATCTTTACTTGACGGTGAATATGCCTTGTTGCGCATATTAGCACACGCCACACACCACTCATCACATGAAAATCCATCCCAACCACTCGTCCCCCGTCTCCCAGTCCCGCTTTGCGCGGGGCATTTTCCGCTCTGTGGCGCTCCCCGTGGCGGCCGCCTGCATGTGCATCGCCGGGCAGGCGCAAGCCGGACTGCTCACCGTCGCAAACTACTCCTTCGAGAATCCGACGACGGGCTTTGTCTCGAACGCCATCACGAACTGGACGCAGACAGATCAGCCGAATAACTTTAATTCTGCGTACACGGGCGGCTATCCGTGGCAAGTTACTACGGGCATCTTCGCCAACAATCCGGGGCCGGGTTACATCACCAACCTCGACGGCAACCAGTCGGCGTTCTTTTTTGCAGTTCCCGGTGATGGAATCTACCAGCAAACCAGCAACACCTATCAGGCGGGCAAAAACTACAGCCTCACCGTGGGCGTGATCGGGGATAGCCAGGGACTGCCGGATGGTGCGACCATGGCCCTCCAGCTCTACTACAACAACGGCGGAAACCGGACCGTGATCGGCAGCCAGACCGTCACGGAAAACGCGACCAATTTCCCCAACCACACGACAGCCTACGACTACACGCTCAACCTCGCAACGGTGCAGGCGAGCGACGCGTGGGCCGGGCAGCAGATCGGCATCGAGCTTGTGGCAACCTCGGATTATCCCCTCGCCGGCAGCTACTGGGATGTCGACAACGTGCGGCTGGATGAGGAATTGGCACCCGTGCCAGAACCCACTTCCGCAGCAGTGCTGTTTGTCTTTGGTGGGATCGCAATGCAGTTGCGCCGCCGGAATCGCCGCTAATGAAAATTTTTCGCAGTGCGGCTCTTGCAGTGGCGGTTGTCTCCGCCTGCACTGCTGGGCAGGCGCACGGCCAGTCCGTCACTGTCCCGAATTTTTCATTCGAGAATCCGACGACGACCTTTGTCACGTCGTCCATCACCAACTGGACACAGACTGCGCAGCCGGCGTCTTACGACCCGGCATCGAATGGCGGCTACCCTTGGTCCGTCCTCACGGGCGTCTTCCTCAACACTGCGCCGTCCTCGCCGGATCACATTGATAATCTCGACGGCACACAGGCGGCGCTCATGTTTGGGGTTCCGGGATTGGGGATCTACCAGGAACTCAGCAGCACCTATCAGGTGGGCAATTCCTATCATCTTACGCTCGGCCTTGTCGGTCAGGGCGGAGGGATGCTGGCAGGCGTCACCATCGATCTCCAGCTTTACTATCGGACATCGCCGACCACAACTGTCGTCATCGGCGATCAGGTCGTCATACACAACGCGACGAATTTTCCGAACCATACGCACGTTTACGACTTCACGCTGGACATCCCCGCCGTGCAGGCGTCCGACGCGTGGGCGGGACAGCCGATCGGCATCGAGTTTCTCTCGACGGCAACCTCTGCCAATCAGGGCGGCTACTGGGATCTGGACAATGTGCGGCTGACGGCAACGCCCGTGCCTGAACCGGCCTCGGCCGTGTTGCTCGCCTTCGGCGGGCTCGCCGTGCTCGCCCGCCGATCTCGCCGCGCATGAAATGGCGGGCGACGGGGCGACGGGGGTTCACGCTCATCGAGCTGCTCGTCGTCATCGCCATCATCGCAGTGCTCGCGGCACTCCTCCTCACAGCTCTTCGGCAAGGCACCGCCTCTGCACGGCGCACAGCCTGCATTTCCAATCTTCGCCAGATCGGTGCCGCCATCTTCGCCTATGCCGGGGACAATGACGGACTGATCCCCTACGGCCCCAAGGCGCCGCCTTTCACCAATCCCGGCGACCTTTACCCCTCGACCGGCGCGCCCACCAGCCTCATCTCCCTGCAAAGCGGCGCCCCCGTCGGTCTCGGCCTCCTGCTCGGCCAATACCTCGCCAAGACTCCGCAGGTGCTCTTCTGCCCCGGTGCTGATCAGTCCGTGGACATGGATGCCGAACTCACGAAGGTCGGCAAAGCGCAGGCGCAGTCGAGCTACTACTACCGCCACGCAGGCAACACGAATCTCTTCGACCCATTCGGCCAGGCTCCCGAGCCGCAAAACATCCGCCTCACCAATCTTGGTGACAACAGCAGCGGAGTGCCCATCCGTGCGCTGGTGCTCGATTCCGAATTCCTGACGATGCCCGCGTTCAAGACTTTCGGTGTGTCCAACAAGACGAACCACGGCGGCCTCTGGGTCAACGTCCTTTACAGCACTGGCCACGTCTCGTCCTTCAGCAATGACGACAAGCGATTCACCGTGGATCTTCAGGATTACAGCCAGCTCCATGCGGCCTTCAGCACGATCCTCGGCGTCTTTGAAAAGGCGGACGCAGCATATTGAATCGCGCTTTGACCGCCATGCCATCTTCTCGAACACGGAAGCGAAGCGCCTTTTGGTTTTGGTTTTCGGCTCTTCTCATTGGTGGGCTTGCGGCAGCCGTCTTCGCATGGCCGCATGCAAAGAACCGCTACAACCGGTGGAGAACGCAGCGCGATGTCCGGCAGGCGTCGGAGTTCCTCGCGCAGGGCGATCTCCGGCACGCGATTCTGAGTGCGAAAAATGCGCTGCTGCACAGCCCGCTTGATGTCGGGGCCATGCGCATCATGGCGAAATCGCTGGAGACCGCCGGCACGCCCGAGGCGGGGCAATGGCGTGCGCGGCTCGATGCCTTGCAGCCCGATGATGCGGAAAATGCGCTGGCGCGCGCACGCGCCGCATTGAAAGCCGGCGCCGTGGAGACGGCGGAGGAACTGGTGAAGGGCCTGGATCCGGCGGACAGGAACAGCGTGGCGTTCCATTCCGTAGCCGCGGCCATCGCGACAGAAAAGCACGACATGGCTTCCGCGGAATCGCACTGGGCGGAGGCAGTCCGGCTGGAGCCAAAGGAGAGCCGGCACCAACTGAGTCTCGCCAGCGTGCGGCTCGAATCGCGGACTCCCGGCGTGCGTGAGGCCGGGCTGAATGCGCTGCGGGAACTGAGGGACAAACCGGCGACCAGCGTCGAAGCACTGCGACTTCTGCTCACCGATGCCGTCCGCCATCTCGAAACGGCCGCGGCGATGGAGGCCGCGGATGCGCTCGTCGCGGATGCACGCTCGCAGTTCGCCGACAGGCTCTCACGCCTCACCTCACTTCGCTTGCTTCACGATGCGCGTTCGGGTCCGTATCTCCTCGGTTTGCGGGATGCGACGATGACCGCCCCCGCGGATCTTTCCGCCCTGCTGTCGTGGATGAATGGCCACGACCTTTCCATGATGGTCTCCGAATGGGTGAAGCAGATGCCGGAAGATCTGATTGCCAAGCCACCCGTCTGCATCGCGGTCGCGGAGGCACATCTCCATCTCGGGGCTTGGAAAGAATTGGAAAACATCGTCATGCTTTCCTCTTGGGGAGACACCGAGTACCTGCGCAGGGCCATGCTTGCCCGTGCGCTGGAGCACACCGGTGAAGCCGGGGAATCCGAAACGGAATGGCAGGCGGCGGTCACCGTGGCGGGCAGGCATCCCGATGCCTTGCAGCGGCTGGCGCGAATGGCCATTCAGGCGAATTGGGAGGCGCGTGCAGGGGAGATCCTGTGGGCGCTCGCGAAGCTGCCGGGATGCCCGCAATGGGTGCTGAATTCCCTCTGGCAGACCGCCTACCGGCGCGGCGAAACCGCCCAACTTCAAAAGCTCAGCGCCACCCTTGTGAAAATGGATCCGAAAGGCATCGCCTCGCGGAACAACTACGCATTCCTCTCGCTGCTCACCCGGAGCAACGAGGGCGATCCTCAGCGCCTCGTGGAGAACCTCCATCGCGAAAACCCGGAAAACCCCACGATCGCCTCGACGTACGGGCTTTCCCTCTTCCAGCAAGGCAGGACGGAGGAGGCCATCAGGGTAATGTCCGCGCTCAAGCCGGAGGATCTCCGCCAGCCGCAGGTCGCGCTCTACTATGCCATATTCCTCATCTCCGCCGGCCAATCGGAAAAGGCGGAAGAATACCTCGGGCTCTCCGCTGGCTGGCCCATGCTGCCCGAGGAAAAGGCCCTGCTCGTCCGCACCCAAACTCCCAAGACGGACGGCCAAGCACGACCAAGCGCAACCGCATCCCCGACGCCATCCCGCAGCAGACAATGATGGTGCATGGCCTGCCGCGAGCGATTCCAAAGAAGAGAAATCTCACAGGCGTTCCGGATGAATATACACGCCCCAAATTGGCTCTGGAATGCTGCCGCTTGTGAGGAGCCGTCCGCTCCGACGCGCTCGCACTCGGAGAACAGCGGGTGAAAAAACTGCGGCTAATACAGAACCCGCTTGACGGTAAATGCCTGACTGCGCATACGCGCACGCTCACCAATGAAACCCCACCGCACACTCGCAATCCTCCTCGCAGCCGGCTCGGCGGCGTACGCCACTCCCTCCGGCCTGAACAACATCCCCACCGCGGACACGCCTTCGCAGGGCGACTACGTGATCCAGACCTATTCCACCGTCGGTTACGGCCAGAAGCAGGACTTCAACCTCGGCTTCAAGACCGGCTTTGACCTCAAGGTTCTGAAACTGGAAGTCGGCGTGGACAGCCACATCAGCCCCGGCAACGGCGGCCCGGCGGTGGCGCAGGCAAAAATCGCCGTCCCGCTCGGAACGGGCCTGCCCACAATCGCGGCCGGCGTGGCAAACATTTCGTTCTCAGACCACGACCGTCGCCGTGCGGGCGACCCGTTCCCGTATTTCGTCGCGACACAGGATCTCAAGTGGTTCCGAGTCCACGCGGGAATCGCCGAGCAGTTCAGCCAACCGCTGCCGTTCTTCGGCTTGGACAGGACGTTCAAGATCAAATCCACGGTGCCTGCGCAAGACGGGAAGTCGGACGGGAAATCCGGCCCGAAGACCACGGTGAAGGAGCGCGATCTTTTCATGCTGTGCGGGGACGGAATCCAGCAGCTCAACCACACGTGGCTTCTCTCCGCCGGCGTCAAGGTGCCGGTGTGCAAGCATTTCGTCTTCGAGACCTGGGGCAATTTCCCCACCGACGGCACCAAGGCATCCCTCACGATCAAGGGAGATTTCGTGATCCACTTCTAACCGCACAATTCATCCCAACCCCGAAAAACCCACACACCATGAAACTCAAACCAATCCTCACGCTCCTCGCGTCCGTCGCATTGCTCACCGTCTCCGCGCGGCCCGTGCTAGCGGACATCGGCGTCATCTCGCCCGCCGATGCAAAGAAGCTCATCGAAGACCCGGACGCGAAGAAGCGCCCGATCGTCCTCGACACGCGCGGCGGCTACAAGGACTACTTCCGCGGCCATCTTCCCACGGCGCATCACCTCGAGTTCGACACACTGCGCGGCACCGACCACGCCGTGCCGGTGCAGTATCTTCCCGATGATCTCACGCGCGCGCTGCTCATCCGCGCGGGCGCGGACAAGGATCGCCTGATTCTTGTCTATGCCACCGGAGCGGAGCTTCCGAACGACGAAATCCTCAGCAGCACGATGGTCGTGCATGTGCTGGAGAAATTCGGCTTCAAGGACGTGAAGATCGTGGACGGCGGCCTGCCCGAGTGGAAGAAGCAGGGCTTCGCGCCGACGCAGGATTACTTCGGCAATCCTCCCGGCCATCTGCCGAAAAAGACGAGCCCCGAAATCGCCGCAAACGTCACCGACGTGCAGAAGCATGTCGGCAAGCCGGGCAACCTGCTGATTGATGCGCGCCCGATCAACGAGTTCCAGGGCCAGGACGAAATCTGGCTGCGCAAGGGCCACATCCCCGGCGCGATCAGCTTCCACTGGGCGCGGCTGATGGAGAAGGACAACACGCATAAGTTCAAGCCGTTCTCCGAGACGAAGGCTGAGCTGGAAAAAGCCGGCATCACGCCCGACAAAAACATCATCTGCTACTGCGCCACGTCGCGCGAAGGCAGCCTGCTGCGCTTCTATCTCAAGCACGTTGCCCACTATCCGAACGTGCGCCTCTACGAGGGCGCGTGGAAGGAATACGTCTGGCTCAAGGACAAGTCCCTGCCCGCCGAGACCGGCGGCGAGCCAGCCGGAAAGTAACTCACCGTTGTGTGAAAGGACGACTGCGTCGCTGCCTTCGGGTGGCGGCGCAGTTGTGCTTTTGACTGCCTGCAACAAAACTTCCCGCCCCCGTGATCCTCATCATCCTCCTCTTCATCGCGACGTGCTTCGTCGCGTTTACGAACGGCGCGAACGCAAACTTCAAGGGCGTCGCCTCCATTTACGGCAGCGGCACCGCGAGCCTGCGCACGACGATTTGGTGGGGAACGGCGACGACTTTCGCCGGGGCCATCACCGCGCTCTTCGCCGCGCGCGGGTTGCTCGCGGCGTTCAGCGGCAAGGGCCTCGTGCCGGATGCGCTCACGCAGTCGTCGGACTTCCTGCTCGCTGTCGCGCTCGGCGCGGCGATCACGAGTTTTCTCGCCACGCGGCTGAGCTTTCCCGTCTCGACCACGCACGCGCTCGTGGGTGCGCTCGTCGGCGCGGGACTCGCGAGCGGCGATCACACGGTGCATCTCACGCCGCTCATCAAGACATTCGTGAATCCACTGCTGCTCAGCCCGGTGCTGGCCATCGCCGCGGGTGCGCTCGTCTATTTCATCCTGAAAGCCGCGCGCCTTCTTCCTGATCATCGCACGCGCACGCTCGACACGCTGCATTTCCTCAGCGGCGGCGCGGCGAGCTTTGCGCGCGGGCTGAATGACACGCCGAAGATGGCCGCGCTGCTCATGGTCGCGCACGCGCTCGACATCCGCTGGGGTTTCCTCGCCGTCGCGGTGACGATGGCCATCGGCGGATTGCTCGACGCGCGCAACGTCGCCGAGACCCTCGGCAAAAAGATCACCGGCATGAATCCCGGCGAAGGCTTCGCCGCAAACGTCGCCACCGCGCTGCTCGTCAACGCCGCGACATTCTACTCGCTGCCCGTGAGCACCACGCACGTCAGCGTCGGCTCGCTCGTCGGCATCGGCACCGTCACGCGCAAGGCGCATTGGAAATCCGTCGGCCAGATCGCCCTCTGCTGGCTGGTCACGCTCCCGTGCGGCGCGGCGCTCGCGGCGCTCACCGTGCTGCTGCTGCGCATCCTCCACCCGGTGGCGTGACGCTTAAGAAAACCCACGCTCTTCCCGATTCATACAGTCATGAAACTTTCGACAACCCGAACGCGAAAACTGAGGTCATCCACCCGGCCTGCCGCGCCGACTGATGGCCTGTTCGGTGCGTGCGATGCAGGCCAGTTTCATGCGCGAAACGAAGTGGAGAAGACGGCTATTTTCCCTCCGCCGGTTTGCCTTCCACGGGTTTCTTTGCCGCCTTCCAGCCGTTGAATCCGGCCTTGAGGTGATAGATGACCGGGGGCTTTTTCAGCGCCGCGAGCTTTTCCACCGCCTGCGAGCTGCGGCCTCCCGCCGCGCAATGCACGAGCACCGGCTTCGCGGGATCGAGGGCGGCGATTTGCTTCTCAAAATCATCGCCGAAAAAATCCACGTTCTTCGCGCCGTGGATGTGTCCGCCGGCAAATTCGTCCGGCGTCCGCACGTCGAGGATGACGAGCGCGGGAGTTTCTTTGATGAGCACCTCGGCCTCGTCCGGAGAGACGATTTTCGGTGCCGCCGGTGCCGCGGTGACGGCGCAGGTCAGGGCGGTGGCGAAGAGGATGGCAAAAAATGCTTTCACGCCTGCACGGAATAGGCTGCCGGATGCACTGCGGCAAGCATGCACATGCAAAGGAGCGTCTGGCTGACCACCGCGCCCTTGATGCGGAACATCGCGGATTCCTCTGCGGTGATTTTGCGGCTGCTCATGCCGATGTCCGCGTTACCGTTCAGCAGCGCCGGAAATGCCGTGGAGGAACCTTCGGCGGAGATGGAAAACTTCACCCTTTTGCCCGTGGCGCGATAGGCTTCGGAGAGCTTCGGCATGAGTGTCACCCGGAGCGAATTGGAACCCTTGAGCGTGAGCTTTTCCTCAGCGTGGAGGGTGAGCGTGAGCGTGAGGGCCAGCAGGGAGAAAAGGCTCTTCTTCATTGCGCCTTGTGGGCTGTGGGAAGCGTGTTTGACAAGAGCAGACTGGAGACGCCGGGATGTCACTGTTGACGCATAAATGCGGCATTTCGTCGCGGATGTTTCGATAACGGCACCGAGTCGCCATCTGTTCGTAACATTTGGGTGCCACCTTTGCGCCGCAATCGAAACACCCAAGACACACACCACCATGTTGAAAACCACCCTCACCCTGAGCCTCGCCCTCGTCACTGCCTCCGCATTTGCCGGAACAGCCGACGTCATCGCAGCCACACCGAAACCGGAGTCCGCCCTCGACAGGCTATGGGAGCTGCCGGTGCTCTACAAGAACGACAGCAACCACATCATCGAGGAGTTCGACTTTACCGGGCGCTTACAGCTCGACTGGTTCGGCATCAATGCCGACAACAAGCCCAAGGCGTTCAAGCAGGGCGACATTGACTTCACGGAAATCCGGCGCTTCCGCCTCGGCATTGATTCGTGGTTCTTCGACCGCCATGTGGAGTTGAAGGCGACGGTGGACACCGCGCTGGACGCCTACCACAAGCAAGCCGTCTTCTACAACCGGATGACGGATCTCTATCTTAACTTCCACATCAACGATGCGCTGAACATCCGTGTGGGCAAGTTCGAGCCGCACTTCGGCTACGACCGCGAGTTCTCGGACAACACGCAGAAGTTTTTCGAGCGCGGATTCTTCGACGATCAGCTCTTTAACAACACGGGCAACGACTACACGAGCGGCGTGTCCGTCCTCGGAAAAATCGGCAACTTCGGCTATCAGGCCGCGATGTTCTCGAACATGGCGAACAAGGAGTTCGGAACCTTCAACGGCGGATCGAGCGAGCTGTTCGAGCTGAGCTACGACTTCTCAAAGGCGTTCGGCGTGGACAAGGCGCTGTGGGCGGCGGACTACATGCACATTGACCTGAACGGCCAGAGCAACGTGTTCAACACGATGCACAACGCGGGGGCGACTTACTTCGACTTTCAGAATGGCCGCTTCTGCCTTGTGGCGCAGATCGCCTACGGCAACGGCACCACCGCGAAGGGTGACGTTGTCGGCGTGACGCTCATGCCGTCATTTTACATCATCCCGGAGAAGCTGGAGGTGATCACCCGCTACCAGTACGGCAGTTCGGATCAGGCCAACGGCATCACCATGCTGAACCGGCAGGTGAGCAGCGTCGGGAAATTCACCGGCAGCAAATACGACTCCGCCTACGTCGGGCTGAACTACTACATCCACGGACAGAAAATGAAACTCATGGTCGGCGCGCAGTACGACGAACTCACCGGCGGCAAGGGCGCAAACGCCAATTACCGCGGCTGGACCACGCTCGTCGGGTTCCGGATGTTTTGGTAAAATCTTGTTCTGTGGTGGACTTCGCGCGGCCGCCGTTCGATCCGGCGCCGCCGAACCCACGGATGAATTTTTCCCGCCGGTTTTTCCGCAGTTGAATTGCCGGGACGAAAGATTGCAGTGTCACGTCTTTGGCTCCCAACTGCCACGCAACCGCCACATGCCGCACGCAACCTCTCACCCTTGCCTCCACTGATGCCATCCCACTACGAAGACTCGCTGCAGCACGACGTTGATCGCATCAAGCACAAGGTCGCCGAGATGGCGCGCCTCGCGGAAGGTGCGCTGGAGGCGTGCATTAAGGCGCTCACCACGCGCGACCGCCAGCTCGCCTATGCGGTGATTTTGCGCGACCGGCGCATTGATGAATTGGAGAAGGAACTCGATCGGCTGTGCCTGGAATTTCTCATCCGCCAGCAGCCCGTCGCGCGCAGCCTGCGCTTTGCGTACATCACGATCCGCGTGACGCTGGAGCTGGAGCGCATCGGCGACTACGCGGAAAGCGTCGCGCGGCAGATGCTGAAGCTCGCGAAGGTGAACGCGCACATTCCCATCGAGCGTTTCCAGCAGATCGGCAGCCTCAGCATCCCGATGCTGCGCGACGCGGTGAAGGCATTCATCGCGGGCGACGAGGCGCTCGCGCGCGATGTCCTCGGCCGCGAATACGAGGTGGATGCGCTGCGCAACGTCATCAACAACGAGCTGTTCAAGCTGCGCTCGGAAAACCTCATCCCGCTCGAGGCGCTCACGCCGCTGATGACCATCGCGCGCCGGTTCGAACGCGTCTCCGACCAGGCCACGAACATCTGCGAGGACGTGATCTACATGGCGACCGGCCAATATCCCGGCAAACTCGGCGGCGAAACGTGGCGCATGGTTTTCATAGACGACCGCAACAGTTGCCGCAGCCAGATGGCCGAAGCCATCGGCACCGCACTGGATCGCCCGCAATTCGTCTTCGCCAGCGCCGGCCTCACGCCGACCGAACTGGATCCGGGCACGGTGGAATTCATGCGGAGCAAGAACGTGGACCTCTCTCATGCGCAGAGCCGCAACGTCGGGCAGCTCCCGAACCTCGACTCCGCGCAAATCATCGTCGCGCTCACACCCGCAGCGAAGAAGGCCTTCCCGAAACCAACCAAGGCCGTGTGCCTCGACTGGAGCCTGCCGGATCCTTCGGAGGTCACCGGCAGCGACGAGGAAAAGCGCGCGGCCTACGAGTCCGCCTACCAGTTTCTCCACGAACACATCTCCGAACTCTGCGACGCCGTGCTCAGCGACAGCATCGGCTGATTTTTCCAACCAACCAAAGAACATGAAACGAACATCCACATTCGCGCTCGCGACCCTCGCGGCGACGCTACTCTTCCTCACCGGATGCGACAAAAAAGGCTCCGCGGACGGCGGCAAGAAAGGCGGCGAAATCGCCCTGCAAAACATCGGCTCCGACACGATGGTGAACCTCGCGCAGGCATGGGCCGAGGCTTACCACGATGTTAAGAAGGGCGTCTCAGTGGAAGTCGTCGGCGGCGGCAGCGGCGTCGGCATCGCGGCGCTCATCAATGGCACATGCGACATCGCGAACAGCTCGCGCAGCCTCGAAAAAGAGGAGGAGGAAAAGGCGGCGGCGAAATATGAAGGCAAGCACCCGAAGGAACATGTCGTCGGCTTCGACGCGCTCGCCATCTACGTGCATCCGAGCAACCCGATCACCGAGATTTCTATCGAGCAGCTCAGCGAGATCTACAAAGAGGGCGGCAAGATCAACAAATGGAGCGAGCTCGGCGTGACCGTCCCCGGCGGCGACGATATCGTCCGCGCCAGCCGCCAGAGCAACAGCGGCACGTATCACTATTTTCGCGAGGCGGTGGTCGGGAAGAAGAACGACTTCAAGCAGGGCTCGCGCGACATGAACGGCTCGAAGGAAGTCGTGGACCTCGTCGCCACCACGCCGACGGCCATCGGCTTCAGCGGCATCGGCTACAAGACCGACAAGGTGAAAGTCGTGAAGGTCTCGAAGAAAACCGGCGAGGCAGGCGTCGCCCCGAGTATCAAGACCACACTCGACAAAACCTACCCGATTGCGCGACCGATGTTCATGTATGTGTCGCCCAACGCAAAACCCGAAGCCGAGGAATACATCCAGTGGATCCTCACCGCGCCGGGACAGAAAATCGTGATCGAGACCGGCTACGTGCCGCTCCCGGAATTCGCACCGAAGGAAGAAAAATAATCTCACCGCGACACGGATCGCAGGCGGGAGGTGCTTGAACGGCGCCTCCCGCCTTTTCCGCAAATGACAGGCTCCCGCTCCACACTCAGCATCTACGGCGAAAAGGCCATCGAACTGCTCATCCGCCTCTGCGGCGTGAGCGCGATCATCTTTGTCTTCGCGATCTTCTTCTTCGTCTTCCGCGAAGGCGCGCCGATCCTCGCGAGCAAGGACTTCAGCCTCGGAAAATTCCTCACCAGCACCGAGTGGTATCCCACGTCCATGAGCAATGTGCGCTTCGGCACACTGGCCCTGCTCGCCGGCACACTGAGCGTGACCGGCGTGGCGATGCTCATCGCTGTGCCGTTCGGACTCGGCGCGGCGATTTTTGTCTCCGAGTTTTGCACCGGAAAAGTGCGGGAGATTTTGAAGATCGTCATCGAACTGCTCGCCGCGATCCCGAGCATCGTGTGGGGATTCATCGGCCTCACGGTGATGAATCCGATCATCCAAAACCTTTTCCACGTCCCCGTCGGACTGAACGTGCTCAACGCCGCAATCCTCCTCGCGCTCATGAGCATCCCCGTGATGGTCAGCATCGGCGAAGACGCGCTGAAGGCCGTGCCCGACAGCTACCGCGAAGGCGCGCTCGCCCTCGGCGCGACACGCTGGCAGATCATCTGGCGCGTCCTTTTGCCTGCGGCAAAGAACGGCCTGCTCGCCGCCGTGCTCCTCGGCGTCGGTCGTGCAGTCGGCGAGACGATGGCCGTGCTCATGGCCACCGGTCATGCGGTGCAAATCCCGCACAGCATCTTCGACAGTTGCCGCACGCTCACCGCGACCATCGCCGCCGAACTCGGTGAGACGCGCGAGCACTCGCCGCACTACCAGGTGCTCTTTCTCATCGGCATCCTGCTTTTCACGATCACCTTCATCGTCAACCTCATCGCCGACTTCGTGGTCAAAGGCGTCCGCAAGAAATGAACATGCCAGCCGACGCACAGCCCGTGGCGCAGTTTGGCGAGACGCCATTCACGCGGAAAAAGCAGCGCAGCGAAAAAATCGCGCGCGCCATTTTCGCGGTGATGGTCGCGTGCATCGTCATCCCGCTCATCGTCATCATCGGCTATCTCGTGAAGGAGGGCTACTCGCTGATCTCGTGGAAATTTCTCACGACCAATCCGACGCACGGCATGCGCGAAGGCGGCATCTGGAGCGCGCTGCTCGGCACGTTCTGGCTCGTCGGGGTTTCGCTTTGCATCAGCGCGCCCATCGGCGTGCTCGCCGCCGTGTATCTCAACGAATACGCGAAGGACAATTGGTTCACCCGGGTCGTGAATCTCGCCGTGGTAAATCTCGCCGGCGTGCCGAGCATCGTGCATGCGCTCTTCGGCCTCGGCGCGTTCGTGCTCTTCGCGCACATGGGACGCAGCATCCTCGCCGCGTCGCTCACGCTCGCGATCATGACCATGCCGGTCATCATCGCTTCGACGAAGGAGGCGCTCGCCGCAGTGCCGCGCCAGTTCCGCGAGGCGTGCTGGAATGTCGGCGCGACGAAGTGGCAGACCATCTGGCGCATCGTGCTGCCGAATTCGATCAGCGGCATCCTCACCGGCGTGATTTTGCAAGTGAGTCGCACCGCCGGCGAGACCGCGCCGATCATGTTCACCGGCGCCGTGTTTTACCGGCGCATCGAGGAAGGGAACCTCTTCGCATACAACATCACCGATCAGTGCATGGCGCTCTCGACGCATCTCTTCGCCGTGAAGACGCAGGTCACGAATGCGCCCGAAGCATTGTCCTTCGCCATCGCCCTCGTGCTGCTCGGCCTCGTGGTGTTCGTAAATCTCACTGCCATACTCATCCGCTCCTGGCTGCGCGGACGCAAAAAATGGTGAAGCCCAAGGTCCAGGTCGAAAACCTCCGGCTCAGCTACGGGCCGAGGGAAGTTATCCACGGCATTTCGTTCGACATCGAGCCGAACGAAATCCTCGGCATCATCGGCCCCGCGCAGAGCGGCAAGACTTCGCTGTTGCGCTGCATCAACCGGACGATTGAATTCACCGTCGGCGCGAAGCCGAGCGGCACGATCCGCGTGGACGGCGAGGATATCTCGGAAATGCGGAACGTGTATGAGCTGCGCCGCCGCGTCGGCATGGTCGCGCCTCTGCCGGTCGGACTACCGCTCTCGATCTACGACAATGTCGCCTTCGCCCCGCGTGCCGCGGGCATGAAGAAGAAAGGCGAACTCGATACGCTCGTGGAGAAATGCCTCACGCAGTCCGCGCTGTGGGACGAGGTGAAGGACCGCCTCGACTCGCTCGGCACGAAACTCTCCGGCGGACAGCAGCAGCGCCTCACGATCGCCCGCGCGCTTTCGCACAGCCCCGAGATTTTGTGCCTCGACGAATTCAGCATCGCGATCGATCCGGTGACGACGATGCGCATCGAGGATGTACTCAAGGTGCTGAAAAAAGAGGTGACCATCATCCTCGTGACGAACCTCGTGCAGCAGGCGCGCCGTCTCGCCGCGCGCACGATGTTCCTCTGGAATGGCGAGATCATCGAACTCGGCCCGACCGAACAACTCTTCGGCGACAAGCCGAAGGACAAACGCACGTATGATTACGTGAACGGAATCTTCGGATGAGCGACGCCCGACTCAGCATCACCACGCGCGACGTGAAGCTCTGGTATGGAAAGTTCCAGGCGCTCAAGGGCATCAACGTGGACATCAAGCACGGCAAGATCACGTCGCTCATCGGGCCGAGCGGATGCGGGAAGACGACGCTGCTGCGCTGCTTCAACCGCGTGAACGAGCGCTACGGCAACGTGACCACGACCGGCGAGATCAAGCTGCTCGGCAAAAACATCTACGACCCGGACGTCTCGCTCATCGAGCTTCGCAAGGCGGTCGGAATGGTATTCCAGCGGCCGAATCCGCTGCCGCTTTCCATTTACGAAAATGTCGTCTTCGGCCTGCGCATTCACGCGGAGAAAAGTCTTTCACGCGGCGACCTCGATGACGCTGTCGAAAAGGCGCTCACGGAAACCGGCCTGTGGTCTGACTTGAAAGATCGCCTCAACGACCGCGCGATCAATCTCCAACTCGAGCAGCAGCAAAAGCTCTGCATCGCGCGTCTGCTGCCGCTGAAACCGGAAATCATCCTCATGGACGAACCGTGCTCGGCGCTCGACGTGGACGGCACGCGCGCCATCGAGGAGCTGATGTGGAGCCTCGCGGGCCGCTACACGATCGTCATCGTCACGCACAACATGGCGCAGGCGCGGCGAGCAAGCGACGAGACCATCTTCATGCTGCTCGGCGAACTCATCGAGCACGCGCGCACCGAGGACCTTTTCCTCACGCCGCGCGACAGCCGCACCTCGGAATACATCGAGGGCCGCTACGGTTAATCGTGCAGGCGTCCGTTTGATTTTCCACTGGCGCAAATGGGACATGCACAGTTCACTCCCGCGCCATGTTCAAAGCGCTCAGAATTCTCCTCGCGGCACTCGCACTTTTTGGTACGCAGCTTTCGCGTGCGGCGACGCCGACGGAACCGAAGGAGCCCGGCGAGACCATCATCATCAGCGGCGGCCTCTCACTTTACATCTGGGAAAAGTGGAAGGTGCAGCCTCACGACAAGTGGTGGCTGAATTTCATCCGCGCCGCGCAGCTCCGCATGGCGCAGATCCAGCAGATTAATCCGCAGCAGCCGATCACCTGGCTCGTGTACCGGCCCGCCTACATCACGCGCGGGCGGCAGGACAGCCAGGACTACGTCGGCGCCATCAACGGAATCCGCGAGTCGCTGCATGTGAAACTCATGTGGTTCGACACGACTGCACAGCTCCTGAACTACATCAACGCGGGCCAGCCGCGCGACCGCGTGAAAATCAACGATCTCGATTACTTCGGCCACAGCAACAAGGCGTGCTGGCTCTTTGACTACTCGAACAACATAGACAGCGCATCGAAGGTCTGGCTCCACGAGACTGACATGAAGAAAATCAACCGCGGCATCTTCACAAAGGATGCGCTCGTGCGGAGCTGGGGCTGCCACACGGGCGAGAGCATGTCCGGACGTTTCCGTTCGGCGACCGGTGTCCCGATGTGGGGGCTCACTGGCAAGAGCCAGTACATGACCGACGAACTGCCCATCCCCGCGACCGACGCCGGGCACTGGACGCGCTGATCCCCTTTCTTCAAAAGCATGACGCTCCGCGAACTGCAGGCCATCTACGAAACGCCGTTCTTCGATCTCATCGCGCGTTCGCGGAAGGCGTATCTCGATCATTGGAAAAAGAGCGAGGTGCAGCTCTGCACGCTGCTCTCGATCAAGACGGGCGGCTGCTCGGAGGACTGCGGCTACTGCGCGCAGTCGGCGCGCTACAACACGGGCGTGGAGCGCGAGACGCTGATGTCGCCGGAGGCCATCGAGGCCGTCGCCGTGCGCGCGAGGGAAAATGGCTCCACGCGCTTCTGCATGGGCGCGGCGTGGAAGGGCGTGCGCAATGGCGACCCGCGATTTGAGAGCGTGCTGGAGAGCGTGCGTCGCGTTGCGAAGCTCGGCATGGAAGTGTGCGTCACGCTCGGGCAGCTCGGTGAAAAGGAAGCCGTGCAGCTCAAGGACGCGGGCGTCACGGCCTACAACCACAACATTGATACGTCGCCGGAGCATTACCCGAACATCGTCACCACGCACACATTCCAAGATCGGCTCGACACCATCGGGCATGTGCAAAAGTCCGGCATGAGTGTGTGCTGCGGCGGCATCATCGGCATGGGCGAGACGGAACTCGATCGCCTGAAGATGCTCGAAGTCCTCACCAATTTCGATCCAGCGCCGGAGAGCGTGCCCATCAATTGCCTCATGCCCATGCCCGGCACGCCGCTCGACGAGCAGCCGCCCGTGGACATCTTCCAGCTCGTACGCCTCATCGCCACCACGCGCATCGCGCTGCCGCGCGCAAAGGTGCGCCTCAGCGCGGGCCGCACGAGGCTCACGCGCGAAGGACAGGCGCTGTGCTTCTTCGCCGGCGCAAACTCGATCTTCTACGGCGACAAGCTCCTCACCGCCGCGAATCCCGGCGTGGACGACGACCGCGCGCTGCTCGACGAACTCGGCCTCACGCCACAGCCGCCATATTGCGGCGAGCATCCTGCGGACAGCGAGTGCGGAGCAGCGATGGCCTGCCTCTCATGAGATGACAAAGTGGCTGGCGATTGGCGCCAGGCATTTTCAGTTACAGTGCAGCCCCAATGGGTGGAGAGCCACCGCAGACAACGGGATCGCATGGGCACGCGGCGGCGCGACGGGCCGTGGGAGTTTCCATGGCGATCCTCGTTCCGCACGACGTGCGCTCTTGCCATGCGGGGCACCGGCGATTTAACGCTCGGGGATGGCGACGATCCGACCGCGACGTGCTGGTGTTCTCATTCCGACCTTTGCAATCCGCACCGAGGGTGACCTCGGCATCGGCGACACGGGCGGCGTGCGCGAACTCGCGGACTGGGCGGCGGACACGGGGATCGGCTTTTTGCAGTTCCTGCCGATCAATGCGACGGGGAGCGACTGCAGCCCGTACAATGCAATCAGCTCCGTCGCGCTCGACTGGCTCACGCTCGAGCTGAATCCCAGCGCGGTCCCGGAGCTGGACGCGGATTTTTTTCACGAGACGCTGGCGAAATTTCACATCGGGCAGCTTCGCACAGGCGCGGTGCAATACGTGCGGGTGCGCGAGCTGAAGGATGTGCTGTTACGGCGTGCGTTCGCGCGGCTGGGCACGGCGACGACGCGGGGACGACAGTTTGCAAAATTCCGCGCCTCGGAAGCGGGATGGCTGGAGGATTTCTGTCTCTTCCGTGTGCTGATGGAGGAAGTCGGCCACGAGGACTGGACGAGCTGGCCGGACTCGCTGAACACGGCGGCAAAGGCGCGCGCATGGCTCGCCGGGCAGCGGCGCACAGGAGCGCGGAAGATCAATGCGCGGCTGCGGTTTCACGCGTATGTGCAGTGGCTGTGCTTCAGCCAGTGGCGCGCGGCGCGGGCGCACGCGGCGGCACGCGGCGTGCGGCTGATGGGCGACGTACCGATCGGCATCTCGTGGTGCAGTGCAGATGTTTTTTTCCAGCCCGAGCAGTTCAATCTCGAATGGTGCGGCGGCGCCCCGCCGGAGACGTACTTCAAGGACGACCTCTTCGTGCAGCGATGGGGGCAGAACTGGGGCATCCCGCTTTACCGCTGGGACGTGATGGAGGCGGACGGCTTCGCGTGGTGGCGCAGGCGCGTGGGCAAGCTCACGGAAATTTTCGACATCTTCCGCATCGATCATGTGCTGGGATTTTACCGCATCTACAGCTTCCCGTGGCGACCGAAGCTGAACGCGGAATTCCTGAATCTCTCGCACGACGAGGCGCGCGCGCGCACCGGCGGGAGGCTCCCGCATTTCCAGCCAAATGATGACGACACGCCGGAACACCGCGCCGCGAATCTCGCCGCGGGCGACAAATACCTGCGCATGGTCGTGGCCGCCGCCGCGCCGCAGGAAGTCGTCGCCGAGGATCTCGGCATCGTGCCGGACTACGTGCGCCCGCATCTGCTGGGGCTCGACGTGCCGGGCTTCAAAATCTCGCACTGGGAATCCGACTGGCACGGCAACGTGATCCCCGGCAGCAGCTTCGACAACTGCGCCTTCACGACGTACGCGACGCATGATCACGAGCCGATGAAGACGCACTGGGAGCACCGCCGACGCGACGCGAACACGCACGACGCGCCCGACCACTGGCTCGCGCAGAAAGAGCTGCGCCTGCTCGCGTCCTTCTCGGGGCTGCCGGTGCAGGAGGGCCACTGGCCGCACTACGACGACACGATCCGCCGCGCGCTCCTCGATGCGCTGCTCGCGAGCAACGCGCGCTTTGCGGCATTCATGCTCACGGATCTTTTTGCGCTGGAAGATCGCTTCAACGTCCCCGGCATCGAGAGCGGAAAAAACTGGGCCGCCCGGATGCCGGTGACAGTCCGCGAGATGCGCACACAGAGCCCGTGGAAGGAGGAATGCGCGTGGCTGTCCGATGCGATCCGCCGCACGGGGCGGAAGGACTGAGCGAAAAGGGCTGGCGTTGAGCGTTTGCCTCCGGTCTCAGGTCGCTGACGGGGATGCTCATGGGAGAATCATCAAACCTTCGCGTCCTCGCCCGCTGCTGCGCGGTCGCGTCCGTCGAGCCGGCGCAGGAGCAGATCAAGCGCGGTCTGCGAGACGCGGTGTTTGAAAGTCTCGCGGTCCGTCAGGAATTTCTCGCGCAGCACGAGCGTCGCCGATCCACGGGCCGCGAGTGCGATGAAGACGGTGCCGACGGGCTTTTCCGTGCTACCACCGCCGGGGCCGGCGATGCCGGTGGTCGCGAGGGAAAAATCAGCGCCGGATTTTTCAAGCGCGCCTTCGGCCATCTGCCGCGCGACGGGTTCGCTCACCGCGCCGTGCTGCGCGATGAGCACGGCGTCCACGCCGAGCGCCGCGGTCTTGGCGGCGTTCGCGTACGCCACGTAGCCCGCAAGGAAAACCGCCGATGCTCCGGGCACGTTCGTGAGCTGGTTCGCGATGAAGCCACCGGTGCAGCTCTCGGCGACAGCGAGGGTCTTCGCGAGCGCGGTCATTTTTTCCACGATGACTTCGGGCAGCTCGCGTTCGTCGCTCGTGAAGATCCACTTTCCCAGCCGCTCGCGCACGAGCGGCGTTGCGCGGTCGAGCGCATCCGCCGTGCCGATGAGCCGCAAGTCCACTTCGCCGGGCCGCGCGCAATAGCCGACTTCGAGGCCCATCGCGAGCAACGACTCGCCGACGGATTCCTCGACGACGGACTCGCCGATCCCGAGCACACGAAACGTCCGCATCCCGTGCCGCACGCCATGCGGGAGCAGCGCGGCGAGGATCGGCACGAGCTTTTCGCGCACCATCGGCATCAGCTCGCGCGGCGGGCCGGGGAGCAGGAAAATGTGCGGCGTCCCCTTTTCCGCGAGCGCGGGAAAATGCAGGCCGGGCGCGGTGCCGTGCGGATTCCACAACACGGCGGCCTCGCGCGGGCGCAGCGCCTGGAGCTTCACGCGATCGTTCGTCTTCAGGCCGCGCCGTGCGAATCGCTCCTCGATCGCGCGCCAGATTTCCCCGTCATGTTCGAGCCGCAGGCCGAGCAGATTGGCGACGATGTCGCGCGTGATGTCGTCCGTCGTCGGGCCAAGCCCGCCGGTCACAAGCACGATGTCCGCCTTTCCAAAAGTGTCGCGCACGACGTCGCGGATCGCCTCGCCGTCGGGCACGGTGACCTGCCGCTGCACGCGCAGCCCGAGCGGGAACAGCTCGCGTGCGATGAATGCGAGGTGCGTGTTCACGGTGCCGCCGAGCATGAGTTCGGTGCCGGTATTGATGACTTCGACTCGCATGGGTGTGCGGCGATCAAAGCTCAAAGTTCCGCGAAAGTTCCAAGCTCCAAGTTCGGGCGGCCGCGTTCGAGGCTTGACGCGGGACATCCGATCCATCCAAATCTGGGCTAAGGGAGCGACGGTTCCGCCCCTGCGGATCCCGTAGTTCTCCCCACCACAAAACAACAACTCAGAAAGGCAACCCCATGAAAAAGTTCGTATTCACATTCACGCTCGCCTGCGCGCTCGCGCTCGGCGGCCAGTCCACATTCGCAGAGGCGAAGAAGAAACCCGACGCTCCGGCACCAGCCGCGGAGAAGCCAAAGGCAGACCCGTCAAAGCCCCTGCCTTTCCACAGCATCGTGGATTCGATTGATGCCTCAGGAAAATCGTTCAGCCACAAAAACAAGGACGGCAAAGAGGTGAAGAATGTCGTCACCGCGAAGACCGAACTCAAGAATGGCGACAAGGAAGCAAAGTTCGAGGACATCAAAGTCGGCGACGAGGTCACTGGCAGCCGTCTGAAAAAGAGCGACACCGAATACGAAGTGGTGAAGACCACCTACATCGGCGCGCCCAAGACGAAGGCAGCGAAACCCGCGGGCGGCGAAAAGAAGCCCGACGCTCCCGCGAAACCGAACACCAAGTAGTCTCCGCGGAAACTCACCGCATTTTCAAAGACCGGCACCTGTGCAAGCAGGTGCCGGTTTTTTCTTTGCAGGCAATGGCGCGACAAAAGATGCCGGTGCTTGCGTGCAAGAGGAGCACCGTGTGCGCGACAATCCGCCGATCCTCAAAAACAAAAGGGCGCCGGATTTTCTCCGGCGCCCTTTTTTCAAACTGCGGAATCTGCCGCGACTACACCGTGTAGGTGCTGCTCGACACGTCGCCGCCGCGGCCGGTCCAGTTCGTGTGGAAGAATTCGCCGCGCGGCTTGTCAACGCGCTCGTAGGTGTGCGCGCCGAAATAGTCGCGCTGCGCCTGGAGCAGGTTCGCGGGCAGGACGGCGCTGCGATACTGATCGAAGAACGCGAGCGCGGTGCTGAAGGCGGGCACCGGGATGCCTTTCTTCGCCGCGGTGGCGACGACGTTGCGCCAGCCCTTCTGCGACTTCTTGATTTCGCCGCGGAAGAAATCGTCGAGCAGCAGGTTCGAGAGCTTCGGGTTGTTGTCGTAGGCCTCCTTGATTTTCCCGAGGAAGCGCGAGCGAATGATGCAACCGCCGCGCCACATCAGCGCGATGCCGCCGTAGTTCAGGTTCCACTTGTACTCCTTCGCGGCGGCGCGCATGAGCATGTAGCCCTGCGCGTAGCTGATGATTTTCGACGCGTAGAGCGCGAGGCGGATGTCCTCGATGAACGCCTTCTTCTTCGCCGGGCTCTTCGCGGTGCTGTGCAGGAGCGGGTTCGGACCCTTGAGCTTCCGCGCGGCGCGATGGCGCTCGTCTTTGAGTGCCGACACGCAGCGTGAATACACCGCCTCCGCCATGAGTGTGATCGGGATGCCGAGTTCCTGCGAATTGATCACCGTCCACTTGCCCGTACCCTTCTGGCCTGCGGTGTCGAGAATCTTGTCCACGAGCGGCGAGCCGTCCTCGTCCTTCTTCGCGAGGATGTCGCGCGAAATCTCGATGAGGTAGCTGTCGAGTTCGCCGGTGTTCCATTCCTTCAGCACCTCGTGCATCTCGTCCGCGGACATGCCGAGGCCGTTTTTCATGATGTTGTAGGCTTCGCAGATGAGCTGCATGTCGCCGTATTCGATCCCGTTGTGAACCATCTTCACGTAATGGCCCGCACCGCCCTCGCCGACCCAGTCGCAGCACGGCACGCCGCCGTCCACTTTCGCGGAGATGGCCTGGAAAATTTCCTTCACGTGCGGCCATGCCGCGGGCGAACCGCCGGGCATGATGCTCGGGCCGCGACGCGCACCTTCTTCACCACCGGAGACGCCGGTGCCGACGTAGAGCAGCCCCTTGCTCTCGCAAAGTTTCACGCGCCGCGCGGTGTCGTCGAAAAGCGAATTGCCGCCATCAATGATGATGTCGCCGGGTTCGAGCAGCGGCAGCAGGTGTTCGATGAATTCATCCACCGGCTTGCCGGCCTTCACGAGCATCATCACGCGGCGCGGGCGCTTGAGCTTCGAGACCATTTCCTCCAGCGAATGCGTGCCGAGCACTTTCGTCCCCTTCGCCTCGTTTGCGAGAAAGTGATCCACTTTCTCCGTCGTGCGATTGTAAGCCACGACGGTGTAGCCGTGGTCGTTCATGTTGAGGATGAGATTCTGGCCCATGACGGCCAGTCCGATGAGTGCGATGTCTGCGGTAGGTTCCATTGGTCGAACCGCGAGTCATACCCGGCCACCGCGCGGGGGCAAGTGAAACGTCGAACGGTATGCGCGGCCGGATCTCGCCCGCATTTCTTCCGCGTTCACTGCTCCTGCTTTTCAGGAACTGCCGGAGCCGGCGCGTGGACGTTGAAACGGAAGCCCGGCAATTTTTTTTGCGAGTGCGTGTCGGTGTCCGGCAGCGGCGGCAGCTTGTCGTCGCCAAAGAGCGGCGCACTCTGGAGGATCGCACGGTTTGCCGAACTCACGCCGGGGATGCCCGTGCCGCGCGACGGCAGCGGCGGCAGATCCGCCATCGCGAGGCCGCCGGGCAAAGTGCGCGGCTTTTCCGGCGGCGGCGCGGGCGCGATGAGATCGTTCGCGATGTAGCCCGTCATGCCGTCCTCGGTCATCACACGGCTGTAGCCGTATTCCTGGCGGAGCATGATGATGCGCTGGCCCTGCTTGAGCAGAGCGTCCGCACCCGTCGGCTGCGACGGCCCGAAGCGGTACACCTGCGCCATCTTCGCACTCACGGCGTAATACACGTCGCCCTTTTTCGGCCGCGAAGCCGCACATGCGGAAAATGCGAGCGCAGCAGCGCAGGCGAGCACGAGGCGCAGTCCGGGCATGTTCCGCAGCACACTCACGGCACGCTCACATTTTCCTACGCCAGCACTTCGCGCGGGTCGGTGATGTGACCCGTGAGCGCGCTCGCCGCGACGGTGTACGGCGACGCGAGGAAGACCTGCGATTCCTTGTGGCCCATGCGGCCGGGAAAATTGCGGTTCGTCGCGCTGATGCACTTGAGCGCCTTCTCGTTCATGCGGCCGAAGGTGTCCTGCGGCCCGCCGAGGCACGCGGCGCACGAGGCGTTCTCGGTCATCTGCACGCCGGCGTTTTCAAGGATGCTCCACACGCTCTTGCCGCCGATTTGCGCGGCCTTCAGCTCGGCCACGACCTTCGTGGTCGCGGGCACGCCGAAGGTGTGGATCTTCACGCTACGTCCGTTCACGACGCGAGCGAAGGCAAGGAAGTCGCTCGTCTTTCCGCCGGTGCATGAACCAATGTAAGCACGATCCAGTTTCACGCCGGTAAGTTCGCGCGCGAGCTTGCGCTGGCCGGGATCGGGGTGGCACGCGACGGTCGGCTCGAGTTTCGAGAGATCGTATTTTTTGTCGAAGACGAACTGCTGATCCGCGTCGGGCTCCACGGGCTCGAAGTCCGACTTCGTCCCGTTCTCCGCAACGCGCTCGCGCACGTACGCGCCGGTCTTTTCGTCGTACGGGAAAATCGCGTTCTTGCCGCCCGCCTCGATCGCCATGTTCGCGATCGTCATGCGGTCGTCCATGTTCATCGCGTTCACGCCGGGGCCTTCCCACTGCATCGCGCGATAGGTCGCACCGTCGAAGCCGATGTCGCCGATGACGTGCAGGATCACATCCTTCGCCATCACGCCCGGTTGCATTTCGCCCTCGCAGAAAAAGCGCATGCTCTCCGGCACCTTCAGCAGGATTTTCCCGGTGCCGAGCACGAAGCCCGCGTCCGTGTTGCCAATGCCCGTCGCAAACTGGTTGAACGCGCCCGCCATGCAGGTGTGCGAGTCCGTGCCCACGAGCACTTCGCCAGGCCGCAGATGCCCCTTCCACGGCAGCGTGGTGTGGCACACGCCGGCAAAATGTTTCCCATACTGCTGCTTGAGCTGCCCCTTCGTGGGATCGAAATGCCACGAGCCGTTCGGGTCATCAATCACGTCGTAAAAATACTCCAGCCCCTGCTCGCGCACGAAGTCGCGCAGGATGTCCACGTTGCGGTTGCTCATCGAGTCCGCAGTGAAGATGTAGTGGTCGGGGATGATGACCACCTTGCTGCGGTCCCACACCTTCGCGTCCTTGCCGAATTCGCGCTTGAAGACGCCGATGGTGCCAGGGCCGCACACATCGTGAGTCATCAGCACGTCCACATTCACCCAGGCATTTTCGCCGGGCTGGACGCGCGCCTTGCCGCTTGCGCGGGCGAGCAATTTTTCGGTGAGTGTCATGATCGTAGGGTCAAAGGGCGCGAAACATGCCCCGCACCGCAAGCGAGGGCAAATGGAAAGTCCCCGCGCCCGTGACTCGGCACGATCAAGGTGCTCCGAAGCGCAGTGTCCGCACGCCTGAATCAAAATCAGCGCTGCGGCCGCCGGGCGCGAAATCCGGCAGTCCGCGTCACCTTTTCCGCTTCGCCTGGACCGCCCACGCCACCCGCCAGACGGCTACCGGTTCGTGCTGCTGGTGGTGTTGCCAAAGCCGGGGTTCACGTTGAGCGGGAGGCGGATGTTTGGCAGATCCTTGAGTGTGAAGGAAAGCATGACGCCGTAGTTTTTCTGTGAGATGGTGGCGCTGCTGTTGTTGTTGGCTGTGAAGCCGAGGCTGGCGATCCAGCTCGTGAGGTTGCGGTGGATTTCGTAGCTTTGGGTTTGGAAGATGTGATCGTGCAGCTCGTAAGCGCCGCGTGCGGAGACGCTCCATTCGTCGTTGAAACGGAAGTAGGTGCTCAAGCTCAGCAGCGAACTGTCCGCGAAGAGCACGTTGCCGCACAGGTAGCGGTGGCCGACGCTGAAGTTCATGCGGTCGTTCGGCATGAAATAGATGTCGGTATTCACCTCGGTGAAGCCTTTGTCTATGAGCGGGAGTTGCGAATCCACGACCACGGCGGCCCACGGGAGCGGATTCCAGCGGATGCGGTTCACGAAATTCGAATAGCGGCCGGGATTGGGATCGGGGGTGCTAAAGTTCGGGTTCTGGAAGCGGATGTCCATGAAGCTGTCCATCTCGAGCCAGTTGAATGTGGAGTCGTCGCGGCGCGTCTGGAGGCGGTTGCGCACGCCGACACGCGCGATGTCCCAGTTGGTGATGGAGTCAATGCTGTTGAACGTGGGGAAATCAATCCCGGGCAACTGCGAGGATTGCTGGAGGCGGTCGATCTGGAAGAGCTGTTTGCCGTCCGAATCGGTCGCGACGTAGCTGAGATTCACGTACGGCTGGATGATGTGCCGCAGGCCGTCGAGTCCCCACATGCGGCTCTGCACGCTCTCGTAGGCCCGCGATGCCTTGAAGGACGCCTCGACACCCGCGTTGAGGACCGGACGAAAAACGGAACCGGTCTCGAGGAGCCGGTTGATCGTGCCGTCGGCGTTCTTGATTGTGGCGGCGCTGAGTTCGAGGGGTGTGACGGGTGCGGCCTGCACGGTGCTCCCGGTCTCGGAATACCAGGTGCCGCGGACACCGATGCGCGGGACAATGCTGAGCCAGCCGCCGTAGGTCTGCGGGAAAAGGAATTGGTGGAACGAATCCACGCGCGTGTAGCCGTAGTCGGGCAGCGCGGTGCCGCTTGCAAAATTCCGGCGGTAGCTGCCGACCGATGTCTGCCCCTCATAGAAAATCTTGCTGCCCAGGAGGGGCTGGCGGGTCGCATCGACCGCAAATTCGGGCAGGCGTTCCGTGGCGTCGAAAAATTTGTTCACCTGCTTCCGCGCGAGCAGCGTCATCGTGTAATCGTCGGCGAATTTCGTGAGGCTCACCGAGTTGTCGGGATGCGGATTGTGGATGAATTCCGACTCGTAGAAGTCCTGCAGAAAGCGCGTGTCGCTGAGTTTGTTGATGTTCACCGAGGCGTAGATGTCGTCGGTGAGATACTGCCGCGCCTGGAGCGAGACGCGGTAGCGGCCGGACGGGACGGCTTCGCGGGCGAGGGCGGTCCTGTTGATGTCCGCGCCGGCGTCGTGCAGCCCGTACGCGGTGAAGCGGCCCCAATTTCTTCCGCCATCCTCCTTTGGCGCCCACTTCGTGCCGAGGCCGACGGCGAATCCGCGGCTTGTGAGGTAGTCCATCCGCAGCGTCGCGCCGAGTTTTTCGGTGAGCGGGAAAGTGTAATTTGTCAGCAGGTAGCCGCCCCACACCGAGCGGTAGCCGGGGATGATGCTGAAGGCATTTTCGCGGTTCAGCGACTGGTAGAGGTACGGCAGGCGCAGGATGGGCGTCTCGCCGACGTAGAGATCCACGTCGTAAAGAATGATGCTGTCATTCGGATACATGCGGACGCGGCGTGCGCGCAGCGACCAGTCCGGCTGGAGCGAATCGCTCGTGGTGAAGACGCCGCCCTTGACGAGGTAGCCGTTGCCGCCCGAGTTGTTCTGGAAGGAATTTCCCGAAAAGAGGTAGGGAAAATGGTCGCCGTTCACCGAGGCGGACATGATGTCCTTGGTTTCGAGATTGTACACGGCGCGTTCGGCCGTCACGAGCTGGCCGTCACGGTAGATCCGCACATTTCCCGTGGCGATCACGTCGCGCGTGGTCGGGTCGTACTGCGCTTCGTCGGCGTAGATCGTCGTCGCGCCGTAGGAGATCTGCACATTGCCCGAAGCGACCGCGAGCGAGCCCGAGGCGTTGAGTGTCTCCGCGGCAATATCAATCGGGATGTCGCTGAATTTCCCTGGCGAATCGGAGTCCCCGGGCAGCGTCTTCGGAGCGCCGTGCGCGCCGGTACACAGCGCGGCGAGGGCGAGAGCGAAGGTGCGGAGTTTCATTGCGGAACCGGCGACGTTACCGGTTCCGCTGCGCACGTAGCAAGCCCGCGCGTGGAATGCGTGGCCGACAAATCTGCCGGCCGATTGTCGGCTCCTCAATGGCTCCGCACTCGACACATGCGCGCCTGCCCGCCACCTTCCGCGCCGCCGATGCCGATGACCGACCGCAAGCTCACTTTTCTCCGCCGTTTCGCGAGCACCGTCGTGCTGTGGAGCCTCGCGCTGTGGACGATCCTGAGCGGCAACGAGACGGGCTTCGTGCTGCTGATCTCCGGGCTCGGGCTTGTCGGCCTGCTGGAGTACTACCTGATGCTCGACGCGAAGAAGCTGCCGAACTTCAAAATGTTCGGCCTGTTCTGCGGCGCGCTGATGCTCGGCGGGAGCTTCTACCTGCTCGGCTGGCGCAGACTGAATCCGGACGCGCTCTACAATTTTGAAATCGGCGCGCTGCTGCTTTTCATGCTCGTGGTTTTCGCGCGGCAGATGTTCGTGCGTGTGGTGGAGCTTGTGCCGCTGGAGACAATGGCGCTGACGCTCTTCGGGCTGTTCTACGTGCCGTGGCCGTTCAGCTTCGTCGCAAAAATCGTGTATCTCACGCCGCGGACTGCCGACGGTTTTGTGACCGGCCATTTTTACGTGCTCTTCCTCGTGCTGGTGACGAAGTTCAGCGACATGGGCGCGTATCTCACCGGCACGCTCATCGGCAAACACCCGCTCGTGCCGCACATCTCGCCGAAGAAGACGTGGGAGGGATTTTTCGGCGCGCTCGCATTCAGTGTGGGCGGCGGCTGCGGGCTGGTCGCGCTGATGCCGGAGAAACTTCACTTTTTGAAACAGACTGACGCGGTGATCCTCGGGCTGATCCTCGGCTTCGCGGCCATCGTCGGCGACCTCGCGGAGTCGCTGCTGAAACGGAGCTGCGGCGCGAAGGACAGCGGGCGTTTCCTTCCAGGCATCGGCGGCGCGCTCGACCTGATTGACAGCATCCTCTTCACCGCGCCGATGATGTATTTCTACCTGCGTTTCATCTTGTCCCGATGAAAAAGCGCCGCGTCGTCATCCTCGGCTCCACCGGGAGCATCGGCGAAAGCGCGCTGAAGGTCGCGCGCGACATCCCCGAGCGCATGGAAGTCGTCGGCCTCGCCGCCGGGAAAAACTCCGCGCGGCTGATCGAGCAGGCGCGGGAATTTCACCCGAGGGCCGTATCGGTCGCGGAGCAATCTGCAATCCGCGATCTGCAATCTGCAATCGAATGCCCCGTTCTTGCCGGTGATGAAGGGCTCTGCGAACTCGCCGCATTGCCCGAAGCCGATCTCGTGCTCATCGCGATCGTCGGCACAGCAGGCCTGCGGCCCGCGCTCGCGGCGATCGAGGCGGGGAAGGACATCGCCGTCGCGAGCAAGGAAATCCTCGTGATGGCCGGCGAAGCGGTGATGACCGCCGCGCGGAAAAGGGGTGTGCAGGTGCTCCCCGTGGACAGCGAGCACAACGCGATTTTCCAGTGCATCGAGGGCCGCAGCCCGGAACAGGTGCGGCGCATCATTCTCACCGCGAGCGGTGGACCGTTCCGCACATTGCCCGTGGCGGATTTGGAAAAAGTCACGCGTGCTCAGGCGTTGAAACATCCGACGTGGGTGATGGGTGCGAAGATCACGATTGATTCCGCGACGCTCTTCAACAAGGGCCTCGAAATGATCGAGGCGCGGTGGCTCTTCGACGTGGAAATGGCGCGCGTGGACGTGGTCGTGCATCCGCAGAGCATCGTGCATTCGATGGTGGAATTCGTGGACAACTCCGTGCTCGCGCAACTCAGCGCGACGGACATGTGCTTCCCGATCCAATTCGCAGTCACGTGGCCCGAGCGCGTGCCGAACCGCCTGCCGCCGCTCGATTTCACCAAGCTCGCGAAGCTCGAATTCGAAGCCCCGCGCACGAAGGATTTCCCCGCACTCGATCTCGCCCGCTGGGCCGGCACCGATGGCGGCACGCTGCCCTCGGTGATGAATGCCGCCAACGAAGTCGCCGTCGCCACTTTCCTCGACGATCGGTGCAGCTTCCCCGCGATCTGGCGCACTGTCGAAAGTGTGATGCGCGCACACAGGAACAAGCCCCACGCCTCGCTCGCAGAAATCCTCGACGCCGACTCGTGGGCACGCGCCATCGCAGCGGAAAAAATCGCACAATTTGCGAGATAGAATTTGACGCGGCACGCAGGTTGCCATACATAGTATGGCATGAAGATGACCATGCACATTGATGAGAAGCTCCTCGACGAAGTGATGGACACATTTGGCTGCGTCACCAAGACCGACGCAGTGGACTTTGCCCTGCGCGAATTGGTCCGGAAGAGGAAGCTCCGCGAATTCGGCAAGACCGGCCTCGGTCTCACACCGGATGAACTCGCGAACGCCGTCCTGCCGGATTACGATCCGCTCGCACTGAGGGTCGCCGAGCCGCCGCCGCCTGTGCGCTATGGAAAGCCCCGTCCTGGTAGATAGCTGCGTCTTCATCACGCTGCTGAAAGCGCGGCGCGATCCGGGCGAGGAACTCATGGGCCGGCTGGATCTCACCGATCTCGCCACGTGCGGGATGGTGCGTCTCGAAGTGATCCGCGGTCTCGCCACGCCCCGCGCGCGGCAGGGCATGGATGCATTTTTCGACGTGATGCAAAACGTGACGACTGACAACCAGCTCTGGGAAGACGCCTGCGAGATCGGCTGGCACGTCACGCGCAAGGGCAACAACATGCCAGCGCAGGACATCATCATCGCCGCGTGCGCGCTGCGCATCGGCGCTGTCGTGCTCACGTACGATCGGCATTTCGACCACATCCCCGGCCTGCGCGTCGTGCATTCGCTCGACGAACTTCGCTAGCCCGAGGTTCGTGTTGCTGAACGTCCCGCGCCGAATACTGTCCGACCCTCTCACATGGAAACATTTTTCGCCGTCCTGAAATTCATCGGCATCATTCTCGAGGTCATCCTCATCTTCAACCTGCTCATCATCGTCCACGAGCTGGGCCACTTTTTCGCGGCGAAATGGCGAGGGCTGCACATCGAGGGCTTCGGCATCTGGTTTGGAAAACCGATCTGGCAGAAGCGCATCGGCGGGGTGCTCTACAGCCTCGGCAGCATCCCGGCGGGCGGCTTTGTGAAGCTGCCGCAGCTCATGGATTCCGCCATCGAGGGGCAGGGCGAATTCGCCGCAAAGGATCTGCCGAAGCTCAAGCCGCTCGACAAAATCATCGTCGCGTTCGCGGGACCTCTGTTCAGCTTCCTGCTCGCGGCGACGTTCGCCGTCATCGTGTGGCAGGTCGGCAGGCCGGTCGCCGAGGGCGAGCGCACGACGACGATCGGCTACGTCCAGCCGGATTCGCCGGCGGCAAAGGCAGGACTCAAGGCTGGCGATGACATCCAGCGCATTGACGGCCACGGCGTGAAACGCTGGGCCGGGCAGGCGCAGGACGCGATCCAGTGGAGCATCGTCGGCAGCGAGGAGGAAAAAATCACCCTCGACGTGAAACGTGAAGGCAAGATGGAGACGATCCCGGTAACGCCGATCGTCGAGCCGACGAAATGGTATCAGCGCAAGGGCCTGAAGCAGATCGGCATCGCCGCGGCGAGCCACCCGATGGTCGCCTCGATCGTGAAGGACAGCGCGGCGGAAAAGGCGGGCTTCCAGCCGAATGATGTGCTCGTCCGCGTCGGCGGTGAACCGATTTACGGCGACGCCAGCGTCGGCGACTGGATCAAGGCGCATCCCGGCGAGCCGATCGTGATCACCGTCGAGCGTGGCGCGAAAAAAGCCGCCGGAACCTATCCCTCGGTGGACCTTGCTTTCGAGCCGCGCGGTTTCACGGTGGGCGAAGTTTACCCCGGCAGCCCGGCACAGGTGGCGGGGCTGAAAAAAGGAGACCGCGTCCTCTCCGTGGACGGCCGGGTGATGCCGTACGGCGTGGCATTCCCTCCGTACGTCTGGGAACGCGAAGGCAAGGAAGTCACCCTCAGCATAGAGCGCGGCGCTGAGACGAAGGAGCTGAAGGTCACGCCCGAGATTCCGGTCGAGGTGGAAGGAACTGCGAAACCGAAGCCCAGCATCGGCATCCTGATGGAACGCAGCGACGGCCTCGTCTTTGATCAGCGTGGGCGCACATCGCCCATTTATCCGCACCCCGGCGAGCAGCTCAGCCAGGCGGCGAACCAGATTTTCGAGACGGTGAAAAAACTCTCGCCCACGTCGAAGAGCGGCATCGGCATCCAGCAGCTCGGCGGGCCGGTGATGATGATGCGCATCTACTACATGCTTTTCGAGAACCCGGACAATTGGCGGCTCGTGCTGTGGTTCAGCGTGATCATCAACGTGAACCTCGCGCTCATGAACATGCTCCCCATCCCGCCGCTCGACGGCAGTCACATCACGCTCGCGCTCGTCGAACTCATCCGCGGCAGGCCGCCCGGCGCGCGCACAGCGAAGGTCGTCGAATATGTGCAGATCGCCGGCACTTTCCTCGTCATCGGCACGATGCTCTTCATCACGATGTTCGATGTGCAGGATCTTTTCGGCGGCGGCAAAAAGGAGAAGGAAAAGCCACCGATGCGATTCCGGGAACGCGCCGCGGCTGTGAAATCGAGCTAAGGTCCGCCGGCCCGCCCGCCTCCATTTTCCCATGCAGCACTGCTCCTCGCTCTATCACTACCGGCGTCGCGCCACGCGCGTCGTCCATGTCGGAAATGTCGCCATCGGCGGCGACAATCCGATCCGCGTGCAGTCCATGATTACGTGCGACACGATGGACACCGAGGCTTCCATCAGGCAGACGATGGATCTCGCTGCAGTCGGCTGCGAAATCGTCCGCATCACCGCCCCAACCGTGAAGGACGCGGCGAATCTCCAGCACATCGTCGCCGGCCTCCGTGCGCGCGGATGTAATGTGCCGATTGTCGCCGACATCCATTTCAAGCCCGAGGCCGCGATGGAGGCCGCGAAGTGGGTCGAGAAAATCCGCGTGAACCCCGGTAATTACGCCGACTCGAAAAAGTTCAAGATCGTCGAATACACCGACGGGCAGTATGCCGCCGAGCTGGAGCGCATCCGCGAGCGCTTCTCGCCTCTGGTGAAATTTTGCAAGGAGCACGGCCGCGCCATGCGCATCGGCACGAACCACGGCTCGCTCAGCGACCGCATCATGAACCGCTACGGCGACACGCCGCTCGGCATGGTCGAGAGCGCGCTGGAATTCGCCCGCATCGCCCGCGAACTCGACTACCACGAGTTCGTCTTCTCGATGAAGTCCTCGAACCCGAAGGTGATGATCGAGGCGTATCGGCTGTTGGTCGCGCGCCTCGCGGAGGAAGGGCCCGATTGGAATTATCCGATCCATCTTGGCGTCACCGAGGCCGGCGACGGCGAAGATGGGCGCATCAAATCCGCCATCGGCATCGGCTCGCTGCTCAATGACGGCATCGGCGACACCATCCGCGTCTCGCTCACCGAGGACAGCGTCCACGAAATCCCCGTCGCCAAGGCCCTCGCCGGCGTGAAGCACCACATCGGCGCCGCGCTTTTCGCGCCCGGCGCGGCGGAGACGCCCGTGTCCTTCGACCCCTTCACCTACCGCCACCGCGAGAGCCTGCGCATCAAGATCCCAGCGGTTCCGAACGACAAACACAACTCCATCACCGTCGGCATCGGCGACGAGGAAGTCCCGCGTGTCGCCATCCGGCAAGGGAAGTTCGACCTCATCGCCCACAAGGTCCGCTCGCTCGGTGATTTTCAGCCGGACTTCATCTACGAACTTTCCGGCGTCGTCGAAATCGATCCGCGTGAAGACAGCGCCATCGCCGAAATCAACGACGCCGACGAGCCGCACCTCGTCACCGTGAAGGACGGCCTCGCAATTTCCACTGTCGCTGCATTCCGCCTTCTTGCTGCGCGCCTCACGGCGAAGCATCCGATTTTGCTGAAGGACACGCTCACTCCGTCGCACGACGCGCAGCGTCCGTTCCTCGACGCGCTGCTGGAGAGTTCCGCGAACATCGGCTCGCTGCTCTGCGACGGCATCGGCGACGCCATCCTCATCCAGGGCGAGGAAGCGCCCGGCCAGTCGCTCCGCCTCGCGTTCAACATCCTGCAAGCAGCAGGCGCGCGCATTTTCAAAACGGACTACGTCGCCTGCCCGAGCTGCGGCCGCACGTTGTTCGATCTGCAAAGCACGACCGCAAAAATCAAAGCCTCCACGCTGCATCTCAAGGGCGTGAAAATCGCCATCATGGGCTGCATCGTGAACGGGCCCGGCGAAATGGCCGATGCGGACTTCGGCTACGTCGGCGGCGCGCCGGGCAAGGTGAACCTCTACGTGGGCAAGCAGGCCGTGAAGTTCAACATCCCCGAGGCCGAGGCCGTGGACCGGCTGAAGGACCTCATCCGCGAGCACGGCAAGTGGGTCGAGCCCGCAGTCGCAGTCGCAACTTAGTCCCGGACTTCACAGACCGGGACCTCTGTGAAAATTCCCAGAGCCATGCGGGGATGAAGGATCAAAACGCGCATCGGCGAAAGGAACCGGCAGATGAACTTCGTAGATCAACCACTGGCTAATTTCTCTTGTCCCTCCGGGACGCGAGGCGGGCACGGCTATTTTTCTCCGCCTTGCCCACCGCGATACGCCCGCGCGAGCAGCGTGATCGGATGCACAATTTCCACATCGCTGCCCGCGGTGCGCACGCCGGCTTCGAGCTGCACGCTGCAGCCGGGGTTGCCGTTGGCGACGCACTTCGCGCCGGTCTTCGCGATGTTGGCCATCTTGCGGTCGAGCAGCTTCGCGGACATCTCGGGCTGCGTGATGTTGTAAACGCCCGCACTGCCGCAACACCACGAGGACTCGGGCAACTCGACGAGCTTCAGGCCGGGGATCAGCTTCAGCAATTCGCGCGGCTGCTTCGTGATCTTCTGCCCGTGGCAAAGATGGCAGCTCTCGTGATACGTCACGACTTGTTCAGTGCCAACGCCGGTTGGTTTCACCGTGCCGATGGCGGAGAGAAATTCATGCACGTCCTTCACCTTCGCCGTCCACTTGCGCGCGCGTGCGGCGTAGCGCGGGTCGTCGTGGAGCAGGTGATCGTAGTGCTTCAGGTGCGAGCCGCAGCCGCCCGCATTCGTGATGATGGCGTCGAGATCGTCGAGCGATCCCGCGCTGCGTTCCATGGCGTCAATGTTCCGCCGCGCCATGTCGCGTGCGGTGTCCACCTCGCCGTTGTGGCCGTGCAGCGAACCGCAGCAGTGCTGCATCCGCGGGGTGATGACCTCGCAGCCATTCGCGAGCAGCACGTCCACAGTGTCGCGGTTCACGCTGGAATATGTGAGATCCTGCACGCAGCCGGTGAGCATTCCCACGCGTTTGCGCGCCGCGTCCTTCGGAGTCTCGACCTCGGCGATGAGCGCGTCGGAAAAATCGCGCTCCACGCGCGGTGTGAGCGGTTCGAGTTCGCGGAGATTTTTCGGCAGCAGCCGGAGCAGGCCGAGTTTCTTCACGAGCCACTCCATTCCGCTCGCCTGATAGATGCGCAGCATGCGGCCGATGAGCCGCAGCAGCCACGGGCGCGTGAAGACTCCGCGCAGCATGATGCTGCGGATCCAGTTCCGCTTTTCCGTGTTCAGGATTCCCGCGCGCTCGATGTCTGCGCGCGCCTCCTCAAACATGCGCGTGTAGTCCACGCCCGCCGGGCACGCCGTCTCGCACGCGAGGCAGCCGAGGCAGAAATACATTTCGTCGCCAAACGCCTCGGTGAGATCGAGCCGCCCCTCGGCGACATTCCGCATGAGCTGGATGCGTCCGCGCGGGCTGTGTTTTTCCAATTTCGTCGCGTCGTAAGTCGGGCACGTCGGCAGGCACAGGCCGCAATGGATGCACTGCGCGAGCACGCCGAAATCGAGATCCTTCAAATAGAATGGCTTCGCGCCGGGCGAGGGCGGCAGCGGAGTTTTCGGAGCGTGTGGGTGCATGAAAGGTGTCGTCTGCTTAAAGGAGCACGCTTGCGCCGGCTTAATCGAAAATCTTTCCCGGATTCAAAATGCCGAGCGGGTCGAGCGATTTCTTGAGCAGCTTCATCAGGTCGAGGCTCGCGTTTCCGAGGGCGCGGCGGAGGAAGGGTTTCTTCGCGAGGCCGACGCCGTGCTCGCCGGTGATCGTGCCGCCGAGCGAGATGGCGAAGTCGAAGATTTCCTGCATCGCGAGTTCGACGCGCGTCATCTCGGCGGCGTTTTTTTCGTCGGTGAGGAAAGTGGGATGCAGGTTGCCGTCGCCCATGTGGCCGAAGGTGCCGATGCGCAGGTTGTGCCGCGCGCCGACATCCTGAATGTAGCGGATCATCTTCGACAGCTCGCTGCGCGGGACGGTGGCGTCTTCCAAAATCGTCGTCGGTGAAACGCGTGCGAGCGCGCTGAATGCGGAGCGGCGCGCGCTCGCGAGGCGGACGGATTCCTCGGCGGTCTGCGCGACTTGCACGCTCGTGGCGCCGCAGCGTTTTGCGATTTCGACCATCTGCGCGGCCTGATCCTCGACGGCGGCGGGGTGGCCGTCGGTTTCCATGAGTAGGATCGCCTCTGCGTCGAGCGGGAGGCCGATCTTTGCGAAGTCCTCGACGCACTTGATGGTGATCTTGTCGAGGAACTCCAGCGTGCACGGGATGATCTTCGCCGCGATGATCGCGGAGACGGTGTCGCTCGCGCAGTCCATGCGGGCGAAAGTCGCGAGCATCGTTTTTTTTGCGGCGGGTTTCGGCACGAGCTTGAGCAGCACTTTCGTGATGATGCCGAGCGTGCCTTCGCTGCCGATGAAGATGTCCTTCATCGAATAGCCCGCGACATCCTTCACGCATTTGTTGCCGAGCCACACGACGGTGCCGTCGGCGAGCACGACTTCCATGCCCATCACGTAGTCGCGCGTGATGCCGTATTTCAGCCCGCGCAGGCCACCACTGTTTTCGGCGACGTTGCCGCCGATGGTGGAAATTTTCATCGAGCCCGGGTCGGGCGGATAGAGAAGGCCCACGCTGTCCGCGAGGTCGCTCACCTTCTGCGTGATGCATCCGGACTCGACGAGCACCGTGAGATTTTTTTCGTCGAGCTCGATCACCTTGTCCATCTGCGCGGTGCAGAGAATGATGCAGCCCATGGATGGCACGCTGCCGCCGCTGAGCCCCGTGCCGCTGCCGCGACCGACCACGGGCACGCGGTTCGCTGCGGCGTATTTCACGATGGCGGCGACCTCCTCCACGGTCTTCACCATCACGACCACGGCGGGCACGCCGCTGAGGGCCGCGGTGCCGTCGTAGCCGTAGGCGAGCAGGTCCTCGCGCGAATGGAGCACGCGCGCGGGTTCGAGCAGGGCGGTGAGATCGGCGGTGAGGTTCGGCATGGCGGCGGAGTTGGTAAGCTGTATCGGCGGTGGTGCGCAAACCGGAACGACGGCAAGTCTGCGCGCGACGACTTGCGCAGGGCGGGCAAATGCGGCATCGAAGCGGCGATGAGTGAAAGCCGCCGCATCGAAGTGAACCTTGGCCCGCGCAGTTACCCCGTCGTCATCGGCGCGGGGCTGCTCGGCGAGTTCGGCGCGATGCTGCGCGCGGAGGGACTGCGGCAGACGGGCGCGTTCCTCATCACCGACCCGAATGTCGCCGGGCATTATTTTGAAAAAGTGCGCGCATCGCTGGATGCCGCGGGCTTCGCGAAGATTGTGCGGCACGACATCACGGCGGGCGAGGCGGGGAAGAACTGGGATGAATTTACGAAGACGTGCGCCGCGATGCTCGGAGCATTTCCCGACGCCGCGACCGCACCGCTTGTGCTGCTGCTCGGCGGCGGTGTGGTGGGCGACCTTGGCGGGTTTGCGGCGGCGGTGTTCCGGCGCGGCGTGCCGTTTGTGCAGATTCCGACGACGCTGCTCGCGGCGGTGGATTCGAGCGTGGGCGGGAAGGTCGCGGTGAATTTCGGCGGCGTGAAGAACATCATGGGTGCATTCAGCCAGCCGCGCATGGTCGTGTGCGACCTCGATGCGCTGCGCACGCTCGGTCAGCGCGAAGTCCGCAGCGGCATGGCCGAGGTGATCAAATACGGCGCGGTGTGCTCGCGTTCGCTTTTCGAGCAGCTTGAAGCTGGCGCGCTGGAAAAGATGCTCGCGCTCGATCCCGCCGCGCTCACCGACATCGTCGCGCAGTGCATGCGGCTGAAGGCCGACGTAGTGGAGCAGGACGAACTCGACAGGCTCGGCATCCGCAACGTGTTGAACTTCGGCCACACCATCGGCCACGCGCTCGAACTTTCCGCCGACTACGCGCTCACGCACGGCGAGGCGATTTCCGTCGGCATGGTCGCCGCCACGCGCATGGCCGTGAAGTTCGGCGTGGTCGGCGAGGATTTCCAAAAGCGCCTCATCGCGCTGCTCGGCCGCGCCGGCCTGCCGCTCACGCACCCCGATGCGCCCGGCCTCTACGACCGCATCCTCCGCGCGCTGCAGCTCGACAAGAAATTCCGCGACGGGAAAAACCTCTTCGTGCTCCCCGCCGGCATCGGCACCTGGGCCCCGCGCGAAAACGTGGACTGGGAGCTCGTCCATGACTGCGTCCGCGCCGTGCTCGCAGGCTAAGTTGTCTGCCGTTTGCTGGCAAATTCCCGACACGTGCCGTTCACCAAATCTATCTCTGCGGTTTATCTCATTACTAATGCCTTGGATCGCGAGTGGAAGGCGAATAGCAATTCTTGCTTGTCGTTCGGAAGATGCCGGCTCGGAAAAAAATCGCCGGTTCCAGTGTGGTTGCGCCGCGCTCGCCCGCCTTGTCCCCCCATGTGCCAATATTGTACAGGTAAGTAATCCGGGGATCATCCACCCGCAGATCGAGGCCGTCATTGAATATCTTGGTCGCGCTGTAGGCGGCGTTCCTCGTGTGCGTCGGGATGGGGAAAACCGCCCTTTTCATTTTCCCGGACAAAATCGTGTACCACCAGCAATAGGTGCTGTTGGACATGACGATGTTCTCAAAGCTAAGTCCGTGGACAAAGTCATCCTGCGCGATGATCCGGGCATTAAATTTGGCGAACCGCCCGATGAACGGATGAGACGGTTCGTCGGTGACCAGATGGATGTTCCGGCAATCGAACAATCGGATAGCCTGCTCATAATAGGCAAACGGCAGGCAGACATTAAACCGCTTGAAGTCGCCGAGGCGGATAGAAATCAGCAGGTCATCACTGGTGAAGCACTCCAGCGGCCTTTTGTGCAGCCATTCTTTGATGCGCGGCATGTGGTCCCGGAAATGTGAGTAATTTTGGAAAAGGCCGCGGATGGCATAACTGCCCGCGGCTATCTCCGCGTCGAGCGTGTTCCGGCAGCGCAGCAGGGTCTCCGCCTCGGTCGGGCTGGTGGCACCGGAGGTATTTGGAAAAAACGGGAGCCCGGCGCAGTTCAAGTTCTTGCCGTGCTGCTCCGCGAGGAGGCGGCAATAGCAATGCTGAAAAATATGGTTGCCCAATCGCCCGGAATAGATGGGCCGGATGTAACTCATCTCAGGGAAAATTCATGACCATGCAATGACACGCTAAAAGAAGGAGACGAAAATGACAATCATTCAAAGACCTCTGCAAGAATGGATGCGCGCGATTGATGAGAACCGCGAAACACACGGAACGCGCGAATGCCGGACAATTCCCGGTAGGGATTTTCAAAAGCGTCTCACTGCGCTGCTCACGCGCGCTAACCTGCCGTTCACGCACCCGGATGCGCCTAGCCACTACGAACGTATCCTGCGCGCGCTGCAGCTCGACAAGAAATTCTGCGACTGAAAAAAACCTCTTCGTGCTGCCCGCAGGCATCGGCTCGTGGCCGCCGCGTGAAAACGTGGACTAGTGCAACGTAACACATGAATCAGCTACGGTTTGATTCTTTGTTTGGGATTGGAGTAAGTCCATTTGATTGGGGTTGCCGTTTTATTGTATTGGCGGATGTAGCGCATGAGCTTGGAGCGCAGGTCGGCGAGAGAG